>NZ_VAWF01000001.1:632804-1265608 GCF_005869845.1 Fodinibius saliphilus | reverse complement strand
TCGCGGTCGACGTATGGTAGAAGAGGAAGAATTGGCCGAACGTATTGATGAACTAAAGTTACGAGCTGAGAAAATAATCCGAAAGCACCCGGTAAAGAGTGTGGCAGGGGGATTATTAGCCGGATATATTTTAGGTAAGTTATTGAGTTCAGACGATTAATATGAAAAAGGAAAAGAGCAAAGATCGATTGGGAAATCAGTTTCGACGAATTTCCGCAGATCTAAAGCTATATATTGAAAAACGTATTGAGTTAATGATGCTTAATACCGGGGAATATTTGTCCGGTTGGATAGCAGCATCACTACATCGGGGGGCGGGTGCTTTGTTGATATTGGGTGGCGTCTGCTTCCTTCTTTTTGCGCTGGCGATCTATTTGGGAGATCTGCTGGGAAGTGATAGCCTTGGATATGTACTCGTTTCGTTGCCCCTGCTATTGACCGGCCTCTTGTTTGTTTATTTAAAGCCGGATGGACTATTTAAACGTCTGCAGCAGATGTTTGAGGCCGAGGTGATTAAGGCTATTAATCAGAATGGAGAGCTTCCTCAAAAGAAATTAGACACAACAGAATCTGCTCGATCAAAAACTCAGAAAGACGATTAGTATTATGGCTAAAGATCAAATAGATGAACTTGAACAGAAGAAGAAAGAACTGGAACAAGAGCTGGGAGAGATCCAGGAAGAGCTGGACGATTCTATTGACCGTGTACGTGATGATGTGAGTACCAAACTGGATCCCAAATCAATTATTAGGGAGCATCCACTGCCGATTGTAGGGAGCGCTGCAGTTATTGGATTTTTATTGGGACACCGGGGCCGCTCATCCGGCAAAAGTTCATCAGCCGGAGAATTCAGCGGTGCTTTGCTGTCTGAACTAAAAAGGCTGGCAACTCGTAAAGCGATCAATTATGCAACAGATTATGTTGAGGAGCTTTTAGAAGAGAAAGCCGAGGAGCATTTATCAGTTTCAAACGGTACTGAAGAAGAATAACAACTCCTTTTTATTTTTTTACTTACTAAAGCCACATCTCACTGTAACAATTACTAATGTTGTTCGTGTAATTGCACAAATCAAATAATTTACAACCAATTTTTTATGGATATGCGCAAAGGGATTCTATTCTTATTTGTAAGTCTGTGTCTGGCAACTACCACAATCGCTCAAGAGACTAAAAAAATATCGCTGCAAGACGCTATTGATATCGCTCTGGAAAATAATTATCAGCTGAAGCAGGCAAATAATAATTTGAATTTTGCTGAAAAGCAGATATTAGGTGCTAAAGCTGATTTTTTGCCTTCTATTAATGGACAGTTTAGTGGTCGTAGTACCCAAGGTCAGCAGTTTAACAACACTACTTTGCAGCTTGAGAATACGATCCGTAATTCTCTTAGTGGGGGAGTTAGTGCTAGTCTTACAATATTTGAGGGGTTTACGAATATCATCAATCTTCGTCGTAACCAGTTGAATGAAAAGTATCAGCAGGCTAATAAAAATCGGGCAAGACAAACTGTTATCTTCAATTCAGCTAGTGGGTTTTTACAGGTTGTTTTAAATAAAGAATTACTTAAGATTGCCCGACGAAATTTGGAATCGGCGCGAGAACAATTAAAGCAGGTTAAAGCTCAAGTAGAGGTTGGATCCCGTCCTACTGTAGATCTATATAATCAAGAGTCTACTGTTGCAAGCAACGAACTAACAGTTACTCAACGTGAGAATGATTTGTCATACAGTAAAACACAACTTATTGGTACACTGCAACTTGATCCTCAAAAAGAGTATGAGTTTATTGCTCCAGACCTCAGGGATTTAACACCTGCTGCAAAATCTTTAGAACTTTCTGAATTGATCAACCAAGCATTAAGTGAACGGAAAGATTTGCAGGCACAACAATTATTGATTAAACGTAATCGGGAGGATTTAGGATTGGCACGTGCCAGCTACTATCCTTCGCTTTCTGCAAATATAGGTATAAGTAGTAGCTATTATGATACCTACAGATTGCGAACAGGTCCCCAAACTGCTGAAGCAGTAAATTTCTCAGATCAGTTTTTTGATCAAAGTGTAAATAAATACGTAGGGTTTTCAGTAAATATTCCGATTTTCAACAATTTGAATAGTCGCATTAATGTTCAGAGCTCAAAGATAACGTATAAGAATAGCAAATTAGAATATCAGAATCTGAAGTATACAGTACTTAAAGAGGTACGACAGGCTTATAATGATTATCAATCATATGTAAAACAACTTAGTTCAACTCAAAAGGCTTTACAGGCTGCTGAACGATCGTATCAAACACAAAAAGAACGATATGAGGTTGGCGCCGGAACTTTAGTTGAGCTTAGTGATGCTAATGCACAATATATTGAAGCTCAATCTAACAGAGCCCAAGCTATTTTCCGATATGTGTTTCAAGAGAAGTTGTTAGACTATTATTTAGGTAAGATTGATCAAGATATATCTTTAAATTAAATAGCGAGAAGGATGGCTAAACAAAAAAAATCAGCTACAAAAAAGTTACTATATGTAGTTGGGGGACTTGTTATTACGCTGGGAGTGGGGCTGGTGGTTGCTAAATCGATGGGATGGTTGGGTGGAAGCGGAGTTAAAACAGAAGTTGAAACCTCAGAGGCAAAGTTGAAAATAATTACTCAGGAAGTTTCAGCGTCAGGAAAGATACAGCCAGAGGTAGAAGTTATTCTGCGTCCCGAAGTATCCGGTGAAATTATTGAACTACCAATTAAAGAGGGAGACTATGTTGCCAAAGGGGATTTGCTTGTTCGTATCAAACCAGATATTTACCAGGCTCGTATTGATGAGATTAATGCTTCAATGCTGACGCAAAAAGCTCGATTGGAAGAGGCTAAGGCAAACTTGTTAGAAGCTAAGAATACCTATCAGCAGAACAAGAAATTATATGAGTCTGAGGCTATCTCAGAGTCGGAATATATTCGTACTAAAACGGCTTTTGAGGCGCGTAAAGCGAGCTTTAAGGCCGCAAAATACCAAGTGCAAAGCATTGAGGCGCAGTTAGAGCAGGCCAAAGAAGAGCTTCAAAAGACTATTATTAGAGCACCTCGAAAAGGAACCATAAGCAAGCTTCCGGTAGAAGTTGGCGAACGCGTGCTCGGTAATACCCAATCGATCGGTACCGAACTGCTTCGCATTGCCAAGATGGACCAGATGGAAGTACAGGTACAGGTAAACGAAAATGATATTGTGAATGTATCGGTAGAAGATACGGCAAATATCGAGGTGGATGCTTACCCGGATAAAACTTTTAAAGGATTAGTGACAGAAATTGCTAATTCTGCGGATGTATCGGGTTCCGGCACGGCAGAACAGGTGACCAACTATGAAGTGAAAATTCGGGTTTTAACACCCCACAACCTCAATATGGCGGGCAATAAGCGTATTGTTCCAAAAGCCTCTCGAGAAGTGCCTGAGGGCACGTTTACACCATCTTTTAAGCCGGGGATGTCCGCATCGGTAGATGTGCAGACTGAGACAGCGCGAAATGTGGTATCGGTTCCTATACAGGCGGTTACAGTACGCGATTTTGCTGACTCCTCAGCTAGTGATGACTCAACAAAAACGGATACTACCAAGCAAGTTGTTATTCCAAAAGAGGACCTCCGGAAGATCGTTTTTGTAGTCGAGGATGGCATTGCTAAACGGCGCGAGGTAAAGACGGGAATTAGTGACAATACACATATTCAGATTTTAAATGGAGTTGAGGCGGGAGATACAATTGTTACCGGGAGCTATCGGACGTTATCAAAGAAACTTTCGGATGGAGACAAAGTAAAAGTTAATAACCAGATCTATAGCGACCTGGTTTCAAATTAAAGGTAAGCATGTCAAATTCAGTTATTACTGTGAACGATCTGACGAAAGTGTACCAGATGGGAACCCAAGAGGTTCGTGCTCTTGATGGAGTTTCATTTGATGTCCAGGAAAACGAGTATATCGCCATTATGGGGCCATCAGGTTCCGGAAAGTCAACGCTCATGAATCTTATTGGTTGTCTGGATACACCTACATCGGGAACCTATATTCTTAACAAGCAGGATGTGAGTGAGTTTGAAGATGCTGATCTTGCTGAGGTTCGCAACCGTGAAATTGGGTTTGTCTTTCAAACTTTTAATCTGCTACCGCGGACAGACTGTTTATCAAATGTTGAGCTTCCACTTATTTATTCCGGGATAAGGACTGCAGAACGTCATAGACGAGCTGCTGAAACGCTCCGAAGGGTAGGACTGGGAGATCGTATTGACCATAAACCCAATGAGCTATCCGGTGGGCAGCGCCAACGCGTGGCTATTGCAAGAGCTCTTGTAAACAATCCATCCATTCTTCTGGCTGATGAACCGACCGGTAATCTTGACACTGAAACCGGTAATGAAATAATGATGCTCTTCGAAGAGCTATATAGAATGGGAAATACCATTCTTGTTGTTACTCATGAGCAGGATATCGCTGATCATGCCCGTCGTATTATAAGACTGAGAGATGGTGAGATTGAAAGTGACGAAGGAGTGGAAAAGCCTGCTTTGGAGGGTATAGAGATAAGAGTACCCAAAGCCGGGTAATGTTCACCATAAGAGTTTAAAGCCTCAACACTTGGAAATGTTGGGGTTTTTTTGTTGCATAAAATATGGTTAAAATCGAGGTACTCATTATTATTTAATTTAGTAACAATCGATTATGAAAATTCTATACGTTTTCCCACATCCCGATGATGAGTCATTTGGTCCGGCGCCGGCGATTGCAGCACAACGCAGAAAGGGAGATGAGGTATACTTGTTGACCCTGACTAAAGGAGAAGCTACCAAGCAACGGTTTCGCTTGGGGGTTGACAAAGAGGAGATGGGGCAGATCCGGTATAAGGAGATGCAGTGTGTTGAAAATGTTTTGGATCTGAATGGGATGAAGGTTTGTGACCTTCCTGATGACGGGCTAAAAGAGTTAGATCCCCAAGAGATAGAAATTGTAATTCGTGATCATGTGGAAGAAATCAAGCCGGATATACTGGTCACTTACGCTGTTCATGGGATTAGTGGATTCGAAGATCATTTAGTAAGCCATGCGGTGGTAAAGAACGTATATTGTGATTTAAGGAGATCAGGTGAATCTTACCCCCGCCGGCTTGCCTTTTTTACACGTTTTAGCGAGGATGATAGTGGAGGGAAATTTAATCTCAGCTCTTCAAAGCAAGCAGAAATTGATTGCTGGGTAGAGGCAAATGATGAAGACTATCAGAAGTTTGAGGATGCACTTGATTGTTATGAAACCTATCAGCAAGTAATAGAGGAGAGCAATGTAAAAGAAGAAGTGGGATACCGAGTGCCGTTTGAAATTTTTCAAGAAAACTTTGATCCGCCATTGCAGGCACTGGATGAGCAGTTAAAGAAGTAATAATGATTAAATTGTCAAATAGATGAGGCAGGTGACAAAGCATGGGTAAATCGTATCCATTTTGGCTAAAAGGAACGACTATTTTATTAGGTATTTTCCTGGTGTTTTTGCTCTTCTCATATGGTAAGTTTATTCTGATGCCTCTGGCTTTTTCTGCACTTTTGGCCATGCTATTGCAACCCATTAGTAACTGGCTGCAGAAATATAAATTTAACAGGGTGTTGGCTATTATTACTAGTATGCTGTTGGTAACAATAATATTGGGAGGAATTATCTCATTATTGTCGTTTCAGCTGGTGCAATTTGCTGATCGTCTGCCTGAGGCGAATGCAAAAATTCAGGCTGTAAGTAATGATTTAATTCAGTTTTTACAGGTAAAATTTAACCTATCGCCCAACAGACAGGTTGAATTTTTAGAACGAGGATTGGAGACTGTAGTTGATAAAAGTGGACAGTATATAAGTACGGCCCTAGGGGCTACTACCAGTGTGTTTACAACTATTGGGCTGTTGCCGTTTTTTGTATTCTTTATGATGTATTATAAAAAGATGTATCGTACCTTTTTACACAAGGCAGTGGAGGGGAAGAATGATGAGATAGATTCGGTGCTTGACGGTATACAGCATGTAACACAGAGCTATTTAGTGGGAATGATGATGGTGATTAGCATTTTAGCTTTACTAAATGCCATAGGTCTCTGGATTGTGGGCATTGATCATGTGCTCTTTTTTGCTGTTTTTGCAGCTGTGTTGGCTATTATTCCCTATATCGGTATCATTATTGGGAGTTTGCCGGCAATCCTTTTTGCGTTATTATTTACGGATTCTTTATTAAATCCACTGGCTGTTATGGGCGTTTTTGCAGCAGTACAATTTTTAGAGGGCAACTTTATTACCCCGAATATTATTGGTTCTAGTGTAAGCATTAACCCTTTTATGGCACTGATTGCCTTAATTATCGGTGGTCAACTTTGGGGGATTTCCGGAATGATTTTATTTGTTCCTTTTCTCGGTATTCTAAAATGTGTTTTTGACCAGGTTGACGGACTTAAACCATACGGATACCTCTTTGGTGATCATCCTGACTATAATGCAGCCCATTTAGAAACGGAAGAATGAATAGTTATATCTCCCAAATTCTATCTCGACTTTCCCAAATGGCGTGTAAAAAGGGGAGGTAAGGGACACTGCTCATAATATGTAGATCCTGCATTATGGTTGTCTCTTCACCAAGGAATCTGAAAATTTCATCAATGGAATTATTCTTAAATAGATGATTAAAAACTTTTCGAGCTTCTTCAGGATGATTGTGAATAATATGTAGCAACCAAAGATCGTAGGCTCGATACCGTTTTTGTGAAGGCGGATCTGCTTTGGGGTGTTCATCTGTGGAAAGCCCCGCAACAATATCTTTTACCTGTTGCTGAATGCGTTTGAAAGTGTAACCAGTAGATGGTTTAGTCCGGCCACCAACAGTGCCAATATTAAGGATGTTGGGTTTATACCAAGGCACGAACGGCCGGTCTTGCATTGGTATTTTCCCAAACTCTCGACGTGTTATATTATAATGAATAGGCTGTAGACCAAATCTGTTATTGAGGTATAGAGATATTTTTTCTTCATACTCTTTTTTCTCTAATAATTGATCTGAAAAAACGGTGTATTCTATAAGCCCGGTTTTGGTTGACCAAGGTAACAAATACATAAAGGCGAGATAATCATCAACAGTCTCATCGAAATCCATTAAGGTAAGTATGGAATCATCAAAAATTGCCTTTTGGCATTGAATCTCCCATCCCAAGAAATGTTGTACTAAAGGATAGTTGGGAGTAGATTGAAGATGCTCGTGAGGAAGAAAACAGCTCTGAAAGATATATTCTGCAGTATAAGAATGATCTGATGTTACCAGAGTTGCACCAGCAGATGTGGGTGTTATATCCACGATATCCATTTCTTTCAAAGTGAAATTTTGTACCGATTCTAATGCCTCGAACACCTTCATTTTAAAATCAATACTTCGCAGGCAGTAGTATGGATAATGATCAAGATATTGTACAACGTGCTCACCAAAAATACTGAGTTCAATCTGATTCCATTTTTTATATATTATGTCTTCAAATGGGGGAGCGCCTGAATCCCAGAAACACCATGTTTTTTCATTTTTTGGCTCCAGGTCAGAATCAACAATTAGCACTTCTTTATCTCTAAGTGGGGAATGCAATAACTCCCAGGCTAAACTGAGTCCCGCTGCACCCGCTCCCGCAATGATATAGTCGTATTGATGACTCACTACTCAAATAAATTATTTACAGTGTTAATTTTAATTGAGCTGCCAGATCGCGAAATTTAATGCTGATGCATAACTAACCCATCCCAAGTAGGGTAGGAGTAGCAGACCAGCTATCTGCTTTTGTCTCCAAAATAGGAGTATGGTAAAAATGATAGCTATCCATAGTAAGAAAATTTCTGCCAAAGCCGTACCAATAAGATGCATTCCAAAAAATAACCAAGACCAGAGTGCATTTAGTACTAACTGTACAAAGAACCACGTAAAAGCATGATCTCTGACAGAGACGGTTTCTCTTTTCCATAAAAGCCATGCCGCCGTTCCCATCATCATATAAAGAATGGGCCAAACAACTGGAAATACCCAATTAGGGGGAGTCCATGTAGGTTTTTGCAGAATTTCATACCAGGTGCCGGGCTCAAACTGTGCGCCAAATATACCTGCCATGCTGCAAATAATAATCCAGCTTATCAGCCCAATAATGGATTTATATTTTTTCATGGTTCAGCTAATGTTCTTTAGAAATAATAAAACAATCTAACAGAAAATATGATATAAACATTTACCATGTTTCTAAGTACCCATGTTTATTACGTCGGTTTATTATTAACAAATTGTTATCAATACAATAATGACCCAAAAAAAGTTGTATTTATTTCATTAATAGCGGTAAATTCCCTTGAATTAGCTAAACTGCAATTACGCTTTAATTAACAGCCTCTGGCTATGTTTTACTTAACCTTTCTGATTCTCACATCAATAAATCACCGTTTGCCAATCTCGTTATATCGGAAAGCCGATCTAAGCTATCACTCAATGGATATTTTAGAACATTAATATGCAGTTAAAATATCTGTAATTCTACTTATATCAGTACGTTAGACAGGAAGACCAATATTTTAAAATAGTGATCCTTCTTGAAATGATAGGGATAAGTATGGTGTTATTTTCTACTTATTGATACTCTTCAAGGGAACTTTTTTTACTCGAAAAAATTATTGAATTTTAAAAGGCCAAAAATTGGTCTAAATTATTTAACAATAAATACAGCATGGCTAAGACGACATTAAAGAAACAATTACGTCTATTCGATATTTTTGCAATCAGTACGGGTGCAATGTTCAGTTCCGGTTTTTTTCTTTTACCCGGCTTAGCTGCAGCACAAACAGGTCCATCCGTTTACCTGGCCTATCTTGCATCAGGGTTACTTATTCTGCCGGCGATGTTAAGTGTAGCTGAACTTTCCACTGCTATGCCCAAAGCAGGAGGAGCTTATTATTTCCTGGATCGGAGTTTGGGACCATTGGTTGGTACTGTTGGGGGACTGGGATCCTGGATCGCATTGATGTTTAAAAGCTCGTTCGCACTTATCGGAATGGGGGCATACCTTTCCTTGTATTTGGATATCTCATTTACCCTGTTGGCATTAGTACTTACAGTGATTTTTGGGATACTGAATGTATTTGGTGCCAAAGAAACTACGATGCTCCAGCGGGTTTTGGTAACGATTCTGGTTGTAATAATGGGTATTTTTGTTATTCAGGGGCTTACCGCGGTACCAGCTTTTAAACTTAGTGGGGGGATTGATAGTTATGGTGATTTTTTTAGAAATGATTTGCATGGTTTTGTAGCAACTATCGGTCTTGTATTTGTTTCGTATGCGGGGTTAACCAAAGTGGCGAGTGTGGCTGAAGAGGTCCAAAATCCTGATCGCAACATCCCGTTAGGCATGGGACTGTCGTTAATTACGGCTATACTGATTTATGTACTGGGAGTATATATAATGTTGAGTGTGCTTGAGCCAGGTGAGTTTTATAAAAGCCTTACCCCTGTTGTTGATGCAGGAGAGCAATTTCTATCGTGGTTGCCCGGCTCATGGGGGGTGATTGCTATGGTGGTAGCAGCTGTGGCAGCATTTGCTTCAACAGGTAATGCAGGAATTATGTCGGCATCACGGTATCCATTTGCAATGGCTCGGGATAAGTTGGTGAGCCCGGCTTTTGGCCGTGTGGGAAAAACGGGAACCCCCACCGTGGCTATTATGGTAACTGTTGTTTGTATGATAGTGATACTTCTAACTTTTGATGTGCAAGCTGTAGCAAAACTTGCCAGTGCATTTCAGTTATTACTATTTGGTTTGCTCTGCTTTGCAGTTATAGTAATGAGAGAAAGTAAGATAGCGGCCTATTCTCCGGGCTTTAAGTCTCCTTTCTATCCCTGGGTACAAATTGCGGGGATGTTAATATCGGTGTGGCTAATCGCTGAAATGGGACTTCTGGCCGTAAGCTTTACGGGAGTAATTAGTGTGTTTTGTGTGGCATGGTACTACTATTATGTGGATAAAAACGTGCAAAGACAGGGAGCTATATTTCATGTCCATGAGCGCTTAGGGCGTAAACGCTATGAGGCCTTGGAACATGAATTGTTATCTATAGTGAATGAAAAAAATGCACCCAAGCGGTTATCGTATGAAGAAATTGTGGCCCGAAGTGTAATAATTGATATTGAAGATGAAGATAAGGAGTTGGATGAGCTGACTAAGGATGCCGCCGAAATTTTTGCTGAAAGAGTTATACTGGATAATGAAACAATATCCGGAGAGTTAACTAAGAGGAGTGAATATCAGCTTTCATCCTTGGGAAATGGGGTTGTTTCTTGTTATGTGAGTTTGCCAGAGGTATCTACAGCAGAGATGGTTGTTTATCGGTTACCAGCAGGATATGAACTATTACTAAATGGTAAGAATACCGGTGTTCATGCTATTATATTTTTGATTACACCCCAGAATGAACCAGGGCTTGATTTACGTGTAATTGGTCATGTGGCTGAAATTATCCAGGTTGATACGTTTAACACCCGATGGAAAGAGGCTTCCACTGAAAAAGAGTTGCGTGAAGTATTAATGAGTGATGAGCATTTTTCTCATGTTTTTGTTGATCATAATCCTTATTTCCGTGATAAAATCGGTCAAAATATTCGGAGCCTTTCATTGCCGGGAGAATGTTTGGTAGCTATCATATACAGACATGGTGAACTTGTAATTCCTCACGGACATACCAAGTTAGAGCCAGGTGATGAGCTTTCTGTAATTGGAGAGCCGGAGGATATTAAGCAGCTTATGAGTGGCTGAGTGAGAATGGGGCGAGCAAATTCCTTTTATTAAAATAGATCTGGGGACTTTATGTTTAATTGGCTATTAACTAAGATTCCCAGTCGGATCTGAATATTTAAAAATATGCCGTCGATTATCTAAATTAACCGCATTATTAGGTTTATTGAAAAAGTATTAAAAGATTCATCGGGGGATAGATGTTGAAGAGATTATTAGCGGCTTTCGGGATTTTGTTTCTAGTGGTAGCTTGTAGTAGTATTAGTGAGCCACTAATAGCAATTAATAGACTAGTGACTGATAATAAGGTTAGTCGGGAACAGAGAGATTCCATTGCATCTGTTTTAAAATATTATCCCAATAATACCCAGTTGGCTATTGGAATCATTGATGACAGTATAACAACATTCTATGGGGCAATAAGGAAGCAAGATACTCTAAAGACTATAGAAAATAGAGACAAGGTTTTCGAGATTGGGTCTTTAACCAAGGTGTTTACTTCTGCTTTAATGGTTCAGCTGTCTCATGAGGGGAAGATTAAAATCAGTGACTCTATTCAGCGCTATTTAAATTTCACTCTAAATATTGAAGAGGATATAGCTTTTAAACAGTTAGCGAACCATACTTCGGGGCTACCGCATCTACCGTCAGGATTTATATGGGAATCAATTTGGCATATGGACAACCCCTACAAAGATTATGATGAGGCAATGCTCAGAGAATATATGAGTACTGAGATGGAAGTTGAAACTACCCCGGGAGTTGAACATCAATATTCAAATTTAGGAGCAGGAATACTTGGCTATGTACTATCTAAAGTAGATCAAAAGCCATATGAAGCAATGTTACAGCAGTATATTGCCTCTCCGCTGGAAATGACGAGTACAACAACGGCACGTAATAAGATTAAAGAACAACTGGTGCTAGGTTTATCTAAGAGGGGGAGTGTTACCTCAAATTGGGATATAGCCGCTTTAAATGGAGCAGGGGCTATCCTTTCTACGGTTAAAGATTTATCAAATTTTGGGATTGCTAATTTTAATGCCCAGGATTCTTTCTATCATCAGATGCATCAGAAAACGTTTACGGTAAATGATAAATTGGATATTGGTCTTGGTTGGTTTATTCTTAAAAGAGATTCCGGAGATCGGTGGCACTGGCACAATGGAGGTACAGGTGGGTATCGGTCTTCAATGACACTGAATATTGAAAAGAAGAAAGGAGTGATTGTATTATCAAACATATCTGCCGGGCATAAAGAAAGCAGCAAAATTGACAAGCTGGCTAGGATATTACTTGAAAGCCTGCAGGAATAAAAGGAAAATATAGAATTCTTAATTTGGTTACCGATTTATGATAAAAGTGGGGTGGAGTGTTATAATCCTGTTACACGGATTTATCCACTTAATGGGGTTTTTAAAAGCATATGACTTGGCAGTTATTGATCAACTTTCAATACCTATTTCAAGAACGGCAGGGGTAGTTTGGTTTGGAGCTTTTTTATTATTTCTAGCTTCAGCAATTACATACTTGTTTGGGATAGATTGGTGGTGGATGATTGTTGCAGTAGGAATTGTTGTTTCTCAAACACTCATTATTACATACTGGGGAGATGCTAAGTATGGTACTATAGCAAATGTTATCATACTGGCAGGATGCATATTGGGCTATGGACACTGGAGCTTTAATGCAATGGTGGATAGGGAAGTCAAACAGTTCTGGGATAGCATACCTGCCAAGCAGACGAAAGTGCATGATAAAGTGATATATGATTTACCCCCTATTGTATCCAGATGGATAGATCAAACGAATATCGCTGATCAGCAATTTGTTCAAGCCATACAACTCAAACAAAAAGGAAAGATGAAGACCACGCCAGATGGTGGTTGGATGTCCGTTCAGGCTGAACAGTTTATTAAAACAGCTAATCCATCATTTTTATGGGTGGCGGAGGCTGAAATGGCTCCTTATATCCATTTAGCGGGACGTGATAAATACAAAGATGGAAAAGGGCACATGCTTATAAAGTTGCTATCCCTGTTTCCTGTGGTTAATGCTGAAGGGGCCGAAATGAATCAGGGAACATTAGTGAGATATTTGGCTGAAATGGTTTGGTACCCCAGTGCTGTGACAGAAGAATATTTACGATGGGAACAGTTAGATAGTAGTAGCGCCCGGGCTACCATAAAATATGGGGGAATTACCACTTCAGGTATATTTGAGTTTAATAAAGATGGGCTTCCGGTTCGGTTTAAGGCCGAACGTTATTATACTCGTCAGGAAAGGGCTACATTAGAGAGATGGGTTATCAATATTGATCCTTCTTCTTATCAATTATTAGATGGTATAATGATTCCCACTCAAGCTAGTGTTACATGGCAGCTTGATGAGGGAGCGTTTAAATGGTATATCCTTGAGATAACAGAAGCTACGTATTATTTATCTAACCATTAGTAATATGGCTATTGGGGCGGGTTCATTGTGAACTTTGCCCATTTGCCTTCCATGTCTGTACATTTTCCGGAAAAAGAGTTTTTATCTTGGATTAGCTTACAATTCAAATAGACCTGCTTGTCAGGCTCATTAAAAGAAAAGGTGAGTGTATCAGCGTTTAGCTTCGGTTTTCTTGTTTGTATAGGGGCACCACTGGGACCAATAAGTATAATTTCCAGCTCATCTGACTCATTATAAGACACGTCATAAGCAACGGGGTTCTCCATCTTTGGGTGATTCATTGGACTTAGAGCTCCCACCCAACGACCTTCTTCCAGTTTGTGTTCATTAGATTGGCATGATACAGTAAGAGTTAATAACAGCAAAACCAAGTATCTCATTATATCAGATCTTTTTAATTTTTAAACGGATTGCCAATTTAGAATAACCGTAAGAAATTACAAAACATATAACATAGTTTTATTTGTTTTATAATTTGCTAACAGGAAGAGGTCTGTTTGAAACAGCTAAATATTAACCTCAATAATTTTTTTAATTAAGGTTTTTGTATATCATAATTCTTCCTGTTAGTATTGTATTTGCTGGTATCTTTAACTGTCAAAACGGGAATAATTATGAGACTTTTGGTAAAAGAATCTATTGCACTTCTGGGTTTTTTATTGGTGATTTGTTCAATATCTATGGGACAGCAATTAATTGAAGAGGGAGCTGAACTGAAAAAAATAACCAGTGATTATGAGTTTGCGGAAGGTCCGCTTTGGCACTCTTCAGGATATCTTTTATTTAGTGATATTCCAGCAAATACTGTGTATAAATGGACTGCTGAGGAGGGCGCTACTGAGTATCTGAACCCCAGTGGGCACGCAAATGGTCTTACTTTTGATGGACAGGGACAACTCCTTTTAGCACAGCATGATGGAGCCATTGCTAAAGAGAATAATGACGGAGAGATAACGATAATTATTGATAATTATAAAGGAAAACGATTAAATAGCCCCAATGATCTGGTCGTAAAATCTGACGGTTCTGTCTATTTTACGGATCCTTCATTTGGAGTGTCTGATGAAGAAAAAGAGCTGGATTTCCAAGGGGTGTACCGCTATTCAAAGGGCAGTGGGTTACAGTTGTTAGTAAAGGACTTTGCCTTACCTAATGGCATCGTATTTTCTCCCACTGAAGATAAGCTATACGTCAATGATAGCAAGCATAATCACATTCGAGTATTTCCGGTTAAAAGTGATGGTACCCTTGGCAGTGGAGAAGTATTCGCTAAAATGGACGCAGAAGGCGTCGGTGCCGCTGATGGCATGAAAATTGATAAAGAGGGGAATCTATATTCTACCGGCCCGGGCGGTTTATGGATTTTCTCAGCTGATGGAGAGCTGCTTAAACAATTTGAAACACCAAGAATTACAAATCTGGCATGGGGTGGACCAAACAACGGGATGCTATTTATGACAGCACCGAATGCCGTTTATAAGCTTAAAATGAACACAAATGGCATACCATAAGGGTATATAGGGTCTTATAATTTTTTTATTCTCGTTCTGAGGAGGTTCTTCCGGTATCGCGTATATATTTTAAAGGGCGTATAACTCTCTTGTGGTTTATGTTTGGGAGCTGTTAGATGATAGGTTTGGCAATTAAACACCTATAAAAATAAAAGAGCTGCAGGATTACCCTGCAGCTCTTTTTTGTAAATGGGTGCATTTTTTATTCAGCAGCTTCTACTTTCTCAGGCACATGCTTTTCTTTGGCCTCTTTAAATGCTTCACGTGGTTGCAAGCCAAGGATATCAAACATCTTTTTGTCTTCCTCAAGCTCATTATTATCAGTAGTGAGTAGCTTTTCCCCGGTAAAGATTGAGTTCGCACCGGCCATAAAGCAGAAGGCTTGTTCTTCCATGCTCATGTCTACACGCCCGGCCGAGAGACGTACCATAGAATTGGGCATGGTGATACGTGCGGTAGCAATCATACGGGCCATATCGTACCAGGGAACTTTTGGCTGATCTTCCAGCGGGGTACCTTCAACAGCAATAAGAGCATTTACTGGTACAGATTCCGGATGTTCGGGCATAGTAGAAAGGTTATGGATAAGTTCTATTCGATCTTCGTCTGTTTCACCCATTCCAATAATACCGCCGGAGCAGACACTGATATCATTTTCCCGAACGGTTTCAATGGTATCAAGGCGGTCTTGGTATTTACGAGTGGAAATAATACGATTGTAAAAATCTTCGCTGCTATCCAAGTTGTGGTTATAAGCATAAAGACCAGCTTCTTTGAGCTTGGCTGCCTGCTCATCAGATAGCATACCCAAGGTACAGCAAACTTCCATATTCATGTCGGTAATGTCACTCACCATTTCGAGCACTTTATCAAAATCTTTTGTTTCGCGACCACATCGCCAAGCAGCTCCCATACAGAATCGAGTACTACCGGCTTCTTTTGCTCGTTTAGCGGCAGATATAATCTCATCTCTGTCCAGCATTTTTTCTGCTTCTACATCGGTGTCATGGTGTGCCGATTGGGGGCAATAGGCACAGTCTTCGGGGCAACCGCCCGTTTTGATAGAGAGTAGTGTACATACTTGTACTTCTCCGGTTTCTTGATGTTCTCGGTGTACTGTCGCGGCGCGATAGACCAGCTCCATTAATGGGGTGTGGTAAATCTCAGAAATCTCATCTTTGCTCCAGTCGGTTCGTACTTCTGCCATAAGTATGGGTTTTCTTCAAGCTGCAATTCAATTTGTCCAAAACTAATAGGATGAATCACAAATCCCAATAGAAAATTACACAAATATAAACCTATACTACTTAGCATTTCTTGTTAAAAATGACTAATGAGTATAGATTTTTTTTATATTTGCAGTCATGTGGTCACTAAACTAATAGAAGATAATCATAGCTTATACTATACCCCTACGAAAGTTCTACTAGAAGCTTCGTAATGACTTTAAAGATATTAAAGTGATGCTTCATGGTATGAATAGCAAGATACAGAAGTACTTTCGGGGATTAATTATAATTTTTATGGTTTTGGCCCTTCGGTTAAAAAGCTTAAAGATTTGATCTAGTGATATGCGAGAATTATTAATGTCTGGAGAAACCACTTTTGAGATAGAGGTACCCTTTAAACTGCTAGAAACTGGGAAGTCTGATGAGAAGCCGCTGATTGTATATCTTCACGGGTTTAAACAAAATATTAAGATTTTTGAGGGATTGGTTGAAGAGCTATTGGATATTGATGCTTATCACCTATTCATTCAGGCACCATATCCTATTTATGATCGCAACCGAGAGAAATCTGTAAAAGAGTGGGGGAGGGCTTGGTACTTGTACGATGGCAGCCAAGAGCAGTTTACCAGTTCTTTGGAAGCCACTTCGGAGTTTTTAGAAGAAACTATTAATAAGATTCGTAAACAGGTTTCACCGACGCATGTTACGGTATTGGGATATTCGATGGGAGGATATTTGGCAGGGTATTTTGGGCTGTCACGGTGGAAATATGTAAAAAATTTGATTATAGTAGGAGCTCGTATTAAGACGGAAATATTTGAAGGCCAACAGCATCCGTTTGATCATATGAATGTGTTGGCTCTGCATGGTGCAAACGACCGGAGTGTGAAAAGTACCCCTCAGAGAAAGTGCTGTAATCAGCTTTCCAAATGGGGAGCAAATGTAACATTTAAGGAGTTGGAAGATTCACATGCTTTAAGTAGTTTATTTCTCAAAGAAATAAAACAATGGCTGTTTGATATCGGTTATTGTTAGGTTTTTAAAATTCTATATTAAATCTTAGCATATTTATGCTTAGATGTTTATAATCAGTTAATTCTAACAACGGGATTAAATCAGGGAAGGAAGATACTCTTACTATGAATGTATTAGTTATCGAGGACGATCCTTCAGTTCGTGCACTGGTGAAAGCGGTACTGGAGAAAAATAATCACACCGTTGATGTAGCAGAAACTGCTACTAATGGTGAAAAGCATGCATCTGAAGATTCATATGACATTATTATCTTAGATCTGGGATTACCCGATGGGGATGGTTTCGATCTTTGTAAAAGTATGCGGGATGATGAAATTACTACCCCCGTACTAATTTTATCCGCTGAACAAGAGACAGATGTGAAAATTAAATGTCTTCGTGTAGGAGCTGATGACTACATTACCAAACCCTTCGATACCGAAGAGTTAATGGCTCGCATTGAAGCTATTAGTCGTCGTAGTACAGATTCTAATGGTGATCGTATATTAGAATGTGGCGAACTTAAAGTAAATATGTTGGAGCGTACCTTTTTTGTTAACAACACTAAGGTTGATCTTACAAATAATGAGTACAACCTGTTGGTATACCTGCTTAAAAAGAAAAATAAAATTGTTACGCAGGAAGAGATTGCAGAAAATGTTTGGGATATCCATTTCGATACGCAAACCAATTACATAAATGTATATATCAGTTATCTACGAAAGAAAATTCGTAGCAATTCAGAGAATGAGTATATCGATACTGTCCGTAAAAAGGGATTTATTATCCGTTGTGAGAGTTAATTAACTAGGTTATCCTGGGTAGGAGCCTTGGCCTTGGATGTAGTGCCTCAAGTTGCTTATTTCACTTTTCTGCTTGGAAATAATACTCTTGACCAGATCACCAATTGAGACAACTCCAATTACTTTATCTTGCTCTATTACTGGCAGGTGGCGTATTTTCTTCTCGGTCATAATTCCCATACATCGTTGTACGGAATCTGAGGGAGTTACACAGTGAACATTAGAGCTCATAATCTCATGAACTTTTGTACTCTTGGAACTTCTTCCTTTAAGAATTACTTTACTCCGGTAATCGCGTTCACTGAGAATGCCTTCTAATGATTCACCCTCTAAAACAATTAAAGCACCTATATCAAGTTCATCCATTGTAGCAATGGCTTCATATACGGTTTGGTTGGGATCTACCGAATAGACTTCTCTACCCTTATTTTTTAAAATGTCACGGACAAGCATAAGACCTCCTTCTTTGATTAAAAAGATCAGATAACAAAAGTAGTATACGATATCTTTGGGACTAAAACATTTGTATTTATAATTTTATGGATAAGTCACTTAAATTACAATTGCTTAACTACCTTAAAGAGTTCATTACTGCCAATCGGTGGGAAAAGATAAATGAGGTACTAAATTCACGAACTCGTTACCTTACTGTAGTTTTGGAAGATATATACCAGCCTCATAATGCCAGTGCTGTATTACGAAGCTGCGACGGCTTTGGCGTTCAAGATGTTCATATTATAGAGAATAAAAATGATTTTGATCCTAATAAGGGAGTCACTATAGGTGCTGACAAGTGGATCTCTCACTACCAATATAATAAAGAGGGGGTAAATAATACCGAGCGATGCTTTCGTTCTTTAAAAGATCACGGATATCAAATTATTGCTACAACGCCCCATCATGATGATGTTACTATTGATGAAGTATCGCTTGATAAACCTACCGCACTTCTCTTTGGTGCAGAACTTACCGGGCTTTCAGATTATGCCATGAATGAAGCTGATGGTTATGCAAAAATACCGATGCATGGTTTTAGCGAGAGTTTCAATATTTCAGTTGGCGCTGCACTTTGTTTATATGATCTTAGTAGTCGGCTTCGAAAAGGTAAACAAGATTGGGCATTAACGGATGAAGAGAAGTTAGACCTTCAACTAGATTGGGTACGGAAGTCTGTACGAGCACCTAAAAAGCTTGAAGAGCGCTTTATGCAGGAAAAAGGGAAATAGAAAGGTTATATGAGTGATTAAACTATCAAATAGTAAGATAGTCAAGCTTCTAAGTAATACGGGAATATAAATGCTTGACTTTGGATGTTGAGTGTTGAATTAAATCGACACTAATAACCTTATATGCATCTTGAATCCCAAATGCTCCAACTGGTTTAACATACAGATATACGATCACTGTGGGTTGAAGGAGCTGATATTACTAAAAACTCTGTGGTCTTATCAAATATGTTCTTAACTTGGTGGTCGTAATGGACAGGAATATGTATTCCTTCTGCTTCGTTAAGAGTATCTGTTTTTGAATGATACTGACCAGTGAACTTTTGAGTAAATAATATCAATCATAATTCCCTTCTCAGTTATAGTGTTATGCAATTTCTTTACTAATTTCATTGTTTTAATTTCAAAAGTACTGTTCAATTATTTTCAGAAGGGGATCTGTTGAGGTAGATCAGCCGAGACATAATCCATAAAAGCCATGGTTGGTATTAATTTATTGAAAGCTTTCCCTTGCATAGATACGTAAAGATATGACTTAAAGATGGTGTTAATCAAAAAAGGCTACCCTTATTGAGCAGCCTTTCATACCTTAGATCAATATTAAATTCTAGTCCATTGATTTGTGGTTATTTTCTACAATATCTTTGTACATCATGTATTCTTCCGGCGTAGTATCTGCAAAGATATAACTAAGCGGATCAATTGATTTATCATTTTTATGAACTTCATAATGTAGGTGTGGGCCTTCAACACGTCCCGTTTGGCCCGAGAACCCGATAAGGTCGCCGCGCTTTACTTTGGCTCCGGGTTTAATGCCTTTGGCATATGAGGAGAGGTGGGCATAGTATGTTTCATACCCAAACTCATGGTCAATGATAATAAGACGACCAAAAGTCCCTTTAAGACCAGCATATTTGACGGTTCCATCACCGGTAGCAACAATTTCGGTGCCTACACTGGCTCTGAAATCAAGTCCCTCATGTGGAGTACGATATCCCAAGATAGGGTGCATGCGCATCCCAAAACCACTTAAAACTATCCCTTTTGTTGGTTTAATAGCGGGTATATGCTTGAGTTTTTGTTTGTTTTTATTGTAATGCTTTTTAATCTCATTAAAGCTTAGCTTTTGAATATTGATACTGCGTTCAAGGGTTTCCAGGTTCTCAGCAGTCCATTTAAGGATATCAGCTGTTTCTTGGCTATATACATCGAATTCCGAATAAACATCAGCACCACCGGCACCTGCTTGTCGTTCGTCGTATGAAATTTTGTCCATTCCCAAAACCGAACGGTACATTTCATTATCGGCCTGTGCAAGTTGGTCAACCTCTTGGTCAAGGTTTTTAATGGTACTTTTGGTTTTTTGGAGCTGATTAATCAATTCTTGGTTTTCAGCTTTAAGGGCAATTTCTGCCGGTGTGCCTACAGAAAAAGATAGAATAGAGATTCCTACACCTGCAAGTACCACTCCACAAAGTATCCAAACACATGCTGTGTATATAATACGTTCTAAGCCATTGTACTCGACGGGAACAAATTCGCAATTTTGTTCGTCGTAGTAGTAATAATTATTGAGAGCCATATATGATATTTTTATTCAAACTGATCCCGACACAGTTACAAGAGAACAGCAGGAGCCGTTTGTTACAGAAGAAATGAATGATACGGAAATTTTATAAATTTTCGAAAACTTGAACTGTTTACTATTCGATATCTCCCTCAAAATATTCTATGGCCCGTTTGGGCATAGCACCTGGGTGTTCTTTTTCTGCGATATGGGTTTTGACTTTATCTTGGAACGCTTCGGCTGCATCATATCCATAATGTCGTAATAGGTAGTTCATAGCAATAACTTCGGCAATAACCGTAATGTTTTTACCCGGTGTTATAGGCAGATTTATCATTGGTATTTCAATGCCCATAATAGAAACAGTATCTCTGTTTAAACCGGTTCGTTCAATATCTTTTGATTCATCCCATAGCGATAGTTCCAGTACTACTTCCAATCTCTTCTGGTAGCGAATTGCTCGTACTCCAAACATTGACATAATATCTATGATTCCCAGCCCTCGAATCTCCATAAAATGTTTATTCATTTCTGTAGCTGAGGTCATGAGAACATTATTCTTTTTAGTGAGAATGACCACATCATCTGCTACCAGCCGGTGTCCCCGTTCAACTAAATCAAGGGCAACTTCACTTTTGCCAATACCTGATTTTCCGGCAATAAGAATACCGATACCATATACATCAACCATTGAGCCATGCACCATTGTTTGAAGGGCAAACTGGTCTTCCAGAAAATCCCGAACAATGTGCATGAAGCGGGTGGTTTCTATCGGAGTGCCATAGATGGGAATATTTGCTTCTTTGGCAATATCGAGTAGGTAATCGGGGAGGGTGTTATTGTGGGTAAGGAATAATACGGGAATTTCGAATTGGGTCAGATTCTTGAATGCTTCAATCTGTTTCTCTTTTGAAAGGTTATGGATATAACGGTTTTCCGTATTGCCGATAACCTGTATGCGTTGATGAGTAAATAGTTTAACATAACCGGCCAACGCCAGACCGGGGCGGTGAAGTTCCGCCTCGGTCACAAAACGTTGGTTATTATCGCTTTCGGCAACAAAGGTGTTCAATGTTAGCTGAACACGTTCACTAAGCCGTTCAATAAGGTATGAAACGCTTATCTTTTCTGTTTTTGGAATAGTTTCATTATCACCGAAAGGCATAACTAATTATCGTTGGTGTAAAGTTTTTTGTTTGTACTTTTTAAGTTGTCGAGAAATATTATCAATGACCATATTTATCGCCTGTTCATAAGATGGTGCCTGCTCTTTGGCATTCAATAGTTTTTGAGGCACTTTAACATTCAGCTCTGCCTGCTGGGGATTATCATCGCTGGGTACAGGTTCCAAGATGATATCGCAGGTTAAAATACGGTCATAAAATTGATCCAGTTTCTGTACAGAATCCTCTGCATAAGCATGTAGGTCAGCACTTGGATCAAAATGTCTGGCTGTGAATGTTGTTTTCATAAGAACCTCCTAAATTAACTTTGATTTTCGGCTCGCGGATGAGCCTGTTTATAAACGTTTTTCAGTCTTTCAACTGAAGTATGTGTGTAAACTTGTGTTGCTGCTAAATTAGCGTGTCCTAATAGCTCTTTAATAATACGTATATCTGCGCCTTGGTCGAGCAGATGTGTGGCAAAACTGTGGCGCAGTACATGGGGACTTTTTTGGGTTACTTCACTAGCCCGCTGTAGAAAATCTTTAACAATACGTTGTACCGCCCGGGCATAAATCCGTTGACCGCTTGCTGCAATAAATACTGCCTGCCGTGCATCTTCATCGGTACGTTCACCATAAAGTTCAGCTTTGGTATCGAGATGATTTATTAGCCACTTTTTAGCTTGCTTACCAAAAGGGACAATTCGCTGTTTGGCGCCCTTGCCCAAAACCTTAAGTTGGTTCAACTTCAAATTAATATCTTTTACATCAATATTTATCAACTCGCTAAGGCGAAGTCCAGTTCCATAAAGCAGTTCCAATAAAGCCCGGTTTTGAGTTGAGCGAGGAGAATCGCCTTCAGCCAATTCCATCATTCGAGAAATATCTTCGGGACTAACCGTTTTAGGTAAGGGCGTATCTTTTTTGGGTACCACTAGCAGGTGAGCCGGATTTTGCACTACTATTCCACGTTTAAAGCAGTATTTGAAAAATGATCTGATTGCAGCCACTTTGCGTGCAATAGAGCTTTTTGCCAAGCCTCGTTCCGAGAGCTCTCCCAACCATAAACGTATTGTAATTCTTTCAATTTGTTCCGGTCTTAACTGTTCGGGGGGGAGTTCAAAATGAGCGCTACAAAAACTGAGAAATTGGGTTAAATCATTTTCATACGAAGTGATGGTATGCGACGAGGCGTTTCGCTCGATATTTAAATAGCGTAAATATTTGTCTATCGCTTTCTTCATCTATCCCTAATATGGATACTTTGATGGTAAAAATAAACAGGAAGTTGTATCAATTTTAGGTGTAGACAAAGGTCAAAGATCACGTCCCTTCCATTGAGTAGGTTTGTTTTTTAAGTAATCGGCGAGCACCTTTATACCCAGTGCTTGAAACCATCCAACTGCAATGGGATGTAGCAATCCAAAAAGAGGATTCCAACCAAACCAGCGATCTACGATAAATCGTTGTATAATCATAAGAGCAACTACTATTAAACAAACAATAAATAGCTTTGATGTGCCAAAGAAAAATAAAAAGGGTAATGCAATTACAGGGAGCATAAAAGTTACAAATTGAAGAAGAGCCATTCCGATAAAAAGGAGGAGATTATTTCCAAAACCTGCTAAAAAATTCTTGCGAAAGCCCTGCCATAGTTCATCTGCCGAACGGTACATTCGGCAGCCTATGGTATCTGCTCCGTGATACATTTTCATGGCATACCCATTTCGCTTTATCTCTTTAGCAAGCTCTACATCCTCAACTACTTTGCTTTTTACGGATTTATGACCTCCGACTTTTTGGTATACGTTTCTTTTAAAAGCCATGAATTGTCCACAGGCAGCAGCAAATTTGGCCCCTATTTTATCTTTTAGAAAAACAGGCAGCCACTTTGGGTGACGGTATACATAGCGGGTAGGAAGGAGGGTTAAAAGTCCCCAATATACAAGAGGAATCACCGTTTTCTCCCAAAAGGTACCTAGTTGTTGTTTTGGCCAGAGGGTAATAAAGTCGACGATATCTCGTCCCATTGCTCGTACAATTTTGGTTGTAGCCTCCGGTTCTATCCAGGTGTCTGCATCAATGAAGGTAATTATTTCGCTGGTCGTCTGTTCTGCGAGTTGGTGGCAGGCCCAAGACTTACCCAACCATCCTTTTGGCTTGGGTTGGCCTGATATGACGGTAAGTGTATCAGGAAATATATCAACAAGCTTTGCAAGGATTTCGGGAGTTTGATCGGTGGAGTTATCATCCAGGACAACAACTTCAACATTTGGATATTGCTGGTCAACAGCGGAACGGACGCAACGCTCAATAGAGTTGGCTTCATTACGAGCTGGAATACAAATACTCACTTTGGGAGCTTGGCGGTCAAAGTAATGATGGGGCACAGGAGGCAGCGGGGTAAAATCGATCCGATTCAAAAATAGTATACCGCTTGTAATAAGCAGATATACCAAGGCTATGTAAAATATTATGATCATTACTTAAATGTAGGATTGTAGAGAAAAAGATCAAACTTTGTAGTAGGCTATAACTCAAAGAGTTGCAGCTATCGTTTCAATTGATTTAATTGCCGACTTATGAGATTATTATCCAATCCCAATGAAGATATACGGCACCTTCCTCATATTTCGGGTGGCTATGAGTGGTGGTATTTTGATGGTCTTTCAAAAGATGAGAAATATAGTTTTGTAATTATTTTTTATGAGGGAAATCCCTTTTCAACTCGTTATAATCGGGCTATTGAAGAGGGTAAAGAGCCAGATCCTTCGGCCCATCCGGCCATCAGTATTTCTATCTATGAGAATGGTACGCCAATATATTATAGTTTCACAGAGTTTGAAGAAGCTGAGTGTAATTTTAGTGAAGATCTACCTTACCTGAAGCTAGGTTCGCACCAAATGAAGTTGGTAGAGCACGAGAGTACCCTCGTATATGAGTTAAGGCTTGCTGAAATATTAGCTTGCGGCGATCAGCTTAATGCAACTATACATTTTGAGAGCCCCAGTTTGAAGTCTCAACTGTTCCAGAATACATCTAATACTGGAAAAGGACATCTTTGGAATTTAGTTCAACCACGAGCTCACATAAAAGCTAACATGCAGATAACACCCAGTGGCGAAGAGCTCCGACCAATTTCTTTTGAGGGCAGAGGCTACCACGATCATAATATTGGGCATGAACCGATGCGAAATGAGTTTGTGGATTGGTACTGGGGACGAATTCATTTTGATTATGCTACTTTGGTATACTATGTGATGAATCGTCAAGAAGAAGAGCAGCACCGGGCCTGGCTTATTAGCAGGGATAACGGTATGGTGCTAGAAACATTTGATGAAGTATTATTAACTGACAAGGGGTGGACCTTGTTTGGACTAAAGCCTGCCCGGAAAATTGGGTTGCGGTCGGATCAAGGAGAAATTCATATCCAACATAGCAGATTGCTTGATAATGGCCCCTTTTACCAACGGTACCAAAGCGATGCTTTTCTACGTTTTAAAGATGAAATTGTGGAAAAGAAGCAGGGAATATGTGAGTATATTCATCCCGATCGTATTTTTAACCGTTTTTTTTGGCCATTTGTCGATATGCGGATACGATATAAAGCTGAGAAACCCCACTGGGTACAGCAATCTAAGCGATTATATCAATGGACTTGGTAATTTTACACAAAACGTTCGAATTCCGAATCGTCAAATCCGGCAGTTGTATGTAACTCATCTAAGATGCTATCCAATGTGTTTTCAAAGTGGCGTGTTCTTTCATCTCCGGTAGTCTTATCATTTATTTTTGCGGGTCGTCCTACTTGTAAATGAAGCTCTGGTTTATCATGTCGTATGGTATGCATATAGATGCCTACGGGAACAAAGTCTACTTCATTGAGCCGTTTGTGTAACCAAGTTAAGCCTTTCTCAAAGTTCATTGAGCTGCCTGCAGGCGTTATGGTACCCTCGGGATATATAAAGAGGCTAGCTTGATCACGTTCAAAAGATTGTACGGCATACCTAAGAGAAGGGAGGGCGTTTCGGGGATTATCCCTATTGATTGAAAAGGCCCCTATTTTTTGGAAAAAGGGATATTCTCTCATCTGCTTATCTTCCATGAGCGCCCGAGCTTGCTGATGAAAACGGAATTCATTTAATAGAAATGGAATCAGACCATCCCACCAAGAATGATGATTAAGGTAATAGACCGTTTTACACTCAGAACAGGGAGAATACTCCTGCTTGAGCCAGACCTTCTTAAATCGTCGTTTAAAAAGTAGCCAGGTATACAGACGGAATCCTTTAATAAAAAGCGAAGACTCTTGTGCGGGGATAAAATCCACAGATAAAATATTTGTTGAGCATTTCTGACCTGAATATCTTTAGGCTTAATTAGAGTTGCCAGTTTTAACTCGGATTATTCAAAAAAAGTATAAAAAATACGGTAAGTAGTCGATGTTACTTCAGATATGGAATATTTTTCATAGCTCAAATTTGAGTGTTTGACAAAAGGGTGTGAAATTTAACTGTGCACGGCGTTCAAATACAAATGGCTCATATATGCCAGGCTTTGTTGAATCGCCTTACGACTTTGCCTGCCGTGACTTGATCACAACAGAATTCCTTACGCAATAATCCGAGTTCAATAAAATTAACGCATTTATTATATGGATTTACGTGTTGCAGAAGAATATGCTCTCGCACATACCACAGAAGATTCTGATATTATTAAGGAATTGATTGCTGTTTCGGAGGAGGACTTAGAGTTTACCGATATGTTAAGCGGCAGGCAGGTAGGGCGCTTGCTAGCAATTTTGATTAAGCTTTCAGGAGCACACCGAGTATTAGAATTAGGAACCTTTACCGGTTACTCTGCTCTAACCATGGCCGAGGCACTGCCCCGGGATGGAGAACTCTTCACGTGTGAATATAACAAGCGGTATGAAAATATAGCACGAACCTTTTTCGAGAAGAGTGAGCATGGTTCAAAAATTACGCTTTGTATGGGAAAAGCACTTGAAACCATTCCTACCATTGACGGTGAGTTTGATTTTGTTTTTTTGGATGCTGATAAAATTAATTACCCGAGCTATTATGAAATGATACAGCCACGCTTAACTCTTGGTGGGATCATGGTTATCGATAATGTGTTATGGGGCGGGGAAGTGTTGGAGCCAAGTACGGATAAAGCAAAAGCAATTGATAGGCTCAGTAAACAAATACACCGTGATAAATCGGTGGAGCAGGTCATGTTAACCGTACGTGATGGGATAACGGTGGTACGGAAAAAAGTAAAAGCCTGAACTCGAATAAATCGAATTCAGGCTTTAAAGAATCAATAACTAAGCTTGGGTGGGATTAGTCCACTTTTTCAACAAGCTCAATTTCAAATGTTAAGTCTTTACCAGCTAACGGGTGGTTAGCATCAAGCTTAACAAATTCATCTTCAACGGCAGTAATTTGAACTGGAATAGCTTGGCCGTTTTCTTGCTGCTGCATTTGTAGCTGCATACCGACTTGTGGTTCGATGTTGTCAGGAAGATCAGACTTTGCAACTTCCAGTTCCAGATCTTCACGGCGCTGGCCGTAGGCATCTTCTGATTCAATTTCTACAGTTGTATCGTCGCCAACTTCCATGCCGATGACAGCCTGTTCAAAACCGGGAATTAATTGACCTTCTCCCAGCGTGAATTCTAAGGGCTCTCGATCTTCGGAACTATCAAATACTGTTCCTTCTTCCGTTAATGTTCCTGTGTAGTGCACTTTTACGGTGTCACCGTCTTTTACTTTAGACAAAATACTTTGGTTTGTTTCTGATTGTCGTGAATTTCTGTCAATATAAGGGTTTTTCTGGAGAATTTAGACCCTAATTGTCAGTTGAATTTACGTTTGGTCAGTTTGTTCTTGTCAAATGTTGAATCTGCTATTATCCTAAAGTCAATTCGGCCCAGAACCATTCCCCCTTCGGTGGTAACATTTACGCGCCATCGCCCGGGCCAGATATTACTTTTATAAGTATGTCCCCTAAAACCGGCTTTACGACCTCCTATTAGGTTATATCGGATATTGTCTGTAGTTTGCCATTGTTTGCTTTTAGGATCATAAAATCGCCATTCGTGTTGGACCGTCTTCTTTAAATTTGTCGGAGCAAAGATAGAAGTGAAGACAAAAACGGAATCGCCGGAAGTGTAATTAAAGGTTCGGTCGTAGGTTTCAAAGATATCATAAAAAGCAGTTTGTTCGTAGGAAACGAGAAATGTGTTGTTTTCTTTCTCTACTTTGTAAGCAACCATTCCGTTTTGAAGAGAGAGGGGAACAGGGGGGATAAGGTTAAAATAATAACAACCGTTTATAGTACCATAGATACAAAAAATGAGAAGAGTAACTTTCCACCGTGATACTTCTTCTCTGGTTGAGGGACTTATTCTATAAATATAGATAATTAAAAATAACGTAGAGATAAGGCTTATAAAACCGGAAACGATGAAAAGAAAGGTATTCATCACTCCGAATAAAACAGGTGTGAAGAAAGTGAAGAAGGTAAAGTTTACAAAGAAGTAAGCTCCAAACTGCAGGTATTTATTTGAGATTCGATGTTTGAGCAGTTCATTGGAAAGCAAAAGAGCAACCAAGATTAAAAAAAATACCATTGCTTTTGAAAAGGAGACACTCTGGAAGAAGAAAATAACATAGGCACTGCTTAAACCTCCGAGGAAGAACTGTATTGCCAATGGTGAATATTCTTGGTAGGGTTCTATAAATGTGTCCTGCCAGTGATTATCATCGGCCAGGTTAAAAATGTACAGACAGGCGGTAAGACAGACAAGATAGGTTGTTAGAATGGTGTTGCTATACCAGCCATCGATGCGTCCGAGGGTAAGGCTGTCCCAGATAAATCCCCCGATAAAGAATACCACAGGAGCATATTTTTTGTGTCTCCGAATGAACTGTTTAGCTGTAGAAACCATTTACACTATTTCTATGCTATTGGGTTAAATGCCAATGATAATTGAAATCAATCAAATCCCGTAATTTTAATTATTTTTGAGTAATTAAAAATTCAATAAATATTTCTATGGATCCTGATTTTAAAAAAAAGCTTGAAAATATTGATACCGTAGTGGTTGTTGGCTGTTCGGCTAATAAATATCGGACGAGTTATCATATTGCCAATTACCTGAAGGAAAATGGAATTAACATAATACCGGTAAATCCAAAATATGATGAGGTGTTGGGGGAAAAGTGCTACGCTTCTATTAAAGAGATAGCTGCTGATGTGGAAGTTGATGTGGTAGATATATTCCGAGATTCTGAATATACCGCACAGATGGTTCAAGAAGTTGTTGATTGGTCGAAAAAGTCGGGACAAAATCCACTGATATGGACGCAGCTTTCAGTATCTTCTCCGGAGGCTAAAGCGCTGGCAGAAGAAGCTGGATTAGACTATGTGGAAAATAAGTGCTTAATGGTACAGCATGGAAAAGTAGCTTGATCATCTTATGCTTTGTTTGTTATCGTCTTTTTATGTTCTTCTTCATTTTCTTCAAGCTTTTTTTTCAGCAGCTTTTCAATGATTCGGCGATCTTCAAATGGTACATAGGTTGTAAAATCTGTTAAGATATCCCCCTTGATGTAATAATCTATCTGTAGTAATTGTTCTGATTGCCAGCTGTACGACACTACTTTTGGCCAGGGTACAAACTGATCTATAATAATAATTCCTTTTTTCCGAAATTCGGGCACTATTTGAACGGTTAACCCGCAGCACCCAAAGCCAATAAGAGACAAGCCGGAAGTAAGGTTGATTCCTGTAAAAGGGCTAAACCATAATATACCGGAGCGAGAGAGTCCAAATAGTATAATGGCAAGGGCTATAAGGGCGGGAGCTGTTTGAGTCCAAATTGACCGGTTTATATATAGTTGAGTCTGGGCCTGCTTGCGCAACTGTAGCATTTTGGTGGCAAATCCCAGAAAAAACCCTCCAATGAGGCAGTAGAAGAGCATCGTGATTTGGGTAACACTCTGTTCTGTGATGATCTGTAGCCACTGTGCGGAAGAAAGGAGGATAAAAACAGCCAGGGCAGTTACAAGCCCGGCAACCACTCGTTGCTGAGTGAGGTGGCGAAACTTTAAGATACGACGATACCCCATCCCAAAAGAAAGTACAAAACCCAAGCCTAAAACAGCCAACAGATGTATAAGTTCGTTCATTAAATTGATAATATCATTGGATTCCATGGTGGTATCGCTTTACCTTTGCACTTAATATAATAAAAGAAGATTATGGATAGCGATATTACACCTACAGGAATTGAAGTTTCTAATAGTGAGCAGATTTTAGAAATAGACTGGTCTGACGGCCACCATTCGGAGTATGCATTATTTGGGCTGCGAAAAAATTGCCCGTGTGTTATGTGCAGGGGTGGGCATGGAAATATGAACACTTTTGAGATGGAGTTGTTTTTTGTTGAGCCTACCCAGTATTTTGAGATCAAAGATATTAAGCAGATTGGCAACCATGCTATCAAGATATTTTGGAGTGACGGCCACGATAATGGTATGTACCAGTGGGAAACGTTACGTGAGATGTGCCCGTGTGAAAAGTGTTATCCTGAGCAGGGTTAATCTCTATATAAAAAATATTTAATGTTGTTTGGTGAGCATTATTGGTTTTTAAAATACAGATGCAAACTCTTGTTTAATTAATGATTGAAAATGGTAAACGCCCTTCTCTCGTTGAACGGAAAACCGTCCTTTATCATAAGCTTTGGATTTTAGGCCTTTTTGGACGAGTTCACATATTTCGATGTCTTCAAGCTGTATTTTGTGACTGTATTCGATATCGTCTTTGATTACTTTTTTGTTATCCTTTTCGAGGTAATAGAAATTGAATATGACTTCTGTTTTTGTGGGGCTAACGGGCTGTATAACATTTGTCTGTAGCCGCCCCGGAAGAATATTGAGCATAATATTGGGAAAGATGAAATAGTAGTAGGCTTGTCCATCTGATGCTTGGTAGAGATTGTCATCATCTTTGTCCTTGAAAGGACTGTGTTGCAGAGAATACCACTCTTCGGTATCTGTTTTATATTTCCCATAGTCGAGTAGTTGGGCTAGCTCGGGATGGACAATGGGGATGTGATATCCTTCCAAGAAGTTATCGACGTAGACTTTCCAGTTGCAGTCAATGGTATATGATTGGGTTTCTACAAATTGGAAGTCGGAAAGGTTAACGGGCGCGATCTGTTTGTCGATTCCGGCTACAAAATGTGAGATCGGCTTAATTTTATCATTTAGCGATACAAAGACCAAGCCTTGCCACTGATCGAGTGTAACCGGTTCAAGCCCAAAATCTTTTTTGTCGAAGAGCTCTACTTTTCGAAAATGGGGAACACCCCGGAGTGAGCCGTCAAGAAGATAGGTCCAGCCGTGATATTGGCACTGTAATACCGAGGTAGTTCCTTTTTTGACTGCAACGGGGCCACCCCGATGTTTGCATACGTTATAAAAGGCGTTTATCTGCTCTTTTTTGTCGCGAACTAACAGCAGGGGATTATCTGCCACCTCCAGCGTGTGCATGTCACCGGTTTTGGGTAGCTCTGACTGGTGAATCCCGAGTTGCCAGTAGTTTGAAAAGATATGCTCATTTTCGAATTCAAATATTGCTTCAGAATGATACCAGCTCGAAGGGATTGTTTCAGCTGATTCTATAGGCTTTTGCTGGAGGTTTTCGGATGTAACATCCGGCAGATCTTGTGTATTCATAATTTACTGTGGATTCGTTGCCCATACACTGGTTTCGGGGATAAAGCCGCGATCGGGTAGCGACAGCATACTGCAGATTGTCTGAGCAATATCGTCCGCAATGAGTTTGCTTTCATTAAAGTCTCGTTCTTCCAGCCCGGCATTTTCGGGAAAAGCAGTTTGTACTTCGCTGGGATTGATCTGCATCACTCGAATGTTATGTGGACGCAGCTCTGATCGCCAGCATTCTGTCATACCGCCCAAGGCAAATTTGCTGGCAACATAGGCCGTGCCCCCTTCAAACCCTTTCTTGCCTGCGGTTGATGATACGTTGATGATGTTGCCATAATCCTGCTCAATAAAATATTTTGCAGATTCGCGTGCTACTACCATTGCGCCAATGGTGTTGGTTCTTAGCTGTTCGGCAAAATCAGATGCTGACAGATCAACAAGCCTCGAAAAGGTACCGTAGCCCGCATTGTTGATAAGCACATTGTAGCCATCCAACGCCTTGATGGTCTTTTCAACAAGCTTGACCACTCCCTGTTCATCGCCTACATCGCATTGCAGGGGTGTGGCCCCAACCTCTTCGGCTGCTTCTTCTAAACGCCCTTTACTTCGAGCAGCTATAACAACATTGCCACCAGCTTCAGTAATGGCTTCTGCTGTTGCTTTTCCGATGCCAGAGCTTCCACCTGTGACTAATGCTTGAATGTTTGATAAATCCATATTTCACTCCTTAATAGTTTTTAATTTGAGCCTATTGCTATTTTCATACTTCCTATAGGTGATCGGAACACAGATCACTAGTGAATTAGTTCAAAAGCTTTTTCTTTGATAATTTTCCATGCCTGCTCAACATGTTTCTTTTCAAGGTTAGTATTCCCTAGTACAATACGAATAGTATACTTTCCGTCTAGCTTAGTATGTGTTAAAAAGAGGGATCCGTCTCTTTGAATATTGTTAAGCAGTTTACTGTTAAGTTCATCAAGTTTCTTTGCATCATCAATATGATTCGGATGAAAACGAAAACAGATCGTATTCAAGGGCACCGGGGCCAACAGCTCAAAATCTTTATGCTCTTCGATTGTTTCTGTTAAATCTTTGGCCAGGGAGATATGCCCGCGTATTTTTTTCTGTAATCCGTCAATTCCAAAGCTGCGCATAACAAACCATAGTTTCAAGGCACGAAATCGTCTTCCCAAGGTGATGCCCCAGTCGCGATAGTTTTTGACGCGCTCATCTTCAGGCGTCTTCAGGTATTCAGGCATAATTTCGAATGTTCGTACCAGTAGGGCTTCATCCTCTACATAAAAGGCTGAGCAGTCAAAATTGGTAAACATCCACTTATGGGGATTAAATACAAAGGAATCTGCATATTCGATACCCTCATTCATCCAGCGTTTTTCGGGCAGTAAAAGGGCTGTTCCGGCGTAGGCAGCATCAACATGCAGAAAGATTTCGTATTTGGAGCAGAGTTTTCCAATCTTTTTTAATGGATCGATAGCGGTAGAGCCTGTTGTACCAATCGTGGCTACAACTGCGGTTGGTTTTTTTCCGTTTTCGAGGTCATTGCGGATTGTTTCTTCCAGTGCTTCCGGTTTCATAGCATAGTCTTTGTCTACCGGTATTTTTCGGAGATTTTTTCGACCAAAGCCCGCAATTTTTACGTCTTTTTCAATGGATGAATGGGTTTCTGATGAGCAGTATATCGTATAATCTTGATTGCCACTAAAACCCGATTGATTGACGCCGAAATCGGTAATCTGTTCTCGGGCCATCAGTAGCGCGCAAAGGGTTGATGTGGAGGCCGTACCTTCAATAACACCGGTGAAAAAGTCAGGCAAGCCGATAAGTTCTCGTAGCCACTCCATTACTTTCTCTTCAAGCTCCGTAGCAGCGGGAGAGGTGAGCCAGCTCATGCACTGTGCACCAAGGGTAGCCGTCAGCATTTCGGCCAATACAGATGGATAACTTTTATTAGCAGGAAAATAGCCCATAAAGTTGGGGCTTTCCCAGTGGGTCATCCCGGGCATGATAATATTTTTAAAGTCAGCAAACATCGCTTCGAAGGATTCGCCTGCTTGTGGTGCCGAATTCGGGAGTTGTGCTAGAATATCACCGGGCTCTACGTCGGGCTTTACCGGATATTCTTCTACTTCTTCAAAGTAGTCAGCCATCCAGTCAACAAGTTCATGAGCGTTCTTACGAAATTCATTATTATCCATAGGTAATCTTTTATTATTCTTTTTCTGCTGACTTTAAATAAACGAATTTTAAAAGAACTTTTTTTCTATCTGATGACCTTAACAAACCATTTGGAATATTATAAAACGATCTCCACCTCAGAAGCAAAGCAGCTACAGCAGAAATTAAAAAAACAGATTGTCATAGAGCCACTTATAGAGACTCCGACATTAGTCGCCGGAGCTGATATCTCTTTTGATCGCGGCTCGGATATGTTGCATGCGGCCATTGTAGTGTTGGAATTACCAAGTCTGCAGCCTGTGGTGTGTTCGCTGGTCTCTGATGAAACGTCTTTTCCATATATCCCCGGTTTGTTGGCTTTTCGTGAGATACCGGTTTTATTAAAAGCCTGGGAACAGCTGCAGCAAACACCGGATGTGCTCATTCTTGACGGGCATGGGGTTGCGCATCCGCGACGTATGGGTATTGCTACCCATTTGGGTATAGAGATTGATCAACCGACAATCGGATGCGCCAAAAATATTCTAATTGGTGAACACAGTGAAGTCGGAACTGAAAAAGGGAAGTGGTGCAATTTGAAAAAAGAGGGTGAAAGCGTTGGAATGGTACTACGCAGTAGAACTGGGATGAATCCTATTTATATCTCACCGGGTCATAAGGTATCTTTTGAAGATACATATGAAATTATAATGAGTGTGTTAACGAAATATAAGCTACCAGAGACAACCCGCCAGGCGCATTGCTGGGCCAATAAATTACGAAAGGGAGAGGCTGAGCAGGGCTATATAAAGATTGAAAAGTAGTAAAGGATGGCTTTTTAGAAGGGGGGCGAGAGATGAGGTGGGGTAGGCTAGGGCATTGTTTGCTATTACGTATCAATACAAAAGTAGTAAGATGAAAGGAAAACGTTGTATAGCTCTCAAAATGAGATTAGAAATAAACCTTATTATATTTTTGCAGTGCCGATTCTGCTGCATGGAACCCACACATACCATGTACACCACCGCCCGGCGGAGTTGAAGAAGAGCAGATATACATATTGCTGTTGGGAATATGATAGGGGTCGAACAAACCGGTAGGGCGTGTAAAAAGCTGCGAGATGTCCTGTCGTCCGCCGTTGATATCACCGCCAATGTAATTGGGATTATAGTTGTGCATAGCGGTAGTGTTCATGGTATGTTGATCGATAATACAATCACGGAAGCCAGGGGCAAAGCGTTCTATTTGATCGATAACAGGGTCCGTCATATCCTGAGTAGCTCCGTTTGGTACGTGGCAGTATGCCCAGCCGGTATGGTAGCCTTCCGGTGCACGGCTGGTATCACCGAGACTTTGTTGAGCTACGAGTACGTAGGGGTTTTTAGGACACTGACCTTCTTCAACCTGCTTTTCTGATGCAGCGATCTCTTCAAATGTTCCACCTAAGTGTACCGTTCCTGCTTTACGACAGATTTCATCTTTCCAGGGAATAGGTTCACTGAGAGCAAAATCAGTCTTAAATACGCCATTACCATAACTGAATTTTTTTAGTTTTTTAGCATAATTCCGATGAAGTCGTTTGCCGGCAATATTCAGGATTTGTTGTGGTGTGGTATTAAAAAAGATCTGTTCTGAAATAGGCAGTTGTTCCAGCGAATGAACCTTAATGCCGGTTTTAATCGTACCGCCGAGCGAAGTAAAATAGCTAGCCATAGCTTTGGTGATAGCATGAGAACCGCCTTTGGGGTAGGGCCAGCCCACAGTGTGAGCAGCAGTGCCAAGCACCAGTCCAATGGCCGAAGTAGCTATTTGGTCAAAAGAGAGAATGCCATGTCCGGCTAAACCAGCAAAGATGGCACTGGCCTTTTCGGTATCAAAGCGTTTGGCAAGGGTTTGGGCAGGTTGTAATCCCCAGAATCCCATTCGGGCCAACAGCAGAGGATGATTGGGAAATATAGAAAAAGGGGCAAGGATATCGGGAAGGAGCTCATTCCAGTGTCTAACAAAAGGTTTCACCAGTTTTCGGTAGCTGCTACCGTCACTGCCGAGGTAATCAATGGTCCGGTCAAGCGAGCGAAAGAGGGCCCCGGCGGGTCCGTTATCTAGAGGATGCGCTACCGGCACTTCTGGCTGAATCCATTCGAGCCCGTGTTCTTCCAATGGCAATGACTGCAAGAAGGGAGAGGCCTTGGCCAGTGGGTGGATGGCCGAGCAGATATCATGATGAAAACCGGGCCGTGTCAACTCCATGGTGCGGGTACCGCCGCCTACTGTATTGGCCTGTTCATAAATGATGACCGTGTGCCCTTCCTGGACTAGGCGAATACCGCAGGCCAGTCCATTGGGGCCTGATCCTATGATAATTGCATCAGCCATAAAATCGTAGCGCTTTTATTGCTGTTAAAAGTCTATTTACATGATACAAAAGTCTTCTAAAACTATGTAAAGTAGTTAACATTCGATAGAACTGGATTCTTTGCAAAAAAAATGGTTAAATGTGATTGTTGGATTTGGGGTCACAAAAAGAAAGAGATAAAAAAATATTACTGACCTTGAAAATTATTATTAGTCACAATTTCAAAATAATTACGGGATCAATATGTCAGATAGAACAATTAAAAACGACTTGGATTTTGCAGTAGAATTTCGATTAGTCAAAGAATCGGGGAGTAATAAGCCATTCAAAGAGTTAGGGTCACATGATGGAGCTCTTATTCCCAAAGAAGATTTGGGGCACGTACGACTGGACTTTAAGACACCCAAGAACAAAGATATTGAAACTGTATTCAGTAATTATATACAAGTACATACAGCGAGTACTATTCAAAGCAAACCTGACTATGATATCTACAGTTACCACATAATTATTTGTGAGCTTAATGATGACTGGGTTGGAGATGATGATGAAGATGTTGAGCTTATTGAACCTAATGTGTGATAGGGTAGGAAAAGAAGTAGATTTATACAATGGCATTAGATTAAGGCGACCTAGTGCAAGTGGGAGGATACTTGAAAAAATACAAACCTTTGTATTAGGTTTTTTTTTCTTGTTTCTCTTTACTAGCACTGTCTTTGCTCAGGAGGATGGGATTAGAATATTTTCGAATCCCATAGTTCACAATTTTTCTGACAAAGAATACGATGGATACATACAAAATTGGGATATTGCTCAAGACAGTAGCGGATTTATATATATTGCCAATCTGGGGAAGATTCTACAATATGATGGGACATATTGGAAAGGTACTCAGGTTGATAATAATCGGGCACTTTCTATTACTGAGGGGAAAGGTGGTAAATTATATATAGGAGGGGTTGGCTCTTTCGGATATTTAGACAAATCGGATAGGGACACAGCTATCACTCCTGAATATCATTCTTTGATACCCCTTTTGCCAGATTCTAATGTTAGTATATCAAATGTTTGGAATGTTTTACCTCATGGCGAATCAGTCTTTTTTCAGCAAAAAAATGCCCTTTTCCATTTAAAAGAAGGTCAGATTAATATTTTTAAACCCCAAAAACAGTTTTTCAAGAGTTACAAAGTTAATGATAAGGTGTTAATTTCTGATGTTTCTGAAGGGCACTATACGGTAGGTGATGAGATGTCATTTTGGCCCAACAGTGATAAACTCGCTGGTCGAAAGGTAATGGTAATGCTGCCATATAAGGAAGATACTTGGTTAGTGGCAGATCTTACGGAAGGCCTATCATTATTTGATGGAGATAATGTTAGGAAGTTAGAATCAGAGGTCGATGAATTTTTGATTGAAAATAAAGTTTATGCTGGTATTGAATTACCTGATGGGAGTTATCTTTTCGGTACACTAAACGGCGGTATTGTGCAGGTAGACAAAGAGGGCAGATTGTTACGAAAGATTGACAATAATACCAAGTTGCAGAGCAACCAAGTACATTCTCTGTTTTTGGATGAAGCAAACAACATTTGGGCGGCATTGGGAAATGGGTTGAGCCTGATCGAAGTGTTGAGTCCTATTTCGTATCTCGATGAAAGAAATGGTATAGCGGGTACTGTGATAGATATAGAGGTGCAAGGTGATTATTTATATGCTTCTACTACTGAAGGACTTTTTCGACTTCATATTTATGATTACAAGGCAGGAGTAAGGTCCAAGTTTGAAACGCTATTAGATAAATCTATTCGGTGTGAAAAAATTAGCAGCTATAATAATCAATTACTTGTTGATTGCGGGAATAGGATATATCGTGTTTTCGAAGGGACCGAAATTGAATTGTTTGAAGAAAAAAATATCCGGATTATATCCAGGTTCACACAAAGAAATAATTATTATGTATTGAGCAGAAATAGCTTCCAGATTTTCAATTCCAATCATAAACCTGTATTTGTAAATAATGAATTTGGTTATGAAGTAATCTCATCAGTTGAGGAAGAAGATGGTGATTTATGGATTGCAACGGTAAGTAATGGTGTATTTCGTATTGAGTCAGATTTTTTTGAATCTTTTGACAACTTTGACTCTCATTTACACCATTATGAAGTCCCACATAACCAAGATGATCAGGCTTTGCGAGTGTTCAATATTTCCGGGGAGGCGGTGATCGGTAGTTCAGCAGGGTTATATCACTATGATGTGGAAAGTGATTCGTTGGTCCCAGATCATCGTTTTGGAGAAGAAATGGCCGATACTGAGCGCCAGGTATTCCTGATGGAAGAAGATGCCAACGGCAATATATATGTGCGGTCAAATCGCGAGCACCAAATACTGCTAAAAGAAGAGGATGGCTATCGCTATACCGAGGCGGGGCTCAAGCGTATTGATGCCAACCAGGTAAACCGCATCTATACGCATGAAAGTGGGCTGGTGTGGATGGCTTCAAATGAGGGTATCATTCAGTACGATTCCTCCATGGACCCGTTTCTGGATCCGGAATACGAAGAATCCTATAATGCTCATGTGCGGGAGGTACGAGTGCGGGGCGATTCGCTGATCAATGCCGACCTAAATAACAGGGGGTATGAGCTAGAATATAAAGATAATGAGTTGCGGTTCCAGTATTCTGCCACTTACTATAAAGAATCATCGAAAATTCGTTACCAAGTCAAGTTGGAAGGATTTGAGGAGAACTGGAGCAGCTGGACACCCGAAGTGCAGAAAGATTATACCAACATCCCGGAAGGCAGTTATACCTTTAAGGTGCGTGCAAAAAATGTATACGACAGCATTAGTGAAATTGATACCTTCTCCTTTACGGTACTGCCGCCGTGGTATCGCTCTTGGTGGGCCTACAGCTTATATGTGGTGCTCATTGGCGGGCTGCTGTACGGCCTTCACAAAATTCGCATTAACCGCCTGATGCGTGAGCATCGCATTCGTAATCGCATTGCCAGTGACCTGCATGACGAGGTAAGTGCGACTCTGAGTTCTATTTCCTATTTTGCCCAAGCCATTCGTCAAGTGTCCGATGAAAAACAATCAGAACGGTTTGTGGACCTTATTTCTGAAAGTGCGGGAGATGCTAAAGAAAAGATTACTGATATCATCTGGTCGATCGATCCTGAAAAAGACTCATGGGTTGACTTACTTTCAAAATGCCGCCGTTTTGCTTCCGATTTGTTCGAAAGTAAGGGGATGGAATATGAATTAAATATTGAAAGTGACATTAATAAACCACTCGATATTGAGTTGCGTCAGCATTTGTGGCTTATTTTTAAAGAGCTTGTTGTAAATGCTGCCCGTCACTCCGAGGCGGATAGGGTAGAGGTCCAATTGGGTATGCAACAAAACACGTTGGAGCTGCGTGTTCGTGATAATGGTATAGGCCTGGAAAAGCCGTTGGATCAATACAACGGTAAGGGCTTGAAGAGTATCAGAGATCGTGTAGAGAAAATAGGGGCAGATTTAGAATTGCATAACAGTGATAAGGGAACATTTTGGCTCATGACTTTGGATATGTGAGCGGTTAGCAGTATTTGATGAATAGTGTTTGAGTTGCAACGTAAGTATCATTAGTGATTAAGGATAAGACTATTTTCTCTTGAAGTGAAGGTTACAAAGCGGCAGGAATATAGCATTTGAGGTTAAGATGGTTAAAGTGCCAGCTAGCATAGCTTGCTATTTACCATTCCAATATCAAGCTTGATTATTGGATCTTTTTAAAGTCTACATATTTATGTAGTGCTAAGGGGGTATTCTTTTTTTATATTTAATTTATGGAAAATTCAGTGCAGGAGCTTATCAAAATTGTTATTGTTGAAGATAATAAGTACATGCGAGAGGGGTGGACTACCATCTTGGATTTTGCCCCGGATCTTCTGGTGTTGAAAGCATTTGAGTCTTGCGAAGAAGCCTTTGATTCCGATGAGATCTCAAAGGCCAATATAGTACTTATGGATATAGAGTTACCGGGCATGTCGGGTATTGAGGGTGTAAAGTATCTTCAGAAAGAATATCCTGAGCTGATTATTATAATGGCGTCAGTATTTGATGATGATAAAAATGTATTTGATGCACTTTGTGCCGGGGCAGTAGGATATTTAATGAAAAAAGTATCACCCGAAGAGTTAAAAAAAGCCATCAGAGATGCCTATGAAGGGGGGTCTCCGATGACGCCCAATATCGCTCGAAAAGTTATTAAAACGTTTCATCAGCCTTCATCCAATGATGAGGGAGAACAGCTTAAAGAGAGAGAGTTAGAAATTTTAGCTGAACTTGCTAAGGGCAAGTCTTATGCTGCCATTGGAGAAGAGATCTATCTTTCTGTTGATGGGGTTCGGTACCATATCCGAAATATTTACCGAAAACTCCAAGTGAATTCAAGGTCTGAAGCAGTTTCCAAAGGTATCGCTCGTCGTTTAATAAATCCCGATCTCTCTGACTAGTTACACCGAAGGCTTTTAGCTATTGAGGTGTTCATATCTCCTATTGTCGTATTATTAATTCCACATGTTTATGTAGTGATACGGACTTGTTCAACCATTACATTGGTAATCCATACATAAAACGGAATATAATATATGAGAGATCCCATTTAGAGCGTAAACGAGTAAGAGAGAGAACCACGAAAACCCCGGCCTGGCGAGAGGTCGGGGTTTTCTATTTTATATAAGGAGAAGAAATTAAAAGCCTTGTTTTCTTGCTCTTAAATTTTCTGACTGTATCAGTAGCATGTTCATCTTTTGTTAGTTGCAATCGCCAGATTTTCCCGCGATTCATTCCAAACTCGACTTATATACCAATATTGTCAAATAGGAACTCCTAAAAAACGATATTAGGATTTTGAGTAGAGGCCTGCTGCAGGCTGGAACTGTTTTGCAATTTATAGTCTTGATTTTTCGTTTATTTTTGTTAGTGTAGCATGAAATCTTATCTTTGCAGAGAATTGTAATACAAGAAATTATTCTCGTGAAAGAATCAATTAGAATAGCTTCAGGACAAGGGTTTTGGGGGGACTTACCAAATGCCCCAATTAATCAGGTTCGCAAGGGCCCCATTGATTATTTGGTAATGGATTATCTTGCTGAGGTAACGATGTCCATTATGCAAAAACAGAAAATACGAAATCCCGAATATGGATATGCTCGCGACTTTGTTGGAGTGGTTTCAGAAGTGTTACCGGATATCGCTGAGAAAGGTATTAAAGTGATTTCCAATGCGGGCGGGGTGAATCCCGAAGCTTGTAAAGACAAAATTTTGGAGGCTATTGAAGAACAAGGATATGAAGATATCACTGTTGCTGTAGTGGATGGCGATAATATCCTCGATCATCTTGATGCGCTTATTGATGAGGGACACGAACTGGCAAATATGGAGACAGGCGAACCGGTTACTACAATCAAAGATGAGCTTCTTAGTGCCAATGTCTATTTTGGATGCCAACCTATTGTAGAGGCCCTTAATAAAGGAGCCGATATTGTTGTTACCGGTCGTGTAACTGATACCGGGTTGACCTTGGCCCCTATGGTTCATGAATTCGACTGGTCATTTGATGATTACGATAAGATGAGTGCAGGCACTATTGCCGGGCATATTATAGAATGCGGTGCTCAGGTGTCAGGGGGTAATTTTACAGACTGGAAACAGGTTGATGATTTTGTTGATATTGGATTTCCCATCATTGAAGCTAAGCCCGATGGCAACTTCTATGTAACCAAACACGAAGGTACTGGTGGGTTAGTAAATGAGATGACGGTTAAAGAACAGTTGATGTACGAGATTGGGAACCCTGCCGAATATATTACACCTGACTGTATAGCAGACTTTACTTCAGTTCATCTGGAGTCGGATGGCAAAAACAGGGTATATGTGCATGGAATTACTGGTAGGCCCGAAACAGATACGTACAAGATTTCGGCAAGTTATAATGACGGCTATAAGCTGTCATCGACGTTGGTCTACTCTTGGCCAGATGCGCTCGAGAAAGCTCAAAAAGCTGGTGAAATTTTAGAAGGTCGGGCAGAAACACTGGGACTCGAATTTGATGAATTCCGTGTAGAGTATGTTGGTGTTAATGGATGTAGTGAGAAACCGATCAGTGATGAACTGCTTGATGAGGATCACGAAGAGGTACAGATTCGGGTATCCGTTTCAGGGTCAAATAAAGAAGATTTGAACCGATTTGGTAAAGAGATGGCTCCTCTTATACTTACTGGCCCCAGTGGGGTTACCGGTTTTGCAGGTGGACGTCCTAAAGCCAGTGGCGTTGTAGCATACTGGCCGGCTTTATTAGATAAAGAGGCGGTATCTCCGCGCGTTCGAGTCTTTTAAAAATACATTACAAATAACTTAGAAATTTGCCGTAATATTTTGGATTTTACGCAGTCTTAATTTAAACGGCTTAAAACAACTTCCGATTACATGGTTATAGGAATTATTGGTGCCAGTATTTCAGGACTAATTGCAGGTAAACGATTAGCTGATGCTGGTCATGAGGTTACAATTATCGAAAAAGAACGCTCTGTTGGTGGACGTTTGGGATCAGTTACACTTGATGAAATAACCTTGGATTATGGTCTTTCGCATTTTAAGGCCAATTCACAAACTTTTAAGACATTTGTTGATGAGCTAGTAGAGAAAGCAGCTGTTGCTGAGTGGACAGATGAATTTAGTTTGTATGACGGTAAAGAAATTCTTGATGTTGATCCTAATGCAGACCCCCAGATGAATTATATTGGCACAGCGGGCAACCAGGCTATTGCCACAGATTTAAGTCGCTGGGTAGATATCAAATCGGAAGAACAGGCCGGGGGAATAACCTATATCGGGCCTGATGCTGCCAAAAAACGTTCTTGGATGATTAACTTAACGGATATAACCGTTTTTGAATGTGATGCTATCATTGTGGCTACTCCTGCTGTTGAAGCTTATGGTATCATACAAACAGTACAAAACCGGACAGCTACCCGAAAAATTATACGTAATATCAATGAGGTACGCTATGATGGACGTATTTCTCTAGCGTGTACTTTTGATCGATCTGTACCTGATTGGGAGGCTATTGAAGTAGAAAATAGTGATATCCGGCTGATCACTAATGAATCATCTAAGCGTGAATCTGCCGATGGTACCGGATTTGTTATTCATTCATCTCCGGAATTTTACCGTTCTCACGCACAAAAAGATGATAAGGTAGTACAACAATTACTCCTTGAAGAGGCGTCTGCAATTATTAATGCACCGTTAAAAAAGCCTAAATCTTCTTATCTGCATCGCTGGAAGTATTTTGAAGCCCAAAATCCTATCGATGAATATTTTATGGAGTTGGAAATGGAAGAGGCTCCACTTGCGTTAATAGGAGACTATCTTGGGGGCAGTTCACTGGATAATGCTTTTGTCTCAGGTTATAACCTGGCTGAGTATTGGATTAATAAATTCAGTGAAGTACCTGCATAAAATCATTATAGTTTCAAGCATTACTTCGAAAATAGATTGGTGATCCGTGGGTTCTCTTCGAAAACTTAATACCTATTTTAAAAAATATAAGGGTACCATTATATTTGGTTCGCTCTTTCTTACCGCATCAAACTTTTTCTTGGTGTGGATACCGGTATTTCTTCGTCGTACGGTAGACCAAATTTCGGAGGTAGATCTTGAGAAATCACCAGAGGCGTATGACAGTATTGTTGGGGTACTTTTTTACAGTTCAGCAAGTTGGCCCCTGGCTAAAAATGCTCTGTTCTTGGTAGGAGCAGTATTACTGTCTGGAATACTGCTTTTTGCTACTCGGCAAACTCTGATTGTTGCATCTCGCAAAATTGAGTTTGATTTACGAAATGATATTTTTGATAAATTGCTGGAGCTTCCCCAGCGGTTTTACAGTAAATACAGTTCCGGAGAAGTATACGTAAGGGCTACTGAAGACGTCTCTAAAGTACGTGAGTATTTTGGCCCTGCCTACATGTATACCATAAATACATTAACTCGCATGGGGTTTATCATAACGATGATGATTATTGTTAGCCCTGAGTTGACGATGTGGGCCCTTTTACCGCTTCCCTTTCTTTCTGTTTTTGCATATTGGGTAAGTGGATATATCAATGATTATTCTCGCATAATACAGGAGCAATATTCCACGATAGCCGGACGAGCCAAGGAGTCCTTTTCCAGTGTTCGACTGATTAAAGCTTATAATAGGGAAGAGTATGAACAACAGCGATTTGAAGATGAGAGTGAATCATATCGGAAAAAAAAGCTTAGGCTTGATCTGGTAGAATCCCTTTTTCATCCTACACTAAATCTCTTGATCGGTCTTTCCGTTGTTATTGTAGTTTGGAAGGCCGGGCAGTTGGTGATAGAGGGGCAACTTACGGTAGGGAACATCTTGGAGTATATTGTATATGTAGCATACCTGACATGGCCTGTTGCTTCACTGGGATATACTGTGAATCGTTTCCAACAGTCTATGGCTTCGTGGAAGAGAATTGATAAAATTCTGACTGAAGGGGTAGATATTGAAGACCACGCCCAAACTGATCAAGGTATAAATGATATTGAGGGCACAATAGAATTCCGAAACGTATCGTTTAAGTACCCAGAAGCCGATGAATATGCATTGAAAGGTGTGAACTTAAAGGTTGAGGCAGGGCAAAACGCTGCTATTGTAGGGCGTACCGGAAGTGGTAAAACTACACTTGTAGAAATGGTTCCGAGACTTTTTGACGTTACCGAAGGTGAAATTTTAATTGACGGTATCAATATTAAGTCTATACCAGTCAGGCTTTTACGAGAAAATATCGGTCTCGTCCCACAAGATACTTTTTTATTTTCTGATACTATTGGAGAAAATATTGCGTTCGGAACACAGGAAGCATCGCAGGATGAAATTGAAGTAGCTGCAGAAAAAGCAAAAGTTCGGGACAATATTTTGGAATTTGAGAAAAAATTTGAGACTATATTAGGTGAACGAGGTATAACCCTGTCGGGCGGTCAAAAACAAAGAACTGCTATCGCCAGGGCCCTGATTCGGGATCCAAAAATTATTATATTAGATGATTCGTTGAGTGCGGTCGATACGAAGACCGAAGAAGCCATTCTGCAACATTTAAGGAATGAGTTAGAAGGACGTACAACCTTAATGATTAGCCATCGCATATCAACCATAAAAGATGCTGATATCATATACTATTTAGAAGATGGCACTATTGTAGAACAAGGAACTCACAACGAATTATTAGAAAATGAAGGTCGTTACTCAGTTATGTATAATAAACAACTCATAGAACAAGAGCTGGCTGAGATTTAACACCCAAATAGTAAACATTCAACTAACGAACCCAAGATTGATTGTTTGACCGCAATTCAATCCCAAATTACATAGGAGTACCAAGATGATTATTGTACCACTAGGAGTTGCCTCAGCAACACCCACAGCAACCCGTCACCTTTCGTCGGTGGCAGTATGGAGAGAGGGAAGTGTTTTTCTTTTTGATTGTGGCGAAAATACACAAATGAGAATGCTTCAAGGGGGGCTTAAGCGCTCACAAATAGACTGCATTTTTATTTCTCATTTCGACACAGATCATTATTCGGGGTTAATCGGGTTACTGTCAACTCTGCAATTACAACGAAGAGAACGAAAATTAACCCTTGTTGGTCCAGAAGGAATACAGGATTTTGTAGAATGGAATTTTGACTTTGCCAATATCGACCTCAACTATCCTATTGAATATGTAGAGGTTGAAGAAGGGTTTGAGGAAGAACGAGTCGTCGATGAAGAAGAATATTATATTGAGGCTCGCCCCCTCAACCATACCAAATTTTGTATCGGATATCGCTTTCAGGAAAAAGATAAGCCCGGAAAGGTCGATGCCGAAAAAGCACAAGAACAGGGTATTAGCGAAGATTGGCAGTATAAAGAGTTGAAGGCCGGAAATGATGTGGAGCTGGATGATGGTACTGTTGTGAAATCAATGGATATTGTCGGCCATCCTCGTCCCGGTGATAGTTTTGCTTATATCACTGATACAAAGTATTGCCCAAACTCTGTTAAGCTGGGTAAAAATACGAATGTATTGTTTCACGAAGCAACGTTCAGTAATAGTCTTTCTGACAAGGCAGAAGAAACAGGACATTCTACTGCAAAAGATGCGGCGCGTGTTGCAAATGAAGCTAAAACTAAGCTTCTGGTTATTACTCACTTTTCTGCCCGTTATACCAACGAATATGTTTTACTGCGAGAAGCTCGTGATGATTTCTTCCCAACATGGGTTGCTACTGAATTACGACCCATCTTTACTGATCCTGCCCATGAAAAAGGCATTATTGAGCCCAAAGTTTATCTGAAAGAAATAGATAATAAGGGCGGTAACAAGAATAAAGGCGGTAAGAACAAATCTTCCAACAAGAGAAAACGGAAACGTCGAAGTAAAGGAAAAAAGAAAAAACGATTCCGTAAACGGAAGAATTATTCTGGTAAGAAGTCGCGAAAAAAGTACGATAAGAGCAGTAATAACGACGATCGGAAAAAGCGAAGGAAAAAGAAGAAAAAAGATAAGAAAAATAACAATAGTGGCAGTAGCAGTCATGATTCGCAGCGTAAACCAAAACAAATTACGCCACGTACTCCATTTGATGATTTCGATCGATTCTAAAACTTCGATAGCGTGAACAAAAATAAGGAAGATGATAAAGCCGTTGACTCGGATCTGATTAGGCGGCTTTATCAATTTATTCGACCATATCGGTGGTATGTACTGCTTGGCATTGTATTGACTCTCAGTGCCGCCTTTTTGGGAACAATACGTCCCAAGCTGACTCAGCTTGCTATCGATGATTATATCCGAAACAGGGATTTCGAGGGCTTACTATGGATCATTATACTGCTCGTTGGTGCCCTTGTCGGAGAGTTTTTTCTACTCGTCGCCAACACCTATTTAACACGCTGGTTCGGGCAGGGTACGTTATTTAAGATGCGTAATGCTGTGTTTGAAAAAATACAGTCTTTACACGTACAGTTTTTTGATAAAACTCCCATAGGTCGACTTATAACACGTACAACCAGTGATATTGAGGCACTGAGTGATCTACTAAGTGATGGAGTAGTTAGCATAATCGGGGATATGTTCCGCCTGTTTTTTATCCTTTACTTTATGTTCAGCATGAGTTGGGAGCTCTCACTGGTTGCTATTTCTGTATTACCACTACTTTTTTATGCCACATTTCTTTTTAAAGCAAAGGTACGGGTATCTTTTTTAAAGGTACGGGACCAAATATCCCGTCTTAATTCTTTTGTCCAAGAGCATATCAATGGAATGTCTATTGTGCAGCTCTTCAATAAGGAAGAGCGCGAGCGTAAAAAATTCCGTAAGATCAATAAAGGACATAAAGATGCTTATATAGAGACGATCTTTTACTTTGCCATTTTTTGGCCGGCCATTGAGATTATAGCAAGTCTTGCCATGGCATTAGTCATATGGTATGGCGGCGGGCGTGCTATGATGGGAGGGGAAGTGACATTTGGTATACTGGTCGCTTTTGTACAGTATGTTCGAGACTTCTTTAGGCCCATACGCGGACTTTCAGAGAAGTTTAATACCTTACAGTCAGCTCTGGCATCCTCAGAACGTATTTTCAATATTCTGGATACTAAAAATGAAATTACCGATCCGGAAGATCCCAAAACGATTGAGAATAGAGAAGGACGTATTCAATTTGAAGATGTTTGGTTCGGATATAACGATGAAGAAACGGTTCTCAAAGAAGTCGCTTTTGAAGCAGATTCGGGAGAAACTATTGCAATCGTTGGGGCTACAGGGGCCGGCAAATCGACCATTATTAACTTATTATTGCGTTTCTATGATATCGATAGTGGATCTATAAAATTAGATGGTGTTGATATTCGTGAAATCAAGCTCGATGAATTACGAACAAATTTTGCTCTGGTACTCCAGGATAATGCATTATTTTCAGGTACCATCATGGAAAACATAACGCTGGGTAACCCCGATATCTCAGAAGAGAAAGTCAAAAAGATAGCTCATCAAATTGAAGCTGATCGTTTTATTAACAAGCTTCCCGGGACATTTGACTATGAATTGGCTGAACGGGGAAAATCAATATCGATGGGGCAGCGTCAGCTTATCTGTTTTATTCGCGCCATGGTGTACGATCCCAATATATTAATTCTCGATGAAGCTACGTCAAGTGTTGACTCTGAGACCGAAGAAGTCGTTAATAAGGCCTGTGATAAAATGATGGAGGGAAGAACATCCATAGTCATTGCTCACCGCTTATCAACCATACAGGGTGCTGATAAAATATTAGTTATGCATAAAGGCAAAATTCGGGAGACAGGAACCCATCAGGAGTTGCTCGGAAAAGAAGATGGTATCTATCGCAAGCTGTATGAATTACAATATAAGGATGAGCTGTTGCCCACTTCAAAATCAGCTTAAGGGTTAGCCTGTGTAGATATTGCCCGAACGGCATCGCTAAATGTTGAAATCTCTTTCTCTGTATTGTAGTAATGTACCGAAGCTCGAATTAACTGATCCAAACTTCGTTGTTCCATATCAAGTCGCGTACTGCTTTTCCTCGAGACGCTTACATTGATATCATTACTGGAGAGTTTTTGTTGTATCAATTCAGCCGATATATTATCAATCGTAAAGGTAACAATACCTCCTTGGGTTGTACCGATATCATGAACTGATACATTCGATATTTGAGAGAGTGTGTTACGGAGAGTTGAGGCGAGAGTTGTAATGCGTTTCCAAATATTAGAAATTCCCAAGTTTGTAGCGTATGAAACGGCCTCTTTAAGGCCCATGACCCCTGCATAGTTGGTTTCCCAATTTTCAAATTGCCGTGCATCATTTCGCACACGGTACTCTTCCTTTTTGATCCATTCTGCAGAGTGCAAATCAAGAAAAGGAGGGGTTAGCTGAGTAAGAATCTCATTGTTGACATAAAGAAAGCCCGTTCCCCGGGGGCCTCGAAGATATTTGCGTCCGGTTGCCGAAAGCATATCACAACCGATCTTCTTTACGTCTACGGGATAGTGTCCTACAGACTGACAGGCATCAACCAAATACAGGCAGGAATAGGGCTTAATGATGTCGCCAATCTGTTCAACGGAATTTACAAGCCCGCTGTTGGTCGGGATATGAGTAATACTCACCAGCTTAACTTTTTCATCCAACATGGATGAAAGAGCTTCTACAGAAGTCATTCCAGCATCTGTATTGGGAATAACCTCAACCGAAATATCCATCATTTTTTGAAGCTTTAGGTAGGCAATATAGTTACTGGCATATTCTGATACTGAAGTAAGAATACGATCCCCCGGCTGAAAATCGATAGCCCAGAAAGCCATATTCCAGGCCATTGTTGCATTTTCTTGAAGAGCTATTTCCTGGGGAGTTGCATTAATGAAAGTTGCGATAACTGGATAAACTTGGTCAATCTGGTCTCGGTAGTTATTTGCAGTTTCATATCCACCTCGTAATGTTTCTTTTTTGAGAAAGGATATAACAGATTCAGAAACAGTAGAGGGCATTAAAGAAGCTCCGGCATTATTAAAATGGATCACATGAGAAGTGCCGGGGGTCTGGTTTCGAAGCTTATCTATATTCATTGCAATTATTACTGATTATTGTGAATTTCATTCTTTATTAAAAAAGGAATCCCATTAACAGTCAACAATAAAAAAGGCAGTAGCAAACTCAATTGCCACTGCCTGAGGGTTACTATGCTTAATGGGGGGTAATCATTAAGTTTGAAAAAACTATCATATCCTTCATTTGATTAGCTTGGCTACTTAGCTCTTCGGAGCTGGAAGAGAGTTCTTGGGCCGTTGTAGCATTCTTTTATAAAACTTCGTTCATTTGTTGTATAGAAGCGTTAATTTGATCGGCCCCAGTACTTTGCTCCACACTGGAGGTGGCAATATCCTTAACGAGATCAGTTGTTTCTTCAATATTAGGTACCATCTCTTTCAAGATATGACCTGATTCTTGAGCTACCGACATACTTGATTCAGAGAGGTCATTAATTTCAACAGCAGCCTCTTGGCTCTGCTCTGCAAGGCCCCGCATTTCTTCGGCAACTACAGCGAACCCTTTTCCATGATTGCCTGCCCGGGCTGCCTCAACTGCTGCATTTAGAGCTAGCAGGTTCGTTTATCGTGCAATATCACCAATAATTGAGATTTTGCCGGCAATAGTTTGCATCGAATCAATTGTTTTAAAAATAGTCTCACTTCCACGGCTAATATCAGTTGAAGCCGCTTCTGCTATCTCCTCGGTTTCACTTGCTCAGCTGGATAATTCCTGTGATGAAATGTTTAGTTCATTACTTGCTGCGGAAATATTAATACTATTGGTTTTTATAGTACGCACGATATCACGCAATTTATTCATCATTTTCTTCATATTGTGCATCATACCGAAATAAGGTGGTATTATGTCCTACCCGTCTTCTGTTTATGGGATTATCGGGGAAAGAAAAAAACTTAAGACTTATTTTTTTCTTATGATAAAAGGTCTTTATTTATGAAACCTTTCGAGATAGGGGTATTATCCCAGATGAGGAGCGACAGGAGTCGGATGTTTTATTGCTGAGATGGGAGAAAACAAGAACTATTATCCAAACATACCCAAAAACTGATTGTAGGCTTTCAGTGCTTCTTCATCTCGGTTCATGTTGTCCAACATTTCGGCTCGCTTTATCATCGCTTTTTGAATATAGTCGGTATGCTTACCACTGCCTTTGAATCGATCAATTAACTTAGAACTTGCATCTAAAATTTCGTCCTCGTTATTGGATTCAAGAATAAGATCAAAACGTTTTAAATAAATATCATCAAGCTTTTCAAGCATCTGAATTTCAGAACTGTCATTAAGACGATTTACGATTGTATTATAAAGAGGCAGCAATTCTTTAGAATTACCGGTCTTTTCCAGGAGTTGCACTTTATGTAGCATAGCATGAGAAGCCTGGTTATAGAGTTCGGGGTTATCCGAATCTTTAAATCTATTAATGACCTGGTCTAGGGCAGGTAGAGCCTTTTCATTGCGATTGAGCTTTAACAAAGATATTGCTCTTCGCATTATTGTTTTGGAAACTTCTTTTTTTAGTGTGGGATATTTTTTGGTGTCGTAGCGGTTAATAATTTCTTCCAGAGTTGGAATCAGTTGTTCCCATCGCTTCATTTTAAACAGGAGATCAGACTTCCGTAATAATGCCTTTTGTACAAACTTCTGTTTTGAAGTACTATTCTTGGTACTTATCTCTGTTCTTTCAGTTTCGTTGAGTGGTATATTCAGATCGATAGGATTCTTATCGTCGATGTTTTGACTGTTGCTGTCTTTTGTGTCGTCCTTTTCCTTTTTTTCTGAAGATTCTTCGAATGGTTCCGGGTCTTCTTGGTTCTCCGAAACAGATTGTGCTGGCGTTGGTGTCTCAGTTTGTTCAGAAATTGAATCTGCTTTACCTTCTTTGGGGATATTAGCTTCAATGGTATTATGTGAACCGGCTAACCTGTTGATAATATCCTCGACATCAGATTTACCGATAGTTTCACCAGAAGGTAAGTTTTTAGTACGATAGGATCCGTTTTGGGTTAGTACAGCTGCTTCTGATTCAACAGGTTGAGAGTCTTCGTCAGTATCTTCATTTAGAGCTTTTGTTATCGTACTTACCCCTACATAGTTAACCATCTTATAAAAGGTATTAGAGATGTATTTAATAATAAGTTCTGTTTTGTGATTCTTAAAAACCTCTAGAAAAGCATTGTTAATTTCATCGGGTTTAGACTGGTAAAGCTTAGGATAATTGTTAAAGATATCCTCATAAGCTGTTGTAAGCCCCTTTGCTAAGGCAAGGTTTGTAGTTTCTGGATTTTGAAACTCTTTAAAATGAGTACTTGGTTTCCCGTCGTTATTGATGATATTTAAATCTTTAAGTAATCGGATAACCAACAGGTCATTGGGGTCAGAATAACCAAGACGTTCAAGCAGATCAGAATCTATTACAATGTCATCAGCGTCATAGGTTGCCAGTGCATTGATGATAGTATCAAAATTCTTTGTATTAACTAAGAAGGCTTCTGAGACTTTCATACCCTTAATATTTGTAAGTTCCATTTGTAAGTTCATGTTGCGCATTTATAAGTAAATGCGCCAATTAGAAACTTTTAACATTATGTGTATCCTGGAATGGCAGATAAAGTCGGAAGGGATGAAAGTTATTTAACGGAATGATGGTTTACAGGCTGTCAAAAGGGGGGTATTTAATTGGGAAAGGCTTTTGCAAAAGTCTCTTCGAGAATATCCTGTGAAATTGGTTTATGCAGATATGCTATAAAGTCGGTTTCTTTTGCTCGTTCCAGTTTGCCCGGATCTTCGGAAGCAGTGATGTAGACGAGTTTAACTTTGCGGTGTTTGCTAATCTCTTTTGCGGCTTCAATACCATCTATATCATCGGCTAGGTTAATATCCATTAAAATGAGATCAACAGCCCCAATTCGCAATGCTGATTCAATAGCTTTGGTCCCTTCAGCACTGGAACCAATGACCGTATGGCCCATTTGAGCAATGATACGTTCAAGAATAATCTGCTGAATATTGTCATCTTCAACAATAAGAATTTTTTTTGCGTCTGTAGATATATCAGTACTCATGGAGCGTGGTAACTGCAAATTAATGTGGCGTAATAATGCAAAAATCGATTCATTAAAACAATTGCTTCCCTAAATTTTAAAGAAATTATATAAAGCTGATCATTAAAAGAGGGTTAAATAAAAAAATAAGTAAAGAATGCAGTTAGGCTCCGTTAATTTAATTATAACAAACTTCTTTTCAATGTATGACCTCAAGTAGATCTAATGGCAAAAGTTTCTATTGCAGATGATTTGCAGAGTCGGATTATAGTACCCGGGAAAACGCTTAATCACGAGGGGGGGAGTAGATACAGTTTATAAAAGGCGCGAAATTATATAATAGTCTAGATAAAGAGATTTCTATTTTAGGTATTTCAAACCTGTAAATATCTGAAATGAATGGGTTTAACCTATATCTTCTATCTATTCCCATAAGAAATATTAATATACTTCTTTCTTTTTTGTTGCATCTTTTAATAAAAAACTCACAATTTAAAAGTAAATGAATGTAGGCTAAATCCATTTCAGGAAACCAGTGGAGGGCATGCCTTCATTTTGGCAGGTTCAAAAAAAATATTTGTATAATTCCATCCTGAATTAATAAATTAATTGAACCTAAGATAGGTTTCCCAATAAATCTTGCGTCACTAAAAATTGTGGGCAGTTTCTATATATATTTATATATTCGGGGAAATTAAGGGTACGACTAGGTTAAGTTAAAAAGAGCATTTAGGTTAAGTTTAGGGGTCTGAATAATGAAAAATATCACTAAGGTTGATGACGAAAATTTTCGCGGCTATTGGGTACGTATACAACGTGACCATAGGAAGGTAAGTAAGCGCTTTCGTCGGCGTAATTTCGACAGTTGGGAAGAAGCTAAGGAAAAAGCAATCGAATATCGCGATAACTGGATCAAAGAGTGGGAAGAGTCTGCTCGCAATCCGGACCAAAAGATTCAGTATAAAAATAGCGTGACCGGTGAGCTAGGTATTCACAAGACTACCAAAAATGGCGTTGTATACTTAGGAGTTAGTTATATTGACGAAAATGATGAACAAAAAGTTAAGTCATTTAAGGTGGGAGTTCCTGATGAGAAGGATTATTCCAAGAAGTATGACGAGGTGATGGAAACAGCTAAAAAGTTTCGGGATAAAGTGAATATGAAACGATTTGGCGTTCGGTGGATTAACTACAAAAAACGAAAAGGGGTAATCAAGTAGGGTCCTCAATATTTAAGTTGAGATTATTTGTCTGTATACCGAAAACAGCATAAGTACGAATTGAATGACAGCATAAACGTGGCCAATCTATTTTGAGAATAGATATTTTCTTTAATTAAAAGCTTTTTATAAATAGGCTGTTTTGTTTTCAGAAATGTAATTAATCATTGCAGGTTGTTTTTTCATTTTTTTTAAACAGTTAGCGGTTATACTTCTTCATCACAACTGCTGAACAATGACCGCCAAAACCGAAACTGTTGCTTAGTGCATAGGTGATCTTTTTTTGTATTTTGGTTTTAAGCGTCAGGTTTATTGGCGATGGTATCTGATCATCAATAGTTCTTGTATTAATGGTAGGTGGAATAAGATTATTATTTAGACTCAGACATGTTGCAATTGCTTCTACAGCCCCGGCTGCACCGAGCAGGTGTCCGATCATAGATTTTGAGGCACTGATCTGCAGTTGATCAAGATCTTTTTTAAAGAGTCGCTCAATCGCTTTTATTTCAGATAAATCACCTAGCCCGGTTGATGTTGCATGAGCATTGATGTAATCAATATGAGAAGGGGTGATTTTTGCTTCCTCAATGGCTTTACTCATTGCTAAAAGGGCACCTTCCCCTTCGGGATGAGTTGCAACAATATGATGAGCATCAGAACTTTCACCGCCACCTACTATTTCAGCATAGATTGTTGCGTCTCTCTTGAGGGCATTTTCCAAACTTTCAATAACAAGCGCACCGGCACCTTCACCAAGTACAAATCCGTCCCTATCGGTGTCAAAAGGGCAAGAGGCTGTTTTAAAGTTTGAGTTGTCTGTAGATAAGGCTCTCATGGTATTAAAACCTCCGATTGAAGATTCGGTAATTGGGGCTTCAGCTCCACCTGTGATTATAAGGTCCGCTTTATCCCATTTTATATAGTTAAATGCCTGAATAAGACCATTTGTTGATGATGCACAAGCCGTTACCGGGGTATAGTTAACGCCACGAAGTTTATATTTTATAGATAGTTGTCCGGCAATACCGTTTGCAATGATTTTTGGGATAAAGAAGGGGTTAAATTGTGGGGTATAGTCATTTTCAGCATAGCTCAACGTTTCTTTTTCGAATGTTTCAAATCCACCAATGCCACTTGAAAATATTACACCAGTGCGATCGGTGTTAAGCTTATTGAAATTGAGACCTGCATCATTTATTGCCTGTTCAGCTGCAATAAGTCCATATTGATTAAACCGATCGAGCCTTCGAATCTCTTTTTTATCAAAATAGGAGGTTGGATCATACTTTTTTAGCTCACAGGCAAAGTTTGTTTTAAACTTTGTAGTATCGAATCTTGTGATTTTATTTGCTCCGGACTGCCCATTAAGCAATCCATTCCAATATTCTGAGGTGTTGCTACCAATGGGGGTAAGGGCACCAAGGCCAGTAATTACTACTCTTTTCATAAGCTTATTTTTTATATACCGTTCGGTATATAGTGGGTTAAAATTTTTTATGGTTTCAATTGTTTAATTTTATTTTCGAGCAGTCGGATGTTATCAATCAAAATTTTGGGTTCATTCATGGTCTTTGCCATCATAATACTTCCCTCAATGAGGGCAATGATCTGATTGACTAATTTATGGCTGTCAACTTTTTGAATTTGATTGTTGGCAATCCCCTCTTCAATAATATTATTGAGTCTTTGTTTCCAATTTGAGAGAGCTTTTACAACTTCCGATCGCAACAATTTGTTACCGTCATCGGCGTCAATGGCTGTGTTAAGTATGGCACATCCCCCGCGATTGAAGATAGTCTGATATTCATCTTTGTAGTATTGGAGAAAGGCCAGTAATTTTTCATCTGCCTTATTAACCGACTGAATGCGTTGATTGATTTTATTTAGCAGTTGACTATAGTTAAACCTAAAGGCTTCTAAGGCGACTTCATTTTTGTTTTCAAAATTACCGTAGATGCTTCCTTTGGTTAAGCCGGTCGCTTTTGTCAAATCTGATAAATGTGTACCGGTATATCCCTTTTTATTAAAAATGGGAGCTGTCTTCTTTATGATTAACTTCCGGGTTTTTTCTGATCGTATCATGTTTGAAATATACTGATCGGTATATGAATCTCAAAAACTAATTATCTTGCTTGGCAAGATTCTGGATAGTGCTTTGTAACATAGTAGGGACAATCAGCCTGTGAAAAGGTTTTACAGGTAAAAAGTAGATTCGTCCAAGCCAGTTATGGAAGGAAACGGTTGTGGTAATAATCAATTTTCTTTTCTGGGATTTCTTTTTGTAAGGCTCAATCAGCATGGAAACCCTGAAGTTGAGGTGTTTGTCATCTTCTCCCAAAATAATTTCACTATCTGTTTTGTTTATGACCTTAAAAAGACCGATTTGTTCACCAGGGTCACAGGTGAAATTATTCAATATTCTTTCCCTGTTATTTACCTTTACCGGCGTCTTAAGGCCAAAAACGGAAACAATAGTATTCCGCAGAGAAAATAAATTGGTAATCCATTTCGGTTCGCTGGAAAAAAATGCTTTGGCTATTTCTTTAGGGGTAGTGTCATGGTGTTTGGCTTTAAGAGTGCCTTGAAAGCTGTCTACATAGTGATAATTATTTTCGGTAGCTCTGAGTACAGAGCTATCGGGTGGTGTGGTTTTAGTAATTTCCATCTCTTGATTTTGAGTGTGTTCTTCCAGCTCTTTATGCCAGGTTTAATTTGTAATTCTTAAAATAGATCTTGAAAGGATGAAAAGTTTAGATCTAATATCAAAATTAAAATACCTTTATTTCCTCAATTGTATAGATGTTTGGTGAGACTATTGAATTCCAGCTTGGAGACAAGTAATAACAGAAATAACTTATCTTATTTTGGGATTCAAGGAAATTTAAAAATTTATCTAAATGGTTAAGAGTAAGGACTTTGGTGTTTGAAACAGCACCGTTCCTTGAAAACAGATTGAAATAATCGGGATAATATTGGTAAAGAAAAGTTTATATCTACTGTATTTCTCTGGAAATTAATATAAATTTATGGATGAACAGCTGTAATAGTGATATCATCTTGAATCTTTTTTAGTCATATTAAAATTTAAACTTTCGTTGAAGTATTGCAGTGATTTAGTAGTCCCCGTTTTAAGCAATCAGGTCTGTTAACTTGTACAGTATCATTCCGATATGCATAAGTTGAAATTTGGGTAAATAAGCCCGTTTGCAGAATGCCCAGTCATTGGGGCCATCGCGAAGTTTCTGCTCTTCCTTATAGTGAGTAACTGTTTTATCTGCTGCAGCTGCAAAAACATTATTTTAAGCTTATCCGAGGATATGAGATATAAGCAGTTATTTTTTTAAACTTCACTAGAAGTACACTCTATAGAGTAGTGATGCTCCAATACCCGGTTCAGGTGTAATTTCCTTTATTCGAGACAAATGGTTACGGTAAGTGGTGTTGAATAGATTCTCAATATTAAGAGAAAAAGTGTGTAGCAGGTTTCCCGACTGGAAGCGGTACTGTGTGAACAGATCAAATACTATGTATTCATTTGTTAGTGTTTCAAACTCACCGGTTCGGCTTTGTTTAGCTGCAAAGTGAACCTTGGTTCCCAGCCGCAGATCTCCCTCAGCATAGGTAATGCTCCCCGTTCCTTGCAGCGGAGGAATCATTGGCAATGGCTGCCATCCTGAATCATTAGTATTATTTATTTTACTATGAGCGTGGGTATAACTTACCGATCCTGTTAGAGCCCAACTGTTTAACACTTGCAGCTGTGAGGAGACTTCAAACCCTTGGAACACCGCATCGACACCGATAAACTGGTAGATATTCAATGAAGGTAAACGGGGACTCGGACTCCCGGTATTACGAGGGTAGATATAACTGTCAAAGGAATTGTGGTAAAGGTTTAGTTCAGCTCTGACAGTAGTTGTTTTATATCGTAAAAATAATTCTTTACCTAGCCCGCGTTCTGGTTCCAGGTCAGGGTTGCCCACTTCATAGGAATAGGAAGCAAGGTGGGGCCCTTCTGAATACAACTCTTCCTGTGAAGGAGCCCGGAAAGAGTGCATCAGTGCAGTCCCTGTGTGAAACCCTTTTCCGAGATTATAAATAATGGAAACAGAGCTGGAAAGGGCATTAAAGGAACGCTCACGAATGGTGCCGATTTGTGAAATAGGATCTTTTTGGGCAGGGATGGTATTGACATAGTCAAATCGAGCACCGAGCTCAAGGTGAAGCGAACCGATATCCTTAGCTTCTATGAAATAACCTGATAGGCTATACGAATCGGAATTGGGTGTGCGTGCACCTTGAACAGCATAGTTTTTGGCTTCTGCCCAGAGTCCAATCTTCCCTTTATCAAAAAATGCGAGTTCATCATGACGGGTAAATATTGAGGCATTTCCGGTCAGCATGCCAAATTCAGTTCCAATGTTACCACTCGATTCTATTTCTCGGTGATAATAATTTTTATACGAGATATCTGCTTTTATAGATTTGAATACCGAATTTTCCAAGACTATTTCTGACCCGACTTCTGCCTGGTATTTCTGCATCTCAATATTAGCCCCATTGGGATGTCCGGCATTAGGATCAGGGGGAATACCGTAGGTATTAAGATACATGCTGGAGGCAAGTCCGACATGACCCCATGGCTGAATGTAACTGAGCCCCATGGCATTATTGGTTGACAGAATTCCCGAGTTCTTAAGTTCACCCTCAGGAGTATTGATATTTTGGGCGCTACGCATGTTCCCATCCAGTTTTAAAGCAATATGTTTGCCCAGCGGAAGACTGGTTTCGAGTCCGGCGACTGCCCCCATATTGACTGATTCTCCTTGCAAACTGGCTGTGCCGTGTAGGTGTTGGGGCTGAACGGTAGCAATCTGATTGCGTACAATATTAATTACGCCTCCAATAGCATTAGCACCATATTGAAGTGCCGCAGGTCCGCGGGCAATTTCGATCTTTTCAGCCGCCATTGGGTCAACCGTTACCGCATGGTCTGCCGACTGGGAAGAAACGTCTCCCGTTTTTTCTCCATCTTGCAAAATCAATAGTCGCTTACCGCCTAATCCACGTATTACCGGTCTACTGGGGGCTGATCCCATTGATCGTGAACCAAACCCAGGAATCTCATCCAGTGTACTGGCAAGGGTGGTACCGAGATCCTTGCGAAGTTCTGTTCCCGATATTGTTTTGGATGCATGTTCCAAATTGGATTCACTGTGTACCGCAGAGCCTATCACTTCAAGTGCATCAGAATTAAGCACGGTTGGTTTTAGTGAGATAGTTATCTCAGTGGTCTTGTCGTCAGTAATGGTTAATCTTTGCGAAAGTGTTTGGTACCCTATCCGATATACAGAAAGGGTATAGGTGTCCGCCGGCAGGTTGCTAAATTGAAAAGTACCGTCGCTGTGAGCCGTAATTGTACGATTAAGTTCTTCAATATGAAGGTAAGCATAAGCTACAGGCTCTGAGGTTTCCCGATCAACCACACGGCCGGATAACACTCCAGAATCATCTGCTAGCGCAAAATTTGGGAAAACCCCGATAAATAGTATTAGGAAAGTTAAGGTATAGTAGTTCATAACAAAATTTATAAAACAGGCAGGCAAGCAATACCCAAACCATCTTGCCCACCTGTTTAATTTTTAATAATTACCTGATTATATCAGTTGGCGAATCCGCATAATCCTTTATGAACTCTGGGTTTCAACATGGATTTCAATGGCATTTTCTTGGTTAGAGGCAGGAGTTTCGAAATCAGAGTGATCGCCATGCATCAGCTGGAACTGTACTCTGGATTCTCCAACACTCTTTCCCTGAAAATGGAAGCTCCAGCGGCCATCTTCTGCATGCTGCTCGATTCCAAGGATGCTCTCGTCTTCAATATTCCAACCAAGGTTATATTCGTCACCGAGATCTTCGTCGTGGATATGCTCACGTTCTTTATTTAGGAATTCAACGGTTACAAGGGGTGTTGCTCCACCTTCCTCAACATGCAGGTGGCCCGTGACTTTTCCATCGAAGTATTCCATGACTGTTTCACCGTTCATGACAAGCACGAGTCCAAATGGCTCGGTGTGTTCATTATGGTCGTCATCAGAACTAGCAGGATTACCACATCCGGTTGTCAAAATTGCTACGGCCAAGGTAAGAGAAAATATAGTTTTGGTAATAAAAGATGTCTTTTCCATTGATCTATTAATTAGTTGTAATAAAGGATATTGAGATTGATTGACGGTATAGTACACCAGACCCACTTCAGCGAGCTATCCCTGTTCAATCATTGATTATACTTTTGAAGAAAAATAATTAGCCCGTGAGGGGAGGGGAGCGTCCTTTATTGACAATTTCAAAAACAGAATGGGAAATAAGATCAACGGTAATTTTAAATTCCCTTGAAAAGAAAAAGGCCAAATCACCAGAGCTGGGATTGGGCAAATTACTTTTCAGAAAGATTCCACAAATGGGGCAATGGCTTTCATCTTGAGAGATACAGTTTCCGGTGTCAGTTGTATCTTCCGGATGGTGATGATCCCATTGTAATTCATGGTGGGAGTGAAGCGTAGAAATAGTCAGTCCCAAAGCCACAAAGGCAACGAGAGACCAAGCAATACCTAATTTTATACTACGCTTAAACATTTCTTTTATTTATGAAGAATCAATTTACGAATTAACGTTCGATCTACAATTGAAGTACTTTTAATTTTTATTAAATGCTACATCGTTGTGTGTCACAATTGACGTAAATTTATAAGCGTTTATATTACGTACGATTTATGAAATTTAAAATAGTTTTCTTTTACTGTTTTTATATCAAACCGTTAACGCAACTACTCGTTCCCAATTTGCCCTGGCCAGCGGGAACACGGTCATTGTCAACTACAACGGCGACGGTTAATGCATCCTCAAAAAACTGAAAGGGGGTCTTGGCAGTTCTACGTGATGGACGACAGTCACTGGTGGTGATCAAAGACGGGAGTCTTTTCCACATCAACCTGGTGGGCAACAGCACCTTCGGGTGCTGGGAACCGACGATAGCAGGCCCATAAGTACGCAACGATTTTCATAAACCACGTATGCATAAGTTTTTTAAAAATCAGGTAGGAAACATTTGTTTAGTATTTAAAGGACATCAACTTTTCGTTCAAGTTTCTTTTCAACTAAGTTCTTAAATCTTATATCGTTACGAATTGAATCGAAAATGGGATCCTTAAATACGCGATGATTAAATCTTAAATTCTGATCAATAAGTCGTAATGCAATTTCGGTCTCACCAATTAATAGTGAAGAATAGAGGCGTGGAGCTATTGGCAAAGATTCATTGTCAAAGCTTTTGAGCGTTTCAGTTCTTTTACCCATAGCTGCAGAGATAATGGTTTTTTCCCAGCCGGTATTATGTCCCCATATTTCATTAAGCATCGTATTCGCATTTTCAATCAATGCAATGGCTTCTGCTTCTCTGCCCTTATTAAACAGTTGTTGGCTCCGTTTTAAACGGGCCGTACTCAAATACTTTTTTGTATTGGGATATAAGCTGCCAAGTTTTAGAGAAGTCTCCAGCTCTATAATGGCATTTTCATAATTACGTGCACAGTAATAGGCATAACCTAAGCCGTGATGGCTAGCCCATGAGACCGGATCAAGGTTTACTGCTTTCTTCATTTGAATCAAGGCTTCATTTATATTGCCCATTCTAAGATGATACCATCCATATTCAACCAATGATTCACTATGGCTGGGATTCAATTCCAATGCCCGTTCGAATGAACTTCTACTCTTTATCCAATCTCTATACCAATACCCGGAGACAATGGCCTGTACCAAGTAAGCATTCACCATTGTTGAATCAAGAGAAAGAGCTTTTTCAGAAGTTTTCATTGCTAGGCTTGATGCGTTTTCAATAGATATTCCATCAACTCCTATCACATCTTTATCGAATCTGGAAATTCGGCCCAGACGTTGAAATGCCAATGCTAATTCAGAATAGGCCGGAGCAAATGTAGTGTCTATTTCAATAGATTGTTCAAAGTAATCAACGGCATTAAAAATATTGCTGGGTTCATTCATATCCATCAAATACTTACCTCTCAGATAAAGGTGATAAGCCGTATTATTGACATCTCTCTGGTTGGAACTATTCTGAAGTTTTGTTGGCAGCAATTCAGCCTGGAGCCTATTTGCTATATGAGTTGCAACCTCACTCTGTACTAAAAGAATGTTTTTCATTCTTCTATCGTAGCTTTTCGTCCATATGTTATGCCCTGTTCGGGCATTTATTAATTTAGCGGTAATCCTGATATCGTTCCCGGCCTTTTGCACGCTCCCCTCAACAACCGCGTTAACACCAAGTTCACGGGCAATTTGACGAATATCTTTTTTTTGTCCCTGGTATTGCATTACCGAAGTTCGAGAGATCACCGAGAGGTCGGGAATACGTGCTAACTTAGTAAGGATCTCTTCTGTCATTCCGATGCTAAAATAATCAATGCTGTCCGGTGCATTGATGTATGTGAATGGCAAAACGGCTACCGTATGATCTTGGCCAATTACGCCGGCATGTTGTTGGTTTGGCTGCCAGCTCCAAGTATAAATTCCTGCTATCAGAACCAGGATTCCAGCAGTAATTATACCTAGCAGCCAGTAATTCCGTTTTTCATACTGGGATGTGAAGGGAGTGGGCCCCGATCCCCCGTTGATTTTTCTTGTATTCTTATCGGCAGTGTTGGCCTTCGATTTTTCAACAGGGAAGGGAAGTTGGGGATTTTCTACGGCCCGTGGTAATTCTACTTCTTGTGTTTTGGGAGATGAATATTGACTTTTTAGTTTTCTGGCAAGTACCTGCAGGTCATCAGGAGGTTGTACCCCTAACTCTTTTTCCAAATGCAATTTATATTTCTCATAGGCTCTTATAGCACTAATCTTTAGATCATTGCTAAGCAACAGTTCCAAATAACTGCTTTGGTGTTTCGGGGACAAAGGTTGTAATTCTATCGCTTTTGCAGCCATCTCAACTGCATGGCTGATGTTACCATTCTCTTCTAATTCATTAGAAAATGAAATGTATCCATCAGCTGCCCGTTTTCGGAGTCTGTTCCTTTCTATATCAAGCCAGTCCTGAAAATGATTTGAAGTATTTTTTACATGAAAGCCTTGGAGTAGATCCCCCTTATAAAGGTTAACTGATTTCCTGAATTGCCCTTTATCCAATGCCTTCTCAAATTCTATGGCATCACACTGTACCAGATCGCTATTTATGGCTATTTCTTCCGTGCCTCTATTAATTATAGTTTCCTTTCCCAGGGCATCCCGAATATTATAAAGAAGGTTACTGAGCGCATTTCTGGCATTTTTTTGCCCTATCTCGGGCCAAAAAATAGCTATTAACCTATCTCTTCTGTGATACCCGCGTGGGCGTGCCAGCACCAAATAGGTGAAAAGAGCTAGTTTCTTTGGACCATTTAAAAAAGTGTGACCATACTCTTCGTTGTCTTTCTGGAGGGATATGGAGCCAAGAATGCGAAAGTTAACCATAACACAATAGAATAAGTTCTCTCTTAGTTGCAATCTAAGAGGAAAAACGGATTAAACAAAGAGTGCTTCCTTATTATGTTGCTGAACTAAAATCTATTCACTTAAAACGAGGTTTTATGAAATATCTAACATGGTTCTTTCATCAGCGACTTACAGCTTTTTTGGTAGTATTCTTAATGCTGTTATCAGGTTGCTCTGACTTTCAAAGTGTTTCTTTTGACGAAGAAAACGGTGAGAGTAATGAGATAAGTAAACAGGAGTCAAAATTTGTTGTAAAAGGCGGGCCAAATGTGGTAGAAATAACCACCGAGCACAACCACGATTCCAATGAACACCTATTTAACCTGAATATAAATGAAGTGCCGGAAGGATGGATACACTTTCGTTTAAATAATGCCACTCATGCTGATCACTTCTTTTTACTATATAAAGTACCGCAGGCAGCGATTGATGCCGCCGAGTCTGCTAACCAAACACTTCTGGAACACTGGTATCAAACGGTAACTGCTCCTTTTCAAGCAGAATGGAATCCTTATATAAACGGTGATATCAGTTTTGGAGTCTTTGTGAATAATTTATTTAGTGCGGTGCTGTCTTCCGCCCCCTGGTTCCCTAATGCTGTGACGGTTGGTGGGCCCGGAATCACATCACCGGGACAGATATCAGAGACGACAGTGCATCTCACGGAAGGGGTTTATATTGCCGAATGTTATGTAAGGGATGAAAATGGTGAATTCCATTCCTATAACGGGATGCTTGAAATGATTACCGTAACGGGGCAGTCTTCTGGTGAACGGGAACCACGAGCTACTATGGACGTTATGGTTTCACAATCAGGAATAGAAAACCCAGACCTTGTACGTCCCGGGGCGCATACCGTTGCCATTCATTTCGGGGAACAACCGCCTTTTGGTTATGAACACCTTTTAGGCCATAATGTTCAGCTGGTATATTTTGAAAATGGGTATAATTCGCAGTTGCTTGACGAACTGGGAACCTGGATGGACTGGACTGAAATGGACGGTCTCGTAAACCGTGCCCCCGACGGAGCTACTTTCCTGGGAGGAGCAATGGAAATGTTAGGTGGTAATAAGGCGTATTTTAAAATTAAGTTGAAACCCGGTGATTATGCATGGATAGCGGAAGTGCCTGATCCCGATGCAAAAGGAATGCTGAAAACATTCACTGTACCTTTCGGCAATACAGCTGGCAAGTGAAATAAATGAGTATTGAGTTTAATCACACTCACTGTAATGACTAGTCTTGGACTTGAGTATAGCTCAATAATTTAAGCCCTGACATCATGTATCACGTCAGGGCTTTTTATATTTATATCGTATTTATTTTTCTGATACTCAATCATAAATGGATAAGGAATGGAGAAATTTAGAACCCAAACGGGGGGGGATCTAGTTTATTGGACTGGATAAAGCAGTTATTATTTATATTTCAGAATCTTGAATCTGCCTGTAATTTTGATCTGCTCAGTTTTATTAATTGTATACTTTAACTAGTATGGTACCAGTAACCCCTTCAAGTGTTCGTTCTTCAATTGTTATCTTAGCTTCATCAAGGATAGTTAACGACGTAGTCTTTTAGGGCATGTATCAGCTAACTACTGGAGAACTAACAATCGATAGAACATTAGGAGAGTCGTTTTTTGGATAGAGAAACATCTCCATAGCCCAGTGGATTTGGTTTTTAACTTTTCCATTTTAAGCTCGTTTTGCCTCCGATGGAGAAGAACAGCCAAAGATCCCGAGACTAAGTATCAGGGCGGTGTAGAAGCTTGATAATGAGTTTATATTTTCAGGATGAATGAAATATGATGTTATTAGATAATAAATCAGTAATGGTAGCATTTTGAGTTGCCAAAGTTCTAATGCAGGAGTGGTAAACTGTCCACGATCACAAAAACCAGTTGTGGCTGCTCATCTTGCATTGCAGAGTGAGGAAAAGGTTTGTATAAGAAGATTATTGGATGAATATGAAGCTAAGGGTAGGAAGAAGAGAGTGTCCAGTTATATGAAACCTGTTTTACCTTTTTTAAAGGGTGATCTTCTAACAAAAAAAAGCTAAGCTCTTTTATATAAGAACCTAGCTTTGAGTACCCGAGGTCGGACTCGAACCGACACGACCGCAATGGCCACCGGATTTTGAATCCGGCGCGTCTACCAATTCCGCCACTCGGGCAGTATGTCATTTTATAACGGTCCCAAATATAACATATATTCCAGCACTTCTACAACGGGGAGTTCTATTTTTTTGAGCCATTATGGTAACAACTTCTATTACATTTTTTTGCGTTTATTTAAATAATATACAAGTAGAATTGGCGTTAGCCATCTCTATAAATTAGTGGTAAGTTACGAGCCATATTTTTTAAATATTGATTCAAAGTTAAACCCATTATTTTCATGAAACCTTCTCGATTCTTAGCCTATGCCGGTGCCGTTATCCTCGTAGCCGGTGGTGCCATCTGGTATATTATCAACGATTATTACGCCAACCAGCCCAACCAGCAGCAGGCTGATGTAGTGATGTATAAAAATGAAGGCTGTATGTGTTGTGAGAAGTGGGCAGATTATATGCAGGGCAGTGGATATACTGTAAAAAGTATCAATGCCCAGAACCTTAATGCCGTAAAAGCAGAGCAGGGTATTCCCCGGAATATGGGTGCTTGTCATACTGCAATTGTCGGTGATTATGTGGTTGAAGGACATGTGCCCGCCGAAGATATTATGCGCTTGCTTCGCGAACAACCCGATGCCAGGGGATTAGTAGTGCCGGGAATGCCGGCAAGTTCGCCGGGTATGAATACGGCACTTAATGAACCCTATGACGTGCTATTGCTTAAGAATGACGGCAGTACCGAAGTTTTTGCCCAGCATTAAGGTTAAAAGATGGAACTGATACATATGTTTAAGACTTCACGAATTTCTTTTTCTACGATGGTTATTTTGGCTGTCGGTTTATTACTGGTCGGTTGTAACAACGGCAAAGAAAAAAAGAAATCAACTCCTAAAGAACCGCTTGAGCAGCTAGATCCCTATTCGGCAACGCTCTATCCGGCACAGGCAGAAGCAGAGGCCAACGATTTTAAGGTTACCCTTATCAACGGCGACTCCTTTCAGCTGTCAAACCACAGGGGTAAGGTTATTATGCTTAATATATGGGCTACTTGGTGCGCGCCCTGTGAGGAAGAGACGCCAGATTTTGTAGATCTTTATAATAAATACAAAGAGAAGGGGCTGCTCGTGCTGGGGGTTTCGATTGATGAGCAGGGCGAGTCGGTGGTGAAGCCATTTATGGATAAGTATGATGTTAATTATCCTATGGTGATAGATGATGGCACAATTATGGATAAATACGGACCTACTATGGGGGTACCTACTACATATATCATTGGTCCCAAAGGGAACCTTCAGTATTTTGCGGTGGGCGCTCTTACCAAGAAAGAGCTGGAACCTCGCCTTCAGAAACTGTTGGATGTAGGTCAGGAGAATAAAAAATCGTAGTCTGCTGCGGTGGAACAACGACCGAATAAGAGCCCAATTTTTTTATATATGAGTGTTTGTTCTCTTTCTTCCAAAGTTTTTTATAGCATCGCTTTGAGAGATTTTGAAAGAATAGAACCTTTGTAAGGGAAAGCGCTCATATTTTTGACTTTTAGAGATGTTATGAAGATTATGTAGTTGTGGCAAATTTAGGTAACGGGGCCATATTGAAAAGGGGTACAGTTTAGTAAAAGGTAGGTTAAGTATATGGGCCAAGCCTTCCTGTTGACTCCTTAATATTTTGTTCTTTACCGCCGATAATTGGGTTTAAGTAAAGATCCATTTACTACCAAAACATTTTACAGTAAAGGCCGGCTATTACAACGATATTGGGTATTAAGTAAAAGCTAATATGTACGGCTGCATTGTTTTAAAACTAACATAATGACCGGGTATCAGTTATGGAATCTATTTGCAGTAAACGTTCAGCTCTCCTTTGCGCTGTATATTTTATTGTATTGGGGATTGTTTTAAGTATTCCTGTCGAACTTATGGCTCAACAAAAGACGTGGAGTGAGAAAATAAATCCGCCCTTCTATCAGAAGAAGCTGGAGCAGATACAACGCCATCTGGAATCCGATGATGGGGAATTGACTCCTGTTGAAAACGGGGTAGATCTGCCGACGCTTAATGAAAAGTATACGGCTTTTATTAATGATCAAAGTTGGAATAGGAATCCCAATACTGACCCTGCTAATAACTTTGTGCTCTTTGATCAGGGTAAACCCGCCGGTAATATTAACGGTGACAGCAGCGGAACCGGTAACAGTATAAATGATTATGTCGTAAGCAGTCCAGCACGTGATGAGCGTACTGCTGCACTGGAAGATCAGGTATGGAAAACTGCTGTTTTTTATGGTGGTAATACCATTGGTACCCCCGATCAGATTATCTATCGGAGGTTGGTACCGATAGGAGATATTAACGGTGATGGTTATGCGGATGCAGTAGCTTTTGAGCCGGGCTTTCTACAGTATCCATCAAACAATGATGACACTCCCTATATTTATACGGGTTCCCCTTCAGGTTACCAAAAAACATCCGTTGTGCTCCAGGGCATACAAGAAAATATGCTCGCATTTAATGATATAAATAATGATGGTTTTGATGATGTTTTCATGTATTCGACCTATAATGGCGACTTTTCTATTACATGGGGACGCACTTTGCAAAGCACCGATTTTAGTCCACAAATGTTTAGCGGACTATTAACGAATAACAATAAAAGTGTTGCTGTTGATGACATAGATGGAGATTCCATTTCAGAGATTGTTGAGCTCAGCGGATACCCCGATTCTGATGGCCAGATCAAGATTTTTGAGATAGATACTACTGCCCAATCCATGTTTCCTTCTGATGCTGTGACAACAGAACAAAGCTTTTCATACAACGCTTTTTTACAGTCGGCTGAATCGAGCACGCTAAATCTTCTTGATTACAATGGTGATAGTTATCTGGAGATATTTGTAGGTCACAATTGGGAAGAGCCCAAATACTTGGTGCCATATGATGCTACCAACTCACAGTATCAGAATACGCCTATTTCTTTGTTTAATGGTCCGCTGTATCCCATGGGAGATATGAATAATGATGGTATCGATGACTTTGTGATAGCCGATACCACCGATCCCAATGAAAAGGCCTATATCGCTTATGGCCCGGGCGATATGAATACCAAGCTCAGCTTGGATGTAACCTTAAGCGGTAATAATAGCTCGAATTGGGAGTGGAGGGCAGAATTTAATCCCCATGGAGGATTTGGCGATCTTACCGGTGATGGAGTGGATGATGCAGTGATTGGGCATGGTGAGTTTGACATTTCTACTCCAACAATTGGCCGACGCATTCTGGCAGGTATTCAAAGTGGCAGTGAAAGTCACAGCTCAACCTTCCATCAATATCCCCTGGAAAATTTCTATAGCAGGGTGGCAGCAACAGAAGAAGTAGGCGATCTCAATAATGACGGTATTGATGATTTTGTTATTGCTTTTTACAACCTCAACAAAGTGGAAATATTTTTTGGCGGGGCCACACTTTCGTCTACTCCAGACAAGACTATAAACTTAAATTATAACCCCAGAGGCATAGCTGGCGGTGATTTTAATGATGATGGTGTTGCAGATCTTGTGATACCAGGAGTGAATGAGGATCAAACATCTGCTACTATTTCGATTTTCTTTGGAGGTTCTTCAATGGATGTAACGGCAGATAATACTTTTAGTGCCTCTAATTTTCAGTCTGTTGATTATCCGGCGTTGGTTAATGCAGAGAATATAGGGGATGTTAATAACGATGGGATTGAGGACTTTTTGATAGGGTCTGGTTCGGCGGCAAATGCATTACCTCCTGATTCATTATATGATCGTGAATATATTAATGATGTCTACCTCTTTTTTGGTAACAGTACCATCGGTTCCCAGACCGCACCTGATATTACTATTTCTGTTGCACCGCCCAGCACCCAATATATGTCGGCGGGTGAAAGTGGGGCCGGACTCGGGGATATAAATGCTGATGGAATTGATGATTTTGCAGTGGGAGCTCCATTTGCTGGCACTCAAACAAACAGCAGTGTGGGCGAGGCATATATTTATCATGGAACTGGGAGTCCCTCTTTTTCTTCTCCGGATGTTACCCTCACTGCTCCGCAAAGCACCTCCGGATTTGGTTTGGGAATTGCAGCCGGTGACTTTACGGGAGATGGCCATAATGATATTGCGGTGAGTGCGTTGAGTGCGTATTCCGAAATGACGAATACTCCTCCGCTTGTTTATATATATAACGGAGGTACTGCATTTGATACACAGTATGATCGAAGTTTGGCGATTCCTGACTTTACCTTTACCAATGGTGCTGATGATAATGGCGTATTAGCTCAAAATCGGGGACAGATTGAGACCGTGGCCGATTTTACTAATGATGGTAGAGATGAACTTGTGGTTGGTACCGGTAGCGGGAATTCTCATGCTGCTTTATTTACATTTAATAGTGCTAATTCACTGCCTGAAATTGCCATTAAGGCCCCAAATAAAGGATCAGGGCTGGGCGGAGAACATGGAATGGCTGTGGGCGATTTTAATGATGATGGGGAGATAGACTTAGTGTTAGCACAGCCAAACGACAATAATGATGCTTTTCAATCCAGCAGGGTTTACAGGTATACTCTGCCCAAACCCTTGGCTATTACCAAGGTCGAAGACGTACCTGATGACCAGGGGAATAGAATTCGTGTTCATGCAGGTGGCTTTTTTATGGATGCATTGAGCCAGGATATTTACGGATTTGATAGCTGGAGCGTATGGCGAATGACCGAAAATGGTGATTGGACTAATCTTAAAACTGTTTCACCATCTAGTGAAGGGGCACAATTTGTTGATGTAACAGTGAATAAAAATCAACCTACCAATGTAGATAGTGTAGACAACAGCTATGTATTCCGGTTAGAGATATTTGAATCGGGAGTAGGTGTGATTGCACGAAGTGACACTGCAATCGGACGGGCCTATGATAATCTGGCACCTGCATCGGTATCTTCCGTTAGTTTGAACGAAGAGAATGGAGAAAAAGTAATAAGCTGGCAACCCGAAGGTTACCAGGATATTGGGGAGTATTTGGTGTATGAAACTGATGCTGCCGGCAGTGCGGTAAAAAAGGTCCTCGGACGAAGTACCAGCAATAATTATTTATTGCAAAGTAGTTTTGAAGGGGTTCATAATTTTGGGGTTAAAGCTCGTGATGTAAATAATAATATTGGAGCAGCATCGGTACCAGTTGCGGGCATCTTCTCCCAAACACAAAGTTATAATCTCACAGAAGGTTGGAACCTTATAGGCTTGCCGGTTGATGCAGCACAAACAGATATCGATTCCCTGATGTCTGTTGTTAGCAATGGGGCTGTATATGAGTATAACGGCACTTATCAGCAAGTGGAAAGTATTAAAGCAGGGCAGGGTTACTGGATGAAAATTTCAGCACAGGATCTGCGAGAGCTTACAGGATTACCGGAGACAGAGCTTACGCTTAATCTGAAAAAGGGCTGGAACTTGGTAAGCGGAGTTGGGGGAGCGCTTGATGTGACCGATATTAAAGATCAAAACAATGTTATTGTGCCCGGTACTATCTATTCTTTTGATCAAAGTTATGCCCAAACTGATACTATTCGTCCCGGTGTTGGCTATTGGCTCCGGGCTTCGGATGCAGCTAGTATAACACTTACACATCCTGAGCTATTAACAAGTAGCACGGTGGCCAAAGAGAAATCCTCCTTTGCCAAGACCTCAAAAGAGGTTGAAGATACCTTTGACAAAGTGATCATATCGGCGGGAAAACACCAGCGTACACTCTATTTTGGCGGTTCGTTAGCTGAAACAGCAATTAGGGCCAGTTACTTATTACCCCCGTTGCCACCAGGCAAGGTTTTTGATGCGCGTTTTAAAAATGGGTCAACGCTTATAGAAGATGATAGGTTATATATCGAAATCAATAAGCTGCCGGGAACAACCGTTAAACTTGAAACCAAAGTAGAATCTTTGGCTAACTATGATTCTTTTGTAGTGAAAGAATTCGGCGATGGACAATTGCTCAAAGAATACACGGTAGCTGCTAATAAAGAGGTAACACTTGCAGGTAGTGAAACAGATTTGGTACAGATGGCTCCGGCAAGGGGGGCTTCACTTTCAGATTCAAAAATACCGGATAGCTTTAAGCTTGAACAAAATTATCCGAATCCATTTAATCCAACAACACAAATAAGTTATTCCGTACCCCAAACAGCGGAAGTTACCCTTGAGGTCTTTAATATTCTGGGTAAACGGGTGGCAACGCTTATTGATGAGCAAAAACAACCTGGTACGTATAAAGTAACCTTTAATGGCTCTAATCTAGCCAGCGGTCTTTACCTATACCGTTTAAAAGCAGGCAGTTATGTAGCAACCCGAAAGTTGATTCTGGCTAAATAAGTGCCTTTATAAGGTGTAATTCCAAAGGATGTTATTATGAGACTTTTTGCTCTGCTTGTAATTTTCAGTCTTCTGTCTATCTCCTGTACGGATGGGGGACTCGGCTATAATGATCCCTTGTTTGATATGAAAAGTTCTGTTACTCCCCCGGGCGCGGGAGAGGTAAATCCACCTTTTGGAACGTATGCAGAGGGTAGGTCGATAACTGTTGAGGCAGTAGATCTTCAGCCGTCGGATACGCTGCATTTTCTAAATTGGACCGGTGATACGACGGCAACCGATAACCCGCTCACTTTTGAGATAACCCGCGATATGAATCTAACGGCCAATTTTGGGGTGCCGGACTATATATTCAGATTGCTAGTAACCGATGGGGTTAATCCCGAAATGGACTTGGTTCTGGGTATGGAAGAAGGAGCTACCGATGGTTTTGATGAAGGTATTGATCGAGATTTACCGCCGCCCCCGCCCGATAATGGATTTGATGCCCGGTTTTCAATTCCCAACTATGGATTGGCTGAAGATTACCGTTCTTTTGATAAAGACACTCTTAGCTGGACGCTCGATATTCAATCGGAACAGGCTAATGATGTGACGCTGAAGTGGAACTATTCCGATAAAACCTATTTCAATACAATTCAATTAACCGATAGTCCCAATGAGCCCTCCTTTATTGTGGATATGAAAACGGAGCGCTCATACATCATTAGCGGGGCTACCAAGACAACTCTTTATATAATTGGTGAGCGATAAACGGTATCTAATAACCAGTAGGATTGTTTGACTGCCAGTTCCAAGAGTGTTTGCACATATCAACCAGTTCATATTTGGCAGCCCAGCCTAGTTCTTTTTCTGCTTTAGCGGGATCAGCATAGCAACTGGCAATATCACCTGGACGCCGTTCTGTAATATTATAGGGCACATTCTGGCCAGAAGCTTCTTCAAAAGCTTTGACTACATCAAGTACACTGTAGCCTTCGCCGGTACCCAGGTTGTATGTTACCACCCCGGGATCTTCTTCCAGCTTTTCTAAAGCTTTCAGATGACCTTCGGCTAAATCTACAACATGGATGTAATCACGAACGCCCGTACCATCATGAGTGGGGTAGTCATCTCCAAAGACCGAAAGTTCATCCAGTTTGCCTACTGCAACCTGTGTGATATAGGGCATCAGGTTGTTGGGAATATCATTGGGATCTTCACCGATTCGGCCACTGGGATGAGCCCCCACGGGGTTAAAGTAGCGAAGTAGCCCAATATTCCATTGTTCACTTGAGACATGGAGATCTCGTAGTATCTTTTCGATAAAAAGCTTGGTTCTGCCGTAAGGATTGGTAGCCGACGTAGGAAAGTCTTCGGTGATGGGTACTTTATGGGGATCACCATAAACGGTGGCCGAAGAACTGAAAACGAGATTATAAACATTATGTTTGCGCATAACCTCACACAGGTATAGGGTACCGGTAATATTGTTATGGTAGTAAGAAAGCGGCTTTGCTACCGATTCACCTACCGCTTTATATCCGGCAAAATGGATAACGGAATCGATGTCGTGTTTGCTAAAAACTGTATCAATCTCCTGTTTATCCAAGAGGTCGGCCTGGTAAAAGGTGAGCGATTTACCGGTGATTTCTTCAACGCGGTCCAGGGCCTCTTTTTTACTATTACTTAGGTTATCAACAACAACAACGTCATCGCCTCGTTCCAGCAGTTCAACAACAGTGTGGCTGCCAATATACCCTGCGCCGCCTGTGACTAATATATTCATTCACTAATTATATTTAGATTTAGATAGAAAATGTGCTAAAAAGTCTGCCCGAAGAAAAAAAGAATCGGCTAATAACTAGCTATTTGCCTTTTCAGCTTTGGCCAGTGTTTTAAGTTCATCTTTAATAGAATTACAGTAGCCCTCCATCGTATCAATTGAATCATCCAGCTCTTGATCTGAAGCATCATTTTCCAGAAGTTCTTTGGCACGTTCATATTCTTCTATCACTTCATCTGCTCCCATCATTTGGGCTCCCGGCTTTATTTTGTGTCCAGCTTTACGAAGTTCTTCCATATTTCTATCACGCAGATGAGTACCAAAGCCTTCCTCAAATTCACCAAAGGATGAGAGCCCGGCCTCACAAAATTCAATGACGTATTCAGCATCATCAAAGAGCATATCTTTTATTTTCTGTGGTTCTATAAACTGGTAATCCATGATAATGGGGTTATTTAAAAATAAATAGCAGAGCCCGTTAAACAGTTAATTTCTGGCTCAAGATATCACTTTTGGTGGACTAGGTAAAGGTATGGTAGCGAATTAGCTAGTCGTTTTGAGGTTCAGTAATGCCGTGAGGAAGAGGTTTGCCATTTTCATCTACATGTACAAAGACGATCTCATCAATTTTGATAATGCTATCTTTTGAAAATTTATTACGAACTTCACAGCGTACAGTAATGGAAGTTTTGCCGAACTTGACGGTCTCCATGCCAATTTCAATAATATCACCCAGTCCGGCCGAACTTACAAAGTTAATTTCGGACATAAACTTTGTAACGATATTGCCTTTGTTGAGCTGGCAGGTTACATAGATTGCAGACTCTTCATCAATCCAGCTGAGTACAGAACCCCCAAAAAGGGTGCCATGGGCGTTTAAGTCTTCAGGTTTGATAAGTTTCCGACTAAAAAATCTCATAATATTGTGTAATTATTAGTATAGTGCACCCAAAGGTAGGCATTTATTTGTGTGGTTGCTTATTGAGATTTTAAATCTTTTATATAACAGGTATCTATGCATGCCACACGTTGTTTTAGAGGTACAGATGGCTTTGCAAAACCATTTCAATATTAATTCCAACCCTCAGTTTTATCGGCACGTTTCCATTTCACCGGTGGCTCAGGTTCTTTCTTCAGTTCGATACCTTCTATTTTTAACAATTCTTGGGCTTCTTTTACGGCACGGATCAGCTGGGGATCCTTCCCTTTTATTACTTTAGCCGGAAGTTGCCTGACAGGGATGTCGGGTGCAATTCCTTTGCCCTCTACTTCCCATTGGCCTTTCGTATTATAGAAACCGCCGCGGGGAGCAATCATACCCCCTCCGTCAATAAATGCGGGGGTATCCCAGGTGCCTACCAATCCACCCCAGGTTCGTGTACCAATGAGGGGACCGATCTCTTTTTTACGGAACATATAGGGCAGTAGGTCTCCGCCAGAGCCGGCTCGTTCATTGATAATCATTACTTTGGGTCCCCAAACACCGGCCATGGGGGTGGTGAATGGCGGGAATTTGTCGCCGGCTTTACTATTGAAATAGCCCAGCAGTTCGCGGTCCATTACATCAATCATGTAGTCTGCTGCCGACCCTCCGCCGTTATTACGTTCATCGATAACGATACCATCTTTGTGCTGTTGAGCAAAATAGTAGCGGTTGAAGGCGTTATAGCCGCCATTACCGGTATTAGGTAACCATACATAACCAAGTCGTCCGTTTGAAAGCTCTTCCACTTTACGTCTGTTGCTTTCAACCCAGTTTCGTAGTCGCAAGGCGCTTTCATCTTCTATTGGCTTTACGGCAACTTGCCGGGCTCCTTCACTTTGGGCTTTGTCATTGACTGTGAGAATGGTGTGGCGATCTGCTGTACCCTCGAAGAGACTGAATGGGTTATCGGGAGCACGCAGTGGATCACCGTTTACGGCCAGGATATAATCACCTTCTGATATATTGATACCGGGCTGAGCCAGTGGTGCACGAAGGTCGGAATTCCAGTTTTCTGATGTATATATTTTTTTTATCTGATAGTATCCGTTGACTTCTTCAAGGTCGGCCCCCAGCAGTCCTATTTCTACTTCTTCGGCCTCGGGAAAGTCGCCCCCATAGGTATAGGAATGCCCAACCGATACTTCGCCCCCCAAGATATCGATAAGATAGCTCATATCTGAACGGTGACGAATATGCTTAACCCATGGTTTATACCATTTGTAAATTTTCTGCCAAGGTGCACCATGTTCGTTATCTACATATAGAAAGTCACGCTGGAAACGCCATCCTTCCCGGAAAATTTGAGCCCATTCTTTTGGAGGATCAACGCGTACTTGTATATCACTAACGTCGATTTTTCCATTTCCCGGTTCTTGTGCTCCACCGGTTGTAGATATGATGCCCCACTGTTTACCGCTGCGGTACAGTAGATTCTTTCGATCTTGTGAGATGGTAACATCCTGTATAGGTCCAATGAATTTCTCTTTCTTGTTTTCTTGTATGTTAAAGCGGTAGAGATCACTCCCTTCTTTAAAGAAGATGTGATTTTCCGGACCGCCCATCAGTTCACTGTACTCTTTTTCGGGGATATCCACAGGTACAATGCGATCGGTAATGCCTTCTATATCAATGGTTGTGTTATTTGAATCTTTCTTTTCATTCCCATTTTTATTTTCGCTATTAGTTTTTGGTTCTTCATCACTTTCGGGAAGGAAGGGAGAGGAGGTATCCTTATCAAGTATTGCTATATAGAGTCCCCATGTCTGTGACATGTCGTATGAACTCATATCAAGCCAGCCGGTATTAAGCCCAAAATTGGTGCTCGATAGAAAATAAATATATTCACCGTTCTCATCCCAAACGGGATCGATGGAGTCTGCCATGCCGTCGGTGATCTGGTAGGTGTCATCGGTTTCAATATTATGTACTTTTATCACATGGTAATGACTGGGAAGACGCTTGGCATAAGCTATCCATTTACTGTCGGGCGACCATTGGGGGTTTAAGGTCCTGTTTGGATGGGCATAGCCGTCGGTATCAATATGATTGGCTTCGCCCGTTTCAATATTTACATACCAGAGGCGATAGTGGGTATCAGTATAGGAGATATATTGGCCGTCGGGTGACCAGGTCGGAGTAAAGAAGAAAGTGGGTTCTGGCAATGTTATCCGACGTGGTTCTTCCAATCCTTTCTGATCGGATATATACAGCTGGTATTCACCGCTTTCATCTGAAAACCAGGCAATATTTTGTCCGTTAGGTGACCAGATGGGATAACGGTTGGCAATGCCCGAGCTCTTGGTCAGGTTGCGCCAGTCGCCGGCTTCTTTGGGTACAGAAAGAATCTCACCGCGAAATTGAAAGAGAGCCCTTTGCCCGGTAGGAGAGAGGGTTGCATTACTTAGGGTTGTAGCTGGGGCATCAACCCAGCGTGGACGTGCCCTGGTCATATCACCACGCACATTAATTTCTATTTGGCTGTGTTCCCCTGTAGTTGGATTCAGTTTGTAGAGGTAGCCTCCTTGCTCATAGACAATGATCTTGTTGCCGGCATCTAGGCTTTTGACATCAAATTGTGAGTGAAAAGTGTATTGTTTGCTCTTCTCGGTCTCCGGATTGTATGACCAAATATTCATCGTGTAATCACGCTCGGAGAGAAAATAAACGGTACCATTGAGCCATACCGGATCAATATGTCGTTCGCGATTGGCGCGTGGTGATGTCTTAAGTTCATCGGTTTCCAGGTTTAAAATCCATATCGGTTTAGCTTGCCCGCCACGATAGTTTCTCCATTCAGGATCCCAAAAGTCTACAGGCTGGTAAGCAATATACTGTCCGTCGGAAGAGAATTCACCAGTGGCTGCTCGTGGCACTTTATGCTTTTGCGGTAGCCCGCCTTCGGTACGTACAGTATAAAAAGTGTTTCCTTTTGTGGGTACTCCTTTGCGTTCGGATACGAAAAGCACCTTTTCTCCGTCGGGGCTCCATCCGGAGACTTCATCATTGTCGCCGTGCCAAGTCAGTCGTTTGGGTTGTCCGCCTTCGGCTGAGACGATATACACATCGGTATTACCGTCATATTCGGCGGTAAAGGCGATTTGTGATCCATCGGGTGAAAAGTGTGGTTCAGATTCTTCACCTTTGCCGCTAGTGAGGCGTCGGGCTGTACCTCCGCTGTTATCGGTTATCCAGAGGTCATCGGCATAGGCGAAAACAATATGATCTTCGCTCACCGTTGGTTCGCGCAGCAAGCGTGTTCCTTGGGCATACAATTCAGCTACTGGGACAGTTAATAATATAGCAATAATGATGAGCAGGCAGACGGAGATAGGTTTTTTCATAGTGAGCCAGTTGTACCCGAAAATTGGTTTTTACTAATTAATCTGTACCTAATTTAAGAGCCTGTTATTGAATAACAAACTGCATACGTTCTTCAATAAATAAAAGCACTATGTAAGTAGCCATTGGGCCCAGTTATTCCAAAGTGGATGGGCAAAGTCATCTTTTAAAAAGCCGAAATGCCCAACCTTTTTTTTGTTGATTTCGGAGGGAGCGATGATTTGAACTTTTGATTCTGTTTGGGGATAGTAGTTCAGCAACTTTTGTACTGATTCTGGGGGACCAAAGAAGTGATCATCGGTAAAGCCCACTGAGAGCAGTGGAAAAGAAAGTTTGTTGTAGCGGTCGAGGGCTTCCTGGTTTATGTTATCCCAGAGGTAATTTGTTGATCTTCCCCATTCAGCCCATTGTCGGGCAACTCCGCTTGGTATGTTAACAGAGGAGATACCCAAAGCTCGGGCTGGAAATTTATCGAACCAAGGAGTGAGTAAGGGTAAGCTGTACCATATGAAGCATACGCCCCAACGGTAAGGGAATTCCCACAGTTTCCAATAACCGGATTGACTGGCTACAAAAATTGCTTTGTCAATGTTGTGAGCATTTTGTGCAAGCCCTAGCACTTGTCCGCCACAACTGTGCCCGAAATAGGTTATTTTTTGTGGCTGCCATTCATTGTTGGCCCAAGCTAGTACAGCATCAATATCTAGGGCGCCCCAGTCGGCCATTTTAATAGATGAACCTGAGACGTTTTCGTTTTGTGATTGATGAATGCCCCGGTAATCGAAAGTAAGGGCAGTACATCCGTTTTGAGCAAAGAAACGGGCCAGTTTAAAATAGATATATCGGGGAACGCCGAGGGCCGATCCGATAACCACAACCTGTGTAATAGTATCATCTTGTGGTACAAACAGGGTTGCTGCCAGCGGGAAACCGTCTTCTGCCTGTATGGTTATATCTTTTTTAGTTACGATAACTTTTTTGAATCTGTTATTCTTCTGCCGGTTCCCAAAGTTCAATTTTATTATTCTCGGGATCCATAATCCAGGCAAATTTTCCGAATTCGGTATCCTGCATACTATTTAGTTGGTTAATGCCTTCTTCTTCCAATACCTGGAGTAGTTCTTCGAGATCATCAACAATAAAGTTGAACATGAAGTTTTTAGAACTCGGTTTCATGTACTCAGTATCTTCTTTAAAGGGACTCCAGAGGGTGTAGCCATTCATTGGGCGTTGGTTTTGATTATTCCAATTGAAGGAGTATCCACCAAAACTTTTGTCAATGGGAACACCCAGATGTTCCTCGTACCAGCTGGCGAGTGCGGCCGGGTTTTCTGCTTTAAAAAAGATACCTCCTATTCCGATTACTCTTCTCATAGTAATTAACTTTTAATTATGATTTATACCCTTTTAGGTAAAGGAGGATCAGTTTTAAAAGTAGTAAATTTCTACAAAAAAAGTAGTTGTATAACAAAACCGCTCCTAATGGCAAAAGCTGCTTTGATCCCAATTAGCTGTTTAGAGATAATAAGTGGGCATTACGGAAATTCCCATCGAAAGACGATTACAAGTAAACTCTCTGGTAGGCACAACTTATACTCTCTTAAAACGCCTTATGTGGATTAGCAGGATAAGAGTATGAAATCCCTTTTTGCGGCAAAGGCAAAATCCATTAAATACTATTGCAATACATCAAATCCATCAGTTAGTCAATATGCGTCAAGCACGATCATATAATTTGAGCTAAGCATCAGCTAGTGCCTCTTTACAGGCAGTTAAATCTCGTTGGGCCGGTTCATAGTTGGGTTCTATTTCAAGGCATTGTTCAAAGTATGAGATCGCTTCCTCATACTCCTGTAGATGCTTCAGGATAAACCCGATATTATTATAGGCTTCGTAAAACTCCGGGTCTTGCTCAATAGCCAACTTATAACAGCGTCCTGCTTCGGCCGTATTATTACACCGGAGATGGAAATTACCGAGATTAAAGTACCCCATAGGATCTTTGGGTTTAATCTTAGTAATATATTCAAAAAGCTCCAGCGCCCGTTCTTTATCTTCGGCCAGCTCATATACATCTGCCAGGTTATTTAGGGCGGGTACATAGTCGGGTTGGATGTCTAATGCATTAAGATAATGATTAACCGCCTTTTCAATGTTCTGTTGCTCAAAAAAGGTGTTGGCAAGATTGAAATGAACCTTGAAATTGTCGGGATCTTGAGCCAGGGATTGCTGATAAGCTTCAGCGGCTTCCTGATATTGACCCAGCATATGGTGTCCTACTCCCAGTTCATTTAAAAGCTGGGCATCTTGCGGGGATTCTTGCAGTTCATTTTTTATCTCTGAAATCTTTTGTTTGATCTGTTCCATAGATCCTTAAAATAAGAAAAGATGAGGGGTAACTCATCATAAAAATAGATAAAATATGGTTCATGCTAATCTTTTGAATCAAATATATTGACCTATAAATTTAAAATAGGACCATAGGCCCAGGTAGGCGTCGTTTCTTTGTGTTTTGATAGGGCGATAATAATTATTGAGAAGGGGTAGGATATGACCGTCTAGGTCAACGTGATTCACTCCCATCCATTTTCGAAACCACCTATAAGGTGAGGTGTCAAAGTCAACAACGGCAATATATCCTCGTTTATTGAGATCTGCCGACATCTGTGTCATAACATATTCAATACCACTACCAAACATGCTAAGAGAATAAGAAAAGAGTATGAGGTCAAAAGGTTCTAGGGCCAGGGCGTCTGAGCCGTATTTTGCTTGTAGTAATTCTACTTGTTGGTTGTCACCTAGTTTATCTCTAGCTATTTTAAGCATTGAAGGGGAAAGGTCGATGCCTACGAGCTGTGCATCGGGGAAATGGTATTGCAATCGATCCAGGTTTTTGCCGGTACCGCAGCCTACTTCCAGGATACGAGGCTGCGAAGGTAGTGTTGGGATCATATCAAGTAGCTGGTCGCGACCAAACAGAAAACTCCAGCGCGTAACATCGTAGATATATGAATGAAAGCGATAGTAATTTTCAACATTGCTATCATGAGAATGATCGGTATAGGTACGTTGTATTTCCATTATTTTACAATCCCCAAATGTGTAGATTCATAAGTGCCCACCCTGTCTTTGGCATGCAAAGGGGTGGTCTGTTCCGGATGGAACTGTATGCGGTCCGTAACAAAATCAGGTATAAAATCTAATGAAGGAGCTGCTGAGCGAAACAGTATTTTTGCACCACTTTGGGCTTTTCTGAGAATGCTTTTCCATTCTTTAGCCAAGAGCTCAGGTTTAGCTTCCCCCATCCAGTCTTGATGGTCAAGAAGGATAAAGTGAGAAAAAGAACCGGGTTGGGTATCTAAAAAATGAGAAAAGGAAGTAGTGTGTGTCTCAATATTATTTATGCGATTTCGCAAGTCACTAAAATTGTACTCGTGTAGGTAGTTCGGACAACAGTCCGTACTATAAGAACCAGTAAGATAAACTCGCCAAAAATAGTTATCGTGCAGGGGCAGGCCAGTAAAAATATTGTGAAGAGACTGGCGAATAAAGTCGAGTATACCGCCTTGGTATTCTCGTTCAATCATATCTCGCTGGGTCGTTGGTACCCCCAGCATCGTCATTGTAGCGTTACGGCGGACCAACCATTTGGAAAAAGCCGACCAAAGTTGAGGTTCAATATCTTCAAAATAGTAAGCTTGTTCTTCCAGGCTTTCAGCATTGAGCATCTCTAGTACTTTTGGGTACAAGCCCTTGCGTTGAATACGATTGTGTATCAAGCGGGCTACATTGCCAGAAGTACCCCTGAAGTAAAAGCTGGGAAGGGCAGAGGTTGGAATAAAGTAATTGATATTTCTATCCCAATACTCCCGGGCAACTTGTGGTAATAGTTGCCGAAGATGTTGGTGGTATTTTAGTTCGGCTCCCTTTTTTGCACCGTTACCAAAAAACTCCCAGAGTAATGGATGGCTGTTATAATTGAAAAGAGCTTTTTTAAGTTCTAGTAAAGCATTTTGAGCAGGATTAATATCCACGCAGTGAATCTCTTCAGGAGCATCAAGCAGGTAGTCTAAAGCATTGCAGCCCGCACTGGTAAGCATTACAATGCGGCTGTCGGGGGTAATATCCAGCAGTTTGCGATCAATGCGCGGATCTTCCCAGCATGTGTTATATATGAGATTGCTGGAGATGACCGACTCGAAAAGTCGATTTTGCAACTTGGTTACTATGTTTGATAGTTTTTGCATCACGGATTTTAACATAAGATATGAGTATGTATTGTGTGTGAATCTATCGTAAAGTTTTTGTTAAGAATTGTTTTTGAAAAAGCTTACTGGCTACAGCTCCCAAGCATAAGTTTCGGGGGAGTTACATTCTCGCTACAACGCACTTTAGTCAGATGCATGACTGTAGAAAAGACTCCTGAGAATTGATAAATTAGTTATAAATTTAAGCTGTGATTCCTTTTGAAATTTGTATCTTTCAAGAAACTGCAATGAACTATTAAAGCTATGGCTGAAGAACAAAACAGTACACAAGAACAGATTGAAGAGAAGAAAAAAGAAGCACTCAAACGTTATGAAAAGCTTATACATAAGCTGAAGAGTGAGCGAGAAGAACTTAAGGATGAGCTTGATAGAGATTATCGGGAGGCCCGCCGATATGTTCGTTCGCACCCCGAAGAGGGGGTACTACTTTCTCTTTTAGGAGGTATTGCTATTGGATACCTTCTGGGGAAGATCGGCAAAAGGTAAAAACTGTTTTTGCAGAATATTTTTAGAAGAACTTTAATTACAAAGCATTTGATACCGTGAGTACTACAACAATCAATACAGACCATCTTAATGAGTTATTCGAGCGTGTTGATGCGCTCAGGGGGTATCTTTGACTATGAGCAACGCAGAGTAAAAATTATTGAGCTTCAAGAGCAGACGCAGGATCCCAACTTTTGGGATGATCCAGATGAAGCACGTAAAATCATGAAGAAGATCGACCATGAAAAAGAGATGGTTGCTCGATGGGATTACCTGGATGAGCTTCGTGACAGTATTCGGGTATACCGAGAATTTTTAGAAGAGGGCGAAGATGTACAGGAAGACCTTGAGAAAGAAGTAAAACAGCTTGAAAAAGAGTTGGATGCCTTGGAGCTTCAGAATATGTTGCGCGGCGAAGATGATCATCGCGATGCTTTGCTGACCTTCAACCCGGGAGCTGGTGGAACCGAAAGCCAGGATTGGGCCGAAATGCTATATCGCATGTATACGCGTTGGGCTAAAGATCAGGGTTATGAAGTTTCTGTAATTGAATACCAGCAGGGAGATGTTGCAGGTCTCAAGAGTGCTACAATTCAGGTTGAAGGAGAGTTCGCATATGGATTTCTAAAAGCCGAAAGTGGCGTGCACCGATTGGTTCGAATTTCTCCCTTCGACAGCAACTCTCGTCGGCACACCTCTTTCTGTTCGGTTTTTGTGTCTCCTATTGTAGATGATACTATCGAAATAGATATCGATCCGAGCAATGTAGAGCTTCAGCGTTTCCGTGCCAGTGGTGCAGGGGGGCAGCATGTCAACAAGACCGAAACGGCTGTGCGCTTGGTTTGGGAAGGAGAACTTTCTGACGGTACCAAAGAGCAAGTAGTGGCCGAATGCCAGCAAGAGCGTTCGCAGAAACAAAATCGTGATAAGGCGTGGGTTTTGCTGCGTTCCAAGGTATATGAGCTCGAAAAACAGATAAAAGAGCGTGAAAAGCAGAAGCTTGAGGATTCCAAAAGTAAAATTGAATGGGGTTCACAAATTCGTTCCTATGTATTCCATCCCTATAATATGGTAAAAGACCATCGTACGGATCATGAAACCTCAAATGTAGAAGCGGTAATGGATGGAGAACTGGATGAGTTTATCAACGCCTACTTGCTTTCTATATCATCATCTTCAAAAACAGAATAATGGTTACTGTAGGTATTACCGGGGGCATCGGTAGTGGCAAATCGACGGTGTGTGAAATATGGGCAGAGAAAGGAGCATATATTGTGAATGCCGATGATTTAGCTAAGGAGTTGATGGTGAGTGATCCCGAGATCAAAGAGGATCTACTGGAAACATTCGGGGAAGAGGCATATATAGCCGATGGCAGCTTGAATCGCCAATATCTTGCTAATGAGGCTTTTGAAAAAGGAAGGGTGGAGGAACTTAATGCTATTGTTCATCCCAAAATACCTGCAGCGGCGCGCCAGAAAATGGCAGAGGCCCAAAAAAAAGGATACGCAATTTTTGTGTATGAAGCCGCCCTCTTATTAGAAAACCTGGAACCGGGTGCGCTCGATTATATCGTATTGGTTTTGGCCAATAAAGAGCAACGACTGCAACGGGTACAGATCAGAGATCAGAGTTCGGCAGAAGATATTAGGCAGAGAATGAATAAACAGCGAAATTTTGAAGATTCTACAGATGTAGCCGATATTATAATTCGGAACAATGGGACGCTGAAAGAACTCAAAAAGAAAGCTGAAATTGTGTATGAAAAATTTTTACCTTTGGGTGGGAAAAATGGAAAAAAATCCCAAGATGAATGAAAATTATTAAAATAGATTAGTCTTTTAATCAAAGAGTAGGCATGGTAGATCGCAAATTTAACCGGGTTATAACGCTAGAAGAGTATATTATTCAGTCCCAAAATAAATTCCCCGGGGCCACAGGAGAGCTATCGCAGCTCGTCAGAGATATAGGGTTAGCTGCAAAAATTATATCGAGAGAGGTTAATAAAGCAGGCATAACTAATATCCTGGGCGAAGAGGGATCAACAAATGTACACGGTGAGTCGGTTAAAAAACTGGACCTCTTTGCTGATAAGCAACTTATTTCTGCCCTGAATCGCTCAGAAATTACCTGTATGGTGATATCGGAGGAGAATGACGGTATTGTCGAGCTCGACAATGAAGGGGGCAAATATATTGTGTATTTGGATCCTCTTGATGGTTCATCCAACATCGATGTTAATGTGTCTATTGGTAGTATTTTTTCAATTTATATGCGCGAAGATACCAGTACGAATGTGCTAACCGAGGATGATGCTTTACAACCGGGAATAAAGCAGGTTGCTGCCGGTTATGTTCTGTATGGCTCTAGCACTTTGATGGCATATACAACAGGGTTAGGTGTTTCGGTCTTTACATTGGACCCCAGTATTGGAGAGTTTATCCTTTCCGACGATGATGTTAAAATTCCAGATCACGGAACGATATACAGCGTTAATGAAGGGAGCTACCATTCGTGGGAAGAAGGGCTTAAAAAGTATGTGAAATATTGCCAGGTGGAAGATCCGGAAACCGACCGCCCATATAAAGCACGGTATATTGGGTCCATGGTGGCAGATGTACACCGAACGTTGATAACAGGGGGAATCTTTATCTATCCCAACAGTAGTCAGTACCCCAATGGTAAATTACGACTGATGTATGAGTGTAATCCGCTTAGTTTTGTTATTGAACAGGCCGGCGGTATGGCTATTGATTGTAATGGACGTATTCTGGAGATTAAGCCTGAAGCTATTCACCAACGCACACCGATTTTTATTGGCTCAAAGGAAAATGTACTAAAAGTGAAAGAATTTTTAGATAAGTATAAAGATAAGGGAGTAGAGGTATAACCTTACTCCCTTGTGGGTCCCATTTATAACTTATAAATGGACTTTCATGCCTTCTTGAATATCATGGGCTATACAATAGCCGGCATTGGTCTCGATTACATATTTAGCCGGTTTCTCTGAGGCAAAACTCTTTTCTGAAAAGGGTTGGGTGTTGTGATGGATACGAACAATTTCATAATTGTTGTTTACGAAAATAATATCTAGGGGAAGAGGGGTGTTGGCCATCCAGAAGCTTCGGGGCTCGTTGTTTTCAAATATAAACAACATTCCCTTTGACTTAGGCAGGTCTCGTACATCCATTAGCCCTTGATTGCGTTCGATATCTTCATCCGCTATAGCAACCTCTACAGTAGAGAGCGTATCGCCCTGGGTTGACAGAAAAGAGACCGAACGCTCGAAAGTAATCGTTCGGCCTTCTTTTTTAGTGTTCTTCGAATTCGATTTCTTCTGGGCTTGAGAACATGCGCTGAGAAGCATTACTGCCGTTATTACGGCTAGTAATCTTAAATGTGGTTTCATCAGTAGATCCATTAAATTCATAAGTAATTGTATAGGTACCTGGCTTAAGGTATGTGTTCAATTCGTCGTCTTTTTCCGCTTCTTTTACTAGTAGGTTCCAATTGAAAGTGTTAAATCCGTAGCTGGCTTTATCAGTAAGTTCTTTCTTCATGTCACCATCTTCTTTTTCAATCGTAATGGTGATTGTTTTATTATTAGCATCTTCGTCACCAATCCAGTATAACCATTCTACGTCCGGTTCGTTTATAGGCCGATAAGCCACGCTGCGGCTTCCCCAACTGTTGGAATAACGAACGTTATCTGTTTCTAGTGCCAAGACTGATTTGTCGGATTGTTTGGCAACGGTACGAACCGGTTCCAGATCCATTACATAAACGCTGCGGCCATGGGTACCAACCACTAACTCATTATCTCTAGGATGCACCACCATATCGTAGGAAGCCACGTTAGGAACACCATTGATGAGATGCCAGTTATTTCCATCATCAAAACTTGTATACGTACCATGGTCGAGGCCGGCAAATAACAGTTCGGGGTTTTCTTGGTCCTGAACAATTACATTTGTAACGTCTTCGGGCAGATTCCCTTTGATCGATTGCCAGCTTTGGCCATAATCAGTAGTTTTATAAACATAGGTTTTGAATTCATCAAAACGATACCCATTGAGTGAAGCATAAGCAGTAGCAGGGTCGTGGGGAGAAGCCTGTACTTCACTAACCCAGCGTTGTTCGGGCAAGTCTTCAGAGACAAGCTCCCAGCTTTGCCCCCCATCTTTTGTAACTTGGATATTGCCATCATCGGTACCGGCCCAGATAACACTAAAGTCTTGTGGTGATTCAGAAATGGTGGTAAGGGTAGAATAGGGGACGTTTCCGCTAGGAAGATCCTTGGTCAAGTCAGGACTGATCGTTGTCCAGCTTTTACCCCCGTCCATCGTTCGGTTTATTTTTTGCGAACCAAAGTAGAGAATATCAGGATTGTGATTACTCATTTCTACTGGGGTATTCCAGTTAAAGCGATAGGGCGCTTCACCAATTTCGTGGCGGGGAGTAATCTTGTTGTAGTTATTTTCAGATCGGTTAATGCGAAAATAATTGCCGAACTGAAAACCCGTATATACAAGCTCACTATTTTCGGGATGTACGGCAACATGCATACCATCTCCACCAAATATACGTTCCCAATGATTGCCGTCATTGGGAGCCCCCTGCGAAGAACCAGTAAAAACGCCATTATCTTGTAAACCACCATATACGTTATATGGTTTTTCCATATCAACAGCTACGGTATAAAATTGACCTACCGAGGCATTGTTGTGATGGATAAAGTTTTTGCCGCCATCGTGACTTTCGTAGAGTCCACCATCATTACCAAGCAATAGATGCTCAGAGTCAGTGGGATCGATCCACAGGGCCTGATGGTCAACATGCACATCCTGATTTTCAGCGATCGGGTCCCAGGTTTTTCCACCGTCTTGTGATTTTAGCATAGGGACACCCATTATATAGAGTTCATCGGGATTGTCAGGTGATATACGTACTTCCCCGAAATAATATCCATAGGTGAAGATTAGTCGATCCAGATCGTAACTGTTGATCAATTCCCAGCTTTTGCCGCCGTTTTCAGATCGATAAACCTGAGCACCTTCAATACTTGTATTAAATAAAGCATCGTTGGCATCGCCCCCTAGGTAATTTGCTAATGCCTTGGGGGTATATTCACCATTTTGAACGTCTTCTTTTACAGATTCAGCCGTGTATTTTTTTTGGAAGCCGTTATTGCGCAAAAAACTATTCAGCTTTTCATTATCGATTTCAAGGAAATTATCCTTGCTCATATCGACAAAATCTTGTTGCGTTAGCTGACCTTCTTCGACTTCTTTTTTTGTTTTCGATTCTTTCTGATTGTCCAAAAAGGCATACATGATATTGGGGTTACTCTCGCTGACATCAATACCAATACGTCCTACATGTTTACCTTTTGGGAAGCCTGTCATTGATTTTTTCCAGCTTTCGCCTCCATCTTCAGAGAGATATATGGCAGAACCTTCACCTGCTTCATCAAAGTTCCATGCCTGTCGGTGCCGTTCCCAAGTAGTTGCCCACAATTTATTTGGATTGTCGGGATGGATCGCTAAATCAATTACACCGGTACTGTCGGCGGGGGTAAGCGTTTGTTTCCATGTTTGACCTCCATCCGTTGTTTTGTAGACGCCTCGAACATCATTAGTAGAATAGAGGGGGCCAAGGCTTGCAACCCATGCAATATCAGGATCGGTAGGGTGGGTAACAATTCTTCCGATATGTTGTGAACCGCGAAGCCCAACATATTCCCATGATTTACCGCCATTAGTACTTTTATATATTCCTGTTCCGGCATAACTCGAACGACTGCTGTTGTTCTCGCCGGTGCCAACCCATAAAATATCTTTGTCTGCATTAGAAATTGCAATATCACCAATGGTGAGTGTACCCTGATGGTCAAAGATTGGCTCAAGGGTATTACCACTGTTTCCAGTTTTGAAAACGCCCCCTGACGCAAAAGCAACATAAAATTTTCGTGTCTTTTCTTCTTCTACAGCAAGGTCGGTAATACGACCGCCCATAACAACAGGACCGATATTACGAAGTGGATACTCTTTAAATATAGAGTTGCTGCGCATTTGTTGCCGAAGTTCAATTGATTGTGCACGCTCGGCAGATGTGGTAGGGGTGATATCGGTATTTTGGGCAGTAAGGGCCAATGGGCTAATGAGAAAGCTAAGAATTAAAAGCAGGAACGTTCGCATAATGTTATTTTTAAGTTTACCTGGAAACAGATTTGAATCCTATTATAGGAAAAGCTGATATAAATTTTTTATTAAAAATCTTAAAAACCTGCATAAATGCAGATAGTCTACTATATTATAGGTGTTAATAAGAATTAATGGCAAAACTGATTCTCAAAGATAAGAATTGCATAAATACAATTTTAAATCAGTTGTTTTTTAGGCGGATTAACGATATCTTTGATTGCTTTGAGTGAGCACCGAAAGGTCCTCACTTTTTTTTGTACCTATAATTGCCAAAATCGTGTCAAACAAAGTTACAGATAAGATCGCAGAAGTTGCTGAGTCGGTTCTTGCAACCACTGACTTTTTCCTCATTGACGTGGAAATAAAAGGTGGTGATACACCGGAGGTGTGGATTTCTATAGATGCCTCAGACCGAGGGGTGAATATGGATGAGTGTGCTGATGTCAGTAATGAGATAAGCTTTTTGATGGACGCGCATGATATTTTCTCAGGAAAATATCGAATGAATGTATCGTCTCCGGGATTAAGCCGACCGCTTGTTGATCGGCGACAATATCCTAAGAACGAGGGACGAAAGGCAAAAGTGAAGTACAAAGAAAATGGTGAATACTGTAAGGTAGAAGGTGTCTTGCACGAAATTCTAGAAGATGAAATTATAATCGAGTTGGAGGATGAATCGACTCTTGCCGTACCTTTTGATGATCTGGTAGAAACGAAGATCATCCCTTCATTCAAATAATTTTAAGAATACAGGAGCCCACTGATGTCAAACGACGTTTCAAAACAAATTATTCAATCTTTTGCTGAAATTGCGAAAGACAAAGATATTGGCAAGGATCTTTTGTTGTCGATTTTGGAAGATGTTTTTCGCACAATGATCCGCAAAAAGTATGGATCTGATGATGCATTTGAGGTTATCCTGAATGCGGATCGGGGTGAGATTCAGATCTTGCATATTCGTGAGGTTGTACCCGAAGAGGAGCTGACTGACGAGGTGCAAGAGATAACCTTGGAAGAGGCACAGAAGAATGATCCGGATCTTGAACTGTACGATGAATACGCACAAGAACTTTCGATCCAGGACTTTGGACGTCGTGCGGTAATGATGGCTCGCCAGCAGCTTGCTCAACGAATACGAGAGATTGAGAAAGATAATATTTTTGAAGAATACTCGGATCGGGTGGGAGAGATTGTACTTGGTGATGTGTACCAGATTCGCAATCGTGAAATGCTCGTTAACCATAATGGGGTTGAGCTGGTTCTGCCGAAAGATGAACAGATATATAAAGATAGGTACCGTAAAGGGGATACAATCCGTGCCGTTGTTAAAGAAGTAAAACGATATCATGGCAACCCTTCGGTTATTATTTCTCGAACATCACCGGTATTTCTCGAGCGCCTTTTTGAGAATGAGATTCCAGAAGTTTTTGACGGTATTATCGATCTCGTTCGTATTGCACGCGATCCCGGTGACCGGTCAAAGGTGGCTGTACGCTCACATGACGAACGCGTAGACCCTGTTGGGGCGTGTGTGGGAATGAAGGGAATTCGTATTCATGCCATTGTGCGGGAGCTTCAGAACGAGAATATTGATGTTATCAACTATACCGATGACAAGCATGAATTTATTAAGCGAGCGCTGCAGCCTGCGAAGGTGTTGAGCGTAGACCTCAGTGATGCAGGACGGCATGCAAAAGTACTTGTGCCGGCTGATGAGGTGTCAAAAGCCATTGGTAAGGGTGGTGTTAATATCCGATTGGCATCAAAATTAACCGATTGTGAAATCGATGTGTATCGTGAAGTTGAAGAAGAAGATGATATCGATCTGCAAGAATTTGAAATCGATTTTGGACCCGAAGTGATTGAGCTTCTACACGAGATTGGTTGTGATACTGCTCGCCAGGTACTGGATCTGGACGAAGAAGAGATTGTTCGCCGAACAGAAGGCAAAATTACCGAGGACCAGGCAGAGCGAATTATTGATATTATTGCTTATGAATTTGAAGATGAGGAGTTGTAATTGAACTTACATTTCCGATAATCCTGTTTTACCTTATACAGTACATATATAAGCGAACTGCTTAACAGAAAACTTTAGAACGTACTTTCAGAAATAAATTTTATGTCCCGAAAGGCCAAGCCAAAACGTTTATTTAAAGTTGCATCCGAATTTAACGTCTCTACTTCATCTATTGTAGATTCGTTGTCGGATGAAGGCTTTGAAATTGCTAATAAACCGAATTCCAAGATAACGCCCGAAATGTATGAGGCGCTAGAAGAGGTGTACGGCGTTGATAAAGCCAAAAGTAAAGAGCATGAAAAGGCAAAAGAGGAGTACGAAAATCGTCGAAATCAGATTCGATCGAGCCGTAACGAAAGCGTTTCGGTAGAAGACTACCTTGAACCTCTCGAAGAGGATATGCCGCTTGAGCCTGAGGATGAAGAAGAGGTTGAAGGGATTAAATCTCAGGATGAGGAGGAAGAACCGAAGCAGGAAGAAGAAGCTGCTGCGGAGCCTCAGTTAGAGCCTCAAGAAGAACAGGATGAAGAACAATCTGCAGAATCTGAGCAAGAACAGGATGAGACTGTCGAAGAAGCTGAAGAGGAAAAAGAAACCGAAGAGGTAACAGTTTCTGAAGATGAAGAAGCTGAACAAGTTGAAAAAGAGGAAGAGCCAGAAGAAGAAACGGCCGAAGGTCCAGAAGAGGTCGAAGCTCAAGATGATGAGGCTAAAGAAGAGGTAAAAGAAGAAACAGTTTCTGAAGAAAAGGAAGAATCTGGAGTTGAGGAGAAAGTTGAAGAAGAGGCTGAAACTAAGACTGTATCTGAGGAAGAAAAGGAACAAGTTGAGGCCAAAGAGACTGAAGATAAGCCTGACGAAGATAGCGATACTGAAAAATCTGAGCAGAAGGAAGTAAAATCAGAAGACTCTGACGAAGATAAAGACGATAAGAAAGAAGAGTCTAAGAAAAAGGAAAGTAAAAAAGACGATGAAGAAGAGGAGGACGAAGAAGAGGAAGAACAGGGTGTCATCCGTGGAAGAGCCGGTCGCCTGAAGGGGACAAAGGTCGTTGGAAAAGTGAAGGTAGACGACAGTAAACCCAAGCGACGTAAGAAACGTAAGCGTAAGAAAGACCGCAAAAAGGATAAGAACAAAAAAGACTCTTCGAAGAAGAAAAAGAGTAAAAAGAAGAGTAAGAAGAAGAAAAAGCGGAAACGACGCGGAGGCGGCGTAGACGAAGAGCATGTTGAAAAGAAACTGAAGGAAACCCTGCAGAAGATGCAGTCTTCCGAGACGGTTGGTAGTAAGCGACAGAAACGCCGACGTAAGCGAAAAGAAGAGCGACAAGAGGAAGAAGAGCTGCAGGCAGAGCTCGAAGAATTAGAAGATCAAATTATTGAGGCGACCGAATTTATTACGGTCAGTGATCTTGCTGATTTGATGGATGTGCAACCCAATGATGTTATCACAACCTGTATGAATCTGGGTATGATGGTGTCAATTAATCAGCGTCTGGATGCCAGCACTATTGAGTTGGTAGCAGAAGAATATAATTATGAAGTTGAATTTGTTGATGCTGATGAAGGCCTTGAAGAAATTGAGCTTGAAGAGGATGATCCGGAAGATTTAGAGCCACGAGCTCCAATTATTACGGTTATGGGTCACGTTGACCACGGTAAAACATCACTGCTTGACTATATTCGTAAATCACAGGTTGCTGCAGGCGAAGCCGGTGGTATTACCCAGCACGTTGGTGCTTACGAGGTAGAAACAGATGATGGACGACCTATTACATTCCTTGATACACCGGGTCACGAAGCCTTTACTGCTATGCGTTCGCGTGGTGCACAGGCTACGGATATTGTAATTCTTGTTGTTGCTGCTGATGATGCGGTGATGCCCCAGACTATTGAGGCTATTAATCACTCTAAAGCAGCCGGCGTTTCTATTATTGTTGCGATTAACAAGATGGATAAGCCCGGTGCCAATCCGGATAAGATTAAACAGCAGTTGGCCGAACACGATGTTATTGTTGAGGAGTATGGCGGTACAAACCAGGCCGCAGAAGTATCTGCTAAAACCGGGGAAGGTATTCCGGATCTGCTCGAAAAGGTTCTTATTGAAGCAGAATTGATGGAGCTAAAAGCCAATCCGGACCGACAGGCAGATGGCGTTGTGCTGGAAGCCCGCGTTGATAAAGGGAAAGGTATTGTTTCGAACATTCTTGTTCAGAATGGTACGCTTGAAGTTGGTGATTCATTTGTTGCCGGTCCATGCTACGGCCGTGTTCGGGCAATGGAAAATGAGCTTGGAGAACGTGTTGAAGCAGCAGGACCATCAGAACCAGTACAGCTTACCGGTTTTGATGATATTCCACAGGCTGGTGATAAATTGGTTGTGCTCGAAGATGAGAAGAAAGCCAAAGAGATTGCCAACCAACGACAACAGATTCGACGTGAACATGAATTGCGTAAATCTAAGCACTTAAGTCTCGATGACTTGTCCAGACGTCTTGCCCTTGGTGAGGTTGAGGATCTTAACCTTATTATTAAGGCAGATGTTGACGGTTCTATTGAGGCGCTTTCCGGTGCACTCCAGAAATTGAGTAACGAAGAAGTATCGGTTAAAGTAATCCATACCGGTGCGGGAGCTATTACAGAATCTGACGTGCTGTTGGCTTCTGCTTCTGATGCGATTATCATTGGATTCCAGGTGCGTCCGACATCAAATGCTCGACAGGTAGCTGAAGAAGAGGAGATCGATATACGACTCTTTAGCGTTATCTACGATGCTGTTGATGAGGTTAAAGATGCAATGGAAGGTATGCTTTCTCCTGAAATTAGCGAGAAGCTCTCTGGAAATGCAGAAGTTCGTGAAATCTTCAAAGTGTCAAGTGTTGGAACTATTGCCGGTTGTTATGTGACTGATGGCAAGATTAAACGTAATAACCCGGTACGGGTTGTACGCGATGGTGTCGTTATCTATGACGGTGAAATTGATGCACTCAAGCGCTTTAAAGAGGACGTTAAAGAGGTGCAAACCGGATACGAATGCGGTATCAGTATCGTCAACTACAATGATATTAAGGTAGGTGACGTTATAGAGAACTATGAAGTGATCGAGGAGAAGCGTCGACTCGAAGATGTCAAAAGTGATGACTAACGATCGATCACAGTAACGTTTAAGATTTGTTGTTATGAGTATTCGTACAGAACGGTTGGGAGCCGTAATAAAACGTGATTTGGGTAAAATAATCCAAAAAGGTTACCAACGCAGCGGCTCGTTTGTAACGGTAACAAAAGTGGATGTGACGCCAGACTTATTGATGGCTAAGGTGTTGCTAAGTGTGTATGCCCCGGGAAAGGATGAAGATGCGCTTTTTGCCCACATCGAAGAGCAAAATGCTGAAATCCGGAAAGAGTTAGCACAGAAGATTCGACATCAGGTACGGCGTATTCCTGAGCTTCATTTTATAAATGATAAAACGGCAGAGCATGTAGAGAAGATGGAAAACCTCTTCCAGAAAATCCGTAAGGAACGTCAGGAACGAGAAAACAAAGACCAGGAAGAGAATTAATATCCTAGATGCCCAGAGCGATACCTCTTGATGAACTGCCTATCTTTTCAAGGAAAAATCGACCGGATCCTTCTTTCAATTTTAATGATGGATCAGCATTTTTAGTTGAAAAACCTAAGGGGTGGACTAGCTTTGATGTTGTTAAATTCCTACGCAAGTGTCTGGATATCAGGAAGGTAGGACATGCCGGCACACTTGACCCCATGGCTACAGGTTTACTTATTTTATGCTGTGGAAATGGGACACGAACTGTTTCTGCTTTTCAAGAGGCAGATAAGGAATATATCGCAGAAATATCTTTCGGTGCCTCAACACCGAGCCTCGATGCCGAGACTACTCCCGATAAGAGAGCTGCTTTTAACCATATCACGAAAGGGGCGATAGCAGAGACCTTAGAAGAGGAACTATCTGGATTGATTGTTCAGATTCCACCCATGTATTCCGCTTTAAAACACAATGGAAAGCCCCTCTATAAGTTAGCCCGAAAGGGTAAAAAGGTGAAAAGAAAGCCCCGGCAGGTTATTATAGAAGAAACTAAAATATTGGAATGTAATCTGCCACGATTAGAGTTATATGTTAACTGTAGTAAAGGTACTTATATTCGTACTCTCGCTGATGATTTGGCTCGATCTTTAAACTCATTGGGACATCTTGTTGGGTTAAAGCGAACAGCCATTGGGAACTTTAAGAATAAAGATGCTCTTTCTATTCAGCAGATGGAAGATATTTTTGGTGTGAAGGATTATGAACAGAAAGTAATGTATCAATAGCCTATAGGGAATATAAATTTAAACAGAATACAGCTATAATGGCCAACTTGGTTTTTTTAGAAGATGTAGAAAAAAATCCTAATACAGTGGTAACTGTTGGTACTTTTGATGGCGTACATGCAGGGCATCGTGCTATTATGGATACGGTGGCTGACAAAGCAGAAAAAAGAGGGGCCCGCAGTGCCATTGTGACTTTTGATCCACATCCACGGGATATAATAAATCCCGGAGAGGCCGGTATCAAACTGTTAACAACTCTGCAGGAGCGAGCCGAGATTTTGGATGAATTGGGCATCGATACGATGGTTGTTATTCCCTTTGACCGAGATTTTTCCCTGTTGAGTTCTGAAGAGTTTGTTCGGGATATAATCTATGAAAAGATAGGCGTAAGTGAGTTTGTAATTGGGTACGACCATCAGTTTGGGCGTAATCGTGAAGGAACCATTGAAACAATAGAGCAAATAGGAGGGGAACTTGATTTTGATACTTATGTAGTCTCAAAGCGTGAGGTAGGGACGAAGACTGTAAGTAGCACGGCTATCAGGGATGCCATAAGCGAAGAGGGAAATATGGAACAGGCTACTCGCTTTTTACAAAGACCTTATCGTCTTAACGGTATGGTGGTACACGGTGATAAACGCGGCAAGAAGATTGGATTTCCAACTGCAAATATTCGTCCAGAACATAACAAGAAGATTATTCCCAAGAGTGGGGTCTATGCTGTAAAAGTGCGTATTAATGGCGATTGGTATAAAGGGATGATGAATATTGGAGTGCGTCCAACTTTTGATGGGGAGCAACAAACCCTAGAAGTACACCTTTTTAATTTTAATAAAGATATTTATGGAAAAGAGGTGCAGGTGCGTTTTTATAAGCGAATAAGGGATGAAAAAAAGTTTGAGGGACAAGATGAGCTTGTTAGTCAGTTACAAAATGATGAAAGAGAGGCCGAAGAGATCTTGGCCGCTCATTAAATATTGCAAACGAAAACATAAAAGCTTATCTTTGACCGCTACTAAGATTTGTCTATAATTTAGTTTTTTCGTAAAGCAAATAAGAATTTATTTAACACATGGCAATAACAAAAGAACGCAAAGAAGAACTTGTCGAAAAGTACGGTGGATCAAAAGAGAATACAGGGTCCACAGAAGCTCAGATTGCAATATTTACTGAGCGGATTAACGATTTAACTGATCATCTCAAAGAAAATGGTCAGGATCATGCCTCTAGAAGAGGATTGTTGAAGTTGGTAGGAAAGAGAAGAAAATTATTGGACTACCTAAAAGACAATGATATTGAAAAGTATCGTGAGCTTATCGATGATCTAGGGATCCGAAAGTAAGTTAAATAAGGCACGCATTATCAGCGTGCCTTTTTTATCTGTATTATATCCGTTTTTAATCTTGTAGGCAGTATACCCTCCTGTAATTGTGCAACAGTTAAAAACGGGAGTGTATGCAATTTAGTTTTTGCAAGGAAATGAAATTTAAATAGAATATAGTATTACGATGAAAGAAGATTTTAAAAGTGTAGAATTTGCACCGGGTAAAACATTATCAATAGAGACCGGTCGTATCGCTAAACAGGCTGATGGTGCAGTAGTAGTACGCATGGGCGATACCATGGTATTATGTACTGCTGTAAGTTCAAAAGAGCCTACTGACAAACCATTTTTTCCTTTAACAGTTGACTTGCGAGAAAGTTTTTCTGCAGGTGGTAAGTTTCCCGGCGGCTTTATTAAACGCGAAGGTCGTCCAAACGATAAAGAAGTTCTTTCCAGTCGTTTAATTGATCGTAGTCTTCGTCCACTTTTCCCGGACGGTTACAACTTCGATACACAGATTGTTTGTAAGGTGCTTTCTTCTGACGGAGAACATGATGGTGATGTTTTAGGGGGTGTTGGTGCTTCTGCAGCATTGCACATTTCTGATGTGCCTTTCGCAGGTCCGATCGCTGAAGTCCGAGTAGGACGTGTTGACGGTGAGTTTATCATCAATCCAACAATTAGTGAGATGAAAAACAGTGACATCGATATGATTATCGGTGGTACTGCAGAGAGTGTTATTATGATGGAAGGGGATATGGATGAGATCTCTGAGAAAGAGATGCTCGATGCCATCAAGGCTGCTCACAAATCTATCATCAAGCTTTGTGAATTCCAGGAAGAGCTTCGCGACGAGTTTGGTGTTGAAAAACGTGAATTCGAACCTGAGCCGGTTGATGAAGATCTAAAAGAAAAAGTACACGAACTTGCTGACGAGAAGATTCGTGATCTCGTTAATGTGGGGCTTGGTAAAGAAGAATACAGCTCACGTCTCAAAGATATTAAAGACAGCGTTGTTGAAGAACTTACCGATACTGAAGAGTATGAGGATGCCGGTGGAGATATCAAAGATATTCTTAGCAAGATTGAGAAGGAAGAGCTCCGCAACATGATTCTCGAAAAAGAGAAGCGTATTGATGGGCGTACTCCCGGAGATATCCGCGATATCTGGACCCAGGTAGACTATTTAGCACGTACGCACGGTTCTGCTATCTTTACTAGAGGCGAGACACAGGCGTTAGTTTCTGTGACACTTGGTACTCAAAAAGATGCACAGGCAGTAGATACCTTACTTACTGAAGAAGATAAAAAATTCTTCCTGCATTATAACTTCCCTAACTTTAGTGTAGGGGAAGCTGGTTTTATGCGAGGACCCGGCCGACGTGAAAAAGGTCACGGACACTTGGCTGAACGTTCTATTAGTAAGTTGATGCCTTCTTTTGAAGAGTTCGGATATGTGATTCGAGTTATTTCTGATATTACAGAATCTAACGGCTCTTCTTCTATGGCTTCTGTTTGTGGTGGTTCGATGGCTCTTATGGATGCCGGAGTTCCGTTGAAGAAACCTGTTGCAGGTATTGCAATGGGAATGATTGTTGGCGACGACAAAGAAGTCGTGCTCTCCGATATTCGTGGAGAAGAAGATTTCATGGGCGACATGGACTTCAAAACGGCTGGAAGCCGAGACGGAATTACTGCTTGTCAGATGGATATGAAAGTAAGCGGTATCTCTTTTGAGAAGCTTGAAGAAGCACTTGAGCAAGCTCGAAAAGGACGTCTGCATATCCTGGATAAGATGGCTGAAACCATTACTGAACCACAAGATCAGATTTCCGAATTTGCACCCCAGTTCTTAAATATGGAGATCGATGCTGACGAAATCGGATCTGTTATTGGGCCTGGCGGTAAAGTGATTCAGACACTTCAGAAAGAAACGGATACTGAAATCTGGGTTGAAGAAGATGAAGAACGCGAAGTAGGTAAAATTACCATTACTGCTGATGATCTTGCCAATGCCAAAGAAGCAAAGAAACGTATTGAAGGAATTGTCGGTCATCTCGAAGAAGGAGCAACCTACCAAGGTACTGTAAAAGCCATTAAGGACTACGGTGCTTTTGTTGAGATTGTTCCCGGTAAAGATGGACTGCTTCACGTTTCAGAAATCAATCACTCACACGTTAATAATGTTAGTGATGTACTTTCTGTAGGAGATGAGCTTGAAGTGAAACTACTTAAAGTTGAACATGGCGGAAAGCTTCGTCTCTCACGTAAAGCATTGATTGATAAAGACAGCGATCAGGGATAACGTTTATTTTTACCTGACTTATGATAATATTAGCGCCATCTCGAATAGTCGGGGTGGCGTTTTATTTTTATCCCCATTTAATGAGCTAGTTACCAGGGAGTTGAACTCCCGCACCTAAAAAGAATATACTTTATGAGTACAGAACGAATAAAAGAGATCGATTTTGTAAATAAGACCGTTCTTGAAAACGGCTTAACCATTGTTACGGAAGAGGTAGAGAGCGTTAAAAGTGTTTCGGTAGGTATCTGGGCCGAAACCGGCAGCCGAAACGAAACAGAAAAACAGGCCGGGGTGACCCACTTTTTAGAGCATATGCTCTTCAAAGGCACCGAAAGCCGTTCTTCTTTAGATATTGCAATGAGCATGGAGTCGGTCGGGGGATATCTCAATGCTTTTACTTCATCAGAGTATACTTGCTATTATTCACGCTGTCTCAATTCACAGCTCGAGCGGGCACTGGATGTGCTTTCTGATATGGTACTACATCCTTCATTTCCTAAAGATGAGATTGAGAAAGAGAAGAATGTAGTTATTGAAGAGATGAAGATGTATCGCGACAGCCCGAAAGACTACCTTTTCGAAAAGTTTAGTGCCAACATCTTTAGCGGACACCCCTTGGGAATGTCGACACTTGGAGTTGAAGAAACAGTTTCTGCTTTTGAACGTGCAGATCTGTATGAGTATATGGATGAACGCTATCAGCCTTCAAATCTATTGGTAGCAGTAGCCGGAAATATGGATCATAATAAAGTAGTAGGTTTGGTTAGTGATTTTTTCAGTGATGTGGAGGCCAAAGAACCTGTGGATAAAAGTAAAGCCCTTCCAGAGTATAGTGTTGATGATGTTGAGCTGACGAAGCCCATTGAGCAAACACACCTTATTACCGGTCGCCGTGGATTGGATTACAATCATGAACATAAGTACCAGCTATTACTAGCAAACACGGTGTTAGGGGGAGGAATGAGCTCGCGTCTGCATCAAAATGTTCGGGAAAAATATGGCTATTGCTATACCATTACCTCATTTAATCAGTCTTATAAAGATACTGGCTTATATGGTATTTATGTGGGTACTGATAAAGACTATGTTGATCATGTTCGAGAGCTTATTGGCAAAGAACTCGATAAGATTAAGCAAGATCCTATTCCTGAAAAAGAACTTTCTGAAGCCAAGGCCCAACTCAAAGGTAAACTTATGCTCTCGCTCGAGAGTATGAGCAACAGGATGTCACGATTAGCAAAAAATGATATCTATTACGAGCGATTTGTGACGATGGATGAGCTGCAGCAGAAGATAGAAGCAGTTCAGTCTGCTGATGTACAAGATTTTGCACAAGAATTCTACGACAATGAACTATTCTCTGAAGCCCTGTTACTGCCCGAAGAGTAATGGTTTCTGTATTTCGAGTTTGACCAGAATTGGTTAGATTCGAGCTCTGACATTTTCACCGCAGTTGTAACATAAATTATTTGTAGAAGCATGGTTTATATCACCAATTTATCCGACCACGTTGATGAAGAAGTAACACTGAAAGGTTGGGTATATAATTACAGGAGTAGTAAAAATCTCTATTTCGTAGAACTTCGTGACGGGTCAGGCATCTGCCAGTGTGTGGTTGCAAAAGATGCCGTTAGTGATGAAGCCTGGGAAGCCGCAGAAGCATTGCGGCAGGAGAGTTCTGTTGAAATTACTGGTACCGTTGTTGAAGATGAACGGAGTATTGGGGGACATGAGCTGCAGGTTACCAACTTGAAGATTTTTCAAGTTGCCGAAGATTATCCTATTACCCCCAAAGATCATGGCGTCGATTTTCTAATGGAGAACCGGCACCTGTGGTTACGTAGCCGACGCCAGTGGGCGGCTATGAGGGTACGAAATGAAATTATTTATGCAATCCATGTTTTTTTCCAGGAGCGAGGCTTTGTGCAAATGGATGCCCCAATTTTTACAGGTAATGCTGCTGAGGGTACTACAAACTTGTTTGAAACCGAATATTTTGATGAAGAGGCTTACCTTACTCAGTCTGGACAGCTATATGGTGAAGCAATGGCTATGGCTCATGGATTGATTTATACCTTTGGTCCGACCTTCCGTGCTGAGAAAAGTAAGACCCGTCGTCACCTTACCGAGTTTTGGATGATTGAACCCGAGATGGCGTTTTATGATCTTGATATGGATATGGATCTGGCAGAAGACTTTATCAGGTTCATTGTGAAACGTGTGCTGGATCGCTGTCCCAAAGAGCTCGATATTCTTGACAGGGATACTTCTAAGCTCCGAAAGACAGTAGAAGAGGGTTTTTCCCGCATATCCTACACCGAGGCCGTAGAACAGCTGCGTAGTGATGAGATGGCAGAGATGCTGGACCAGATGGTTAAAGATCGCAAGCAGGAAGCAGAAGAGCTTAAAGAAGAGCGTGAGGAGATTAAAAAAGAGCACGGACAGGCCAAGAAATGGCGTAAGGCACAGATCGATCAGCGTGTGAAAGAGATTGGTATGCGTCTTGATGAGATTGAAGAGGATCTGCGAAATATTCCTACTTGGAGAGAATCGGCACTTAACTTTGAATGGGGTGAAGATTTTGGCGGCAGTGATGAAACTCTTCTTACCAAAAAGTATGACACGCCGATATTAGTGCACCGTTTCCCCGCCGAAATTAAGGCGTTTTATATGAAGCGTGATCCTGAAGATGAGAAATTAGCACTCGCTGTTGATATGCTTGCTCCTGAAGGCTATGGTGAAATCATCGGTGGCAGTGAACGAGAAGAAGATCTGGATACCCTCAAAAAACGTATAGATGAACACGACTTGCCGGAAGATGTCTTCCAGTGGTATATTGATCTGCGTCAGTATGGCTCGGTACCTCACTCGGGCTTTGGCTTGGGATTAGAACGAACCGTAGCCTGGTTATGCGGACTTGATCACGTTCGTGAAACTATTCCTTTTCCCCGGATGATGGGTCGACTTACTCCGTAGTGTTTAGTTAACTGTTATTGGTTATTAGGAAAACTAATAACCAATAACTAGTAACTGATAATCAATAACTGACAACAAAGTGGCCAAGAAAACCAGTATAGAACTTTATTCTGAAATTCTGAATGAACTACATTCAGAAGACAGAAAGCCCGTATATTTTCTGTATGGGGAAGAAGAGTTCTTCTTGGATAAGTTGCAAGAAGCCGTTGAAAAGCTGATCCCAGAGGATCAAAAAGATTTTAACTTTGATCTCCTCTATGGTCGTGATGTGACCCCGGAAAAGGTCTTATCTATCATTCGTAGCTACCCGATGATGTCGGAACAGCGTGTGGTTATTCTTCGGGATTTTAAAGAGCTGAGCGGTTATGGGGCCAATGCAGAGGGTTATCAGGGGGAGATTAATGATTTGATTCCCTATCTGGAGCAACCGAACCCAACGACTCTTTTCGTCTGTATTGATACAAAGAAACCTTCTGGACGTTCTAAGTTTGGGAAAGCCCTCAAAAAAAGTAAAAACGTAGGGTTTCATGAGTTCGAAGAAGTGCCCGATTATCGCCTGCCTGATTGGATAATTGCCTGGGCACGAGATCATCATAATAAAAAAATTGAACCGCCGGCGGCACAGATGCTGGCCCAATATGTTGGCAACAGCCTACAGCTACTGTCCACAGAAATAGATAAAGTGTGTACTTTTGTGGACACTTCTAAAACCATCAATGAGAGCCAAATAAAAAAAATAATCGGTCTTTATCGCGAATATTCAGTGTTTGAGCTAAAAGACGCCATTATTCAGCGAAACCTGGAGCAGTCCCTGTTCATTGCGGAACAGATGTTGCAACACTCTAAAGCGAACACGGGAGAAATTATTCGTTCCGTGGGGTTCTTTTACAATGTGTTTTCAAACATCTGGAAAATTCGTCGCCTAGCAGGACAGGGTAATTCAAAAAAGCAAGTTCAACAGACCTTAGGTATCAATAATAATTGGTACTTTAACAAGCTTTGGAAAGATGCTTCTGCTTTTAAGCTGGCCGAAATGCCCAGAATATTTGAAGCGCTCTTAGATGCCGATCGAGCTTCGAAAGGCTTTACTAAGATGACCCCCTCTACAATACTGTTTTTGATGATCAAACGTATCATCGATTAGAGGTATTACTTCCCGGAACGGTAATGACTCCCACAATGATAATTTGTAACAAGTATTGGAGTCATTTATGCAAGCTGTTTCAAAAGCTGAACTTCACAAGATGTCTGATGAAGATTTAATGGAAAAGTTTCAATCAGGATATGAAGAGGCTTTTAACCTGTTGGTAAATCGCTATCAAGATCGTCTTCATAATTTTTTATATGGCTATACTCATAATCATCAGGATTGCGAAGACTTAGTACAAGAGACATTTTTCCGGGTTTTTCGGAGTCGACATTCTTACGAACGTATTGCCAAATTTTCGACCTGGATGTACACTATTGCTATCAATCTTGCTAAAAGTCTTTATAAAAAGAAGAAACGTATGACCAAGGTTACTATCCACAAAGATCCCGATGATTCTGAAGATCGACCAATGAAGCTGGAAGACAGCAAGATTTTACCGGACGATTCTCTGCACGAGAAAATGTGCATGGATGAGCTTGAAGATGCGCTTATGGAGCTTAGCAAGAATTTTCGCGAGGTTGTTGTATTGCGTGATATTCAGCAGCTTTCCTATGAAGAGATTTCAGAAATTACGGACCTTCCCATGGGTACTGTGAAGTCCCGCATTAATCGTGGAAGGGCACAATTACAAGAATTATTAGAAAATTACGTTCAATTGGAAACAATTTCATAATAAGCCAGTAAGAGGTAATAGATAAGGTCCTGAACTTGCACACTAATCTATTACCCCTTACTATGGAACCAACAGCATTTGACCAAGACGAGATGTTAACAGATTTCTTAACTGATTACCTGGATAATAAATTAACCTCTCCGGAGAAGAAATCTTTTGAAGCCTATTTGGCAGAGAATAAGAAAGAAAAAGCCTTTGCCCGTAAAGCGATGAAGGGCAAAAAGGCATTAGCTCGTCTGGCAAAACATATTGATCTAGCCGAACCATCTACAGCTTAACCCAATTATTCCGAAATATTATATAATAAATGACACGTTTTTTAATATTGCTTTAGTTATGGAAAATTGGTTGGAGCTCACACTTACGTGTTTTACAGAAGACAGCAAAGTTTAGTTATGCATGGTGTGTAAGTAAAAATGGCTTACTCAGGGTATTGCAGTACCCTTCTGTAACTATTTCCACCTCAGCATGTTCACAAACAATTTATTGGTGAATAATACAGCTCCGTAACAGCCCAACCTTAGCTGTTATTGAGCTGGTTTTTGTTTTGGGGTATATTCTAAACTATGGATCCTTGGTGGCGTTATACGCCCTGATATCAACTGTTATAGAAGTAGACAGGTCGATTATGGGAACTCTTCCACGTTTTTAGAAAGTTGAAAGGTCTTTATATTAGGTATAGTATTCGAAGATCTCCTTTAGCTCTCCGTTAAAGGTAGTCATGTTCAGGGGCGTAGGATCAAAGGTATTTCCGGTGAGTTTCTCATATAGTTCGGTATACCGATTGTACACTTTGATGCGAAATTCATCCGGTAGGTCTGGCAGGGTTTGTCCTTTTTTACCTTGGAAATCGTGGTCCATGAGCCACTCTCGTAAAAATTCTTTTGATAATTGTTTTTGGGGCTCGCCTTTTTCCTGGCGCTCTTCATACCCATCCGCATAAAAATAGCGCGAGGAATCGGCGGTATGCACTTCATCAATAAGAGTGACTTCACCATTACACAACCCAAATTCATATTTGGTATCTACCAGTATCAGCCCCTGCTGGTTTGCAATCTGTTGGCCGCGTTCAAAAACTTTAAAGGCTTTTTCTCGTACTTCTGACCAGATACCTTCATCGACAATACCTTGATTGAGAATCTCTTTTTCTGATATATCTTCATCATGTCCCTCTTCAGCCTTTGTGGCTGGAGTAAGGATAGGTTCCTCGAACTTTTGATTTTCTATCATTCCATTAGGCAGTTCTACGCCACAAAGGGTTCGTTTACCAGATTTATACACGCGAGCAGCATGGCCGGTGAGGCAAGCGCGTATCACTACTTCTATAGGAATAGGTTCACACTTTTTTGCTATAGTAACATTTGGGTGGGGCACATCAATAATATGGGTAGCAACGATATCATCAACCTTATCGAAAGCAAAAGCTGCAAGGGAGTTTAAAATCTGTCCCTTATAAGGTATAGCTTGCTTCATGATATGATCGAAGGCAGAAATACGATCACTGGCTACTATCCCCAGCTTATTATCCCCAAGAGAATAAACATCACGTACTTTACCGCGATAGGGTTCGGCATGACCGGGAATGTCGGTTCTTGTAATACAGTTATTAAGAGCTTTAGAATCGATATCAGTATGCACAACAGTGTAGATTAGTTGAATGATAGAAGTCGATGGAAAATCAGAAAAAGTTTAGAAGAAGTGAAATCTGAATGTCAATTGATTTTAGCTATTCAAAAAAAATAAAAACTCTTTTCAAATATGGGGAACTATTTTGTTGCTAATCAGCATTTGGTAAACTACAGCAAGAAATAATGAAATCAATAATTGATGACTGATCTATTCCGTATTCCATATGTACTCATCAAGCCCCTTTATCAGCGGACTTCTTTTCACCGTTCGGTAATAGAAGAGATCGATGATGAGCGATTGAAAAATGCTTATTCGGAGTGCAGGGCTATTACTCGGCATCATGCTAAAACCTTTTATATGGCTACCCGTTTTCTTCCAAACCACAAGCAACGGGGTATTTTTGCTATCTATAGTTTGTGTAGGTACATCGACGATTTGGTTGATGAAGCTGAAGATTTGTTGGAACAGAAGAAGTTGACGAAAGAAGATATCCGCGGAAGGCTAAATAGGTGGAAACAGAAGCTTGAAGATACGTATGAAGGACGCACGCAAGATAACGCCATTTTAATTGCCTTTTCGGATGTTTTAAAACGCCATCATATCCCTATAGAAATGCCTTTTGAGCTGATGGAAGGGGTGTGTATGGATCTTTTTAAAAATCGCTACGAAACATTCAATGAGCTTTACAATTACTCCTTCAAAGTAGCTTCTATTGTTGGTTTGATGACAAGTCAGGTTTTTGGATATGAAAATGAAGAAGCACGTAGTTATGCCATAGATCTGGGTATTGCAATGCAGCTTACCAATATTTTACGGGATGTGGGAGAAGATCTTGAGCGTAATCGTATTTACCTGCCTCAAGAAGATCTGCAGCACTTTGGCGTCACCGAAGACGATCTGTTTTGCCATAGGTTAAATGAGCATGTTAAAAATCTGCTTCAGTTTCAAATTGAACGTACCCGAAGATACTATAATCGATCAGATAAGGGAATAGCCCTGCTCTCTAGCGACAGCCAATTGCCGGTATATCTGGCACGGCAAAATTATAGTCGTATCCTTAATAAGATAGAAAAAAACGATTATAACGTTTTTGATACTCGCGCCTATCTAAATACAACCGAAAAACTGTCCATTTTACCTCGGGCGTACTACCAAATGAAGGTTGGAAAATCCTGAGATTACAGTATCCAATTCCCCGTTTACACAATACGTTCTGAACTGTTATATTCCATTCAAATTTATTGACAGTATCAATCCAATAACAGGTGCAGAATGGAGAAGAAAACGGAAAACTGGAGGAGCCCAAGTCTTGGAAAAGATATGGAGCTGACAGTGTATGGCAAGTCAGGAACTCCAATTATCGGGCTTCCGACAAGAGGGGCTTCCTGCCATCAGTGGGAAGAATTTGGGATGGTTGATGCCATCTCTTATCAGCTTGATAATGAGTTTAATCAGCTTTTTTGCCTTTCATCAATCGATAAAGAAGGGTTTTTGAATGACGATGCAATGCCCTCGCAACGTATCATTCGTCAGCAGCAATATGAGGCGTATATCGTCGAAGAAGTTGTGCCCTATATCCTGGAAGAAAATAATATCGATTTTATTATTATTGCAGGTATTGATCTGGGAGGCTGCCATGCACTTACCACTGCTCTTAAACATCCCCAGGCATTTGGCAAAGCTATTGGCATGAGTGGTATCTACGATATAAAACCATTTATGGACGGTTTTTATGATGATGATGTGTACTACAATAACCCAATGGATTTTGTGCCTAATATGAACAAGCAGTCGCTTCTTGAGCGTGTTCGGGATATTGATTTCCGACTTGTTAGTTATGAGGCTGATGAGCGTAAAGAAGACACGCTGCGCATGAGTAATGTGATGCGTATGAAATTTATAGAACATGATCTCGATATCTGGGGTGAGACTGGTGACGAATGGGAACTGTGGCCACAAATGTTAAAAACTCACGTTATTTAAGAACTATTATGCCCAATATTTCAAAAATTTTAGTCGCCAACAGAGGCGAAATTGCGTTACGTGTTATCCGTAGTTGTAAGGAACTTGGTAAAGAGACCGTTGCGGTTTATTCTACGCCCGATGCTGAGGCTCCGCACGTGTTACAGGCCGATGAATCGGTACATATTGGTCCGGCCGCTTCTTCTGAAAGTTATCTGGTGATCGACAAAATTATACAGGCAGCCAAAGATACAGGGGCTGATGCTATCCACCCGGGTTACGGTTTTTTGAGTGAGAACGCGGAGTTTTCGGAGCGGTGTAAAAAGGAGGGGATTATCTTTATCGGTCCCGATGCTTACGCCATTAAATCGATGGGAGATAAAACGGCTGCCCGTGAAATTATGAGTAAGGCGAATGTGCCCTTTCCACCGGGGACCAAAAAAGAGCTCGAAGATATTGAAGAGGCTGAGAACATTGCCAATGATATCGGTTACCCGGTGCTTGTGAAAGCTGCAGCCGGCGGTGGTGGTAAAGGGATGCGCATTGTTGATTCTCCGGACGAATTTAAATCGGGCATTAAAGCGGCTAAGTCGGAAGCTCGTAATGCTTTTGGGGATGATCGCGTTTATATCGAAAAATATTTAGTAGAGCCACGTCACGTTGAGTTTCAAATTATTGCTGATGAGCATGGTAATGTACTGCATGTCTTTGACCGGGAATGTTCCATCCAGCGGCGCCACCAGAAAGTAATCGAAGAAGCCCCTTGTTCAATTTTAACGGAGGAACTGCGTTCCGAAATGGCCGATGCGGCGATAGCTGCAGCAGAAGCAGTGGATTATGTAGGAGCAGGAACGATTGAGTTCCTGGTTGATGCCGATCGTAATTTTTATTTCCTGGAGATGAATACCCGTCTGCAGGTAGAACATCCTGTTACCGAACTGATTACAGGCTTGGATCTGGTTGCCTTGCAAATCATTGTAGCGGAAGGCAAAAAGTTGCCAATGACGCAAGACGAAATTACCATGGACGGACATGCTTTAGAATGCCGTATTTATGCCGAAGATCCGCGGGATAACTTTTTACCCAGTACTGGTACCTTGAAAAAACACCGCATTCCCTCGGGGAATGGAGTACGTGTTGATTCCGGAGTTGAAGAAGGGCAGGCGGTGACCATCAATTATGATCCGATGATCTCTAAACTTTGTACTTATGGAAACGATCGTGAGCACGCTATTAAGAGAATGCTGCGAGCATTGGATGAGTATGAAATTGCGGGTTGCCGTACGACCATTCCATTCTGTAAATTCGTATTGAATCACGAATCTTTTACTTCAGGTGAGTACGACACACATTTTGTACCTGATCACTTCAGCGAAGAGAAGTTAGACGGTACTATTACTGATGACGATAAGGTAAAAGCTTTAGCCGCAGCACTGCTTAAGAAGGAAGGTAAAGGAGAGAAGAAGACACAAAAAAACAATCAATATTTTGCCAGTGGAGCTGTTTCGCCGTGGTGGGATCGACGCTCATCATAAATAACCCCATATATGAAAAACCTTTTAAAGCTGGAAGAGCTGGGTATGTTCCTGCTTTCAGTTTTCCTATTTGCAGAAACTGAAATAGTTTGGTGGCTGTTTCCGGTTTTGATACTCCTACCCGTTATAGGGATGGTTGGCTATGTTTTAAATGACAGATATGGAGCTTTCTGTTATAATCTTTTTCACCATAAAGGACTTGCTATTCTATTTTTTGCGGCCGGTCTTTTTTTCAAAATTCCAGTTTTTGAGCTTATCGGCATCATTATATTTGGCCATGCTTCGGTAGATCGCATATTTGGATACGGACTTAAATATATCAGCTCTTTTCAAGATACGCACCTGGGAAAGATTGGTAAGAATTAACGCCGTATTTTTTTACATTATCATCTCACTAGAAAAATAGGACAACCTTTTTGTACGTGGAAGAAAAAGAGCAACAGCTTTTTACCCAGCTTAAAAAACTAGATACTGAGCAGCGTAACCGATCAACCCTGGAAATCGATTTGGCGGATTCTCTGGAGATTGCCCGCCTGATAAATACAGAGGATCAGAAGGTAGCAAAAGAGGTTGAGAAGAAGCTTAATGAAGTAGCACAGGCTATCGATTTAGTGAAAGAAGCATTTGATGCCGGAGGACGCCTTATCTATGCGGGGGCAGGCACCAGCGGCAGGCTGGGAATTCTTGATGCAGCCGAATGTCCGCCTACTTTTGGATCCGATCCCGGCCAGGTTATTGGCCTAATCGCCGGGGGTAAAGAGGCCGTTTTTGAAGCCCAGGAAAATGCTGAAGATTTTGAGGAGAATGGGCGGGAAGCTTTGCGTGAAGCCAACCTTTCGGTGAACGATATCGTGTGTGGTTTGGCAGCCAGCGGACGTACGCCTTATGTACACGGGGCTCTTAAAGAAGCCGATGATATGGGGTGCCACACCATCTTTGTGACAACTGTTCCCGGTGAACAGATCACCATTGATGTGGATGTTTTAATTGATATCCCGGTAGGTCCCGAAGTGATTATGGGCAGTACACGAATGAAAAGTGCTACTGCCCAAAAGATGGTGTTGAATATGATTACGACAGGGGCCAATATTCGCCGCGGTAAGGTCTATGAAAATGTGATGGTAGACCTGCAGCTGTCAAACCAGAAGCTGCACGAACGCTCTAAACGAATTTTAATGATGTTCGCCGATATCGATTATGATAAAGCGGAAGAATACCTGGAAGCGGCTGACGGACATGTTAAAACAGCACTGGTAATGGTGTTGGGAGGTTTAGACAGGGAGGACGCGAGACAAAAGCTGGAGGAGAATAATGGCTTTATTCGTAAAGCATTACAGAATATTAACTCCTAGCAGGAATGAAGAGAGTCATTTTTAGTTTTTTCGGGTGGATCTACTGGGCAGTATGTATTATTTCTTTCTTTCTTATCATATTTCCCCTGTATATTATAACGGCCCCCTTTGATCGTTACAATAAAATTCCTAATCAGCTACTGCGTGGACTTGGCTGGTTGATGATGAAGGTGAACCCGGGCTGGTCTTTCAATATTAAAGGAGCCGATCCCCAAAAGGTAAGTGAGCCCACGATTGTTGTTGGCAATCATCAGAGTTTTTTAGATTTACCGCTATTATACCTGCTGCCCTGGAGTATGAAATGGGTGGCTAAGAAAGATCTTTTTAAGATTCCTATACTGGGTTGGATTATTTATATGACCGGCCAGATCGGTATTGATCGGCAGAGTATGCGTTCGTTCAAAAAACTGGACACCTTGGTTGAGCCTATACAAGATGGGGTTCCGGGTATGATCTTTCCAGAAGGAACACGTACCGAAGATGGCAAATTGAAACCGTTTAAGAATGGCGCTTTTAAACTGGCGAAACGGTATAATTTTAATATACTGCCTCTCGTTTTGAAAGGGGGATATGAGGCAATGCCCCCGGGAGACTGGACGGCCTCTCCAACGCAAGAGTTTATGATATCTGTACTGGAACCTATTTCGGCTGATGACTATGATACTGAAAGCGAATTAAAAGAAGCAGTACATATGTTGATAGAGCAGGAGCTGGAAGAGCTTCAGAATTAACTTTTATTACTAAATTTTCAAGCAGTAGTAATTGACAGGTCTTACTAAATATAATCAATCCCATCGTTTTCCCTATCGATTACGGATAATGTCCTGCATTATTGCTGCTGAGCTTATTGCTTTGGCATTTTTCACCTTTTGGCCGGCCCCGGAAACCGGTTCGAAATCAAATAAGAATAGGTCTTTTGATGATGATGTCATTGTCATGGAGGAGGCTATAATTACGAAACAAGCAAGTACTCCGCCTCCACCTCCCAAACCCCAAGCCCCGGTACCCGTGCCCAAAGATGAAATAATAGAGGAAGAGATCGTGATATTTGAGGATATTAACCCCTCTGATTTTACAGACTCCTTGTCTCTTTCCAAGCTAGAAGGAGCCGGTAATTCTGACCAAGTAGCCAGCAGTCCCGCCCAACCGCCCAGTGTAATACGTATTGTGGAGGCAGTAACGCCCGATGCAGCTCAAAAAGCGGGTATTAAAGCTGAGGTTACCGTTAGGTTGCTGGTAGATAAAAAAGGGCGTGTCGAAGATGCCAATATCATGGTCGTCAAAGTATATCCGGAGGGCAGTAGTGAGCCTCGGATACTGGATACCATCGGTTATGGAGTTCCAGAAGCCGCGCTCAAAGCGGCTCAGCAGTGGAAGTTTCACCCAGCCAGGAACAATGGCAAAGCCGTAAAAGCATATAGTAAACAGGTGTTTACTTTTGGATTTTAAGAATTGCGATCAAAGCTAAAATAGCCTATATTTGCGTTCTTTCTTTGGAGAGGTGGCCGAGCGGTCGAAGGCGCACGCTTGGAAAGCGTGTGTGCGTCTAGCGCGTACCGGGGGTTCGAATCCCCCTCTCTCCGCATCTATACAATTATGTCAAGGTTTCGTTGAGCAAGCATCGATGCTTGTTTAGTGAAGCCTTGGTTTCTTTGCACCTCCTCCGAATTCTTATCTCTATTTAATTTTATCATACAGGAATAAAAGGGAGTATTTTATTCCCAAGTCGTTCAGGATATTCGTGAAAACATCCGCATAGAATTTATAAGGCAAGAAATAGTCGTCTTTGTGGCAGTAACTGTGTTAGGTTGGTAGTATGACCGGAAGGAGGTGTGGGGTGATAGCCCAGATGTCTTAACTTTTCCCTTCTGAAGTGAGTTAATCGTTTTTCTACCTTGCTATCATATTCTATTTTAAATATTTGGTGACACCTTCTTTAGAAATATCTTTTGATAAAAAGCAAAAAGAATGAGACCAAGTCTGCAAGTTCTAGTTCATAGGTTTCTTGAATTTTATATCCATTGAGATACAAGAAGGAGAGGTAAAAGTCTATCCGTGCACCGATGAATTGATCAATTCCATTTTTAAGGAGTTACGCTTACCATTCATATAGATAGTAACTGGTAATAAATGTCACAGTATATATAGCAGTTTGATATATCCAATACCCAGTACTTTTGGGTGGAACTTCCACTAACATTGTTTGCTTACTATTTGGCTGTATATTCATTTCCTCTACGTTATTAACATCATCCTTTAACTCCCAGCTAGATGCTATAACTTTAACTTTATGTTTGCCAACAGGCATATTGGCAACTTCAACTCTTTCAGTAAATTTATCTTCTGCGATAAGATTACCGTCAACAGTTATGTTCACATTTTTTATAGGGTTAGAAAACTTTACAATTAACGTCCCATATTCTTTACCCTCTGAAGCTGACTGGTAACTTGTATAATAATCTTTAGCACAGCCTATAATTAAAAGAGGAAGGATGAATAGCCATAGTAGTTTTTTCATTTTCTTAGGTTATCGTTGATAATTTGATTTTAGATTTAAGTATTAAGCCTGACAAACTTACGCATATGCACATGTAAGAAGTTTATTTGTTAAATAATGAACAAAGAACTAAAAAGCCAGAAAGCGGTATGTGTTGATGAGCTTTCTATGAAATTTGGTGATTTTTTTAAAATGAGATATCTAAATCAACTAATTGTACCAAGCTGAATAAAATGAGCTTAACTTTAGATCGATGCAAGCAAGGTTATTTCCCTTCCTTAGATATGTTATGGTCCCTGATAAAAGCACTCAAAAATTCCCTCCCCAAAGGGGCAACTGCCGTAGGTTAGGTTTTAGGTTTCGAAATAGCATCTCACAGATATAAAATATTTATTGATGGAGGTAGGTCTTGCTTTTGTAGCCTAAATATTGCTCTTTATTAGTGCATTAAAACGACTGGGCTTTCCGGTTTGTATCCTTCATAAAATAGCACATCGATGCGTTTCCATCATATTGGCATTCCAACCACAGAATCTTTTGAAGGCGAAATTGACCTACTGCATCTGAAGATGACGGTTTCTGATCACGAGGATAATCTCTATGGTATACAGTGGCAGTGGTACTGGGAGGATGCCCCATATCCCGAATTGGTGAAGACGGTGCCCCATGTAGCTTTTGAGGTAAATGATCTGCAAAAAGCTATAGAAGAGAGCATGTGATTATTAAACCCAACTCACCCTCTGAGGGGCTTACCGTTGCTTTTATTGAGGTGGAAGGGGCACCGGTGGAGTTGATGGAATTTGAGGAGTAATTGTATTCTAAGTATATCTGAAAAAAATTACGAGGTAATGTATACACGGACCAGATCCCAATGTTAAAGAACCGATGGAAGGATTTCCACAAGTGGGATATTTGAAGAATTATATCAATAATGAACAGATTATTGTAGGCGACTATACCTATTATGATGATCCCGAAGGGCCAGAGAACTTTGAAGATAATGTGTTATATCACTTTCCATTTATTGGGGATAAGCTCATTATCGGCAAGTTTTGTGCTATAGCAGCCAAGACGAAATTCATTATGAATGGCGCAAATCACAAAATGTCGGGCTTTTCAACCTACCCATTCCAAATTTTCGGTAATGGGTGGGAAAAGGTGATGCCCAAAGAAGGAGAGTTACCCTATAAAGGGGATACCGTAGTAGGTAATGACGTGTGGATTGGCTACAATGCCACTATCATGCCGGGAGTAACTATTGGCAATGGTGCTGCAGTGGCTAGCAAATCAGTAGTGAGCAAAGATGTAGCCCCCTACAGTATTGTGGCGGCAACCCGGCTACTGAAATAAAAAAAACGTTTCGAGCCTTCCATTGTTACGCAGTTGCAAGAAATTGCCTGGTGGGATTGGCCGGCACAAAAAATCACTGAAAATCTCGAAGCTATTGTTGGAGCTAACCTTAAAATCCTTAAAAATGCCTTTTAAGCATTACATAGGTATGGTACTTCGGGTTTCAAGACAATAATATGGGGTATCATTTTTCGAAATGAGGAGTCTGAATTAAATTCAAGGGGAATCTGTTTGGTTCAATGCAGAACATTACCGCTTTTTAAATATGATATAACAAAGATTAAAATATTTTAAGAGTCCACTGTAACAGGTCTCGGTAGATATATTAAACACTTGCAGTGGCGACTATTCAATTTAGCGATATATAATGCAGGTAAGTGTTGTATGACGTTATCTAAGATTCCTCTAGATTTTGAAGAGAATTCCATTCCTATGGTTATCTACAATGAGGATAACCAATCTATTATAGAGGTTAATAAGGAAGCATGTGAGTTGTATGGATATGATCGTGAGGAACTACTTTCTTTAGCTCTCACTGACTTGGAAACGGAGGAAGCGATACCCGAACCTCTGAAACGACTTGAACGTCAACAGGAAAAGTACAACGCCCATTTTTGGGAGCATAAAACGTGTGAGGGTAAATCCATTCTGGTTGATATTTTGACACAGACGGTTTCGCATGAAAACAAAAAACAGGTATTGGCAATAGTACAAGATGTGACTCTACTGGGGCAAAAGGAGTTCCGCGACCAAGTATTTCAAAGGATATTGACCTGTCTGCAAGACAATCTACCGGCCCTGTTTTACCTTTTTGATGAAGAAGGTAATCTAAAACAATGGAACAGCTATGTGGAGAATACTACCGGCTATTCATATGATGAGATATCAAGTATGAAAACAACTGATTTTTTTGCAGAGGAGGAAGAGTCCGAAGTTATTCAAGCTATAAATAAGATGTATAAAGAGGGAGAGGCCGAACTGAAAACCCAATTATCATCAAAGTCAGGCGAGAAGATTCCTATTCTGTTTAGAGCCGTAAAAGTAAAGCATGAAGACCGAGTTTTTGGGATGGGGATTGGACTCAATTTGTCAAATCTTGTAGAGGCCGAGAAAGAGGCTGCCCATCACCGTCAAATTCTGGAAGCAGTGATTGATCAATCGCCTTCGCTAATGTATATCAAAGATAATGAGAACAGATTTAGGTTTGCCAATAAGGCTTTTTTGCAACTTCACGGCTTGGATCATGATGAAATTATAGGCAAAAAAGATTCAGAAGTGTTGCGAGACTATGATATTGAATTAATGCGTAAGACCGATCGGCAGGTTCGCCAAACGGGGCAGATGTGCAATATTCGGGAAGAAGTGAAAGTAAATGGAGGTACTCGTACTTATTTATCTACAAAACTGCAATTAAACAATATTGAGGGATATGAGAACTATCTCTTTAGTATGTCTACTGATATCACCAAGCAAAGGGAGATGGAAAAAATGCTTAAGAAATCTCTTAAACAAAAAGAGGTACTTCTTTCCGAAATTCACTATCGTGTTAAAAATAACCTGGCCGTTATTTCTGCTATTATGGAACTGGAAGTATTTGATAGTGAGGATTCCCGGCTTCAGGAAAGACTTAACAAGAACTTATCTCGAATTAAGACCATGGCTTTTATTCATGAGATCTTATATCAAGAGCAGGACGTTTCACAAATTGAATTTGGGAATAATATCACCGGTCTAGTTAATACGATTACTGCAACATTTGAGGAGAAAGTAGAGGTAGAGTTAAATGTAAATAAATTGGGGCTGAATATTAACCAAGCCTTACCGTGTTCGCTTATTATTAATGAAGTTGTAACAAATATAATTAATGATAATACAGAACAGGGAAAAGAAGTGTATTTGGCGATTGAACTCAGTATTGAAGGACAAAATGTTATTCTGAGAATAACTGATAAGAGCAATGGAAAGCCCAATTATATGAATGGAAATAGAGCAAGCTCTATTAGTGACCAACTGATCCAGACTTTAAAAAAACAACTTATAGGTACATTTAAGGTTACTTCCGGGGAAGATGGCAAAACATCTTTTGAGCTATATTTTAAGCGAGAACAGGTGAAAGGTACAAGTAGTTCTTTGTTCGAATATCCGGAATTGAAGATAGGGAATTTCTAAAAACAGATTCGCTAGAGTTACTACTTTTATATGCCGGGCAAAATAATGGTTCATTATTTATTAAAACAACCTAATACCGATTTTTCTATTTATTTTCGCAAAACTTACTTTTTTATTTGTAAATTGAAGGCTAAAAAAAAGGATATGGCGTACAGGTTTCAGAGCTTAGATTACCAATCAGGTGATTTTTTTAAAAAACTGCTAATCTCTTTACGTTAACTTTTTTAGAATATCGTCGATACTTCATTTGTGGTTTGTACTAGAGGGGCAAGTTCCTTTCTCAATAACTACACGCAAAAAACAGGATAAGATTTTCCATTATCAATAAAAATCAGGGTACAGTAATATGAAGAAAGTTATTTCTACAGGGATATGGCTATTATTAGCAATTTCTTTTTGGGCATGTGAGCGCCCTGAATCTCCCGACTTTAAACTAAACCATAGTGTAGAAGCTCCACTATCGTTAGAAAAAAGTTATGTGTTTTTAGGAGGAGAGGATGCACTAATTGATAGCACAAAAGAAGATTTTGATAATATTTTCACATCTGATGCTGATGGTTTGGTTCGTATTACCAAAGAAGAGCAATTTAATTTCGGAGACCTGAATGATGCGGTGCCAACGGTGCAAGCACCTACTACAACGGTGAATGCAACGGTAGGAGATATAGAGATTGCAAACTTTAACTCTTCAGGTAATGTAGGAACAGCTTCAATTAATGATATTACCGGTCAATCGGGGCTACAGAAGGATGATAACCTGCCGGCAGGTTCTACGCCTAATCCGGTTGAGATCTCACTTGCTACAGAGTTCTTTAAGAGTGCTACCATAAGCAGTAATGGTTCTCTGGTGCTTACCGTGACAAATAACCTCGGCTTTGATTTTGATGTCGTCAATATTGAATTGAATTCTAGCGGTACTTCGGTTGGTACGGCAACTATTGGTACCGATAATGATCCCGATAATTTTAATCACGGAGCTACTGAAACTACCTCAATTTCCATTTCCTCTGGAGAAACCCTCTCAGATTTAAGTGTGATAGTAACGGGTAACTGGGATAACCAAAAGATGCAAGCTGATCCCCAAAATCTTGTGGTTGAGGATGTGAAAGGACAAAATCTAACGGCCTCACAATTAACCGCAGCCCCCGAGGCACAATCGTTTAACAGCAACGGTTCTTCAACTATTGACGAAAGTGATTTTAAATTTCAAAACACCGGTGATTTTGTTGAGCTCAAAAGCGGGGATCTCAATATTGATATTACGAACGGTATTGATGTGAGTGTGCCCTCATTGACGATTAACTTTACGGGTCTGGAAGATGCCAACGGCAATGCTTTACAATTAGATGTAACAAGTTCCGGGGCGATACCGCGAAGTGCCAACGGCGGACAGTTTTCCACTTCATTGTCGCTGGCAGATTATCGGGTAACAAGCAGTACCATCACATATACCGTTAATGCAACGACAGAGAACGTGCAGGATGGATTTCAATCCGGAGATTCGTATCGAACCATTAATGCCACAGATCAGCTGGATGCGAGTATTGGCTTGAATAACCTTACCATAAAAAAAGCTAAGGGGTATGTATCGCCCCGACAGGTATTACTGAATACCGATGCAAATACTGACGGTAAACTCGATGTGTTTGATGATAATGAGGCAGAGTTGACCCAGATTGATGGGATTAGTGATTTGTCCGAGCGGGTATCGGATATTACCTTTGATAATCCCATATTGAGTGCCCTTTATAACACGAATCTCGGAGTTAATACCACTATTTATGCAGCTATTGCCGGTACTGATGCCGATGGTAATACGGTTTATTTAACGGGTAATAATGGTTCCGTTAACGAAGTTCAGGCTGGTGAAGCACCCCCAGAGTTATCGGCTAATGGGGTATCTTTGGATGAGAGCAAACTTATTAAGTTTTCTGTTGAGACGGCATCGAATCCCGATCCCACACAGGGCGAAACGGGTAGTAATATCTTTAATTCAACGAATACCAATTCTTCTGCATTTTTCAGTAACCTCCCAACTTCTATACGATTTGTAGGAGTCGCAAAGGTGAATGAAGATCAGACCTCCGGGACTATTGTAAATCCCGTAATTTTTGACCCTAAGCTGGGTGTAGAGCTGCCATTTAGCTTTTCAGCCAATAACGCTACTTTTAAAGATACTATGACCGCAGATTTGAGCGACTTGCCTGGAGAGGATGAAGACCAGCAACTTAAAGAGGCTACTCTTACACTCAATTATACAAACGGTTTGCCGCTTAGTTTAGATATGTCGCTTGTATTTGTTGATGAAAACGGAAATACGGTGGTAAGTAAAAGTGATATAGCAGTGAGTGCTGCCAGTACAGGTTCTGATGGTTTTGTCGGAGATGACGGTGAAGCCCAAGGCAGTACGGAGATCAGTTTTACTGAGAGTGAGCTAACAACGCTTCATAATGCCAGAGATCTTCAAATCAACATGTCAGTTAATACACCTCAGCAAAATGTTGTGAAACTTCGAGAGGATGATGCGATCAGCATCCGGATGGATATGAATGTGTCATTAACATCAACAGTAAATTAAAAGATAGGGTAGATTATTATGAATTTTGTTAAACGATATTTGAGTCTTTTAGTCGCTGTTATGTTTCTTGGCAGCTTGAGTAATATGGTATGGGCGCAATCAGGCCATTTTTCATCTGCTACGTTAGGTATGGGAGGAACCGGTGCCGCTTATATGGATACCTATCATGCTAACTTCATTAATCCGGCCAACTTAATGTTGAATAGTGAAACCAAACCCAGTACAAGTATTGGATTACTTGGAGGGGTTTCTGCAACTACAGGGGGCTCACTTCTGAATATAGCAGCCTATAATAAGCATTTCACGACGGGACAAGTTGTGAATGTTGATAAGGCTCTCAATGATTTTTTCGGTTCAGAACCCACCAATTACAGACGACTGGGGTTTGAGTTAGATCTTATTCCACTGGGTGGTTCCTGGCGGGGTAAAAACAGCAGCTTTAGTTTGGCTTTGCGTAATAGAACGCTCATTAATAGTTCTATTAACAGGGGATATGCCGAGGTATTTTTAAGTGGAGTTGACAAAGAACGTTTTGGAACACCTAAACCGGTTAATTTTAGCAGTGAAGCAGTAGCATTCAGTGAAATTTCAGCAGGTTATTCTCGGAAAATATTGGAACTGCCGTCCCTATTTGGCATTGGTGAGAATGTGAAGCTTTATGCCGGAGTTGCACCAAAATATATTGTACCTCATGCTACCACGGGAATCGATTTTAACTCAACACTACACGTAGCCTCCGATAAAATAACCCACGATTTTAATTACACTTTTAAAACGGTAGGGTCAGTAACTGATCAGTTCAAAGAGTTTAGCAGTGCCAGCAAAAATGATAACTTTGATGGCTCAATTGGAGATTTTGTTGAACCTGATGGAGAAGACTTCTCGCAAGTACAGGGGAGTGGTTTTGGAATAGATCTTGGAGGTACTATTGAAATGGATCTCGCAGGCCCCCTCGAAGCGTTCTTTTCTTGGATAAAAGGCCCAAAGAAACTCCGGGTGGCTTTGTCTGCAACAGATCTGGGATCAATTACTTATGATAACAATGCGGGTACGTTCTCAAACAACTCCGAATTTGTCTGGGACGGTGTTGACCTTCAGGATGGTTTTGATGATGCTTATAAAGATAGCGTGGCGAATGATATATTTCTGAATTATGAGGCCGGCACAGAAGATAAAATTGTTAGAAAATTACCAGCTAAAGTACATTTAGGATCACAACTGCAACTTGGCAAGCTGGCAGTAGCACTGGACTTTACAAAAGGAATGAATGAGGCTGGAATGAATAGTCGACGTGTAGCAATGGGTTTTGGGGTCGAATACGATTTCTTCAATATCATTCCGCTTCGTGCCGGATATCGAACAGGAGGGGCTACCTCTTCAAGTATAACAGCCGGTACTGGATTAGAGTTTAGAAATTTTGAGTTTTCGGTGGGAGCTTTGTTGGTACCTAATTCCGAAAACAGGGGAGCAAGTTACGGTGCTGCCTGGAGTGGTTTACTCCTTCGCTTCTAAATAATTTGTTATATCAATATGGTTATGCTGGATTGCATTATGGAGCATTTCTGAACTTTTCAGAACCGTAATGCTCCCGGCTAACTCTTTGAGAAGTGGATGTTTTTCGTTGTGAAGCTCTACAAATATAGAGGCATCGCTGTTTAGCTCTGTTATTCGGCTCACAACATGTAAGGTTTTGGTATCCGGATCGCTAAAGCGGTGATTGGGAAACGCGAAAATGGTATCTGCTTTACTAATATTGGCTCGTTGCAGCACTTGTGGACTGATAGGTTCGCCATGAATAAAGGAGTGTTCTCTGTAGGGAGTTCTGCTGACCAATGCGCCAATAATAACTAATTCTCGGTTATTAAATAGCTGCTTTTCCTTTATCTCTTGGATGAGTTCATCGGCAAAGGCCGTGTATTCACAAATAACAACATGACCTGTATACTTAACGGAACCCCGCCCCTGCTCTTCCTCCGAAAATTTATGTTGTATAAACTGTAGTATGAGACCTATTACATGCGTATATCCAAATAATCCAATAATAATTGCCACTACCCCAGCTATACGTCCTGCTGTAGTATAAGGCACGATATCACCATAGCCTACCGTAGCGGATGTTACAAACCACCACCAAACTACATCACCAAAATTCTGCACATTTTCTTGGCCGAATTCATATCCCCAAAAGATGGTAGTGGTAAGCAGAAAGCTTCCGGAAAGAAGCACTACCAAGAATAACACCTGCTTCCGAAAATGTGACTCTGATGGTGGCTTGCTAGTGTTTGTTACCATATTAGATACCCCTTGTGATTCTTCTCAATCAGCTGAATATTATGTACTCTCTTTTCTAAAATCGTTCCAAAATAAAAATTTTGACGGCCACTCTTAGAAATTATGAATTCGAATTAAATAAAAAGGAATAACCTTTCAAAGAGACAGGGTAAACAAACAAATTATTAAGCAGGATTTAGCTGATGCCGGGCAATATCTATTTCGGGAAAGAGTTCGGTGTTACCTATGAGATACTCTACGTAATGATCAGCCAAATACTTACTAAACAGTAGCCCTTTGGAGCCGAGTCCGCCAAATAAATGCAGGCTGTCATGGACGGGATGGCGTCCGAGTATCGGTTTGTAGTTTGGGGTAGAGGTGCGTACGCCTGCCCATTGACTAACAGTTCTAACATGTTTTTCAAGGTTGGGGAGGGTGCGCCGCATGCGTTTGCGCAGATATTCTTCACCTTGTTGGTCAGTGTTGATATGCGTAAAATCATGTTCATAGGTACTGCCCTGTATAAAGCTTACATTATCAGTAAGGCGAGCCATATACCCAAGACTTGATATGGAATGATCAAAATTGAGAGTACCGGTTTCAATTTTAAATTCAGCTACTTGTCCCTTGATAAGGTTAAAGGGCAGCCAATCCCAATAAAAAGAAGTAGCAATGGATTGTCCGGTAGCAAAAATAAGGTTTTGAGTACGTACTGTTGTGCTTGTAAGTTCAATATGCCAGCGGTTGTTATGCTCTATTTTGATAGGTTCTTCGTCCAGTAAAAATATGGTGTCGTTCTTACCTTTTAAATAAGAGGCATAGGCCTGCAGATATTTTCCTACATCTACCGTTAAGCCTACGGGTATCCAAAGCCCGCCGTCAACACAATTGATGCCGGGATGCATTTCTTTGATTTCACCTTCTCTTTTCCACTGGCACCAGCCCTTGGGCCAGCTTGTCTGTTGGTACTCTTCTTTCATCTTACGCGCCATTTTTTCCATCAGGGCAGGGCGCAAAACCCCATTATTTGTATAAAAGGTTTCTTCAGTAGTCTGCTGTACCTTCTCAAGATTGGAAGCAATGGCTTCATAGCCTTGTTCAACCTTCCAAACTTTTTTAGCACGTCTTCCGGTGGCCGGGTTAACAAGCCCGCCCGGCGTACCGGAGGCACCCGCAGCGATATCGCTTTTATCGATAACAATGGTTGAAAAATCATGATCGGCGAGACTGTCAGCTATAGATAAGCCCGCCAATCCCGCACCAAGAATACAGTAATCTGTGTGATGGCTCATTAATCAGGAAAGCAGCTTTTGAGTGGTGACTTTTTGTGCACCGGCATCAATCATTTCTTGCCATGACTTTTCTACCGAACCCTCAATATCGATTCCTTTGACGGCATCTTCTACAACAAAGATGTCAAACCCTTCTTCAAGCCCATCGATAACAGACCATTTTACGCAAAAGTCGGTGGCCAGTCCTACAGTATAAAGGGTATCAATATTACGTTCATGCAGATAACCGCTGAGACCCGTACTGGTAGTATCATCATTTTCATAGAAGGCCGAGTATGAGTCGATCTCTTTTCGAAATCCCTTGCGAATAATTAATTGACTGTGATTAGTTTCAAGGTCAGGATGAAATTCGGCACCTTCACTGCCTTGTATACAGTGGTCGGGCCATAATACCTGTTCTCCATAGGGCATTTCTGTAGTTTCAAAAGGTGCTTTGCTCTTGTGAGATGAAGCAAAAGAAGAGTGCTCTTTGGGATGCCAATCTTGGGTTTGTATAATTACATCAAACTGTTTTGACAGCTTATTTATTAGGGGTACAATCGTATCTCCATTGGGAACCTCAAGGGCACCGCCTGGGCAAAAGTCGTTTTGAACATCGACAATTAAAAGAGCTTTCATAGCAATGAAATCAGCATTTATTTAAAATTTTGGGTTAATTCATCGCGCAGATCCATCAGTTTTTGGCTAATACCAACTTTATAAATGTGTGGATTTTCAAATCGTTTGTGTTCGGGATTTAATTTTACAAGACGTTTTTTTGCGTAGTCTGCACTTTGTGTTGGGGTAGGGAGATCAATATTTACTGTCCCGTTCTGCATAACATTATGTAATAACGGTTCAGCATTAAAGGAAGTAACATCTGCATGTTTAGCAGGGTAGAAGGGATGAAAGATAGTGTCGGCATTTTTTTCATCTTTAAGCAGTATTCCATCCCCATAAAAGTTACCATCATTGTCACTGTAGCGCAGCACTTTTTTACGACCGGGTAAAGTGTTCTTTTCGATATTTTCAGAAATCTTTAGCTTGGGCTCATCATCAATAGCAGAAAGTTTATACACTCCATCCAGGGCAGGGCTTTCATGTCCGGTTACTAATCGCGTCCCCACCCCAAAAAGGTCAATAGGCGCATCTTGACTACGTAAACTTTTTATTAGGCGTTCATCTAACTGGTTTGAGACCGCAATTTTCACATATTCAAGTCCGGCTTTATCCAGTTGGCGGCGCGCTTTTCGTGAGAAATAGGCAAGGTCGCCGCTATCGAGTCGAATACCCTTCATCTTATATCCTTTCTCTTCCAGTTCTTTGGCAACAGTTATTGCATTGGGGACTCCACTTCCGAGGGTGTCATAGGTATCAACAAGGAGGATGCAGTTTTCAGGGTAATATTCTGCATACTTTCGAAATGCAGTAAGTTCATCATCAAAAGATTGAATCCAAGAGTGGGCCATGGTACCGCTTGCCGGTGTGCCGTGTACAAACGAAGAGTATACATTAGAAGTCGCTTCTACGCCTCCAATTATTGCAGCTTTACTGGCCTGTATACCTCCCAGACCTTGCGCACGACGAAGACCAAAATCCAGCACTTTGTGGTCGCCGGCAGCATGTTTCATACGGGCCGCTTTTGTGGCAATAAGGGATTCGAAATTCAAAATGTTAAGCAGAAGTGTTTCAAGAATTTGTGTTTCAATAATAGTGCCTTCAAGTCGAAGGATAGGTGTTCTTGGGAATACTACTTCGCCTTCTTTTGCGGCATGGATATCTGCTTTTAATTGGAAGTCACTTAGATATTCCAGAAAGCTTTTCCTAAACCCTTGATTGGCAAGGTATTCGAGTTCGTCTTCATGGAATTTGAAATTTTCGAGTGTGGAAAGCAGGTCCGCAAGTCCCGCAAATATTACGTAACCGCCATCGAACGGGATATCCCGAAAAAAGTAATCAAAACAGGCTTGCTCATCTTTACGCCCGGCTAAAAAGTAGCCTTGAGCCATCGTCAATTCATAATAGTCGGTATATAGGGCCGGCCTGCTAAGTAGGGATGATCTGCGCTTTGATTGCACTCTGTTCATAAAAAGGATTACTTCAGGTTATTAAATACAAAGCAAGTTAAGATACATAATACTAGGGATAAGAGATAATTTATACTCTAGGTTATCTAAGACACAACAGCTAAACAGAACGCTCAAGTATTGGTTTTGAGATTACTATAATGGTCTATAAAAATTTAGTATCTTTGGGCGTAAAAAATAATCGCAGTTGAAACAAATTTTGTGAAGTTATATAGCTGGATCAGTGTAGCGATATTGGGGATTTTATTTGTTGTTGGCTGTGCTACTCCATCGTCACCGACAGGTGGACCTCCTGATAAGGAAGGACCTAAAATTATTAAAACAGAGCCCCAGACTGGTACTACTAACTTTACAGGTCAGGAGATTATTTTACACTTTTCTGAATTTGTTGATCGGGCTTCACTGGAGCAAGCTATTATTTTGGAACCCGATGTGGGCCTCTCTTTTGATTTGGACTGGGGGCGTAAATCGGTTGCCGTGGAATTTGATCGGGCAATACCGGATTCTACTACCCTCATCGTTACTGTTGGTACAGACTTTAAAGATGTAAATAATAACAAGCTCGCTGCGCCGAAAAAGGTGGCAGTTTCAACAGGAGACGAGATTGATGATGGGAAATTGACAGGGCGTGTACTGAATGCCCAAACAGGAAATGGAGCTGAAGGGGATCGGATATTGTTATATCGCGAGCCGGTAGACCTGTCTCAAAAGGCAAATTATATTGCAGAAACAGATACCGGTGGAACGTTTAACTTTTCATACCTTAGTGAGGGCAGGTATAAAGCATTTTGGGTAGATGACAGAAACCGGAATAAAATATGGGACCGACAAAATGAACGTACTCAACCCTTTAAAGATGAGTTTGTTGAGCTTGAAGATGGTGATACCGATACCCTCGGCACGATCTACAAAACGCCTGTCGACACTACAAAACCATCACTCCAGGGAATAGGGCTTTTTTCTTCTCAGCGGTTGCGAATGCGCTTTAGTGAAAATGTTGTTCTTACGGATAGTATCAATGTTTTGATAACTGATACAACGGGGAATGTCCAATCAGATGCGTATCCCCTATATGTGCAACCAGGCGAGCGATTTGTTATGTTTGCATATAGCACAGAAGATTTGGTAGAGTCTGGGAACTATAGGATCGATATATCCGGGCTTGTTGATGAGTTTGGAAATCCATTATCCAAGGTAGAACAACATTTTACAGGTTCGGCCCAAGAAGATACAACACGCCAGCGTATTATAGAGCGTAATAGTGTATCGGGATATTATCCTGAAGATCCATTCACAATAACGTACGCTAAACCTATTGAAGGATCTTTACTGCGAGATTCGTTAAAAGTGGTAGAAGGGGATAGCTTGGTAGAGCGCTGGCCAAATGTAAAAATGGATAAGAATAAGTTTTCTATTTTACCTGGTAAACAATGGAAGGATGGAGTAACGTATGAGGTTCGGCTGTGGGACCCTGCTATTGAAGATTATAGAAAGTTTAGTCCCGAGATATGGCATTCTTCACGGATGGGGGCCTTGAATGCATTGGTAGAAGATTCTACTGTAAGTAATGTTCGGTTGGAAATTATAAATGACGAAGCAGAATTCTACCGTGATACCGTATTTTCTGATTCTATTGAAATAAAACAGTTGCCGCCGTTAAAATATACAGTCATTGCATACGAAGACTTAAATGATAACGGGAACTGGGATTTTGGGCGTGTTGATCCTTTTAAAGCACCTGAACCCTATTTTATTCAAAAAGATGTACCTGTTGAGAAAGCAATGACGGGCGAACTTACGATCATATTTTAATATTAGCTGACTTTAGTATTTTTTTACTTAATGAAGAAGGTTCTTAAAAAATTAACACCTTTTATAAGTATTATCTTTTTTGGGGTTGCTTTATGGTTTTTAGACCAAAAGCTGCAGCAATATGAACTCGCGGAGATAACAGCACAACTTAGTGAGATCCCCAACCTTTATATTGGATTTTCGTTAATCTTATCATTTTTCAGCTACCTGCTTCTTACCGGCTATGACGCTCTGGGAGTAGACTATATCGGGGAAGAGTTAGAGACGGGAAAAATAATTCGGGCCGGTTATGTGGGCTATGCCTTTAGCCATAATATTGGTTTGGCCCTTATTACAGGTGGTTCTATCCGGTATCGAATCTATTCTGCATGGGGCTTTTCGGGTATGCAGGTTACCCAGATTGTGGCTTTTAGTGCTTTTACCTTATGGATAGGTTTTTGCGCTGTTGCGGGTCTAGCACTGCTTTTGGCCACACCAAACCTTCCAGCTGATGTAGTGGTGCCTTTTGTATCTCTTCGAGTGCTGGGCATTATTTTGTTAGTGATGGTTGTAGCTTACGTATGGGGGAGTGCGGTAGTGAAGAAAGAACTATCTTTTAAAAATTGGTCTTTTAAATTTCCAAGCCTCACGTTATCTCTCAAGCAAGTTTCCATAGCATCTGTAGATTGGTTGTTAGCTGCTTCGGTGCTATATGTGTTGCTTCCGGAGGTGGGAGTAAGCTTTTTTAGTTTTGTAGGTGTCTTTTTATTAGCACAGATAGTGGGTCTTTTTAGCCAGGTACCCGGGGGGCTAGGGGTCTTTGAGTCGGTCATGCTGCTTTACCTATCGAACTTTATGGAAGGTTCACAAGTGTTGGGCATCCTCGTGGTCTATCGTATCATCTATTACATTCTTCCCCTGTTGGGCGCCCTCATCGTATTAGGGTATCAGGAGTATATTGTGAACCGCCAAAAAGTGCATGCGCTCAAAGATAAGGCATTGGATTGGGTACCGCGCGTGGTACCCCAAGTAATGAGTTTCTCTGTTTTTGTTGGTGGTGCTATACTCTTGTTTTCTGGAGCACTACCTTCGGAGGTACCCCGGATGCAGTGGTTACAGCACTTTATTCCACTTCCAGTTATTGAGATGTCTCACTTTTTTGCCTCTTTGGTAGGAGCGGCATTGTTGGTATTAGCAGGTGCGTTACAGCGCCGTATTGATGGTGCCTATCATGCTACCATTGGGTTGCTCATATTTGGAATCTTATTTTCTATACTCAAAGGGGCCGACTATGAGGAAGCTATACTATTGGCAATAATGTTAATGGCATTGGTACCGTGTAGGACTGAATTCCATCGTAAAGCTCCCCTCTTTAGCCAGTCATTTTCAGGTCGATGGTTTACACTTATTCTAATGGTCTTGGCGAGTGCTGTGTGGTTAGGAGTGTTTTCTTATCGCCATGTGGAGTATCAGAAAGAACTTTGGTGGGAATTTACGTTGATGGGAGATGCTCCTCGTTACCTGCGGGCAACAGTAGCAGCACTAGGTTTTGCCGTTATCGTGGGACTTGTCAAGCTGTTACGGCCCCGGAGAAAAGCATTTGGCAAACCTGATGTTAAAGACTTGGAAATAGTACGTGCCGTTCTTGAAAAACAGGGTAACGCTGCGGCGAATTTGGCTCTTTCTGGGGATAAGGAATTAATGATTAATGAGTCGGAGAATGGATTCATCATGTTTACCCGTGAATCCCGCAGTATTATTGCTCTTGGTGATCCTGTGGGGCCGGAAGAAGAGATTGAAGAGATGGTCTGGGAATTCCATGAAGACTGTACAAATGATGATAAGTGGCCGGTATTTTATAAAGTAAGCAGTAACTACCTTGATTACTACGTTGACCTGGGACTTACCCTATTTAAAATTGGAGAAGAAGCGCTTGTGCCATTGGGTAATTTTGATATGGATAAACGTCTTGAAAACCCGGTAAAACCAAATGTAGAACGTATGGAAAACGCCGGCTATGAATTTGAAGTAGTGGGGAGAGAATATGTGGAGCAAAACAGTGCTGATTTCCATAGAATTTCAAAGGAGTATTTGGAATATAAGGAGCGGGAAGAACGTGGGTTTTCGGTAGGTCAGTTTAGTAAAAAGTACTTGCAGGAATTTCCTATAGCTATTGTTAAAAAAGATGAGGCCATGATTGGTTTCGCAAATATACTAACTAGTGCGAATAATGATGAATTGGCTTTAGATCTGCTTCGTTATAAGCCGGAAGTACCGGAGAGTATTGTTGATTTTATGCTGGTTCGTAGTATCTTTTGGGGCAAAGAACATGATTATAAATATTTAAGCCTTGGTATGGCCCCCCTTTCAGGTATGGATGAAGATGATTATTCACCAGGATGGAATCGATTAGCCAAATTTGTTTATACCTATGGAGAAAATTTTTACGGTTTTAAAAGTGCACGATTATATAAAAGTAAATTTAACCCTCAGTGGAAGGCTCGATTCTTGGTTTGTCCTGGCGGATGGGCACTGCCACGGGTCATATCTCATCTAAGGAATGTTGTTTCAAGGAGATACACACATTTTTTACGTGAAGGATCATCTGATTCCAAATAAATGGTAAGGAGTCACTAAACGTTAAAGATTGTAGTAGACTGCAAAAAATCCCACAAATTTATTACATTCCCAGTCTAAGAACTGTCACTTCTAAAGAAATTTTTGCTATGTCCAAAGATACAGCAACATCTACAGAGGCCAATAACTCGGTTGCAACTAAAGAGCCGGCTTCAAAAAAAGGCGGTCAGCCAAAAGTCTATGATGCAGATCATAAGATTCGATTTGTAACAGCCGCTAGTTTATTTGATGGCCACGATGCCAGTATCAATATAATGCGTCGTATTTTACAGAGTAGCGGGGCCGAAGTGATCCACTTGGGACACAATCGCTCGGTACAGGAGATTGTCGATTGTGCTATTCAGGAAGATGTGCAGGGTATCGCCATCAGTTCGTACCAAGGGGGGCATATGGAGTATTTTAAGTATATGGTTGACCTACTTGAGGAACGAGGAGCCGGACATATCCACGTGTTTGGTGGCGGTGGAGGTGTTATTGTCGATGAAGAGAGAGAAGAACTACACGAAGCCGGTGTTTGCCGTATTTTTTCTGTGGAAGATGGCAGTGAGATGGGGCTACAGGGAATGATAAATTATATGCTCGAAAAATGTGATTATGATACAGCTGATATAGAATCAGTTGATGCTCAAAAAATTACTGAGCGCGATACAAAAACCCTGGCACGGTGTATCTCGGCTCTTGAAAATGGCCATAAAGAGATAATAAAATTTGAGGATGACAAACTGCTTGATGGGAAGGGAAATGTGATTCCTGATCAAAAAAATGGGCATCCTATTCCTCTAATTGGAATTACGGGAACGGGGGGAGCAGGTAAAAGTTCTCTTACAGATGAGTTGGTAAGACGATTTTTAACTGAGTTTGAAGATATTAATTTAGCTGTTATCTCTATTGATCCCTCTAAAGTACGTACTGGCGGGGCTCTTTTGGGTGATCGAATCCGAATGAATAGTATTGAGCCGGACCGGGTGTTTATGCGTAGTCTGGCTACTCGGGCCAGCAACAGAGCAACAAGTCTATCAGTAAAGGGAGCGATAGAAATTTGCAAGACCGCAGGTTTTGACCTGGTTATTGTTGAAACAAGTGGGATTGGTCAAAGTGATACCGAAATTGTCAATATTTCTGATATCCCAATGTATGTAATGACCAGCGAATATGGGGCAGCTACCCAGCTCGAGAAAATTAATATGCTGGATCTGGCCGAATTGGTTGTACTGAATAAGTTTGAGAAGAAGGGATCTCTGGATGCCCTGCGCGACGTGCGAAAACAGATCAAACGTAATCGTGGAGCTTGGAATGCAAATGCCGAGGATATGCCCGTTTATCCAACTATAGCGGCACAGTTTAACGATGAGGGAGTAAATCGACTTTTTAAAGCGTTGGTTGATACTATCAATGGCCATTACAGCTTAAATTGGGAAACAGCGCTCTATAATAATCCTGAACCGGCAGAAGATATTCAGGCCCAAGCTATTATTCCCGGTAAACGGCAGCGCTATTTGTCTGAAATTTCTGAAAGTATTCGCGACTATCACAGTTGGGCGGAAAAACAGTCTGAAATTGCCAGTAAACTGGATGAAGTGGAAGGGACTCTTGAGCAGATTGAACGATGGGATCCCGATGGGTCTGATAATTTTGAAGACCGTCTGCAAACCATGCGTGAGCACTGGTTAAGCAAGCTCGATTCGCGCTGTAAGAAAATCCTTGAAGGCTGGGATGAACTCTATGATGAGTACCGCTCGGAGTACGTAGAGGTACAGGTGCGAGATCGTACTTTTAAGAATAAGATGTTTAGAGAATCGCTAAGTGGACTTGATATTCCAAGGGTAGCTTTGCCTAAAACCAAGCACAAAGGAGAGCAGCTAAAGTTTGCCCTAAAAGAAAATCTTCCGGGCTATTATCCATTTACAGCGGGTGTATTCGAATTTAAACGTGAAGGTGAAGATCCTACTCGAATGTTTGCTGGAGAGGGTACCCCGGAGCGCACCAATAAGAGGTTTCATTATCTAAGTGAAGGCATGCCGGCTGCACGGCTCTCGACGGCATTTGATTCGGTAACGTTGTACGGTGAGGACCCAGATCACCGTCCCGATATTTACGGGAAAATTGGGAATTCAGGCGTTAGTATCTGCACGCTTGATGATATGAAAAAACTCTATTCCGGTTTTGAGTTAACGTCTCGCAAAACTTCAGTTTCAATGACGATTAATGGGCCGGCCCCGATGATCTTGGCGATGTTTATGAATACCGCTATTGATCAGGAGATAGAACGATATTTAAAAGAGAACGGTAAGTGGGAAGAAGCCCAAAAGAAGATTAAAGCATATTTTGAGAAGCGAGATGTAGACGCTCCCCAATATAATAGCGAGCTACCGGATACTAACGATGAATTTGGGTTAGGTTTATTGGGTATTACAGGTGATAAGTTGGTGGATGATGAGGTGTATGAGGAGATTAAAGAAAAAACACTCTCTGTTGTGCGTGGTACGGTACAGGCCGATATTCTCAAAGAAGATCAGGCGCAGAACACCTGTATTTTCTCTACGGAGTTTGCCCTGAAGATGATGGGAGATATTCAACAGTATTTTACAAACCATGAGGTGAGAAACTATTATTCAGTTTCTATCTCCGGTTATCATATAGCAGAAGCCGGGGCTAACCCTATTACACAGGCTGCCTTTACGCTGGCCAATGGTTTTACATATGTGGAATATTACTTGTCGCGTGGAATGGATATAGACAAGTTTGCGCATAACCTGTCATTCTTTTTTAGTAATGGATTGGACCCGGAATATGCGGTTATCGGTCGTGTAGCCCGACGTATCTGGGCCGTAGCGATGCGGGAAAAATATGGTGCGAATAAACGATCACAGAAGCTTAAGTATCATATTCAAACCAGTGGTCGTTCGTTGCACGCTCAAGAGATACAGTTCAACGATATCAGAACAACCCTGCAAGCATTACTTGCGATCTATGATAACTGTAACTCGTTGCATACCAATGCTTATGATGAGGCTATTACTACACCTACTGAAGAGTCTGTGCGGCGCGCTCTGGCCATTCAGTTGATCATCAATAAAGAGATGGGTACGGCTAAGAATGAGAATATAAACCAGGGATCGTATTTCATTGAAGAGATGACTGATTTGGTGGAGGAAGCGATACTCTCAGAATTCGATCGGTTGACAGAACGAGGTGGGGTACTTGGTGCGATGGAAAATATGTATCAACGGGGTAAAATACAGGATGAAAGCCTGCACTATGAGTCTAAAAAACACAGTGGTGAGAAACCGATTATTGGTGTTAATACCTTCCAGAATGATGAAGCTGATGGTACCGAAGAGGAGAAGGAAGTTGATTTAATTCGCTCTACTAAAGAAGAGAAAGAACAACAGATTGAAAGTCTGCAAGCATTCTGGAAACGCAATGAACCTGAAGCTGAAGAGGCTATTGAACGACTGAAAGAAGTTGCCCGTAACAATGGAAATACATTTGAAGAGCTGATGGAAACGGTAAAAGTAGCTTCGCTGGGACAGATTTCTCGGGCACTCTACGAAGTAGGTGGACAGTATCGTCGCAATATGTAAGCAAAAAATCATATCGATCCCTCTTTGAAGCGGGGAAAATGAATTCAACGACAGCCGAAGAAGGGGTAGCCCATTTTGCTGGTCCTACAATGAGGAGTAAATAATCTGCTTTTGTGTTAGTACCGCAGGTTCCCCAAGGGGCGTATTGGTCCTCCCCTAAGGACACTACTTTTACCGAACCTATGGTGGAACAACCAAGTACACCAATGAGGTTTACAGTTAAGCTAATTGAAAAGCTTCAATATCAGTTTTCTGTGGATCAAAATTGTCTTTATACGACGGGAATATTGATGGGATTTATTCTACTATCCAGTGTTATCCTCGTAAATTTGCCGTCGCCGTTCCGATATGTGGAGAAGGTGATGTGATTCGGGCATTTCTTCGTACTGATATACTCATGTGTTTTTTTCACGGTATACAAGACCAGATAGTACGTCCTGAATTTTCACGTACAATAGGCGATGCCATTCAGCTAGCAGGAGGCTCACCCGGTTTTACCGAATATTCAGGTTAAAGTAATGTGGGGGGCTGGACACAGTCATATCATAATCCACATTTATATGAATGGATGTTTGATAAAAAAAGATCCCAACCAGTACTGATTGGGATTTCTGAAGGATAAAGATTTGTGTTAAGAGGATTCCCGAATATTAAGTTCTACGGGGACGAGGCTTAGCAAGGTTTTAGGATCTTCTGGATTTGCCAGCATTTCTTTCATCTTTTGGATCGATACTTTCCCCAGCAGCTCATAATCGGTATGGACTGAAGAAATTGTAGGGCGGTGGTTACGGCACATCGGCAGGTCATCAAAGCCAACAATAGCAATATCATCGGGGAAGGTATAGCCCTGAAGCATAGCCTCTTTCATAAAGGCTTTACACATATTGTCATTGGCAGAAAAGATTGCACGTGGTTTCTCCTCTAACTTTTCAAAAGTCTCGAATGCCTGTACGCCAGAATCAAATGAATAGTTGCCTTCGACCTCCAGTAGCATTTCCATCCCTTCAACACGGGTTACATAATCTGTAAATCCATGTCCTCGTTGTCGGGCTGCAGTTTTTTCTGAAGGTCCTTGGATGATTCCGCAGCTTTTGTATCCGCGTTCTTCAAAGTGTTTTGCAACAAGATTGCCGGCACTGTAATTGTCAAAGCCAACGGTGTCAAAGATCTGGTTATCGAGAACCTCATTAGAAATAACGGGAAAGTCTTCAGGCAGTGCTTCTTTGAGTTCTCGATACTGAGCCGTACTGAAACGAGGAGTATTGATGATAAGTCCATTATAGGATTCATCTTCAATGTTAGCTGCAATTTCCTGGAGATCAGGAATTTCATTTTCAAGACTGGTTAAACTCAACCGAACCTTCTCTCGAGAAGCAGCATTATTGATACCGTTAAAAAATGAGGCATAAAATTCTCCTATCTCTACGCCGGTTATGAGCATAACATTTAGCTCTCCGGTTGCTGCTGCACTATCAATTTTATTGTGCAGGGGATAGTTAAGCTTACGAGCACTTTTAAGGATTTCTCGTTTGGCTTTAGTACTGGTTTTATCAAGTCCATTTAAGGCACGAGAAATTGTCGAAATAGAATAACCGGTATCTTCAGCAATATCTTTAAGTGTAACTTTCACTGCTACGTCGTTTACATTAATAATTAATTTGTGGCCTTTTGTTAGCGCTATAATAGTCGTTTAAGCGCTATCTACCGCTAAGAAATAAAGCTATAACATAAAAATAGGATCTTTTTCCCTTTTTAAAAGAGAAAAAGGGAATTATATGTAATTGGCACTAATCTCAGCTATCATGAGTGTTTGTAGATCCTGTTGCAAACTATATGAAATTGCAATAAAATATAATTTTTATCAGACTAAATTGAGCACTTTATGTTTTAAAGTGATTTTATCGTAAATGATGAGAAGGGACAAATAACAATACCATTTTTTTAAAAAAATGGAACCGCTTCCATAAATCGATAAAAGTGCAGAATTGCCTTATTTATCTTGACTAATTCAATAAAAAAAAGGTTGTTATTTAAAAATTTTGTTGGGTTACTATTAATAAATAAGGTTGAATGCCAATGAATAGAAAAAGTTTTCTTAAAGTAGCCGGACTGATTGCTGTATCGGTCAGCGTACCAGGGCTTGCAAAAGCGGCATCTTTGTACTCAAATTCCAGTTCGGAATCCTTTTTTGATATTTCATTGGCAGAGTGGAGTCTGCATCGTCATATTTTTGATGATAAGATTGATCACCTCGAATTTCCAGCAATAGCTAAAAATGAGTTTGGTATTAATGCTGTAGAATATGTGAACCAGTTCTTCGCTGATAAAGTAAATGATAAGTCCTACTTGGACGAAATGAACAGTCGATGTGAGGATCTGGGCGTTGAGCAATTGCTTATTATGGTTGATGGGGAAGGAGACTTAGCAGTAACTGACAAGCAAAAGCGCAAAGCCTCTGTTGAAAATCATTATAAATGGGTGGAAGCTGCAGAATACCTTGGTTGTCATTCAATTCGGGTTAATACCTATGGGGATGGCACACCTCAAGAACAGAAACGGGCAGCGGTGGATGGCTTGGGACGGCTTGCTGAATTTGCCAGCGACTACGATATAAATATAATCGTTGAAAACCATGGGGGATATTCATCTCATGGCCAATGGCTTAGTGAGGTGATGGATGAAGTAGAAATGGAAAACTGCGGTACGCTACCTGATTTCGGTAACTTCTGTATCAAAAAGAAAGGAGATAGCCGATGGGAAGGTGAATGCGTTGAGGAGTACGATCGCTACCAGGGAGTTAAAGAGATGATGCCGTATGCAAAAGGAGTTAGTGCAAAGAGTTACGCTTTTAACCAGCAGGGACAGGAAACAACGATCGATTTTAGAAAAATGCTCAATATAATTCATATGGCTGGTTACAACGGGCATATTGGAATAGAATATGAAGGCGAAGGCCTGAGCGAATTTGAAGGTATTAAAGCCACCAAATCACTGCTATTGAATATAGAAAAGCAATTAAGTACAAAGTAAGATTGTAGTTACAATCTTTGCGGTGTTGTTATTTCTATAGGAGATTTGTAAATGCTTTGAAAGTTATCTTCTTTCAAAGCGTAATGCATCTAAAGTTTGGTCGGATTAGTTTTAATTGCATTGTTCAGGATTACTGCCCCAGATATTGATAATTAAACAAAATATTTACAAACAGTTAATAACTTTAAACCTAATATTATTATGAATACAAGTAGAGTATTATTATTGGCAATTGTTGGATGCGGACTCTTCTTAACGGGATGCCAATCATCGGAAAAAAAGGATGAAAACCACAAGGAGGAGAAGGTGGAGGAGAATATTCCGGACAATACGTTAACTGAAGCGGAAAAAGAAGATGGCTGGAAACTGCTGTTTAATGGCGAAGATCCAGAGGAGCATTGGCGGGGATACTGTAAGGATGGATTTCCTGAAAAAGGGTGGACTGTAGAAAATAGTGCGATTAAAGTGATTGGTTCTGGTGCTGGAGAAGCAGGTCATGGAGGTGATATCATCAGCAAAAAGAAATATCGCAATTTTGAACTCAAGTTGGAGTGGAAAGTAGAGAAGGGCGGTAACAGCGGTATTTTCTACCTCGCCGAAGAGCAGTGCGGTGAAGAGGGAGAGCCGATCTGGAAGTCTGCTCCGGAAATGCAGATCCTCGACAATGAAAATCATCCCGATGCCCGTCTTGGTGAAAATGGAAATCGGCAGGCCGGTGCACTATATGATATGATCCCTGCTGAACCGCAGAATGCCAATACGCATGGCGAGTGGAATGAAGTTCGAATTTTAGTGTATCAAGGTACGGTTGTGCATTTTCAGAATGGCGAAAAAGTGCTGGAGTATCACCTATGGACAGATGATTGGAAAGAGATGGTAGCCAATAGCAAGTTTGATGATTTTGAAGGCTTCACTGATGTTGCCAAAGAAGGCTATATTGGGTTACAGGATCATGGCAATGATGTATGGTTCCGAAATATCAAAGTTAAAGAAATGACAAACTAGTCACTGGCAACATTTTCTAAAATTATAGAAACAATTTTATATGCAAATTATTGAAAGTTCTGAAAAATATGATGTTTGTATCGTTGGGTCCGGTGCTGGTGGTGGAATGGCTGCCCATGAGCTGACAAAGGCAGGTTTAAATGTATTGATGCTAGAAGCCGGTGACTGGTTTGACTCTGAGGATTTTGCCATGTTTACCTGGCCTTATGAAACACCTCGACGTGGCGGTCCTACCGATCGGCAGCCCTTTGGGGAATTTGATGCCTGTTTTGGTGGTTGGGATATCGAAGGAGAACCCTATACGACGACCGCAGACACTGACTTTAGCTGGTTTCGCGGACGCATGCTTGGAGGACGTACAAACCATTGGGGACGTATATCGCTGCGGTTTGGTCCGGACGATTTTAGAGCAAAAAGTGTTGATGGACGTGGTGACGACTGGCCCATTAGTTATGAGGAGATATCTCCCTATTATGATAAAGTAGATCGCCTTATTGGAGTATTTGGCACTAACGAGGGAATCCCCAATGAACCTGGAGGCATTTTTCTTGATCCTCCGGAACCGCGGTGTTATGAACACTTAATAAAGAATGCGTGTGAGGATATGGATATTCCCATTATTCCTTCGCGCTTGTCGATTTTGACGGAAGCAATTAACGATCGCGCTCCATGTCACTATTGTGGACAGTGTAACCGCAGTTGTGCTACGCATTCTAACTTCTCATCACCATCAGTACTGTTACCGCCAGCCCTTGAAACCGGTAATTTGAAGATCATTAACAATGCGATGGTGCGTGAGGTTACTTATAGTGACGGTAAAGCAACGGGCGTTTCATATGTAAACAAAGAGGATGGAAAGGAATACAAGGTAAAGGCCAGAACAGTTGTACTTGCTGCTAGTGCATGTGAGTCGGCTCGGTTACTGCTTAATTCTAAGTCGCGAGATTTCCCCAATGGGTTAGCCAACTCCAGTGGAGTGGTGGGAAAGTATCTAATGGATTCGACCGGGACATCTGTTGCCGGTCTTATCCCTCAACTGATGAATTCTCCAGCTCATAACGAAGATGGTGTTGGTGGGGGGCACTTATACATCCCTTGGTGGAAAGATAACAGTAAGCTTGATTTTGCACGTGGCTACCATGTAGAACTGTGGGGCGGTCGCGGAATGCCCAGTTATGGTTTTATGGGCGGAATCCACGGTTATAATGATATGTTTCAGGATCGTCCTAAGGGCAGAGGAGGATACGGCAAACAACTTAAAGAAGATTATCGCCGGTATTACGGTTCTGTAGTTGGTCTGTCGGGACGTGGCGAAAGTATTGCCTATGAAGATAATTACTGCGAAATAGATCCGAATGTGGTTGATGAATGGGGAATTCCGGTACTTCGGTTCAATTATGAATGGAGTGATCAGGAATACAACCAAGTGAAGCATATGCAGGAAACTTTTCGTGAGATTATTGATGAGATGGGTGGAGAAACGTTTGGAGATATGCCTGGAAAAGAGGATGGTTACGGCATTACAGAACCGGGACAAATTATCCATGAGGTGGGTACTACCCGCATGGGAGATGATCCCCAAAAATCAGTACTTAACAAGCATTGCCAGGCTCACGACGTAGATAATCTATTTGTTGTGGATGGAGGCTCTTTTGTATCGCAGCCCCATAAGAACCCAACGTGGACCATACTGGCTCTCTCAATGAGAGCATCGGAATATATAACGGATCAAATGAGTAAGCGAAATATCTGATCCGTTTACTGTTCATCACTAACTTATACTAAACCAATCTTTATGGATAGAAGAGAAGCTTTAAAAACACTTTCACTTGGTACATTGGCGGCCGGCTTCGCCATGACGGGGTGCCAGTCTGCGCCTAAAAAAGCGGCAGAGCAGCCTGAATTCTGGAAGCATGTAACCGAAGAGGAACTGGAGAAATGGAATTCCCAATTCTTTACGGATCATGAATTTGAGACGGTTCGCCAGCTGGGTAATATGATTATTCCGGCAGATAAACGGTCAGGTAATGCCGAAGATGCCGGTGTTCCCCAGTTTATTGATTTTACAATGCTGGATCGACCTCACTACCAGACTCCAATTCGTGGTGGATTAAAGTGGCTGGATGTGCAATGCCAAAAGCGTTTTAATACTACCTTTGTTGACTGTACAGAATTACAAAAGAAAGAAATGCTCGATGAAATTGCCTACCCGGATCAGGCAAAACCGGAAATGCAGCAGGGAGTAAACTTCTTTAACCAGTTTAGGGACTTAGTTGCTTCGGGCTTTTGGTCCAGTAAAATGGGAATTGAAGATATCGGTTATATCGGAAACCAGCCGAGCGACTGGCAGGGATGTTCCCATGAGGCCCTCGAACATTTGGACCTTGCCGATGAGACGAGTTGATTTTCTCTAACAGGTTTATATATGGAGGGTTACTTCCAGTGAGTAGGGGATAGGGCAACCATTTGTTATTTTTTCATACCCATATCTTTCCTGTTGTAGACATCGGAAGTTTTGTAATATCGATGTCTATTATAATACCTAATTTGGGTCACAATTTTGGTAAGCATCAAGTACCGCCCATCCACCACTGATGCCTGTTTCTACCACAATAGCATCAAACTTATTTGTTTCTGATTGGATATTGAATCGTTTTTCCACCATATGCCTTTGAATCCTTTCCTTTAGATGAATAACCATTATAGATCACAAGAAAGATACTTGCAAACTCTTTTGGTTTATAGGATAGTGAAAGGAGAAACCAGAAAATTGCTTGCAATTTAGTTTTGAATATTTCTTATTGAAGAGCATTGAAATGAGAGTTAATAGAAAAAAGATATTTGTGAAATTGGATCGAAAAGTTAGATATGGGATGGTAGGCGGTGGCCCGGGAGCTTTTATTGGAGAGGTACATCGTAAGGCAGCAGCTTTGGATGGCAATATTGAGCTGATTGCCGGAGCCTTTTCATCCGATCCGGAAAAGTCTGCCCAAAAAGGTAAAGAGCTTAACTTGGATCAAAGGCGTGTATATGACACCTACAAAGAGATGGCACAAGAAGAGTCGGCACTGCCCCAGGATGAACGCATCGATTTTGTCTCTGTAGTCACGCCTAACCACCTCCATTTTGATGTGTGTAAGACCTTTGTTGAGGCCGGTATTAATGTGGTTTGTGATAAACCGATGACGAATACTATAAAAGAAGCCGAAGAGTTATGCCGATTGGTTAAAGAGTATGGTGTGATTTTCGCTCTTACCCATAACTATACAGGGTACCCCATGGTGAAAGAGGCTCGGCAGATGATAATAAATGGAAAGCTGGGTAAACTTCGAAAGGTTGTTGTAGAATATCCCCAGGGATGGCTGTCGGAACCAGTGGAACAAGAAGGAACTAAACAGGCCGTTTGGCGGACTGACCCAAACCGAGCGGGGGTGTCATCTGTTGTAGCCGATATAGGCTCGCACGCCGAAAATTTGGTAGAATATATTACAGGACTCCGACTCAAAGAGCTCTATGCTGATATTCATACATTTGTTGATGAAAGGGCACTTGAAGACGATGCCAATATGTTAGTGCATTATGAGAATGGTGTACGGGGCATCCTTTATGCTTCGCAAATCTCGATTGGTGAGGAAAACGATTTTAATATTCGCATTTATGGTGATAAGGCTGCTTTAGAATGGCACCAGGAAACACCGAATACCCTCAATATTAAATATCCTGATAGGCCCGAGGAGATATATAAAAGAGGAAATCCTTATTTGTCGGAAGCAGCAAATAAGGCAAGTCGAATTCCACCCGGGCACCCCGAAGGGTTTATAGAAGGTTTTGCCAATATTTATTGTAATGTTGCGGATGCAGTGACAGCTCGTCTTCAGGGTGAAGAAATAGATATTACCAGTTATGACTTTCCTACTGTTCAGGATGGGGCTGTGGGCGTGCATTTTATTCACAAAGCTATTGAAAGTGGAAAAGAACGTAAATGGGTAGATATGCAATATTCGCCCCCTTCCTAAACGCTCTTTTAGTGTATCTCTAATTAAATACTATATAATTGTAATTAAATTATATGAGTGGATCTGAAATTATTTCAGTAGATCTTAGCTTTTTTGATATCGTTACCATTGGTGTTTACTTTCTTATTGTTTTTGCGATTGCCTGGTGGGCTTCTCATCGTGAACGTTCACAAAATGAATCTACCGATTACTTTCTGGCTGGTCGGGATGTCGGATGGTTTGTAGTGGGGGCTTCACTTTTTGCCTCCAATATTGGATCTGAGCATTTAATTGGTCTTGCGGGCAGTGGGTTCGCAGAAGGCGTTCCTGTGGCACAGTACGAGATACTTGCGGGTATTGCCCTGTTGATGTTAGGATGGATTTTTGTACCGTTCTATTTGAAAAGTAATGTGTCAACGATGCCCGAGTTCCTGGAGAAACGCTATGATAGTAAATCTCGTATGTATCTTTCAGTGGTTTCTATTATTGGATATGTACTTACCAAAATTTCGGTTACGATTTATGCCGGAGGTATTGTGTTTGAAGCCATTGGGGTCGATTTTTGGGTTGGCGCATTTATCCTGGTTGTAGTCACCGGCATCTATACTATTTTCGGGGGACTTAAAGCCGTGGTCTATACCGATCTTGTGCAGATGTTCGTGCTTTTGGGAGGGGCCTTAGCAGTTACCTTCTTTGGCTTGCAAGAACTTGGAGGATGGGGGGAAATGACAAAAGTTGTTGATCCGGAATTCTTTAGTCTGTGGCGCTCGGCAGAACACTCCAACTATCCATGGACAGGTATTCTATTTGGTGCACCGATACTTGGTATTTGGTACTGGTGTACCGATCAATTTATCGTTCAGCGGGTACTTTCAGCCAGAGATGAAGAGAATGCCCGGAAGGGTACCATTTTTGCTGGTTATCTGAAGATGCTTCCGTTGTTTATTTTTGTATTGCCCGGTATTGTAGCTTATGCATTGGTACAACAGGGAACCCTGAATATTAATGAACCCAATAATACGCTTCCGGTTCTTGCACAAGCAGTACTGCCGGTAGGTCTGCGGGGCTTGGTAATAGCAGGACTTTTCGCAGCGCTTATGAGTTCACTGTCATCTGTATTTAATTCGTGTTCTACCCTAATTACGCTCGATTTCTATAAAAAATATAAGGAAAACACTAGTGAACATGAGCTCGTTATTGTCGGGCAGGTCTCTACGGTGATTTTGGTTATCCTTGGGCTATTGTGGATTCCATTTATGGAATATTTTTCTAATCAATTGTTTTTATACCTACAAAGTATACAGGCCTATATTGCGCCTCCTATTACTGCTGTATTCTTAGTGGGGCTTTTCTATAAAAGACTCAACAGTACCGGAGCTTTTGTATCATTGATATCAGGATTTATCCTTGGGCTGTTGCGTTTTTTCCTAGAGTTGTATAAAAGCTCATTGTCGGGTTTTTGGTATGACATAGCTACCATCAACTTCCTGCATTTTGCTCTGCTTATGTTTGTGATTTGTACAGTCATTTTGATTGCGGTAAGTCTGTTTACTGAAAAACCGGATGAAGAGCAGATTAAAGATGTTATTTATCACAAAACCATTGAAGACACACAGCTAACAAGACGTTCAATATGGTTTACAATTGGTCTCATTGGAATAATTGCTTTTATGTGGATCTATTTCAGTTAATTCAGAAAAATGGGTACTGGATGAGATGAACTGATACTTTTCAAGCTTATACTTCAGTTTATTATGGCACAAGTGGAATACCTGTGTTAGTGTGAGGGGACAGAGAATAGGAAGATATAAGTTCGGGATGAGGTTTTGAGGTTCCTGAATGGGGCGTGACTTAGATGTCGGATTTTTGGGCAATTCCCTCGGAGCTTATGTTTGACAGTTCTCGATTGACACTTATATAAAAGTCACTATATCTTTCCTAAATAAAAAAAAGCGATCAGCAGAACTGATCGCTTTTTCTTGTTCAAAGAGTTATAAAACCTATTGCGCAACAGCCAGTGTGCCTAATAACTTTTCGGCCGTTGTTATATATGAACTTTGGCTATACTCATCTACAACCTTTTGGGCATACTCACGCGCCTTATTTGTGTTACCAGCATCTTGGTATGCTCGTGCAGCTTCAAGATAATTGTAAGGAGTAGTAGACTCGTTTTTATCCCATTCAGCTGCTTTGACATAAGTTTCAGCTGCCTGTGCATGGTTACCCAGATCTGTCAGTAGGACACCATGAAAAGAGATTGGGCCAACACCTAAAATGCCATCGGGGATTTCATAGTTATTAATGTAATTGAGAGCTTCTTGGGTGTTCCCAAGTTTGAACTCACAAACAGAAGCATAATAGCTGGCTAGATTTGCAGCATCAGTTATAGAAAAATTATTAATAATCTGCTCAAAACCTACAGTGAACTGGGTCTCAGATCCTGTCAATGCCGTTTGATAGTCTTGATTCAAATAGGCCTGGGTAGCTTTAGCCATAAGTTGCTGGGCTTCACTTTCTTGTGCAGCTGAATAATAGTAGTAACCAATTGAACCACCGATTAAAACGATAACTGCAATAGCTGCACCTATAATAGCCGATTTGTTGTTATCGTATAAGCTCTGTGCCTTCGAAAATGTCTCCAGCAGAATGTCTTGCTCGAGTTCCTCTTTTACTTGTTTTTTACTCATGGTTAAAAACGGATTAATCTTGGTTTCTTGAAGATGCTGAAAATATCATTGTTTTGCTTGATAGCAAAATTTAAACTTCATGAAGTTTGCCTTTTGACAGTTCGTAGGTTATATCTGACTGCTTGGCAATATCTTTTTCGTGTGTAATAAGTAAAATACTGAGATCTTTCTTTTCACGCAGATCAAATAGCAGGGATAGCAGTATGTCGGTATTTTCCTCATCGAGATTTCCTGTAGGTTCATCTGCCAATATAAGGTCGGGATCATTAATTAATGCCCGTGCCATTGCTACACGTTGTTGTTCACCCCCCGAAAGTTGGGTAGGGCGGTGTTCTGCGCGTCCCGGGATACCGAACTCTTCTAACAAATTATTAGCGCGTTCTTCCACTTCTTGTGGTGCTTCTCCTTTAATAAGGGCAGGCATCATAATATTTTCAAGAGCGGTAAATTCGGGTAGTAGATGATGAAACTGGAACACAAATCCGAGGTTGGTATTTCGAAATTTTGCCAACTCTTCTTTCTCCATTTTATAAATAGATTGGCCATTCCAGAGTACTGAGCCTAAATTCGGTTTATCTAATCCACCCAAAATGTGGAGAAGAGTACTTTTTCCACAGCCACTGACTCCGGAAACTGTGATTACAGATCCCTTTTCAATAGCAATTGAGGTATCATCAAGTACAGTAAGGGGACCATTGTTACCTTCACTTGCAAATTGTTTGGTTATATGTTGTCCTTCTAAAATTATAGACATCAGATACTAATCTTCAAGATTACTTGAGTTGAAGGAGGGATAAATAATCGGCTCGATATGTTCGCATTTCGCAGATTCAAGATCCACTTTTGCCACTAGTCCACAAAGGTGATTATTACCATTAGCCAGTCGATAACGATGAGGTGTTCCCAGTTTAAATCGATTCATAGAAGTGTTTTTATCCATACCTAGTACTGAATCAAAGGATCCGGTCATTCCAACATCACTAATGTAACCCATACCATTGGGAAACAGGCGGGCATCATGGGTAGGCACATGGGTATGAGTTCCAACAAAAACTGAGATATCTCCATCCAAATGCCAGGCCATAGCCAGTTTTTCGGCAGTAGCTTCAGCATGGAAATCTACAAAAATGAGGTCCGTTTCTTCTTTCATTCGCTCAATAACCCAATCGGCAGTGGTAAAAGGATCATCAATAGGCTGCATAAAAGTTCGACCCTGTAAATTCAAAACTCCAATCTTATGATCAAAATCGGGAATCTCATAGACCCCAAAACCGTAGCCGGGATTTCCTTTTGGATAGTTCATTGGCCGCAGTACATTACCGTCTTCTTTCATATAATCAAAGACTTTCCACTTGGCAAAAGAGTGGTTACCACCTGTTATAACGTGCACGCCAAGATCGTAAAGGCGTTTGATAATAGAACGGTTAATCCCTTTACCTTTATGAGAGTTTTCTCCGTTAGCTATAACGAAGTCGGCATCATGTTTGTCAATTAAACTTGGTAGAAAGGTATCAAGTAAACTTAGGCCCGGTTCCCCGACAATATCACCTATAAAAAGTATATTGAGCAGATTTTTTGACATGCTTCAGTTAGGTTTAAACAATAAAAAGCTTCTGGATTGAAGCTCTAAAGGTAAAGAAAATAAGGAGTTTATCAGAACGAGAATTTTTGGCTAGCTTTTAATCTCCTCAATAAATTCTTCCAGAGATTTGTTGACGTTTTGTAACACTTCATCTCCCTGATTATCGAGCTCTCTGTTACGTTTTCGCTCTTCAAAGAGCTCTTCTGCTATACTTAAGGCGGCGAGGGTCATTACCGTGGTATCGGGTTGTTTATTGAGTTCCTTTTTATATTGTCGGAATTTTTCATCCACATATTGCGCAATGCGCCTCATGGCTTCTTCTTCCGAATCTTCAACTTTTAGCGGATACTCTTTCCCCAGTATGGTTACTTTAATAGATTTCATTCGTTATCCTCGAGATGCTCATCAATTTTAGAAATCAGTCCTAATACCTGGTGACGCATAGAAAGACGTTCAGACTCCGAAATAGCTGAATAGATATCTGTTTGTCCGTCCTGAATTTCTTCCAGTTTAGAGCGTAGCTTACTGTTTTCTTTTTTAAGCTTCTTGATTTCTCCTTGCAGAGAGTCAACCTCTTCCCGGACCTGGTCCAGGAGATTGTGAAATTGCTCGTGGTATGGGCTTTTATTTGAAAGCACTGTTTATCTCTACGACCGTAATTTTGCTGAATATTCTTTTTCTAAAACCTTTAGAACTTTATTAATTATAGGTTCTACATCCTTGATAGTCAAAGTTTTATTTTTATCTAAGAAGGAGAGTCGAAAGGCAATACTCTTTTTATTTTCTCCAAGTGATTCTCCTTCGAAAACATCAAATACATCTAACTCTTTAAGCGAATCACCCGCTGTATCTTTTATTGATTTTAGTAATGTACCTGCTTTAACAGAACGATCTACAATTACCGCAAAATCAAATTCAAAAGAGGGGAACTTAGAAACAGTTTCATATCCTTTTTGAGTGACTTGCTGTCTGGCTTTTTGAATTTGAGTAAGTGAAAACTCTGCTACATGAGCAGGGAGCTCGAAGTCATATTCTTCGCGCATGTTTTTACTCACTTCATATAGACAGCCTATTTCTGTGCCATCGAATGTATACACGAGCCTATTTTCACTATCGGCCGTTTCTTCAACTTGTTCGAAGATGTTTAGTTGTTGTAAGAAGCTCTGGACCGGTGCCTTAAGATCAAAAACATCATAATGTTCGGCTTTTGTTTTCCAATGTTCAATAGTTTTAAAACCGGCAAGTCCAAAAAGAATGTTGGTTTCCTCTTTAATACCACTGTGGTATGTACCTTCCTCAGAATGCTCAAATACATTGCCAATTTCAAAAAAACGAACTTGGTTGATATTCCGATTAAAGTTGTATGCTACTGAAGTGAGGAAGCCATACAACAGAGAAGGGCGCAGGGTTGTCATATCTGTAGAGATCGGGTTAAGCGTGTGGATCATATTATCTAGGCTGCCCAGTAACTTGGCATCTTTGTCGGGCATTAGTGAATTCGAATAGATCTCACGAAAGCGCATGCCTTTGGCAATATCTTTTGTTTTAGATACCAGCTGTTCCCAATCGGTGAGCGGTTCGGGCGAAATAAATTTTCCATGCTCGGGAGTAGGAATATTATTGTAGTCAAACAGTCGACCTACTTCTTCAATAAGATCTACTTCGCGCTCCAGGTCGGGACGGAAGGTCGGGATCTTATACTTTATCGTATCCTGATCCTGCTCCAGTATTTCAAGCTCCAGTCCATTTAAAATATCTCTGATTTCATCCGTAGAAAAATCGGTACCCAATAGGCGGTTTACATACGATTTACGTAAGTCAAGCTTGGTTGCTTCCGTTTTTTGGGGATGTACATCGGTGCAAGACTCGACAACAGTGCCACCGGCAATTTCTTCCATTAACTCGGCTGCACGTTCAGCAGCAATACGCTGCAACTGGGGATCTACACCTCGTTCAAAACGGTAGGATGAATCGCTTTGCAGCTGTTGCTCTTTTGCAGTCTTACGTATGTCTCCGGGATTAAAATAGGCACTTTCAATAAGTACGTTTGTGGTATTATCACTTACCTCAGAATCAACTCCTCCCATGACACCGGCTATAGCAACAGCTTCTTCGGCGTCACAAATAAATAAGGTGCCGGCAGAGCATTCCCGTTCTATATGATCAAGCGTTTCAAAGGTTACTTTTTCATTAAAGTCTTTAACAACAATCTTATTACCTTTAATGGTATCAGCATCAAAAGCGTGAAGGGGTTGGCCTAGCTCAAACATTACGTAGTTGGTGATGTCCACTACGTTATTAACGGGACGTACGTCGATCGCTTTCAGCTTATTTTTTAGCCAAGAGGGAGATTCTTCAATAGTTACATCCTTAACCATTTTACCCACATAGCGATGGCATTTTTCCGGTGATTCAATGCTGATATCAATTTCATCAAGCGGATTTTGTTCATCAAAGTCGGTAGAAAAAGGTTTCTTAAGTTCCAAGTCTAAGGCTGCTGCCAAGTCTCGGGCAACACCTGTATGACAAGTGGCGTCGGGACGATTGGGGGTTATCTCAATCTCTATTACGGAGTCTTGATAAAGATCTAGCGCCTCATGCAGCGGTGTGCCGACTTCAAGATGGGGGGCAAGCACCATGATACCGCTGTGATCATCGCCCAGCTGTAACTCATCTTCAGCACAAATCATACCCTTGGATTCTTCGCCACGTAGTTTAGCCTTGCGAATGGTAAAAGGATCATCACCTTCTTCCTTAGGGGGCAGAGAAGAGCCTACTGTGGCCACAGGAACTTTTTGTCCTACCGCTACATTGTCAGCTCCACAAACTATTTGCACCTTTTCCGTACCAATATCTACTTGGCAGATATACAGGCGGTCAGCATTGGAATGCTCATTAACTTCGAGCACTTCGCCCACTACAACACCTTCCAGTTTAGAACCAAAAGAAGTAACTTCTTCGACTTCCAATCCTATTAGTGTGAGTTTTTCCGCCGTTTCTTGCGGTGATAACTCCAGGTCTATTAATTCCTTAAGCCAGTTGTATGAAATATTCATCTAAATAAAACTATTTTTTTGCAGTAGTCGGTTCGAGGACCGGGATGCCTTTATGATAATTCATTGGCAGTTTTCCGGATCGAAATGACAGAATAATAAATTTGATTAGTTAAATTGTTTTAAAAAGCGGACATCATTTTCATAAAACACACGGATATCATCAATCTGATGGCGTAACATAGCAATACGCTCAACGCCCATACCCCAAGCAAAGCCGGTGTACTTCTCAGGGTCGATATCTACCGCTTTCAATACATTGGGGTCGACCATGCCGGCGCCAAGAATTTCCAGCCATTTGCCATCTTTCTTATGGGCAGGTTCCCACCAGATATCCATTTCCAGGCTGGGTTCAGTAAAAGGGAAATAGCCCGGACGTAGCCGGTATTTTACATCCTTGCCAAACATTAGCTTTACAAAGCTGATGAGCGTTTCTTTTAGTTCAGCAATGCTTACATCAGTATCAATATAAAGTGCTTCAACCTGGTGAAAGAGGAAATACGATTTCGGGGAAACCGCTTCATTTCGGTAAACCCGGCCCGGCATAATTGTGCGAATTGGAGGAGCTTGTTTTTGCATAAGTCGAATTTGAACCGGTGATGTGTGCGTGCGCATCACTAAATCATCAACTTCCGGATCATCATCCTTCCGAATAAAAAAAGTATCTTGTTGATCGCGGGCCGGGTGATTGGGAGGAAAGTTTAAAGCCGTAAAGTTATGGAAATCATCTTCTACTTCTGGTCCGTCAGCAATTGAAAACCCCAGCCGATAGAAGATGTTTTTCATTTCTTCAAAAGTCTGTGATAACGGGTGAAATGATCCCGGAGTATAGGGTGGGGCAGGAAGTGTAATATCATCAGTTGCTTGTAAATCTGCCGTCTCTTCACGCTCTAACTGTTGTTTCGCAGTATCGAAGGTTTCTTGGGCAAGATTTTTCACTTCATTCATAGCCCTGCCAACCTTTGCCTTTTGATCATTAGGTACTTCACTCATCCGGGAAAACATAGACTGGATTTTCCCTTTTCGGGATAGGAATTTGAGGCGAAAAGATTCGAGCTCTTCTTCGGTGGAAATAGTATAATTTTGTACTTCTTTCTTTAGCGCTTCTATATCGTCGAGCATGAGAATTAATCGATCGTATTTATTGGCTATATATGAAATAGACCATACGCAGGTTTGGGTATGGCGTAATAATGAGTGGAATCTAGCTAATTAGGACTAATCCTTCAATGAAAATAAAAAACCGATCCTCCCAACAAGCGGGAAGATCGGTTTATAATATCTTCACATCGCTATTAGTTGGATACTTCGTTAACTATAGCGGTGAAAGTTTCCGGATCATTGACGGCAAGGTCAGCTAAAACCTTACGGTTGATCTCAATATTTTGCTTTCCTAAGGCTCCCATCAGTCGTGAGTAGGTAGTACCGTTTTGACGGGCAGCAGCATTAATGCGTGTGATCCAGAGCTTTCTGAATTCACGTTTACGAACTTTGCGGTCACGATACTGATATAGCATCCCTTTTTCGACCGTATTTTTCGCAAACTTATAAACATTCTTTCGCTTGCCCCAGTAACCTTTCGCCTGTTTTAAAATTTTGCGGCGACGGCGACGGGAAGCCACCTTATTTCTTGAACGTGGCATTTTGTCTAATGTTTAAGAGTTAATATTAATTACTTGTACGGAAGCATTTTCTCGACGCTATCTTCTTGGGTCTTATCAACCGTTGTAGCTTTGCCGAGTTTACGCTTCTTTCTGCTAGTTTTTTTGGTGAGGATATGTCCTTTCCCAGCTTTTTTACGCTTGAATTTACCGCTAGAGGTTTTTTTGAAGCGTTTACTGGCCCCACTATGGGTTTTCATTTTTGGCATAACAAAACACCTTTTAAAAATTTCTTGGAAATTATGGCTACGAAGATAAGCATTTAAGTTCGAATATTAAACTTAAATACACAGAATAATTTTAAGAAGTGATACCACCCCTAAATTTGGATGGTATCACTGGTCATAAAATCAGGTGAGCAGTTATGAACCGCCTTTACCGGTGGGGGCCAACATCATGATCATGCGGCGACCTTCCATATTCGGTTTGGATTCAATCTCGCTGATATCATCCAACTCTTCGGCAAGATCGTGTAATAACTCTTTGCCCCGATCGGTGTAGAGCATATCGCGTCCACGAAACTGAACGGTAGCTTTTACTTTATCACCGCCTTCGAGAAACTCACGAGCATGACGCGTTTTAAATTCAAGGTCATGATCATCAGTGTTAGGGCGGAAGCGAAGTTCTTTAACCTGTACGGTATGTTGCTTCTTTTTCGCTTCTTTTTCTTTCTTCTTTTTTTTGTACATATACTTGCCGAAATCCAACACCTTACAAACTGGTGGTTTGGCGTTGGGTGCTACCTCAACGAGATCAAGGCCATAACGTTCTGCGATCTCTAGTGCACGGTCAATAGGTACAACTTCGTGCTCTTTTTCTACATCTTCAGGGTGTATGACACGTACTTTAGATGCTCTGATTTCTTCATTAGCATTAGGGCGGTCATCATTACCCCGTGGTCGTCGTCTTCTGGTTCTTCCGATAAGTAACCTCTATTGTTTTTTATTAGAAATTAATACTGTTAAAAAATCTAATGTTTGGGAACTTCTTTGTTATCAATCTCATCAGTGAGATTAGAAATAAATTCAGAAAAATCAAAAGTTCCAATATCACCTTCTTTGTGGCGGCGAACAGAAACCGTTCCTTCTTCTTCTTCATCGCCACCAACTATTAACATATATGGAATCTTGCTCGTTTCAGCATCCCTGATTTTTCCTCCAATGGGTTCACTTCGGGTATCTACTTCTACGCGTACATCTTCTTTTTTAAGTGCAGAAGCACATTTAAAAGCATATTCATTAAAGTCATCAGATACAGGAATGATTTGTACCTGTTTTGGAGATAACCATACCGGGAAATCACCGGCGAAATGCTCTATCAGGATACTGGTAAACCGTTCCATGGACCCGAAAGGAGCCCGGTGTATAATAACAGGACGATGCTTACTGTTATCAGAACCTACATAAGTTAAGTCAAAACGTTCTGGCATTACATAATCTACCTGTACGGTACCTAGTTGCCACTTTCGACCAATTGCATCTCTAATAATAAAGTCAATTTTGGGGCCATAAAAGCTAGCTTCACCACGGCCAATCGTGTAGTCAAGATCCATCTCATCGGCGACTTCTTTAATTTCTTGTTCGGCACGGTCCCAGAATTCGCTCTCTCCGCCATATTTATCTTCGTTATCATCACGGAAAGAAAGGCGGATATCTACTGGCATTTCAAAAGTACCGAATACTAGTTCGGTAAGGTCGATACAGTTCTTAATCTCATCTTTCAGCTGGTCGTGCGTGCAGTAAATATGTGCATCATCCTGGGTGAAGCCTCGCACTCGTGAAAGTCCATTGAGTTCCCCTGATTGCTCATAACGATATACGCTTCCGAACTCTGCCAGTCGTAATGGCAGGTCACGGTAACTGCGCAGCTCGTTCGAGTAAATGCGATGGTGGTGTGGGCAGTTCATTGGTTTTAGAAGGTAGCCATCTTCTTCACCTTCCATCTCAATAGGATTATATTGCGACTCGCGATAGTAGGGATAGTGGCCCGAAGTACGGTACAATTCCAAGTTCCCTATGTGAGGGGTTATAACTTCTTTATAGCCCCGTTTCTTTTGTTCTTCTCGTAAAAATGCTTCCAGTGTACGGCGAAGTACTGTACCGTTTGGCAGCCAAACAGGAAGACCCTGACCCACCATCTGGTCGATCATATAAATTCCGAGCTCTTTCCCCAACTTTTTGTGGTCGCGCTTCTTAGCTTCTTCAACCCGTTCAATATATTGGTCTAACAACTTCTTTTTGGGAAAAGAGATGCCATAAATACGAGTAAGTTGTTCATTCTCTTCATCACCGCGCCAGTATGCTCCTGCCAGGCTGGTGAGCTTTACAGCTTTGATGCGCCCGGTATTGGGGATATGGGGGCCACGGCAGAGGTCAGTGAAATTGCCCTGCTTATAGAAGGTGATATTCCCGTCTTCAAGATCATCGATAAGGTCTATTTTATATTCATTGCCCACTTCTTTGTAGTGTGCAAGGGCTTCTTCCTTTGATACAGGAAGCCGATCAAACTCAGATTTCTTTCGGGCCATCTCAATCATTTTATTTTCGATCTTTTCCAGATCATCATGGCCAATAGTTTGGTTTCCAAAGTCAATATCATAATAAAAACCATCTTCTATGGGAGGTCCAATACCGAACTTTGCGTTGGGGTAGAGTTCTTGAATAGCCTCAGCAAGAACGTGCGCAGATGAGTGCCAGAAGGTGTACTTTCCATCTTCACTATCCCACGTATTAATAGTTATGGTGCCGTCCTCTTCGATAGGGCGGTCTAACCCCAGTACTTCATCGTTAAGCGTTATACTTAATGCTTCTCGCGCTAAACCTTTTGCTATTGATGCGGCAATTTCGCGTCCTGTTGTTCCTTTCGGGTATTTTTTTTCATTCCCATCAGGAAATGTAATGGTTATTTGTTCAGCCATTCAGTAATAAATCTGCAGTTTTGGATAATTAAGACTGTAATTTTAGCCTCTAAAGATATAAAAATAACCAAAGAGGGACAGACTCAATTAGAGATTTTATCAAAAAAAGTGAATTATGGTTTTACAAATACATTTAGAATTTTACATTAAATGCGATTCAACTAAATTATGGCTTTAACGGGAAAATATAGGGATGGATAGTAATAGCATATCTTTTTTTGATGAGCAACCTATATTCATTTTGGATCAAAACTCGGGGGATATCCTTGACGTAAATAGTTCAGCTGTTGAATGTTATGGGTATTCGAGCGAAGAGTTTTCCTCCATGAATATTGACGATTTAGGTATTGAAAAAAGAAGGGCAGAGGTGCTGGGTATCCCAGCTAGAGATTCAGTTTCTGATGATAAAATTTGGGTACATAACACGAAGCAAGGGAAAAAACGTTATGTACAGTTTAGTTCACACTCTTTTGAATGTAACGGGATGGAAGCTTACTTGGTTATTGCCCATGATATAAGTCATGAAATTATAGAAGAAAAGCAACGGCTAAGTTTTCCGGATATTGTTGATTCTAAATCCAATCTTTCTTTTACAGAAGTAGAATGGGGGAGTGATTTAGAGATTAAAAATTGGTGGGACCAGTCAGAAGATCTTTTTGGTTGGGATAAGGAGGAGCTAGAGAGTCGGGAGATGAGTATGAAGGATCTCCTTGTTGAAGAAGAAGTGCCCTATGTTCAGGATACCCTTACAAAAGCCATTGGTAGTGAGGAGGAAAATCTTAGTTTTGAAGCAGAAGTAAAAACAAAAGAGGGCAGTTCATTAATCTGTAAATGGTATAATTCGCTACAATATGACGAGGAAAAGGAAGTTTCCAATATCCAATCGCTGATAGTTGATATTAGTGATCAGCGACAGTCAGATAATTTGTTTAGAGCACTTTCGGAAGAATCGCTCGTTGGGGTTTATCTGATTCAGGATAACGTTTTCAAGTATGTGAATCCTCGATTTTCAAAAATATTTGGTTACGATCGACAAGAGATTGTAGGATCGATGTCGCCATTTGATCTTACCCATCCAGAGGATCGTGAGTTGGTTAAAGAAAATTTACGTGCTCGTATTGAGGGAGAAGAAAATGCAATTGAATATGATTTTCGTTGCAACACTAAGACCGGCGAAGTAATTGATGTAAGTGTATATGGGACTCGTATCATATATATGGGCCGCCCGGCGGTGGTTGGTACCCTGTTGGATATCACCGAAAATAAAGAAACTGTACGAAAATACCAGGCGAGCTTAGATACGTTTCAAGATTTGTTTGATTCCATATCTGATGCAATTTATATCCAGGATAAAGAAGGGCGTTTTCTTGAAGTCAACCAAGGAGCTGTGGATATGTATGGCTATGAAAAATCTTTCTTTATTGGGAAAACCCCCGAGGTGCTATCTGCACCGGGAAAAGTAGATATGGAAGCGACGAAGAAAAAGGTGCAGAAAGCACTTAATGGTAGCCCACAGAGTTTTGAGTGGTGGGGAAAACGTAAAAACGGAGAGGTATTTCCGAAAGAAGTTGTAGTTAACCCGGGTACCTATTTTGGAGAGGATGCTGTAATTGCCATAGCACGTGATATTACTGAGCGCTATAAGGCAGAAGAAGAGTTGCGAAAAAATGAAGAGATGTTTCGACAGCTCTTTCAGAATGCGCCTATACCTATAGCTCTGTTAGACAAGCGGCAGGAGGTAAGAAAGGTTAATGAATCTTTTGAGCATACCTTTGGATATGAAACAAGGGAGGTAAAAGGATTAAATATTGATAACTTTTTAGTTCCCGACGATGAGAGAGAGAAGGCTCGTGAGGTTTCAAACAAGATATTAAGTGGTGAAACAGCTTTCCATACCGGTAAAAGAGTATGTAAGGACGGTAGCCTTGTTGATGTATTGATATATGGTGTTCCGGTTAATGTAGGAGCAAAGACGGTTGCTATCTTTGGCATTTTTGTTAATATCACTGATCGCAAAAAGGCCGAAGAAAAAGTCAAAAAGTCGCTGAAAGAAAAGGAGGTGCTGTTGGCAGAAATTCACCACAGGGTCAAGAATAACTTGGCAGTGATTACAGGTCTACTGGAGTTGCAGGCATATAACACCACTTCTGAGGAAGCTAAAGAGGTGCTGACAGCGAGTCAGATGCGCATTAATTCTATAGCCCTAATTCATGAAAAACTCTATCAAAATAAAAACCTGTCGGAAATTTCATTTGACAAATATCTGCAGGAACTTACAGAGGTTATTGTTTCCTCAATGAAATCTGAGGAAACAGATGTGACTATTTCTATTGATGCTGATCCTATTGATTTTACCATTAATCAGGCTATCCCATGCGGACTTATCTTAAATGAGCTTATTACAAATGCCTATAAGCATGCATTTATTGATCGGGAGAGAGGAACGATAAGTATTGATATAACTAACAACAGCGGACAAATATTGATGTTGGTTAAAGATAATGGTGTAGGGATTTCTGAAGAAGTTAGCATGGATAGTCCAAAATCACTGGGTATTAAGCTTATTCATACGCTTTCAACCCAAATTGGAGGGGAGTCCGAGTTTACTCGTACTGATTCCGGCACAGAATTCTCGCTCCAATTTGAGCTGGAAAAATAGTTCAAGCCAGGCTATTAATTTTGATTTAGCAACTCTTCAATTTCCTTCATTTTGCTACCGAAGGTTTCCCAGTCGCCGCTTTTTAAAGCTTCGCTCGCCTCTTTCCAAAGGGTTTGAGCTCTGTTAAGCTCCTCAGAGGATGAAGCGGACATGGCTTGGGAGGTTGGCGGCATTACACCACTTGTATCGATTTTTGTAGAGGCAATACGCTGACCTTTTTTACCATAAAGTGCTTCTATCGATTCCCAAAGGGTCGGTTGCATGGCTATTTTTTCGCCTGATGTGGCAATGACACGTTGCAACTGGGGAATATCAACACCTTCTGCAATAAGGAAAACCGGCTCTACATATATAAATGAATTTTCTATTGGGATGACCATAAGGTTTCCGCGGATGACCCGAGAACCGCGCTGATCCCAAAGGGCTAGCTGTCGTGATATTTCAGTATCCTGATCTATACGGGCTTCAATCTGTGCAGGGCCAAGAATCAATCGTTCTTTTGGGAGCTGATAAACAGAAACTTCCCCATAGTTGGGATAATCGGAATTGGCTGCCATCCATCCAATCATATTATCTCTGTTGTTGGGGGTTAGGGGACTAATTAGCAGATATTGCAGTTCTTCTTGCCCAGGAAGCTTAGTGAGTACATAGTAAGGTTCCATTTTGATGGATTGTCCCCCATATTTCTCATTGGGGCGTGTCCATAAATCCTCGTTGTTATAAAATACCTGAGGATCGGTCATATGGTATTCGTTGTATTTTTCAATCTGTGCCTTGAAGTAATGGATGGGGTAGCGAATATGACTGCGAAGACTACCGGGCATTTCATCCATCGGTTTGAACATAGTCGGGAAAATATCACGATAAATATTAAGTACCGGATCTTGTTCATCCGCGACATAGAAATCAACAGAACCGTTGTACGCATCTACTACTACCTTAACAGAATTTCGGATATAGTTGTATTGCCCTTTGTATGGTTCTGAATAAGGGTAATCGGGTGAAGTAGTATAAGCATCTTGTATCCAATAAAGTTTGCCCTCATTGAGCACAAGGTAGGGGTCATCTTCCAGACGTAGGAAAGGGGCAATTTTATTAACCCGTTCTTGAATTTTTTTCCAGAAAATGATTTTACTATCCTCATTGATATAGTCGGTTAGCAGAATATTAATATCCCCAAAATTCCATGAGAACAGAAGTTTCGAAAATAAGCTACCAATATTGACTCCACTGCTTCCCTGGTAGTTGGTATAAACATTTTCATCTCCACTGGGATAATCGAGCTCACGGACATTGGTATTAACAATCTTATAGTCAGAATTATGTTCACCGTAGTAGATGGCAGGTTGATCGACTGTGAGTCCCATATCCGTAACAGGAGGAATATCTTTGATAGTTAACCGCGGGTCACCCTGCGAGCCTTCCTGGGCAACGGGACTCATTACTAGTCCATAGCCGTGTGTATACTGTAGCCGACGATTCACCCAGGTGTTGGCTTGCTCCGGAAGTTCCTCAGACAGTTCACGGGCAGAAACCATCATCTGCATATATCCTTCATCAGTTTGGTAACGGTCCACATCAACATTGTAAAACTGGTAGTATAGACGTATTTCCTGTAGCTGCCGATAGGTTTGAATCAGTAGCCTGGGGTCCCACAGCCGTATATTTTCGATAGTCTGTTCATTTTCTTGAATGGTAGACCAATCCATCTGTTCCGATGGCTCTGCACTGTATGGCTGGGTATCCATCTTATCCAGTGCATAAGCTTCCCGTGTTTGTTCAATACTGTTTTTGATATAGGGTTCTTCGAGCTGCAGTTCGCTGGGTTCTACAATAAATTGCTGTACCATGCCCGGAAGCAGGCCATTGCCAATTCCGCCTATTAATATTGTTGCAACACCGCCAATGATCAGCCATTTAAATTGGCTCTTATAGAGTTGGAAAAAAGCAAAAGCAGCAAGCGCCAATGACAGGATGCATAATAACCATATAATAGGGAGGCGAACATTGATATCGATATAGCCGGCCCCATATACTGCACCACCCGAATTGTATAACAGGTTATAGCGCTGCAAGTAATATCCCCAGGAGAGCAGTAATAACCAGATACCGATATTGATACTAATATGTCTTTTAATACCCGATGAAGCTATAACCTTCTTTGACGATCCAAGGCTAAGGGCACCGGAATATACATAAAGTAAGATGGTGATGGCTGTAACAAAGAATACCAGTGAGCTCAAACTGTTTTGAATAAGCTCAATAAAAGGAAGTCGGAAGAGGTAAAAGCCGATGTCATGCCCAAAAATAGGATCAACCTGTCCAAATGTTTCATTCCAGTGAAATCGGAAGTAGGTATCCCATCGCATGAAGAATGCTAATGAGAAGAAACCACTGATAATCGCTCCGACCCCGTAAAAGGTTGTTTTTATTTTTTTACTGCTGATTTCGTGCAGTTTGAGCTGAGCCAGCGGCGATTGTCCAAAACTCATGGTGCTAAATCTCTTGCCCAACGCTCTCATATTGGGGATTACATACAAGAGTGCAAGAAAAAGTGCACCCACAAGCAAAAGACCTTGTGTTGTTTTTATGGTCCAGAACACCTGGTCATACCCTAGGTTATCTAGCCATAGCCATTCTATGATCCAATCAGAAAATAATCCTATCACTCCGATGATTACTAATAGCGGAAGAAGAATTTTGAAGAGTCTATTTGAAAAGGCAGAATTACTCATAGGTTAAATTGGTGTGGTGGCGTTGTTGGTTTTGGACAACATCTATCAGTGAAGAAATAAAAAATATGAAGCATTACATAGAAAAGAGAATAGGAAATAAAACGGGCAGAAACTAATTTAAAAGTAACCCATTTAGGTTTAATAAAAATATTGTAAACCGATATAGTTTAAAATTGATTTTTTATACTAAAATGGTTAAATATAGAGAAAGATAATTAATTAATGTGGCATGGATAAGTTTATTGTGTTGATAGGAGATGTTGAGGATTCTAAGGAGTTATCTAATGAAGAAAGGGAGAATCTACAAGTTGAGCTTGATCGCATCTTAGGGAGGTTAAGTGAGGGTAATAGCGCGATAGTATCTCCCTATACCATTACGCTGGGTGATGAATTTCAGGCGGTATTCAAAAGGGCTGATGGGGTGTGCACTGATATCCTAAAAATTCTTGCAGAGCTTTACCCGGTAAAAGTACGTTTTTCTGTTGGGGTAGGGGATATAAATACCCCAATAAATAATGAGCAGGCTATAGGAATGGATGGGCCAGCCTTTCATGTCGCGCGGAGAGGGGTTGAAAAACTCAAGAAGAGTGGGTTCCTGTTTCATCTTAGTGTAGCCGGTCAACAGCTGTCGACTACTGCTTTCATAAACAACAGCTTGCAATTATTGTCACAGCAGGTGCGAAGCTGGAACAAAAACCGTTTGCGAATTTTATATATGATTAAAGAAGGGGATAATTATAAAATCATAACTGAAGAACTGGGGATATCAAAAGCGGCATTTTATAAAAATAAGAACGCAGCTTTGCTTGATATAATAGGGGAATTGAGTGAAAATATGGCAGACATTATTAATCATGAAATAGAGAGCTGATCTTATGAAATATGAGATATTACTGAGTATTCTTAATCTAACATTATTAGGACGATTACATTTTATGTTGAGGGATGAAGCCCTGGATTGGAAGGGCGTGCTGAGGGTAGAGATGATCCCTTTTCTTGCACTTCCTTTTTTGCAGGTTAATATAGGATGGTTCTTATTAGTGTGCTACTTTATTGGGATATCATTTTTGATGTGGGGGACGGAAAAGGAGGTATGGAAACTCCGGAAAAGTCGTGGCTTTTTATTGGTTTTTCAGCTTGTTTTAGTAGCGCTTATTTGTAGTCCACTTACTTCTTTACAGGCAAATAATTTGACCACTGATATTGTTGGTTCTATGGATCAAATTCTGCTAGCGGATGGAGCGATTAAAACTGCAAATTTTGTGGCTGTTCAGGGGTTATTATTTGGCTTCCTTTTGGTACTCAACGAGATGAATATTTTACTCCGCTATTTATTAAGAGTATTGGGAGTTAAATCGTTGGGAGATGATAAGAAACAAGTAGATGATGAAGAGTATAGTACAGGCAGGATTATCGGTTTGTTGGAGCGTATTTTTGTATTCATTTTTGTTTTGCTGGGACACTATACAGCTATCGGTTTTATTCTTGCAGCAAAAGGGGTGGCAAGGTTGATAGATATAAAAAGCAGGGATTTTGCTGAGTACGTTCTGATCGGGACTTTGCTTTCTACTTTGTTGGCTATGACAGTGGGTTATGTAGTGAAATTGATAATTTAGAATAATAGAAAGTTTACTGATGTCTCAGCTGAATAGGGCAGGAAAGGTGGCCCGGTTTCTGTTAAAACCACTGAATAATACCCATCAAAAACAAAAATTGGACTCATTTGTGCGATATTTGGCTAAGTTATTGTTTTTTAAGACTATACGAATAAGGTGTGATGGGAATGAGTTGCCGTGAAATATTATAGATAAAATAAACTAAAGTATTGAATATCAATAAGATAGAATATATTAATTAGTAATTATTATAGGTTTTAGTTTTTTGATTCTTTAACAGCCCAATCGAAATTGATGTTGGGTATATTGGTTCAGCTTTAGTTAAGTTTGCATAGCAGTATATGCTCATACAAGGTGAAAGGCAGGAGGGTTGACTATATTATTTATACAGTCTGATAAAAATCTGTCAAGAGCGGACTTTTGAGACTAATCCAACTAAAAAAAGACCAAAAAATAATCCTATCATCCCCTCGAATGTTATAAGGTAAGATCCCGTAATTTCGATGCCTAGTTCCAAGTAGGCTACTGCGATATTAAAATAATGTTCAATCATTTGAGTACCTCCCAAAAATAAGTATTAGGTGTATTCATTTATAGTCGATTTGATATTAAAAGTTCCAAGAGGAATGAACTTTTTTAAAAATCAATTTTATACCTTTTTTATCCTGGTATTGGAAGCTCCAAGAGAGGAGAAAATGAAGTCTAAGTGAGAGAAAAATCAGTGTTTCTTAACCCTGTGTCGGGGAGCTTTATAATGAAGAGTTTATTGTGGTATTTGAGGAGGATATGAAGACCGAATATAAGGGAAATATCCAGATCGAATTGTAGGCCCGATTTCCCAAATAAGGAGAGTTGAAAACCGGGAATAAAAACTTAGCTAAAAAATGATAACTTCTGCTTAATTTCGAAGGTATATTCCGTCATCTTCAATACGGATGATCTCTTTTTTGTAGAGGCGACCAATGGCCTTTTTGAATGTCTTCTTACTCATTTCCAATCGATTGTGAATCTCTTTAGGATCACTTTTATCATGGAGATCAAGGTAGCCGTCTGTATGTTTTAACCGCTCTAAAATATGTTGAGCATTGGGTTCTACTTTATCGTACCCAATGGGTCGTAACGTGACATCAATTTTGTTATCGTCTCTTATCTGCTTTATCCAGCCGGTAGTTTTGTCACCGTAAAAAATATCTTCATAAAATTCATTGTGATATACGAGACCCTCATGCGTATTATTGATAATCACTTTATAGCCAAGGTCTGTCTCTTTCCAGATCCAGAGATCAACCTTTTCGCCTTCCTCAACAGTAATCTCCTCCCTCTTCATAAAACGTCCCAGACGTGTTGAGGCGGCCAGTCTGTTGGTTTGTTCATCGAGGTACATATATACCAAGTACGACTGCCCTTCCCTCATTTTATTCACCTGTTCGCTGTGGGGGACAAAAAGATCTTTATCCAGTCCCCAATCAAGATAGGCACCAAAGTTATTGGCATCTTTAACGGTTAGAAAGGCCACATCGTTTAAGGTGATATCAGGGTCTTGCATCGTGGCTGTTAGGCGCTCTTCACCGTCCTTATAGAGGAATACCCGCACATTCTCTCCTTCTTGCAGGTCACGTAAAGCTAACTTATTGGGAAGTAGCACTTCTTCATCTGTTCTGCTGGATGTGTTCTGTAAAAAATAGCCGTATTCTGTAATTCGAGCTACATTGAGCGTTTGGTAGGTACCGAGTTTGAACATGGAAAAGAGAAATAAGTGGATAGGTGAAAAATAACTGTGTTTAAAATAAGGGCCTTTTGCTTGATTCCCCAATAATTTTAACTAAAGGTTTTATCTGGTGAATGTATGATTTCTGCCCAGTAGCATATTCAAGAAATTCGAGCGTACATTCGAGGTAGGGTTGCGAAATGTCTTAAAGGGAACATGCATTTCGGCATTGGTAGTATCAATTTTGATACCCCATAATGGATTTAAAGCTGTAGGCAGCATAGCATAACGTCCATCCCCAATGATGTTAGGGTGTTCGGGATGTTGAATAAGATATCCATCAGAGAGGGTATCAAAACGTTTAATATCATTATAAAGGGTTGTTCCCTGATATGAACGATATTTTTTTTTCCAGTCTAAAAGGGGGGCAGCACTTCCTTCATAGATGGTAGGGGCTGTAAGAGACATAAGATGCAGACCGTCGGCATAAAGTGTATCGGTAGTTTTATAACGGATGCTCCATAAAAATATGTTGCCTATTGTAGGCTTTACTACAAGCTCTTCAATTTGGTGATTGCGTTGATTGGCTAATGACTTGGCAACATCTTTACCTCGTTCCTGCTGTATCATACCAAATAGCAGATATAGAAGCATCCAGGCCCAGGCAAATTGTGCTATTTTATTGTTACTATAATAGAATGCAAGCCCTACAGCTATTAGAACACCCAGAGAAAAAAGGGGATCAAAGACTGATATGATATTCCAAGAGAACCGCTCATCAATAAAGGGCCATAATAGTTTAGTACCATAACTGGTTAAAGAGTCAACTATCCCGCTGGTAGCATAGCCTAGTAGGCTAAAGAGGTATACCTTTTTAAATGAGATTTTTTGGCGCATAAACCACCAGAGAATACCTGCTGCGAGTAGGGCACCTACTGGAATAAAAATTAAGGAATGAGAAAATTGACGATGTATCTCAATATTTAGTAGGGGATCACTGGCATCGCTGATCAAGATATCCAGATCGGCCAACATTGCGGCAAGGAGACCGGTTACTGCCGCATAGCGATGTTCTTTTTGGGTGCTAAAAGATTGTGAGGCTGAGGCCCCTATAATACCGTGGGTAACGGGATCCATGAATTATAATAATAGTTCAAAATGAAATGGCCCGTTAATATAGCAATTGTAATGCTTCTGGCGAAGGACGGTAATTACACCTTGTATAAGGTTAAAACCAAAAGTACTATTTTATTCTTCTTCAGATGATGAGCCCACAAAAAGTATAGTTACTAATAGTACAGTATCTTCAATAATATTCAGCGAGTGGGGTTGATGGCGGCTAAGGTATAGCCAGTCTCCTTTTGATAAAACCTTTGTTTCCCCATCTACAATAAATTCTGTTTTTCCTTCCAGGCATTGAACAGATACCTCCCCGTCAACACTGTGTTCTGTAACTTCTTTCCCTTTTGGAAGGACCATACGTATGGCTTCCATATCTGAGGTTTTCATGAGGGCAAGGGTAGCACCTTCTGGGAATTCGTCGTTTAAATCATATAAATTAATGACTTCACCCGGTTTAATACGTCGTTGACTCATAATAATTTATTTAAATAGTTAGATAATAATATTTGTATACTCCTTAACATGGGAGTATTTGGTAAACATTCCTAGAGCTTTCCACATACGAATGATCTATCTTTTATTCACCATTTACAACTTGATCTACTTGTTCTGCTGAGCCGGTATTTACCCATATCATAATGCTTCCTTACCTGTTTTTGATTGGGAGGGGAGTGGCCATAAAGTTGGTTGGCATATATCTGTCAAAGGGGGGCAAAATGATTATCGTGAATTTCTTCACATGCCTTGTTAATATTATTTTGGAACGTAGAATCTACTGTGGATGATTACTGCGCAAAAAGGTGAGCTGAAGATCCTAAAAATTGAGCCACAAATGTAATTCCATGAGTGTATCTCATGACAATAAATTGTTGTTAAATAAATAGATCGACTTTTAGATAATTCACATTCTTTTTTAAAAAAAACCAGAATGTGAATATCAGCTGTTAATAGTTGTTACAACGTTTACGCAGAGCGTTGATATCCTCTTCTGTTAGGCTCAAATCAAAAATATTTTGTTTGGTCAATACAATATGCATAATTGATCTTGGGTTGTCGACATGGTCAAGCCCCAAGGCATGACCCGTTTCATGCGCTAAAAGGATTGTAAGTTCTGCCCTAGTGCTAAACTGGTATATATTGATACGTTTCCGATTACCTGTTACCAGATACTGTCCCTGATTAAATCGTTGTGCTTCACCGAATCGGCTGTTATACTCGGCAATCATTTCATTTCGTCGATCTAATAAGTCGTCAAGTTCTTTTGATTTTTTATTAGATCGCTGTCGCAATGATTCCGCAGTTTGTTTTAGATTAATTGCTTTATCTTTTAGCTGTTTAGGCATTCTCTGTATTTGTTCTATTTCTTGTTTTTTGCTGCTTGGTATTCCACCGTTTTTTTTCAACTCCTCTATTTTTCTATTGTACCTTTTTGCAGCTTTGTTGTATTTAGCCAACGCTTTTTCCATCTCTTCGCTTTTTTCTTTATATCGTTTAGAAAGGCGTTTATATGACCTTCTTATTAATTTGATACGATTTTCTAATGTCTTAATCTTAATGTGTTGAGGAAACTTGTTGTCGTTCTCTAAATGTTGTTCACCGCCATAGATCAGATGAATGCCAATCTCTCCGTTTTTTTTATATTGGAGTAGATCTTCTCCTATCGGTTGTTCCCAAAGAGATTCAACCTTTCTCATCACCTGCTTTAATTCACTATTACTGATATTGTATTTGATATCAATATTTGCAATTCTATAGGTGATAGTTTTTCCACAGGGTTCTGTTTGGGGATAGTTTTGGTAGTAGGGATAAAAAGGGTCGGCATATTTATTTGGAAGGATTTCAGAATGGTTCTTCCGAATCTTTTCGAAGGCCGTATTACTTTTCTTTAAAGCAGAATCTACAGTTGGTGTTTGTTGAGCATTAAGGTAAGCTGAGGATCCTAAAAATAGGGCCGAAAAGATGACGGCAAAAATGTGTTTCATGAGAATAAATGAATGAAGAATGAATAATACGATTGTTAGATAATTCACATTCGTTTTTCACAAGGTCAAAAGATGCTTGTATCAGCTGTTAATAGTTGTTACATCGCTGACGTAGAGCACTGACATCTTCTTTTGTTAGGCTTAAGTCAAAGATATTTTGTTTATCCATTACAGCATGCATAATCGATTTTGGGTTGTCGACATGGTCAAGCCCCAGAGCATGGCCCGTTTCGTGTGCTAAAACAGCTGTAAGTTCTGCCCTATTTCCAAACTGATAAATGTTAATACGTTTTTGATTACCTGCAACACGATACTGTCCCTGATCAAATCGTCCTACTTCACTAAATCGGCTGTTATATTCGGCAATCATTTCATTTTGTCGATCTACCAAATCGTTAAGTTGTTCTGACTTTGCATTAGCTCGTTGTCGTAATGATTCTGCAGCCGTTTTTAGTCTATTTCCTTTACGTTGTAGCTGTTTGAGATCTTTTTGCATCTGTTCTACTTCTGATTTTTTGCTACGTGGTATTCCACCTTTTTTGTTCCACTCCTCTATTTTTTTATTGAATTTCGATGCAGCTTTATTGTACTTATCCAACGCTTTTTCCATTTCTCCGCTCTTTTCTTTATATTTTTTAGAAAGACGGTTGAATGATTTTCTCATCAATTCGACGCGATGATCTAATGTCTTAATGCGTCGAGATAATTGTTTTTCATTCTGTGAACGTTGTTGTTCGTCGCCATAGATCAGATGAATGCCAATTTCTCCCTCTTTTTTATATTGCAGAAGTTCTTTCTGTACTGATTGTTCCCAAAGCGATTCAACCTTCCTCATCACCTGCTTTAATTCGCTATTACTGATATCGTATTTTTCATCGATATTTGCAATTCTATAGGTGAGAACTTTTTCACAGGCAACTGTTTGGTGAGTGGAAATTTCGGCAGTATTACTTTCAATAAGGTATTGCCCGACACTGAAATAGGAATAGTAAAATATTCCTATAAGTGAAAAAAAGAAAATTGAGCCAAAAGATTTCAGCTGCACAGTATTGATAATAAAGATTATAAAAAAACAACTTAACAAACTGTCACAATAAAATCATTGGCTGTACGGAAAGTAACTCATCCAATAATGAACAACTAAACTCGATATCTCCTCAGTAAACTAGTGGGTTCCATAATGCTGTTTCGCGGTATCAGCTAAGTCTAATACAGCTTTGGTATATAAACTACTGGGGTTATATCGTAGCACAGCCGTTTCGATATTATTGGTCCGCTTTTTAAAATAAGCCAGGTAGTTAGCAACTGACATAATATTATTATTCATATCAAAGATATCTTTTCCCACAAACCATTTGTTTAAGGAGTAGGGGATAAATTGGGCAAAAGCCATAGCACCGGCATAGCTAGATTTCAATTCAAATACGTCGATATTTTTACGTTCAACAAACTCCATTAACTCTCTTAATTGCGCTTTGGCAAAATCACGACGGTAATTTTCAGCGTACATCGATACATAGGCATTGAAGGGATTATAGCTGCCAATGTTTTGTCCAAAGTCTGATTCTATTCCAATGATAGCTGAAATCACATACTTTGAAATGCCATATTTCTTTGAAGCTTTATTAAGCTGCTTTGAGTGCTCGTCGATAAAATTACGAATTTCACGGGCTTTGGCATCGAATCCAAGTACTCTCTTATAGGAGGCTAGGGAGTGAGATTTTCGTTCAGCAGATTTACGAAATCGATCGGCAATTCCATCGTAGAGTTCAAAACGGGGATCTTCAAGTAACTTTCCTACTTCAAAGCCTTTTTCTTTTAAATATGCGATGAGGGACTCGATCTGCTTTATATCTTCTGTAGTCTCAACTGTAGAATATTTGGAGGATACGGCATTGTTGGTAGTAGCAGTGTTTCTATAAGAGGTGGCATCAAAGAAAAACAATAAAATCCATAACAAAGTCAGGATTACTATTGTTAATAACGAAAACTGTTTGGATGAGAGTCTCATAGGGCACCCCGATTTATATTGTTCTGTTTGCAATGAGCCGCTGCCGATCTCTGTAGGTATATCACTAATCCGGTGTTATGATGCCGGTCAACAAAAGATCGTCTGTATGATATCCTATATACTACTATTTATATAACGATTGAAGCGATTAATTAATTCTATGTTATCTTATTAATAGTTATCGGGAAGAAAACTGGTTAGTTAAGGCTTCTTATTTTTAGACTATTTGAGCCTGTTTCAGGTTTGGGCACACGGTAATAATTTCCTTTTTTCTTGTTGTAGAATCAGCCAGGTGTAAAAAATGTATCATATAGCTGATACCAAACAATACTAATATATAAGAATAAAAATCCTCTGCTCTATTTAAAACAGAGGATTTCGATTTAAGAGACTTTTACAAAACCTGTTAAGCATTAGCTCACAAACATAAGTTACAAGGAAGTTGTAATTCCTTTAACATGATAGGCTAGCACTAATAATAAAACCACGTCAGACCGAAGATTAATGATTCTTCATTAAAGTGAAATGAAGGTTTGTTCCCTATAAAAGAGTCAAAGATGAAGTTAATGGGTGGTTGGTAAACAAATTACTGCTTATCTTGTACTAATGTTGAATTAATCAGCAGTTGCCATTAGGCCCACAAATAATTCCATCTACATCAGCATCTTGGATCTTTTGTTGTTTTTCCAGCCAGTTATTCCATCCCTGTTTTAAAGCACTTAAAAAAGTTTTTGTCTCTTGTGCACCGGAAACTACAAACTTGCGGTCAAATAAAAATAGGGGAACACCGCGAATGTTCATTCCCTGCGCCGTTTGGAAATCATGTTTTACCACATTAGTAAATTTGTCACCTGTCAAGATATTTCTGGCTTTGTCTGTATCAAGTCCAAGCTGATCGGCAATATCAACAAGGGTATCAATCTCATCGATGTTTGCACCTGCGGTAAAATAAGCCTCAAATAACACTTCTTCTGCTTTATGGGCGAGACCGTGTGTCTTAGCCCACTGGATAATCCGATGGGCATTATAAGAGTTAGCAACTACGATCTTATCCATGTTAAATTCCAACCCTTCTTTTGCAGCCATGGTTTTAACGCGATTGGTCATCTGTTGAGCTTTATCAATAGAAATATTCTTTGATGTTGATAAATGCTCGTTAATTGTTGCCTCTGTATCAGTTTCCATATCAGGATTTAACAGGAAACTACGCCACTCAATATCAATACGATCGGTATATTCAAAATGTTCGAGGGCTTGGTCGAAACGGCGCTTTCCTATATAACAAAAAGGGCATACAACATCGGACCAAATTTCTACTTTCATATTATTTCATTTGAGGAGTAAATTAATTATTGAAGATAAGATAACCAGATGAATACTCCCTCTCAATAGGAAGCGAATGGGTAACGTTGAAGGATTTCTATCACTTGCAACAGTTTATCATTTATAAAAGCAAGATAATCCCATTTAGAGAAATAGCAGTTAAAAACACTTTATTCGGAGTAATAAACTTCATTTATTGAAAACCGATTCACCATTAATTGCATATGCCTATATGATACTTTCTTTATTGCTGTGGACTTTTGTGGCCTTATTGGCTACTGCGATACTTTGGAAAGGCAGTGATTGGCTTGAAAATGCCAGCGAAGGGCTATCTATATATTATGAATTGCCTGATATTGTACAGGGAGCCTTGGTAGTGGCTATCGGGTCCAGTTTCCCAGAGCTCTCAACGGTAGTGATTTCTACTTTATTACATGGAGAGTTTGAGCTTGGTGTAGCAGCAATAGTGGGGTCAGCAATTTTCAATATTCTCATTATTCCGGCTGCAGCGGGGTTGGTGGCAAAAAATCCGTTGGAATCTAATCGTGACCTGGTTTATAAAGAAGCACAGTTTTATATGATCTCTGTGGCCGTTCTTATCATTACGTTTTCATTTGCTGCTATTTTTTATCCTGTAACCACTGAAGGAGAAGCCATTTTCGGGAAGATGAGCCGTACTTTAGCTTTGTTACCCCTTTTACTTTATGGGTTTTATATCTTTATACAGTACCAAGATACTATGGATTATGAACCGGAGATAGAGTCAGTAAATATTAATCCCCTGAGACAATGGGCAATGTTGGTGGGCAGTTTAGTTATCATCCTAATTGGGGTAGAACTGTTGGTATTATCGGCTATTAAATTTGGAGATCTTTTGGGTACCCCCTCATTTCTTTGGGGAATTTCCGTTGTTGCTGCAGGGACCAGCATCCCCGATACCTTTGTAAGTGTTCGAAAAGCCCAGAAAGGTGATGCGGTAACTTCACTGGCTAATGTGCTGGGCAGTAATATTTTTGACCTATTGGTTTGTATTCCGATGGGCGTACTTATAGCTGGGGCTACTGTCATCAATTTCAGTATGGCAGCTCCGCTAATGGGGGCACTTACCCTGGCAACGTTGCTATTGTTCAGCTTTATGCGGACCGATATGATTCTCGATCGAAAAGAATCAGTAACCCTTATTATAGCATATGTTGTATTCTTGATCTGGATGGCACTCGAGAATTTGGCTATAATTGACTCTATTCCATCCTTACCGGCTTAGAGATAAGCCCCAAGAGAGATAATCACCTTAGTTACCGAAGAAATCCAAGATGTTACTGAGTGTACTGGTTTCTCCTTTGTACATTTCCGTGTAGGTACACTTTGTACAGGTAATAGTGGTAAAAGATTGGGTTTGGATATTGAAAAATTTGGAAAAGAAACCACCCGTCCCGGAAACCTCTCCTGTTTCAAATTCCCTGTTTTTGCACTTTGGACACTGCCAGTTCTGATGTCGCATAGTAATATCTGTTTGCGTTATGAGTAATGATTTAAGATGAATCGATATTAGAAAATAGCCCTTCAAAAACCAAGCTAGCAGTATAATGAATTGGCAATGGAAGCTGGACCTCCGTTTTCTTTACTAATATAGAAATCGTTTAAACGTCTCTTTTTGTTGGCTAATAGGTAGAGGACAGGATTGGTACCCTAAAAGCCATTATAACCTTTCTCTAATGTTTTACTCATGGTCTGTTAAATCCTAGTTAGTGAGTAAAATATACCACTTGGACAAGTTAGTACTTCATAAGGAGTTAAGGTATGTAGCCGTAAATAGAATAAAGGAGGAATGGAGGCGGAATTAAAATATCTACCCTGCCACTATGTAGTCACTCTGCATTCCTATTTTATTTCCACACTGGAAACTGGACCGCAGAACCGTGATATTAGCTTCAAGTTATCAGATGTCACACCTTATGCTCAATACATCAAGAACAAAGCATAATATATACTGTATCCTGTAATCTGAATCCTGAAAACAGCTTTACTATAACGCATGGAATTATTGTCAATCGTTTATATCATTCTAGGCCTGGTTTTAGGCTACATCATCGCCCATTTCAAATACAAAAGTAGTCAGCCCCTTACCAACGAAGAAGCAGAAACATTAAAACAGGAGCGTGAGCAGGCTATGCAAACCATTTCGCGGCTTGAAGAACGCAATGAGCGGCTGGATGCCGAGGTTTCGGAAGCAAAAAATAATTACCATAAAGAACAGGGGAGGGCCAATGACGCAGAAAAACAGCTGGCCGAGCTCAATGCTGAATATCGAAATTTAAAAGAGCGGCTCAGCGAGCAGAAAGAGGAGATGGCGAACTTACAGGACAAATTTAAAGATGAGTTTGAGAACCTGGCCAATAAAATCCTTGAAAAAAAATCGCAGAAGTTTACCGAGCAGAATAAAGAGAAACTGGATCAGCTGCTGAAACCACTGGGAGAGAAGATGGAGGCGTTTAAAAAGAAAGTAGAGGAGACCCATAAAGAAGATATAGAGGGTCGGAGCTCACTGAAAGAGCATCTCAAGCATCTGAAGGAGATGAACCAGCAGATGGCCAAAGAGGCCAAAGACTTAACGCAAGCCCTGAAAGGGGAATCGAAGACACAGGGCAGCTGGGGAGAAGTGATATTACAGCGTATCCTTGAAAAGTCGGGGCTTACAAAAGGTCGAGAATATGAAATCCAGGAGCACCATACCACCGAGGAGGGGCGTCGGCTGTATCCGGATGTAGTAGTGCATCTGCCCGATGAAAAACGTCTTGTTATCGATTCTAAAGTGTCGTTGACTGCTTATGAGCGGTTTAGTTCCGCTGATGATGACGTAGAACGGGAACATGCTCTGAAGCAACATGTAAACTCATTGCGCAGCCACGTAAAAGGATTGAGCAGTAAAAATTATGAACAGCTTTACGGAGGAAATAGCCCCGATTTCGTGCTGATGTTTGTGCCCATAGAATCGGCTTTTGGTATTGCTTTACAGCAAGATACCAGCCTCTATTACGATGCTTTTGACAAAAATATTGTCATTGTAAGTCCATCAACTCTGTTAGCTACCCTTGCAACTATCGATAGCGTATGGAAGCAGGAGTATCAGAGTAAAAATGCCCAGGAAATTGCTGAACGGGGCGGGGCACTATACGATAAGTTTGTACTATTTGTGGAAAGTATGCAGGATATCGGTCAACGTATTCGGCAAACACAGGAAAGTTATGATGAAGCTATGGGACGTCTGTCGGAAGGGCGCGGGAATGTAGTACGACAGGTTGAGATGCTGCGTGAGCTGGGGGCGAAAGCCAGTAAAAACCTACCGGGAGAGTTGACCGATCGGCCGCAAATAGAACAGGATAATAGTGATTCATAAGTATTTGGCCTGAGGGGTTCACCTTTCGTAGTGAGTTTAATGATTGGATATTAGCTGTTGGGGATAGGTAGGGAACAGAAACCAATAAAAATATCTGGGTATAGAATTATAATTTTATTTATAGTAAAAGCTTTTCATATTTGTATCTATGGAAAAATATCACTCTACACTTTTGTTCACATTACTATTCGTATGTATCGGACTCCCATTACAAGCACAAAATGATATAACTGTTGAAGTTGGAGATGAGGATGCCAAATCGATATCGAAAGCACGGAGCATCGGCTACACAAATACAGTAAGTCCTATTGCTTTGGGGATTGGAACGGTAGCCATTACTGAAAACAATACTCTTGAAACTGCAGGAGCAGCTTTGGCAGTTTATGGGTTAATTGTTGGTCCTTCTACTGCCAATTTTCATGTAGAAGATTATAAACGAGGTGGACTGGGGGTAGCAATTCGCGGTGTTGGGGCATTTTTGATGGCAGATGCTACCCGAGAAATATTTGGTAATGACTTTGCCGATGCCCTTACTATTGATGACAAAGAGGTTTCTTTAACTGATACTAAAATACTTATCGGAGAGGTGCTGATATTAGGAAGTATCGTATATAATATTGTCAGTGCTAAGGCATCGGTCAGAGAGTACAACAAACAGTCACGGTTTTCTTTTAAAATTAATTCTGAGCAAATTAATAATAAAATAGCGCCGATGCTTACGGCTCAGTTAAAATTATAGAAGTTTATTGGCTAGGATCCTGCCGCAGTGGTTCTACCAGTGATGCCAGCGTATTACCGTCATGGTTTGAAATAGCAGCATACCAAACATCATTCCATTTCCAAGAGACTACATGTTTCCCATTGATATTTCGGATATAAAAGTCTGTTGGAGTATCACATTGTTGTATCGCTTCTTTGGATCTGGTGAGAGTCCCATTCTTATTTAACTCAGCAAGTTTGAATGCAAAAATATAGATGTATTGATCTTCTTCGGGCAGATAATACTCGAGCATGGGGGTTTTGAAATCAGGTACAAAGGTTTCATAAACTACGCCTTCAAAGCGAGTATTTTGCAGTGAGGGTATAACCATTGGCATGTCGTAATTCGAGACAAGTTGGAGTTCTGCTGCTCCTAAATCAGAAGTTGCAATAGTAGGTTGTACCCATTGCCCATTGTGGCGAATGAAGTGATTATATGCTGCTTGCTCTACATTATGTGATCTCTCATTTTGGGGAACAGTTTCATGAAAGTTCATGTAGGTCCAACCAATGAGAACAAATATAACAATGGCTGCAGCTGACTGTATAAATATATTTTTCCCGGATGGGGATGGTTTTGTATTATTTTTTGTACCAACCTTTGAGTGGCTGGCTGGTTCACTGGTTGGAAGGTCATATATAGGAGCTTCCCTTTCTTTGGAATACTCACTTATATTTTTAACAAAATTCTTGATCGAAGAGGGCGCCTTGGCACGTGGATAACGAGATTTTACAACAGCTTTTATTTCCTTCATCAAATAATATTCCTGTTGTATATCCTGATTATGGGAAATATAGTTCAAGAGAGCAGCTCGTTCATCCTCAGTAGCTTCTCCATCTATAACAGGAGTGATGAGTTTAAATGCTTCTTCTTGCGAGAGATTGGTATTTCTTCCCATAGTATTGCTTCTAATACCGTAGTAGAATGTTATATTAAAGATATATAAGTCTTAATTACATAACAAAGAGGTATTTGTTAATGTTCCAATTTGAGAGCATTTAACGAATTTTTGACTATCATTAACGTTTGTAATGAATTACTCTAGCTGTAGGATGTGAAAACCACTTAACAAGGGTAAGTCGGTATTACAATGTTTTGTTATTTCTTCTCTAATTGTTTGGCAGTCATAGTGTCGGTTTAGCCGGTATCCAATTTCTGATAATAAGTCTTTGAATTCATTTATTGATTTTTGGAGCTGTAATTCTTCACCGACTAGTTTAACACTTGACTTAAAAATATGTTGATGGAATGGAAACAGCTCATTAAGGTCAAAATGTGTGCTTATGAGGGTTGGAGTAGAGGTGAAATGTTGTTTTAGCCCTTTTAACAGAGAATGGACAGTATTACTATTGAGATAGTCGAAAAAACCTTCAGCAACTATAGTAGTTTTTTTATTAGGATCGACTTCAGGATGATTTTCAAATATATCGACCAACTGGTCTTTTGGGAGAAAGGCCTCAACGATTAAAGGGTGCTGACTGTTTGGATAGAATTGCCGGAGAAATGCTTTTTTTCGTTTTGCCATATACGGAACATCACATTCGATGCAATATATGTCTTGTTGGCTGTAGTGATGAGCCAAGTGGTCAAAACCGGCCCCCAGAACGATAAGTTGTTTTGAGCCTTCAGCAATACTTTTTTTTACCATCCGATGGATATACCATTTACGGGCTACTACATGCAGCAGATCACCGGGTAACAAAAGTTCTTCTGACCATATATATAATTTCCGAACCCATCTAAACTGCAACCAGAAGTGATAATAGCGATTAGGGGCAGGAAGTGTTTTGACGAGTCGTTCATAGAATATGATTACGGAATCATCAAAGAGGGAGCGGAAGGAATCAAAACGACTCAAACCATAGAATTTGATCGCTAAGAAGGCCGCTGTTTGGCTAAGCTGATCGGCTTTCATTAAAAAAGTATATAATGCTAAAATTCTATATTATCTGTTGTTTCAGCAGCACTGATTAAGATTGTGCAATTGAAAATCTACGCCAAGGTTCTTTATTAGGTGGAGCCAGCTCAAAGTGCATCTGCTGGTTGAGCTTAGGATGTTTAAAGGTCAATTCTACAGCCCTTAGGGCAATATCTCGACCATCGGGCTGGTTCTTGCCGTACTTATAGTCACCCCAAATAGGATATCCTTTATGGGCCAACTGCACGCGTATTTGGTGTGGTCGCCCTGTTTGTAAGTGAACGGATAGCAAATTAAGATCATTCGCTTCTTCCATTTTAGCAAAAGAGAGTATCGCTTTCTTACCTTTTTTTTGATTCCCGGCTACTACTTCTACTACGTTTCGATCACGATCTTTTTGCAGGTGATGGGTGAGAACACCATTCTGAGGAGGAGCTCCGGAAGTTACAGCCCAATATGTTTTCTGTATTGTTCTATCACGTATTTGTTGGGAAAGAGCATTTGCTGCTTGTGGATTTTTTGCCAATAACATGAGTCCACCAACAGGGCGATCAAGACGATGAATCAATCCCAAAAATGGATTCTTTTGTGACCGAGATAGATAGTATTTGCATAGACTAACGACATCGGGATCTCCGGTATGGTCTTCTTGAGAGAGGACATTAGCGGGTTTTTGAATAAGAAGAAGATGGTCATCCTCAAAAACAATTGGGATATCAGGTTGGGTACGTGTTTGTTTCATTATGCGTTTAGGTACCGTTCAATACGTTCTTTCGATTCGGGTTCTGTGGATAAACTCACTGTAACAAGAAGGCCTATATTTATTAAAAGCCCGTATATTCCTTCATGTATCGGGAAAGGCCGGAGCTCGGGATAGAGTAAGAAAAAGATCGTTGTTAGAACTCCTCCCAGAAGTCCGGCTATTGCTCCGTAACCAGTTGCCCGTTTCCAGTAAAACATACAAAGGACAAGGGGGAAAATTTGAGCCACTCCTCCGTAGGATCCTAGCAACAGGTTCACAATAGGCACATCAGATATAACGGCAAAATAGTAGGCAATAAGACTGATAATAATAACCAGTAAGCGGATAAGGTTACGTTCTTTTTTATCAGTATGCCATTCGGCCGGCAAAATATGGGAAAGTCCATCGCGTACACCAATAGAAGCCGCAGAATGGAGTATAGCATCACCTGACGACATAGAAGCAGCCAGCGTTCCGGCACAAACCAAGCCGATTATGATAATGGGTAAGTCCAGTTGAGTAAGAATATAGGGAAGAATACTATCGGCAGGTGATACGTTGGGGTAGGCCAGGATAGCGGTAAAGCCAATAATTAAAATTGGGATCAGAAAAAATTGGAATGTGGGGTATAAAACTGCTGTGAGTTTCATTGTTCGATCATTTTCTGCAGCAAAAGCACGCATGAAAAGGTGAGGCCAGACCGAAAACCCCACAGCGGATACAATAACAGCCGAGCTGTAGCTCCACCAATTCCAGGGTTCGCCGGAAGCATTTAGACCGGGAGCTTTTAGCATAGCTGACATGTCACTTTGGGCAATCTGGGTAAACATTTCACCAACGCCACCAAATAGTTCATATGGCAGATAAATTCCCAAAAACCAGGCAATGATCATCATAAAAATCCCTTGGAAGGTGTTGGTCCAACCTACACCCATAACTCCGCTAAAGTATACATAGATCAGAACCACAAGATAGGCAATGCCGGCTCCAAGCCACTGTGGAATAGCCCCTTCACTAATAGTAGTGATAACATAGCCGGCACCTTTCATTTGCAGGGTCAAATATGGAATAAAAACAACGATACTTATTATAGCTAGTAAGGCTGAGAGAGAGGTGCTGTTAAAACGATCTTGCAGAATTTCGGCCTGTGTCACAAAATCATATTTTTCTCCCAATCGTCGCACTTTGGGTCCAAAAAAGTAGATGGGAATCATTCCTGTGGCTCCATAGGATATTATATAAAAGGCTGCAGCACCCCGGGAGTAAGCCCAGCCGGGTCCGCCAAGGAAAGCAAAGGAGGAGAATATGGAAGCACCTAGTACAAAATAAAGCAGCAGCAAATTCATACTTCGGTCGCCGGCAACAAAGCCACTAACACTGTCAGAAACTTTTAATCCCGGAATAATACCCATTGCCAGAGTTATGGCAAGGTATATTCCACAGATAAGTAAAATGATGACCCAGCTTTCCATCAGGATTCAGGAGACTTCGGGTTACTGTGTTCGGGATCGGTTAAAAAGTACCAGAGTAACAGAAGAAAGGCTGATATCAGCATTGCTACAACCCAGAAGAACGAAAGTGGTAATCCAAATATGATAGGATAAATATCCGAAAATAGGGCATAGCCTGGCCATACCAGTCCTATTTGAATGAGGATGAATATGGTTATAAAAAATTTTTTCCGAAGACTCATAGATAATAATACCGATCTTATGTCGTCTACTAATGTAATAATTATAGCTAATGATTCAATCCCGGATTTGGGAACAGCTTAATTATTAAATGTTTCCATTCCAGAAACACTATATGTAAGTTAATGCATAGAAAAATTGAGGTTTGAACAGAGCTATTTTGTACGATGAGTAATGAGCACAACCCCGATGTGGATGTAAAGGAAAAAGTGGATCATCTGCCACTTTCGCCCGGCGTATATATGTTTAAAGATAAAAAAGATCGGCTGCTTTATGTGGGCAAAGCAAAGCGCTTGCGCAATCGCGTGCGGTCATATTTTCAGGATTCAAGTGACCATGACGGACGTATTCGGGTGATGATAAACAAGATTGAGGATCTGGAAGTAATTGTTACGGATTCGGAAGCCGAAGCTCTTATTCTTGAGAATAACCTGATTAAGAAACATCAGCCACGTTATAATATCCTCTACAGGGATGACAAAACCTACCCCTATATCTGTGTCACCAATGCCGATCGTCCAAGGGTATTTCCAACTCGAACAGTAATTAACGACGGCAGCAAGTATTTCGGTCCTTACGACAGCGTAAAACATATGAAGCGGATGCTGGAGACGATTCGGAAAGCTTTTAATCTATGTACATGTGCCGTCTCAAGAAAGAATATTGACCGTACGAAAGGGGCTCCTAAATGGCACTCTTGTTTTGATGATTACCTGGAGAGCTGCTCCGGGGACTGGAATATTGAAGAGTATCAGGCTACTATTGAAAAGGTAGAACGTATGTTAAATGGCCGTACTAATGCTCTTATTCAAGATCTTAAAGAAGAGATGTCAATTGCTTCTGAGGCATTAGAGTATGAAAAAGCAGCCCGTATCCGTGATAGCTTACAGGCGGTGCAAAAGTATAGTAAGAAGATGAAAATGGTTGCGGGCAAAAAAGTTGATCGTGATCTGTTTGCTGTTAAGGTCGATGAAGAGATTAATGAAGCCTGCGGGGTACTCTTTAAAGTTAGGGAAGGAAAGCTTATCAGTAAATTTCATCGGTTCCTGAAGAATATTAAGCATCTCGAGAAAGGGGAGATGTTACAATCGTTTGTCGAAGATTACTATACCGGACAATATGCAGGTGCAATACCTGATGAAGTTTATGTTAGTGATGAACTTAAAAATAAGGAGCCCCTTGCCCAGTACCTGTGGGAAGAACGAGGTAAAAAGGTGCGTGTGCACCGACCACAACGGGGTGAAAAGGCAAAAATGATTCGCATGGCATTATCTAATGCCAAGCTTTTATTGGGAGAACGAAAGCTGGAGAAAGAGAAAGCAGCCCGCAAACACATTCCACACTCAGTGAAAGAACTCAAAGAACGACTGAATTTAGATCGGTTGCCACGGCGTATTGAGTGTTTTGATAATTCGAATTTGCAAGGTAGTGACCCTGTAGCTTCAATGGTTTGTTTTGTAGATGCCCGTCCTAGAAAAAGTTCATATAAACGGTTTAATATTAAGACGGTTGAAGGACCTGATGACTTTGCATCTATGAAGGAGGTATTGAGTAGACGATATAAACGGGTGATGGATGACAAAGAACAAATCCCTGATTTAATTGTCGTAGATGGGGGCAAGGGACAATTAAGCAGTGCTGTTTCTGCTCTCAAAGAGATCGGTTTTTACGGACAATGTGAGATTATCGGTTTAGCTAAACGGCTTGAAGAGGTTTTTGTTCCGGACAGATCAAAATCTATTATGATTCCAAAAAAATCATCGGCCCTTAAATTATTGCAAAAAGTAAGAGATGAAGCGCATCGTTTTGCTGTGGATTTCCATCGGGATAAAAGATCGAAGCGTACTATAAAAACCGAATTGACGCAAATTAACGGGATCGGTGAGAAAACGGCAAAGCAGTTGCTGAAATCATTTGGATCAGTGAACACCGTGCGAGAGAGCTCTTTAGAAGAGCTCCAGGAAGAAATTGGAAATAAAACCGGGCAAAAAGTTTTTACTTATTTTAATGGGGAGAAGGAGTAAAGAAAGAAATGTTTTCGAAATGCAGCATGTTAGATAAAAGTGTTTGCCAACTGACGACAGTAAAAGACACTTTTTGAGGGATATAATGGCAGTTTATTATGGTTCGGCATGGTACTTGTACATATAACACCTCTAACATTATCATGTGATAGATATTATTTCTGTCATGAATTAGAATGAAAATAGCTATTAGCAGTAGGCGATTGGTTTCTGTTTTTGGAACAAATGTTTGGTTTGTGCCTATATTAACTGTTTACTAACAGATAGTGAATCACAACAAAGAATATAATTTGTTCTGAATGAAAGATGAAGTCAATATTATGCATCTAATAACTTGTTAGTTGCATCGCTGACTAAAATTTTCTTAATTCAGCCGTGAGGTTATTATGAAACTCAAGCAATCAAAACATATTAGCAAAAAATACCAGCAACTCGATGATAAAGATCTTGTTCGTTTCTATCGCCAGAATGGTGACGAGCAAGCATTTAACGAGTTGATGAATCGGCATCAGACCAAGATCTATTCCTATATCTATAGTATGGTAGGGAGTGCTGGAAAAGCTGATGATATTTTCCAGGAAGTCTTCACTAAGGTCATCACCAAGATGGATGACACCTATAATGAACAGGGGAAGTGGATTGCCTGGGTTATGCGTATTGCCCATAATGCAACAATCGATTATTTAAGAAAACAAAAAAGGTTTGTAGACGTTAGTTCTAACTACGACAAAGAGTCAAACACTGACTTCTATGATCGTTTGCCTGATGAAGATCTTATCAGCGCGCAGGAACAGCTTGAGAAGGAAGAGGCACAAAGTAGTCTCATGAAGCATATAGGCGAGCTTTCCAAGGAACAACGTCAAGTTGTAATGTTACGTCACTATTATGAAATGCCGTTTAAAGAGATCGCAGAACTTACGAATGTTTCTATTAATACCGCACTAGGACGTATGCGGTACGCGCTCATAAATCTTCGAAAACTTTTTGACAAAGAAAAAGAACAAGAAGAAAATAATTATGCCCAACGAGGATAATGATTGTATTCGGTACCTGATGAAGGAGATGGATCCTTCTGAGGAGCTACTTATGGAACAAGCTATGATGGAAGATGAAGATCTTCTCATCGAGGTTGAAAGCATGAGACAGACGCTCCAGAAATTAAATAAACTTCCGGAGATGGATCCCCCTTCTGATGTTACCGATGCTATTATGCAGAAAGCGGCTGAGCAAGCCGAAAAGAATCGCAAATCACAGAAAACATTTAAGCCGGTTCTACAGTATGCTGTTGCTGCTACGTTGGCACTTACGGTTACAGCTGGCGGCATGTGGTTCTATATTGGCAGTGAGGGAAAACAAAACACATCTTCTCAAGAAAAGAACATTTCTTCAACTGCATCTTCTGCCAATGTTTCTACTGATATTGGGGGAATGCAACTTTCCAGAGTAGGTAATGAGGCCACCCAGAAAAATATAAACAACCGTTCAAAACCTAAGATTAAACCGTGGACTGACCGAAATGATATTCTGCGGTATGAGGATCAGTTTATGAACCAAAATGGCCAGTACCAAGCTCTCATCAAAAATGCTACTCAAAAACTACGTTTAATTGAACGACCTACAGGGGGAACAGGCCGGGTAAATTCTCTTCAATTAACAGGATCGGGTAATTAATAGAGCTGGTTTTGTTAGCCGAAAGGTTCTATACTTCACTTTAATGTTCAACTGGAACAGAGCATAAGCTGTAGTTAGGCTCGAAATTAACGACATATCTCTCAGTTGAACATAATAGAAGGATATGCATGAAGGTTGAACCAGCTAGAATAGTAAATGATTACCCATACTGAAGCAATCATTTTCAGGACTGTCGATTACCAGGAATCCAGCAAGATTGTAACCATGTTTACTCGCAAACATGGTAAGATTGCGCTTATGGTTCGAGGAGCTAAAAAGCCCAAGAGTAAATTTTCGGGACTCATTGAGGTCGGCAATATCCTTGATGTAGTCTATTATCATAAATCCTCTCGTTCGGTACAGATCCTTTCTGAGGCAAGTTATGCAGTAAAGAATGACAAGCTGCGCACCGATTTTGAAAAGATGGCTACGATGACTTCAGCTATTGAGATGATTGGTCAGCTTTTGCATGATGATGAAGTGAATACGCCTCTGTTCGATTTTTCAAAAAAGATGTTAACCTGGCTTAATTCGGCCGATATATATCCTCCACAAATGTTTCCTTACCTGCAGATACGTTTGGCTGGCCTTACCGGAATCGGACTACAGCTTGATGTAAATCAATCAAGAGAAGAAACGAACTATTTTAACCTGGAATCGGGTTTAATAACTACCGAAAGTATTTCCTCACATTCATATAAGTTAACCCCAACCCAGTATGATTATATTCGTATCGCTTTGCAGGCGAGAAGTTCAAAACTGTTTGAGTTTTCTTTTGAAACTGGGGAGTTGCGGTCATTAATTGATCATTTGGATCGATATTTAAAATACCATGTAGAAGGACTTCGAGACCGTAAGTCTGATGCCATTTTTGAACAAATATTACAGGAGTAAGTATGAAAAGAAGAGACCGTTTTTTATCAGGTATTTTATTGGTGTTGATTGGTGTGATAATTGGCACTCTTATCGCTTTTTACCAGCAACAAAATATGGTAGATGACCGTGCAAAGGTTAAGGTTACAGAGGTAAGGCACGGTAGAACACCTGTTTTTACAGATGAAGAGCTTGCTAAAATTGATGATCGATTCCTTTTTAAACAGATAGCTGAGCATGTTACGCCTACGGTTGTTTATATAGAAACGGTGATACCGTTCTCTAGACGAAATATACCCGATGATGAATTTCACGAAGAGGAAGACGGTTTTTGGGGAAATATTATACCACGTCGCACGCGTACGGTAGGTTCTGGAATTATCATAAGTAGTGACGGATATATATTAACAAATAATCACGTTATTGATGGGGCTATTGAGGATGGAATAGAAGTAGTATTAAATGATAAACGTACATTCGAAGGACGTATTGTGGGACAAGATCCTACCACAGATTTGGCTGTTCTTAAGGTACCGGCCAATAATCTACCGGCTATTACTATTGGTAATTCCAATGAAGTTGATGTGGGAGAATGGGTGCTTGCTATCGGGAATCCGTTTCGGTTGCGGTCTACTGTAACCGCAGGCATTGTAAGTGCCTTAAGTCGCGATGTACAGATTATTAATGATCAGATGCGGGTCGAAAGCTTTATACAAACAGATGCTGCCATTAATAAAGGGAATAGTGGAGGTGCCCTTGTTAATACAGATGGAGAATTAATTGGAGTTAACACGGCTATTGCCTCCCAAAGTGGAAATTACCAGGGGTATGGATTTTCCGTACCATCGAATTTAGCAGCTAAAGTGGGGCAGGATTTAATCGAATACGGTGAAGTGCGGCGCGCACTGCTGGGGGTGACAATTGTAAGTGTAAATGCAGAGCTGGCAGAGCAATTGGGTATGGATGAAATTCGCGGAGTTCAGATTACTGCTGTATCGCCTGGTGGTGCAGCAGATAAAGCAGGACTGCAAACGGAGGATGTTATTTTAAGTGTCGATGGAGATATTGTGAATGAATCGAATCAGCTTCAACAAAAAATTGCGGTACGAAATCCAGGGGAGTTGGTTGAGCTGGATATTCTGCGAGACGGTATTAAAATGACTAAAACTGTTAAGCTTGGGCTTCTTGAGCAGGAAAATCATCAGTTTGCCAATACTCCCTCCTCTAGAGATCGTTTGGAAAAAGATGATGAAAGAGATTCATCTTCTGATGATAATAATTTTGCAGTGTTCGATTTTGGCATTAAAGTTATGGCAATTCAAAAAGAGGAGGTAGGGGATAGATACCACTTAATCATAACCGAAGTAGTGGATGGATCTGATGCTGATGAAAAAAAATTAAAAGCGGGATTTGAGATAAAAAAAGTAGGAGATCAAAAAGTTGAAGATCTGGAATCTTTAAAGGATCTTATAAACCAATTTTTTAACAAATATGATTCGGTTTTGTTAGAGGTCGCTACCCGAGAAGGGGAGACCAGAATGATCGAATTAGAACAGTAAAATTATTTTTATGCATCGTTTTTTGGGTTTAGTAGTTGTTGTTATTTCATTTTCATTTTTTGCATCTTGCACCGGGACCACGGAAGTGGTTAAAAAAGGGTCCTCATCCCAAAAGGAGGTAAAGGATTATCCTTCGTGGTTTAGTACTGAAACAGTTGTAAACAGCGGTTCCGAGATGGTAGGATATGCATCGGCCCTAAACAGTGATTCAGCTTCATCGGTTTCGGAAGCGGTTAAGCGTGCTAAAACAGAGGTGAAGGCGGCCTTGTCTGATAAGCTGGAAGAAATTCGAACTGAAGCACTTTCTGAGTATGGATCAGGTTATGGGTTGGATTCAGCCCGCTTTCTAATTGCTCTACGTAAAGCAGATAAGGCTGTCAGTGATGTGGTTTCTGTGAGTAATACTAATGCCAGAAGTGTAGAAGGTTATGAAAGTTACCGCGGTTTTGCAGAAGTGAGTGTTCCAAAAGCTAAATTAAGTGAACGAATTGGCAAACGGTTAGCAGGATATGAAAAAGCTTGGAATGCGATGAAAGAATCTAAGGCATTTGAAAGCTTCTGAATTTTATTCTAAAAAAATTAGTAAAAAAGCCCGCAAAGTAAAACCTTTGCGGGCTTTTCATATATAGAGCTGTTAGGAAATGATGTAGAATTTATACTACATATTTTCTATAATTTTTTCTCCAAACTCAGAACATTTGAGAAGAGTTGCATCATCCATCAGGCGTTCAAAGTCGTAAGTAACAGTTTTTTGCGTGATAGAAGCTTCGAGTCCTTTTTCAATAAGATCAGCAGCTTCATTCCAGCCCAGATAGCGGAGCATTATAACACCAGATAGAATCAATGAACCGGGGTTCACTTTATCTTGGCCAGTATATTTGGGAGCCGTGCCGTGTGTTGCTTCAAAAACAGCAAGTCCTGTATTATAGTTGATGTTTGCTCCGGGAGCAATACCAATGCCGCCTACACAAGCAGCAAGAGCATCAGAAACATAGTCGCCGTTGAGGTTCATAGTAGCTATTACGTCATACTCATCAGGACGGGTTAATATCTGCTGCAAGAATGCATCGGCAATAGCGTCCTTTATAACGATACCGTTGGGCAGTTTACACCATGGACCATCGCCAATAACTTCAGCATCAAACTCTTCACGGGCAACTTCATATCCCCAGTCTTTGAAGCTACCTTCGGTAAACTTCATAATGTTTCCTTTATGAACAAGGGTAACACTGTCACGATCGTTCTCAATAGCGTAGTTAATTGCCGACCGAACGAGACGTTTGGTTCCTTCTTCAGAGATTGGCTTGATTCCAAGAGAAGTGGTATCCGGGAATCGCATATTGTCTACCCCCATCTCATTAATCAAGAAATCTTTCAGCTTCTTGTTTTCAGGGGTTCCGGTCTGATATTCGATACCGGCATAAATATCTTCGGTATTTTCACGGAATATCACCATATCGGTTTTTTCAGGATGTTTAACCGGGCTCGGAGTACCTTGGTAATATTTAACTGGTCGTACACAGGCAAAGAGGTCTTTATGTTGACGAATCGCAACATTTAATGATCGTATTCCACCGCCAACAGGAGTTGTTAATGGTCCCTTAATAGCAACCTTATAATCTTCAATGGCGTTAAGTGTATCTGCAGGAAGCCATTCGCCTTCACCATAAAAATCTACGGCTTTTTCTCCAGCGTAAATTTCAAACCATTCAATTTTCTTTTCACCGCTATAGGCTTTTTCAACAGCGCTGTCAAGTACATTGCGCATGGTTGGCGTAATATCGATGCCAATACCATCACCCTCAATAAATGGAATAATAGGATTATCAGCGACGTTCAGGGTACCGTCGGCTTCGGTAGTAATTTTTGTCCCGTTTTCGGGGGGCGTAATCTTGTCGTAACTCATGGATATTTCAGCAATAAGTTCGGATTAAATTTGGTTTCTAAGTATAGTAAAAAAATGATGCAGGTGCAGAGTTATGCGGAATTTCAAATAAAATTAATAAGAAGGGGTATTCTATGCCTTATAATGGTTCTGAAAATTGGTTATTTTCTCGTTATATTATTAGTTGAAAGAATTCCTACATCCAGATAAAGGAATCCGTTATGATTAAGCCAATGTTCGGGCATCGTCCCAAAAACAAAAAGTTCAAATACCAATATCGGTATTATGATCCCAAAAAGGAGCAGAGCCGACGAGAGCGTATCAAAATAAAACGGCCTTATAAAAAATCCCACCAGGGACGTTCTGTTTTGATGTATGCACTTGGGCTGGCTATGGTAATTTATATTATGTATTTGCTGTAGTTTTTTGGGTGATTTCGTCTTACTTATAGGATGATATTTTTGTATCATCAGCCTTAATAAAAATTATGCAAAAGAAGTAGGTACATTGACTCAGGAAACGGATTCTTCAAACTCCATAATACGTCAGCTTCCCCCTGAAATTTCAAATAAAATAGCCGCCGGCGAGGTTATTCAGCGTCCCAGTTCTGTTGTTAAAGAACTGTTGGATAATGCTATTGATGCAGGTGCCGATCATATAAAAATTGTGATTCAAAATGCAGGACGTACCCTAATCCAGGTTATAGATAATGGCTCGGGTATCGGCAAGGAAGATATCCCTCTCTGCTTTGAACAACATGCTACCTCTAAAATCCAAGATATGGATGACCTGTTTCGTGTTCGAACCCTTGGGTTTCGAGGCGAAGCGATGGCTTCTATTGCATCGGTAGCACAAGTGACGTTAAAAACGAAGCGTCCCAATGATGATATCGGATATAAATATGAAATATGGGGCGGTGAAGAAAAATCATTTGAGCCTGCCGCTGTTGAGGATGGTACTTCGGTTTCTGTGCGAAACTTATTTTTTAATGTGCGAGCCCGCCGGCAGTTTTTGAAAACAGATGCTACTGAATTTCGCCATATCCTTAAAACAGTTCAACAGGCAGCTTTAGCTAATGTAGATATTGGTTTTGAGCTTATTGCTGATACGGATACGATCTATGATCTGCCTAAAGATCAGTCGATGAAAGAACGAATCAGCGGTATGTTTGGTAAAAGCTACAAAGCGAGCCTGATTAAATTCAGGGAAGAAACAAGCTATCTGACTGTTCATGGAATTCTTGCAGATCCAAAGCTGACGAAACGCAGTAGGGGCGAGCAGTTTATTTTTGTTAATGGACGGCCAATACAGCATCGATGGCTTACGCATACTATCCTGAGTATTTATGATACATGGACCGGCGAAAAGGATTATCCCTTTTATGCTATTTTTCTCGAAGTGGATCCCAAACAGGTAGATGTAAATGTGCATCCTGCCAAAGAGGAGGTAAAGTTTGAGGATGAGCGAAGTATGATCAAGCTCACAAAATCAGTGGTTAAAAAAGCATTGAATGAACAGTTCCTGGTTCCTGATGTTACTGACCGTGAGCAGCAGAAGGAGGGATCCTCGTCGAGAGGTTTTTCTTCAAATTTTAACTTTGGCGGACGAAAAAACACCGGTTCTCAACAAAAGAAAGAAAAGCCGGTAAAATTTCCTTCACGCATTAATTTCGATCGCCCCGAGAAGTCCTCCCAGAAAAGGGGACAGAGTGATTTTTCAAAACAGCTTTATGATTTTGATGATCAGTCAAAAAAACGGGGAGCGGAACAGGAAGCGGAGCAATCTAATCGCCCGCAACGTATGCGTGATCGTGGTTTCTGGCAGCTTCATGACTGCTATATTTTAACGCAAACGCGTTCGGGTCTTTGTATGATTGATCAACATGCTGCTCATAAGCGAATTGTTTATGAGAAAGCATTGAGTGCTACTGAGGCTGCTATTCCAAGTACTCAACAACTCCTTTTTGCACAAACAGTGGAGTTCTCGGCTTCCGAGTTTTCCTTGCTCGAAGAGTTACATCCGATTATTCAGCGAATGGGATTTAATGTACAGCTTATGAGTGGGAATACTGCTATGGTTAGTGGGGTACCGGCTGATATCGATGTGGGAGATGAACACTCTGTTTTAAAATCGATGCTTCATCAATACAAAGAACTGGATGGTAAATTTGATTTTGATGAGCGACGTAAGCTTGCTATTGCATTTGCTTCAAAAACGGCTATACAGAAGGGGAAAAAGCTTACTGATCTGGAGATGGAAAATCTTTTGGATCAGCTTTTTGCCTGTGAAGAGCCTTATAAAGATCCATTGAATAAAGCTACGATTGAATATATTCCACTCGAAGATATTGAAGCTCGCTTTCGATAAGAGTGTTACTTATAATCGAGATTGGTACGTGAGACCCATTTTATATTGGATGAAAAATAGCATTAACTGTTTAGCGTTATTTCTATGAATATACTGGCTGTTGAACCGTTTTACAGCGGATCGCATAAGGCTTTTTTAAAAGGATTAGAGAGAAACTCGCGGCATAATATTATTCCGGTGAACCTGAGCTATAAGGGGAAAAAATGGCAGATGCATGGGAATTCGGTAGTATTAGCCGGTATGACTCAGGAAATTTCTGAGGATATTGATCTGCTGCTGGTCAGCAGTATGACGAATTTGCCCGCTTTCCTGTCGCTGACCAATCCGCATTTTTCTGAGGTCCCTAAAGTAATGTATATGCACGAAAACCAGTTTACCCAGCCGATGCCGGAGGGGGAAGATCGTGATCTTACCTACTGTTATCTCAATTATTTGAGCATGCTCTCTGCTGATCAACTGATCTTTTCATCAAACTTTCATCGGGATGATTTTTTAGAAGCTTTGCCCAAGTTTTTAGAGCACTATCCTGATGATAAACACTACTATCCTGTTGATAAGATTGCCTCAAAGAGCAGGGTGTTATACCCGGGATTGAATTTAAAGCGTTTTGATAAGCAAGAGGCACAACGAGAGTCGAATGAGAACCCAGTTATCGTGTGGAATCAACGTTGGCAGTTTGATCGGAATCCTGCCATGTTTTTTCGGGTACTTAATCGCTTAAATGATATCGATTTGACCTTCGATCTTATTTTGGCTGGTGATACCCAGCATGAAAAACCGGAAGAGTTTGAAAAGGCCTGGGAGCGGTATGGGCGGCATATCACCCATTTTGGATATGTTGAAAATGAAGAGAGTTATAGTCGATTATTACATAGCGGTGATATCGTGGTATCGACGGCAACATATGAATTTTTCTGTGTTGCAATTATGGAAGCGATCTATTGTGGATGTCATCCATTACTTCCGAATCGGTTGCACTACCCAGAGCTTATTCCTGAAAATTTGCATGAACCATTACTACATGCCCCGGTGCTTTATGATACAGAAGATGATCTTTTCCACTATCTCAAAGATCTGTTGACTGAGGAGACCAAGCCATTACCCAGTGCTACTTTGCAGAATATCAATAAGCATTTGGATTGGTCTAAGCGTATAGACGAATATGACAGGATGTTTGAGGAGTGCAGGGATATGGATGTTACTACCTCGTTATCTTAACAGACTTTGCAAAACTATCTTCATTTTGTGATTTATCTTCCGGCGGATCAGAATCTCCAAAGACGTTGTAGGTGTTTAAAATAAGAAACTGAACTGAATTCAGGGTGATGAGCTAGGTTTTCCCCCTTCTCTTAATAAAAGAATGAAATACGTTCTTTCGATAGCAGACTCGTGCAAAGCGGTAGAGGTATACTATCTGCCGTAGGCAATAACTTTGAGAGGGTCTGTTTTAGCTGCAATACGTGCCGGCAGCCAGGAAGCTAATGCACATAGGATAAATGTAACGACACTAACAAGAAAAAAGTCTATTAAGTGGGGTTCGACTGGTGCATAGGCCATATAGTAATTTTCTTCGGAGAGGGGAATGATATGATAGGTTGATTGTAACCATGCAAAAATAAGAGACAGTCCTATACCGACTACTAAACCAACCAGAGCCACAAAAAATCCTTCTAGCAAGAAAATGCCTCGAATACTTTTATCACTTGCGCCCATTGTTTTAAGAATGCCGATATCCCGTGTTCGAGTAAGAACCATCATCAGTACCGTGCCAATGAGGTTAAATGCAGCTACAATGATCATTACACTTATTACAAAGGGTATGGTCTCTTCCTGCAGATCAACCCAGGCAAAGAGGCTACTGTAGCGTTTATAAATAGTTTCTGAAAAATAAGGATATTCCAGCTCTGCAATGAATTTCTGATTTAATGATTTAATCTTGGACTGGTCCTTTAACCTGATTTCAATAGCAGAAGCACTGGAATTTTGGAGCTGAAATAACTTTTGGGCATGTGGGCGGGCAACAATGGCTAAAATATTATCAAATTGACTAATTCCTGTCTGGTAGATCCCTGTAAGCCGAAACTGTTTGATCTCCGGGGAATTAAGGGGAGAGGGCATTCCTTCAATAGTATAAGCGGTGAGTACATCGTTTATATCGGCATTCAACGACTTAGCTATTTCAGATCCCAATACCATGCCGGGTAAACCAGAAGAATTAGTACTCAGATCATAACTTCCTCTGCTTATATATTGGCGGATATCGGTGACATCTCCTTCTTCATCAACACCTTTGAAGAGGGTGCCTGTTACATCCTCGGAAGATTGTAACATGCTTTGGCTATTGATGACGGGCTGAATTTGATCAATCTCAGGGTATTTATTGAGATCTTTGATAAGGGTATCAGCCTGCGAAATGGGCGTACCGTTAAAGGTCGTTATTGTGATATGAGGAGCAAATCCCAGAACTTTATCATTGATAACAGACTTAAAACCATGAACTACAGAAAGGGCAATAAGCAGGCCTGCAGCCCCTACGGCTACGCCGGTTATGGCCATTATTTTGATAAAGGACAAGAAGCTGGATCCCTTGCGCTTACCCTTGAAATATCGCTTGGCCAAATACCACTCGAAGTTCATAGTATATTGTTATTGGTTCTAAGTTATTTGTTAATTGGCTATTGAAGCTAAAGGCCCCAATAGCCAATCACCAATAACTGTAATTTACTTCTCAGGTTTCATCTGTGGAAAGAAAAGGACATCACGGATTGAATCTGAATCTGTCATGATCATAGCTAATCGGTCAATGCCGATTCCGAGCCCAGCAGTTGGAGGCATGCCATATTCGAGAGCTTGTAAGAAGTCTTCATCAATAGCCATTGCCTCTTCGTCACCTTCAGCGCGCAGGCGTGCTTGTTCTTCGAAGCGTTCACGCTGGTCTACAGGATCGTTAAGCTCAGTGAACGCATTGGCGATCTCTTTACCGTTGCAGATGCATTCAAAGCGTTCAACCAGCCCTTCTTTTTCGCGGTGTTTCTTAGCCAACGGACTCATCTCGATAGGGTAATCGGTGATAAAAGTAGGCTGTATTAATTTTGGTTCAACATACTCACCAAAAATCTCATCGATAATTTTTCCCTTGCCATAACTATCTTCTAGTTCAATATTAAGTTCTTTGGCAGCGGCTTTAAGCTCTTCTAGTTCTTTGCCATACAGGTCTTTGCCTGTTTCATTTTCAATGGCTTCAAACATAGGAATGCGCGGCCAGGGTCGCTCGAAGTCAATTTCATTATCGCCTACCTGCACTTTGGTAGAACCATGGAGTTCTTTAGCAACGGTTTCGACCATGCTTTCAACAAAATTCATCATCCAGTCGTAATCTTTATAAGCTACGTACAGTTCAACCTGGGTGAATTCCGGATTGTGGAAGCGTGAAAGACCTTCATTACGGAAGTCTTTGGAGAACTCATAAACCCCATCATATCCGCCAATAATAAGGCGCTTAAGGTATAGCTCATTTGCTATACGCAGGTAGAGCTTCATATCCAATGCATTATGATGCGTCACAAAAGGTTCTGCAGACGCCCCACCATAGATAGGCTGCAGTATAGGAGTTTCAACCTCCAAATATCCTTTGTCATTCATATAGTCTCGCATTGTTTGTACCATATCGGTACGTTGCTGAAAGACATCCCGAACTTCCGGATTGACAACGAGGTCAAGATAGCGTTGGCGATAGCGTTGTTCTTTGTCAGAAAATGCATCATAAACTTTAGTTTCGCCATCTTCTTCAACTTCTTTAGGAACAGGAATTGGCCGCAAAGTTTTACTCAACAGCTGAAATTCCTTGGCAAAGACTGTAGTTTCCCCGGTACCCGTTTTAAAAACGTGTCCTTTGATGCCGACAATATCGCCAATGTCGGTAAGTTTTTTAAAAACTTTGTTGTACTCTTCTTTTCCCACATCATCACGACGAATGTAGACCTGTATAGTACCTTCGGAATCTTGCAGATTAAAGAAGGTGGATTTTCCCATGATGCGTCGCGTCATAACACGTCCTGCTACCGACACTTTTTCAACATCGTCTTCGTCTTGGTCATCCTGTTTAATAAGTTCGGGATGGTCAAGGATATATTTACTCTTGTGGGTCACTTCGAAGTCGTGGGGATATGGTTCATATCCTAATTCACGAAGCTCCGCTAATTTTTCTAGACGTATTTCGTGTTGTTCGCTTACTGAAGATTCAGTATTGCTCATGAGAAAATGCTGTATTTGGTTCTATTGTTTTGAAAGTTGTTACAAGTCGCTAAAAATAAAGAATTAAGCGTAAAGTTGTGATTTTTTTCTGAACTTCCAGAAATAGTTTCAGATGTGCATATATTTAAAGATTTTCAGCCATTAATTATTGAAATAGATTACTGATATGCGGGACATCCCCCAAAAAATTAAAGAAGAATTACCCTTTGAGGGACAATTTGCTATAGAGGAGTTACGTTCTATTGGTAAACACTTAAGATCCCACTTTAACGAAAGGGAATTGCTAGAATTTGAGTCCTTTTCGAACGATAGGAGGAAAAGGGAATATACCACTTCCCGTTTGTTATTAAAGAATATGGCTCTCAAATGGAATGAGGATAAGTTTATAATTAAGAAAGATGAACTGGGTCAACCTTATGGATTGGGGAATTCCCGTCGATACTACGTAAGTATAGCACACAGTCGGGACAAGGTATTTTGTGGTATTTCACCGAATCAGGCTGTGGGAGTTGATTTAGAACCGGTTGCAAGGGAAGTACCTGCACGGTTACGTTCAAGGATATTGCACTCGGAAGAAACAGAAGAGTTAGCTAAACTGGAAACAATTCGACTATGGACTATAAAAGAGGCTTTTATAAAACTCCGGGGACAAGGGCTCCGCTTGAACATGAACGAAGTGCAGGTACGAGGTGAAAATGATAGGTTTTTTGTAGAAATAAATAATGACAAAAGAGCTAAAATTTGTAGTTTCAAGTCAGAAAATGACTGGTTGGCCATTGCACACTATCAGACTAAAAAATAGGTTAGCATAATTTTTTTATGAATATTACTTCCTACTCACGGGAACAAATTGCGAAAGGTATTAGCAAGGCAAAAGAGAAACAGGATGGTCCCAATGATCATATCCGCCTTCTTTTTGCTCCCGAACGAATAAATGAAGATAATTTTGACCGTGCCTGCGATATCTATAGTCGCTTGGATATGGATAATTATGATACAGTTGTTATTGTAGAGTCATACGATCAGAAGCTAGATAAAAAGCTGCCGATGTGTTCTAACACTACATATGAAACACCGCTTGGCGAAGTTATAGTGAATGATTATATGCGTAATGAGTTTTGTGATGAAGATGATGACTTTTTTATCCATGATGAGGCTTTTGATAACGATATCAGTCTTTTCCAACAGCTCATGTTTCTGCAGACCATTTCGGATGATTTTCAAGCATTGGGAATTCAAATTGCAGATCCGGATCCTTCTATTGTAAAAGAAATCGGGTATGTGTTGGAAGAGGTTTTGGCATCTCGTAGTGCGCTGATCGTATTTTGTTGTGACCTGGATAATGATCGCAAAGAAGAATTTGCTCAAATTGTTGAGATGATAGAAGAAAAAAATGAATCTGGGTTGATGAATTACCTTAATAGTGGGGATTCTCACATAAAAGGGACGACCTCATTTATTGCAGGTATTCTTGTCGCCAATAAATGGGATTTGGATCTCAACTTTTTGCGCGGCGAGTATGATAATTATTCAGGAAGCCTGCTGACCGCTTATGCGGATCGCCAGCGAGTGGTTTTTTAATTTATTTTTAGCATGCTTTCGCCCGATATAACTATTATAGGAACAGGCGGGTTGGGGAGTGCCCTTGCAAGAGGTCTTAATGCCAAGGATATTTCCATTAAAAGTATTTTTAACCGTACCAAAGCCAAAGCTACATTATTAGCCCGGCAAATAGAGGTTGAACGAAGCGGTACATTTCCCAACTCAACGGTTGAAGTAGGTGAGCTTATCTTTTTGACCGTTCCAGACCGGTGCATAAAACCGGTTTCCAGTCGATTGGCTAGTCTGGATGATGAGTGGAGTAATAAAACAGTTGTCCATTGCTCAGGAAATGAATCGGCAGATTTGTTGGATGACCTTAAACAGAAGGGCGCAACCACAGCTTCTTTCCATCCTCTCCAAACCTTTCCTCCTGAATCGTCACCGGATCGTTTTGAAGATATTTATTTTAACATGCAGGGAGATCCTTCTGCTTTCCCATTACTAAAACGTATTGCAGAACAATTGGAAGCTAATTCTTTTGAGGTTGACGACAATGAAAAGTCACACCTCCATGCTGCCGCTGTTATTGCTTCTAATTACTTGCATACTATTCTGGATATTGCTGTTGGTACTGCAGTTCTTGGGGGGCTTTCCAGAGAAGAAAGCAAAAAAGCTCTACTTCCCCTTGTTAAGCAAACCGTAGAAAATGCTGAGAAGTTTTCTTTAGAAGATTCGCTTACCGGTCCAATCGAGAGAGGAGATATCTCTACCGTTAAAAAACATCTTAAATTACTGGAAAAGAACGAATTGCTCCGGGATATATATGTTGAACTGGGGCGTAGTACGGTTTCTCTGGCGGCCCGCTCAGGGGCAATATCAGAAGAAACAGCTGACCAGTTTTATGGTCTCTTGAAATAGATGATTGTTTTTTTAGCTCTTTTCTTTGTATAAATAGATTCTGTAGATAGAATTTATTTACAATGTGATTTGAATACGAATAAACAATGCCTAAAGATTATTATGAGCGTGTACATAGTGTCGTTGAGCGGATTCCAAGTGGAAGAGTTTCGACCTATGGTTTAATCGCAAAATGTTTGGGCATTGCTTCCGGTGCCCGAATGGTAGGATATGCACTAAATAATTCGGGAGAAACGAATATCCCGGCCCACCGTGTTGTTAATAAAAAAGGTGAGCTAACAGGGCGTTCCCATTTTCCGGATGATACCATGCGAGAACGGTTGAAACAGGAAGGGGTCGGTTTTGTAGATGATTACAAAGTAGATATTGATGCACATTTGTGGGATCCAACTATTGAAGATCAGTAAATGATTATGATAAAGAATAGATTTTCAAAAATGCGATTAATTTCAATGTTATTTTTTCTGTGTGTTGTTTTTACTGAAGTATCAGCACAAACGACAGGTACCCTGCTCAAAGACATAACCCCTGAAAATATTAACGAAGTTGTGAACTCATATCAGGGTGAGAAAGCAGTGCTCATTAATGTTTGGGCGACTTGGTGTGCGCCTTGTGTTGAAGAGTTTCCGGAAATTGTAAAATTACAGCGAAATTATCCCGATAAGTTGAAAGTTATATTTATCTCCGCCGACTTTCCTAAAAGCAGGCAGAAGGCCCTGAAGTTTTTGAAGAAACAGGAGGTAGATTGGACGACCTATTTTAAAACCGGTAAGGACGAAGCTTTTATTAATGCCATATCTGAGGATTGGACTGGTGCATTACCGTTTTCAAAAATTCTAAGTATTCAAGGAGAAGTAGTAGACAGCTGGGAACAAAAGGCCAGTTACAAAAAATTTGAACGTCATATTAAAACTGCAATAAATAAATCCGTAGACCTATGAAAAAAGTATACTTAATACCACTATTTTTAACGGCATTATTTTTAATTGCTTTTATTCCCTATGAGGAGGCAATAGATGAAATTTCAATAGGAGCGAAAGCACCATTGGCAAATGTAGAAGTTACAGATGTAACGGGTGATAAGCTTACGTTAAATGATGTGGTTCGGAAGAATGGACTATTGGTGAATTTCTCTTGTAATACCTGCCCATGGGTTGAGTCTTGGGAAGATCGGTACAATCCCATTGCCAAGTTGGCTAAAGAAAATGGGATAGGGGTTATCGCTTTGAATCCTAATGCAGGATATAGGAACAATGGAGAATCGTTAAAAGATATGAAAGAGCGCGCTAAGAAAAGCGATTATCAGTTCTATTATGCCTTGGATAAAAATGCGAAAATAGCCAAAGCTTTCGGTGCTACACGAACTCCCCATATTTTCTTATTTAATAGTGATATGGAGCTTGTTTATCGCGGTGCCATTGATGATAATGCTAAGAATGCCGATAAGGTAGAACAACCCTATCTGAAAAATGCGATTAAAGATTTGTCAATGGGTAATAAGATAAATCCCCAAACCACAAAATCATTGGGTTGTACTATTAAATGGCCTCGATAAATTAGGCTTATATCAATTAATACTTTATTAGGATACAAAAGGATCAGCTTAACCTCTATTAGTTTCCATATTCCTAATTGTCGCAATATTTGCTTATTTTTAAGGTTTGTCGGGGAACCGGCAAACCTTTTTTTGAATAAAATTTTCGTTCTCCAAAATGCCTACGTGGACTCTACATACAGAATTTAAATTTGATGCTGCCCATTTTATTGAAGGATACGACGGAAAATGTGGCAATATGCATGGTCATACTTATAAAGTGCATATTTCTGCCAAATCACAGAAGTTAAACCCTTCCAAATATTTGGATACTGATGATATGGTATGCGACTTTCGTGAACTAAAATGGGCTTCTAAGAGTCCAAAGAAAGGGGGATTAGATCATGCTGTATTGAATGAGGAACTCCCTGTTAATCCAACGGCAGAACGAATTGCAGAATTTATTTACAAAGAGACTCAACAACGCATACCCGAAGGTATAAATTTGAAAATAACTGTTTGGGAAACAGAAGCATGCTGGGTCGAATACACTGAGGACAATGTTTAACGATATAGATCAGGACAAGTTAGAATCTTTCGTAGACCAGGAAGAGATGAAAGCGGTAGAATATCCATTGGTAGAAGATTTCTATACCATTCAGGGAGAAGGGGCCCATACAGGACGTCCAGCCTATTTTATCAGAACTGCAGGCTGTGATGTAAACTGTTGGTGGTGTGATGTACAGGAAAGTTGGGATGAAGATGCTCATCCTTCAAAAACTGTTGAGCAGATTGTACAGAATGCCAAAGATAGTGGCGCCGAATTTGCTGTTATAACCGGGGGCGAGCCTCTGCTTCACGATCTTGATCCGTTGACCTTTCAGTTAAAGAATGCAGGACTCGAAGTTCATATTGAGACCAGTGGCTCTTCACCTGTTTCAGGCTATTTAGATTGGATTACATTATCACCCAAACGCTTTAAAGAGCCCGTTGATGATATTTTTCCTTTTGTTGATGAATTGAAAGTGGTGGTATTAACGAATAAGGATTTTGAATGGGCTGAAAAAAATGCCGAAAAATGTCCTGATGATACTCAGCTTCTTCTACAGCCAGAGTGGGAAAAAGAGGGATCAGTTGAACTTATTATCGATTATGTGAAAGAAAATCCTCAATGGGGGATTAGTTTACAGACTCATAAATTTATGGGAGTTCGGTAATGCAGAGCCAATCGCAACACTCGGTTGTAATTACTGGCGCCAGCCGGGGTATTGGTCGATGTATTGCCCTTACTTTTGCTCAAAAAACTGATTTTGCCCTTCTGCTTATTGCTCGTTCTGTTAAAGGGTTGGAAGAAACAAAACGGCAGTGTAAATCAGCCGGATGCAACCTGATACATATTATCAGTTGTGATGCCAGTGATGCCAATGCTGTGGCTGGTATTGAGCTACCGGATGATTTTCCTATCCCGAAAGTGTTGGTAAATAATGCCGGTAATTTTTTATTAAAAAAACTGAGTGACACCAGCAGTGAAGAATTTATGCAGCAGATACAAGCCAACCTATTTACTGCTGTTAATACGACCAATCGCTTCTTGGATGACCTAATTGCCAACGAACAGTCGTTAATTGTTAATATATGTTCTGTAGCAGCTACAGAAGGGCGTGAAGAAAGTGGGGCATACTCAGCTTCTAAGCATGGATTGTTGGGCTACACGCGGTCTCTCAGGCAGGAGTTGATGGATACCAAAGTAAGGGTCACGGCTATCAACCTGGGTCAAACAGAATCCACTTCTTGGGAGGACTCTACCATAGACCGGCAACGACTGATCGATCCCGCGGATGTCGCGCAACTTATCATAACGTTGACGAACCTATCTAGTCGTACGATTATTGAGGAGATGAATATCAAGCCGCAACATGGACGGGTACCGCCGATGTAAGTAGTTTATTAGATATAATAAATAGAAAAGCTTCTGCATATCAGCTGCAGAAGCTTTTTCTATTTTGAAAGAGTTGTATGATGTTAAGGTTGGGGGCGTTCGGCAACACCACTGTCGTAAGCCGCTTCCTCGACGGCCGAAGAAACGAGTCGAACCACATCTTTACTAAAGACGCTGGGCACAATGTACTCTTCGCCAAGTCCATTCTCATCAATACAGTTAGCAATGGCATGAGCAGCAGCCAGTTTCATCTCTTCGTTAATATCTGTTGCTCGTGCATCCAAGGCACCGCGGAAGAGCCCCGGAAAGGCCAATACGTTGTTGATTTGGTTGGGATAGTCGCTTCTGCCCGTGGCAATGATACGAGCAATATCACTAATTTTTTCCGGCATAATCTCTGGAACAGGGTTAGCAAGAGCAAAAATGATAGGATCATCAGCCATTTTTTCAACTGCTTCGATCGGAACGGTACCCGGTCCGCTTACCCCAATAAGCAGGTCAGCATCCGAAGTGGCATCCATAAGAGAACCCTGCAGGTTCTCGGGATTGGTATTATTAGCAAGCCACTGTTTACTGGAGTCAAGATTTTCAATTTCGCTTCGGTTGATAATACCTTGACGATCACAGCAAAGAATTTCTTCTGCTCCTGCTTCTAATAATATTTTTGTGATCGCAACACCGGCAGCGCCAGCCCCAACAATCACGATGCGCAGATCAGATAGCTCTTTTTCCACAACTTTTAAGGCATTGATGGTAGCAGCCAAGGCCACAACAGCAGTTCCGTGTTGGTCGTCATGAAATACAGGGATATCAAGTACTTTTTTAAGCTTATCTTCAATTTCAAAACAGCGGGGAGCACTGATATCTTCAAGGTTAACCCCTCCAAAGCCTGGAGACATATGTTTAACAGATGAGACAATTTCATCAACATCTTGGGTATCCAAACAGATAGGATAGGCATCAACATCAGCAAATTCTTTGAAAAGCATTGCTTTCCCTTCCATAACCGGCATTGCAGCTTCCGGCCCAATATCACCTAATCCCAATACAGCTGAGCCATCGCTTACAACGGCCACTGAATTTTCTTTGATGGTAAGCGTATGGGCTTTTTCTTTTTCATCTGCTATAGCCTGACATACTCTTCCTACTCCGGGAGTATAAGCCATAGAAAGTGCATCACGGGTATCAACAGGTACTTTGTTTTCAATACGGATTTTGCCGCCCAAATGTAATAAGAAAACGCGATCTGATACATTGCGTACCTTAATACCATTAAGCTCTGTAATGGCATTTACGATATCTTTGGCATGTTCTTCGTCACGGGCGCTTACAGTAAGATCACGAACTTTGTAATTACCTTCTACTTTAACTACATCAACGGCACCGGGATCTCCTTTGTGATCGGCAATTATGTTCAGTACTTCTGCCAGCATACCAGGCTTGTTTTCAATATATAAACGCATGGTAAAGCTGTAGCTGACACTTGGCTGTATTTCACTCATCTGATCTCGGTCTAGTTTTGTTTTATGAAATTGATTCTGCTGTTATAAATAAATGTCTGCAAATATATCAATAATATTTAGGAATCTTAATAACAGAATTGTAATCATTTTAATTTATCAGTCTGATATAAACCTCCCAAATGTATTGACTGATAAAGTAGTAAGCAATTATATCGGCTGTTGAAAATTTTTTGTCAAATGTGAGAGATATCCCCGCGTTGATAATCGGTATTGCCTGTCCTAATCGCTAAGTATAAATGACTTTTATTTCAATAAAGATAGAAAGCATACACCGTAGGACTTAGATATGAAAAAAAAATTAAAGTGGTTTAGCCGATATACAGGTGAACAGTTGGAAAAAGAGAATGCTAAAGGCGAAACTCACAAGAAGAGCTACAAATATTTAAAAGATGGTACCATGAAAAATAGTGTTGATCTGGAAAAGTATGAAAAAGATGCAAAACAGTGGATATATGAAGTTGCTACATGGCTAAAATTGGATCCTGAACGATCAGTATCTTGGAACGTACTAAAAGTAGTATTACATAGCTTACGAGATCGGCTGCCTGTAGAAGAGACCTTTCACTTTTCTGCCCAATTACCATTATTAATAAGAGGAGCTTTTTTTGAGGGGTATCGCGTGACTGGAAAACCCGAAAAATTCCATAAAAGTGAAATAGAAAAACGTCTTACTAAAGTGCTACCGCCTACATTGAAGATTGATGCTAGAGACGCTTTTAAAGCGGTATTATTGGTTTTACATGATCATGTTAGTACAGGGGAACTTGAAGATATTTATGAAAACATGCCCAAAGATATAAAGCAACTATGGGACGAAAGTTTAAAAACACATTCCATTTAAATAAAACAAGAATTATGAAGAAGAATGAACAACTGATTAAAACGAATGTAGCTGCTGCCGATGAAAAGAAGTCGGCAGAAAAGCGAGAAGAATATATTGATAACTTAACTACCAAGTTGAAGGAGTGGAACCGAGAACTTGAAAAGTTTGAAATAAATAATGCAAAAAAACTAGCTGAGATACGAAAGAAAATGGATGACAATCTCGCTTATTTGAAAACCAAAAGAGATAAACTAAATAATAAGTTAGGCCAAGTGGAAAGAGTTAGAAAAGAAAACTTTGAAGAGATCCGGAACGATCTGGATACCCTTTGGGAAGATCTGAAAGTTGGTTTAACAGCAATCAAAGAGGCAATAAAACGGCGTGACTAGCTGTTTTCATTGCGGTCGTCATAGGTCATAATTACACAATAAGGGTATCTCTAATTTTAAAAATTATCTGTAAATAGGTGGTGTGGAGTAATATATTCCAATAATCTGTAACGCCAGAACTACCTCAATACGAGTCTCAATCTTTTGTAAAAAATCTCAATAAACTAAGTACGTCTCAGATAATTGGATATGGGGAAAATAGAAGTGCATTTTGTTTAGTGAAGAGCTAGTATATTTATTTCTACACAGTAATATGGATCGTCATCTTCAAAAATAATTTCACCCCCCTTGGATACTTCAAATACTTCTCCAGGCTTGAGAGGGAGTTTGGCATATGATACTGGGTCATTAGAAGAGGTTGCTCCGCCACCTTCACTTTCCCATCGTGCAATACTTTCCCATTCTGTTTTAAGAAAATTGGCGTTTTCCAGTTTTATTTTGAGTGATCGCCTTGCCTTTTTCATGATAAAATTTGCTTAATTTACCAGTTTACGATAATACTAATAGATTGTACCTATTTACTTTCAATTACAGGGTAGGCAATAGGGAACTTCTTTATGTAAGGGAAAGTCATACGTTCTGCAATCAGGAGTTCTTTTTCTATGTATTCATGAGATTGTTACCTGCTAATATTAGCAGGGGGATTGTAATATTGTCACTCATTTTTTGTGAATGTTTCTTCTTAAAGATGGAAAATGCATGTTGGTAATGGATCATTATTACCAAATCTACCGGGGATTTTTGTAGATGAGAGAGCATACCTTCAAAAAACGAACTTCCGGTATGTTGAAGAAAGTTTAGCTTACCGTATGATATCGTTTCAGTTGCAATTTCTTTAAAGCCTCGAAATAAACAGGTACTCCTGAGGTTATCATCCTCCGTGATATGAAACACATCAATAGTTGCATCGAAATGCGCGGCAAATGCCGTTATAGATTGTAGCCCTTCTAAATCAGCATCTTGATAATTAGTGGTAAATAGCATCTTTTTAAATGGACTGTATTCAGAATCTTTAGGGATAGCCAGCACCGGTACATCTGATTGTTTTATTATTTCTGATGTAGTACTGCCCAAAAATACTTTTTCTAGTCCAGTACGTCCTTTTGATCCCATTACTATTAAGTCGAAATTACGATTTTCGGTTTCTTCTATTATTGTATACATCGCGGGACCAGTCAGTATATCAGTATATATCTCTAACTCTTGGTAGCGCTTTTCTTTTTTGATATTGTTTAGGAGGTCATCAAATAGCTGTTTAACTCTTCGCTTTAAGGCTCCTTTAGCTTTTTCAATCAAAGGGGCAATGTCATAAGGTTCTTCAATTGAATGTAATAAATGAATAGAAGCACCACACTGAATGGCAATTTCCAAGGCAAAGGTAAGAGCATTTCGGGCATCTGTAGAAAAGTCGGTTGGTAATAGTATATGATCAATATTTCTCATATCAGTTTTATTTGTTACAGACAGTTTTTTTAAAAAGCTAAGAACAAAAAGACTTATCTGTAATGATAATATAGCTTGAGCAAGTAGGGGTTTCTTGATTATCCCAGATGTACTGGGATGTTTAAGCTTTGTTAAATCGATAATGAACTGTTTTAACAATTATATCTGTGATTAGATATGATTGATTTCAAATTTGGGTAAGATACTTATAGGGGTAAGACCTACTCGTAATTGGTTCTTTAAACCACGCTTGAGGTGGTGAAAATTGTTACGATCAGTAATCCCGTAATTAAACACATTGCTAACACTTAGTTTTTTAAAACCAATAGATAGGAGAGTCATGAAAATTTTATTAAAAGTATTTTATGGAATTTTTGTTGGGGCTTTATTGATAGTGAATCCAATATTTGCCCAACAACAGTCACAGAGAATGATGAACAAGCAGATGCAAAAAATGTCGCAAGACATGACTAAAATGACAGAACGTATCACTATGATGAACCAGCAAATGGCAAAAATGATGCAACAGGCCAAAAATGAACAGACAAGAAATCAGTATCAGATGATGAATAGTATGGGTGAGCAAATGGGATTCATGGTAAGAAATATGGAAAATGCTGCTGAACATTGTAATCAAATGTTACAGGATAAACAGATGATGCAGAATCGTGAGATGAAAAGAGATATGGAGCAGGTCTGGCAAAACCTTAACACAATGATGGGACAGCTTAATGAAACCGTGGAAAAAATGGAGGGCATAACAAAAAGTATAAACAAAGGTCAGCCTATGCAGCAGGGAAAGAATAATAACTAACTACTATTTTGTCATTATATAGAATTCTAAGAAAAAGTATTGCTACCACCGGATTTTATTTGTTGTTGATTGGGATGTCAAATGCACTATATGCACAACACAAAATATATTATTCGGGAAGTATTCAGTTAGCGGAGGGAAATTACTTTTTTGAAAAGTCGACGTGGTCGTTATATGCTACTAACAGTATTACTATATCGGCATTAAAATTTAGGGTATCTGTAGATATTCCGATGGTTTTCCAAAGTTCACCATGGGTATCATATAATAATGTGGGAGGAATTCCTACTGGAGGTCCCCAAAATAGTTCAGTGCGTGGGTATGCTAGAGGGGGAAGACATGGAAATGGGAAAACGAAACGAAGGGCCATACTTGTATTATCTGATACTGCCTCATATTCAAAATTTGGTATTAGTGATCCCTCTGTTTTTGGAGAGTATTCTTTGGTTCAGTCAGAATCTGGGGCAACAGCATTGAATATTAATTTTTCTGTTAAATTTCCTTTTGCTGATCCCGACAAGGGATTTGGCACAGGGGCATGGGATTTGGGAATCGGCGGTTCAATGGTAAAGCGCTTTGGAACATGGTTTATAAGTGGAAATGTTATGTACTGGAACCTTGGAGATATGGATGAATTAGTTTTAGAAAATACTTGGTATTTTGGGGCTAGTCTTGGTAAGGAGATGCTAAACGGGAAATGGACAATAATGGGATCTGTTGGAAGTATGTCAGAGGTGATTGAAGGTATAGATCCACCGATAACTGTCGGTTTGGGTATTAACTATATTCTTAGTGAACAAATTACGTTACTGGTTAATGCTTTTAAGGGATTTTCTGAGGGGGCGTCTGATTTATCCTTTGGCGGAGGCTGCCAAATTCGCCTAAATTGATCGAGAGTGTTGTCCTTTGGGGTTCGTGTGGACGTAGGAAATTACATTACCTGAAGATCTGTGATATAAACTACAGTTCTATCTGCTAATATATTTTAGTATAAATAAGCATGATTTATACTGTCTATTTTAAAAGTTGACTAAATCAGATGATTATGGCTCATCACCCACATAATCTGATATTAGGATGTAAGTTTGCAAGCCGGACGACAGCCCGTTATATAAGAGAATTTGCTGGAGAGAATGTTAAAATAACGTGTATAGTTCGAAATCCTTATCTCGTGTTTATACCCAATATTCCTCTTGAAGTATTGGCCCATTTTATTGGCCAAGAGGAGGAAAATTATAAACCTAAAGAAGGAAATGATCCCTTGGAATTTACATTAATAAGCATGGATGATTTGGGGGGACATAAAGGCTTTTATATGCATAACGACGAGTGGTGGGGAAATTACACGAGTGTCTTAAAGATAGGATATACACCACATCTGCTTAAAATGAGGGTTAAGTCAATGTATTATACTTTGGTGGCAAAATACCGACTTAGGGGGTTGCCTATTCAGAGTTCATAGATGATTGCACAATAATATAATCATTAAAATATGTTATGAGTACACGCGAGCTGCTCCGGAATTTACAGATACTTGGTGGAAGTATCGCATTACTTACTATTGCAGGTACTGGCTATATCATCGGGATGGCTCTCAGACATTATAAAAAACCAAGAGATCGTAATTCAATTGATAAGTGGACTGGCAAAATACGGAATTTAAAATATGTAGAAGAAAAAGAGGATCTAGCAGAGACTGTTATAGCTGATCTTACAACCAAAGATGGAGATGTCTTGGTGTTTCTTGGTCCAGCCTGGTATATCAATCACCAAAAGAAACAGCTAAAAAAAGGAGACAAAATCACTGCTTTTGGGTCAAAAGTAGAGTTGGAGGGGCAGCCACTCATTATTGCTTCTCAGATTATTCATGATAGTACAAAGTTAATACTTCGTGATGAAACAGGAATGCCTTATTGGGATAATTGCGGCAAGACTGATGATTAAAGCTCAATATGTCCCCACAAGGGCGTAAATACTGGGTTTTGATAGTTGTAATTTTTACAACTATTTATGCTGATATTGGGTTAGTTATTCCGAGTATTTTTTATGCTTTTTTTTCCCTCTACTTTTTCAACCAATGCTGTCCATTTTGCATCTGGATTGATGTAATTTTCAGCAAGGTCGCTTAGCCCCATATCTGCCTTTTTCTCCTCACGGAGTGTTTCCAGTAATATCTCCCCAATGTCATGGCGGTCATGTGCTTTTGCGTAAGCAATAGCTGTACCGTAGCCTGCAATTTCGTAGTGGTTGATATGTTGAATTGCGGTAATAAGAGCTGCATCACGAACTTCAGGGTTCTGGCAACGATCTGTTAGCTTCATGGTATCACTGATAATACCTGATATGCCTTCACAGGCTTCACCAGTTGGCTCTTCCTCCAACATATGAAAAACCTTGTCGAGTCGATCAAGTTGTCGTTTTGTTTCCCGACGGTGCATATTTATCGTCTCGTCAAGTTCAAATGCAGTGGTTCTTTTTTCTGCTTCTAGAAGAAAGTTCAATTGCTGACGCTCTCCATCATACAGATCTCTTACTTGTTCTAACATCAGGTCGTATAGGTCAAATATTTCCCGATTTTTAATGGCTTTTTCCATAGCTTTTCTCGTATTATTTGGAGTTGTCCTTCAACAATATAATTACGGTCTCATGCTGTCTTTATTAAGGAGTGAAAATGGTATGGAATATGTGGGGAAAACCCTTACAATGATGTGGGGAGAAGTGCTGATGCAGAGAAGTTATATATTATGTATGCTACAATTGAAAATGAAAGGTAATAGCTGTTCTATAGACAGTACTACACTGAATCTATAAATGATAAAAGAGTAAATAATAATGTCGGATACCTATAAAAAAAGAATTATTGTTGTTGATGATCACCCGATGATGCGAAAGGGGTTAACACAGACGCTGAATAACGAGCATGGTTATGAAGTGGTAGGGCAGTTTGAGCAGGCCGAAAATGTGTTGGAAGAGTTTGAGGAATTAAATCCTGATATGGCGATTGTAGATATTTCGTTACCTAGAATGAGTGGGCTGGAGTTGGTAAAGCATCTTATTTCACTAGACACATCTTTAAAAATATTGGTACTATCCAGGCATGAAGAGACCTTATATGCAGAACGGGTACTGCGGGCAGGCGCAAAAGGATATGTTATGAAGCAAGAAGCGGGAGAGGTCTTAGTGAAAGCGACAAAAAAAATAATGAATGGGGGTATTTATGTCAGCGAAAATGTTAATGAAAAGTTACTATTAGATATGGCGGGGGGAAGGTCTGATATTTCTGAGTCGCCCATTGACCTGTTAAGTGATCGCGAGCTTGAAGTTTTTGAGATGACTGGAAAAGGAAATAAAACTCGAAAAATTGCCGAAAAACTACACCTGTCAGTAAAAACGGTTGAGTCATATCGTGCTCGTATTAAAACGAAACTTAATCTAAAAAATGCGACGGAACTTATGATGCATGCGGTAAAGTGGGTTGAGAATGAGAAAAAGTATTCACAATAAAATGATCGCTTTATAAATGGGGTAAAACTACTATTCTGTACTGTCTTTAGTTCCTCTCTTTGGGTTGTTTGCCCATCAGCTTTTTGCATAATAATTGTATACCAATCTTGATGTCTGGGTTTATTCAATAAAGAACTTTCTTTGTAGGGAAAAGCCTTAAAATAGAAGCTGACCATTTCCTACAATCCCCTCTATGGTTCGTACTGCATACTTAATAATCAAGGTTTCCTTTCTTAAAAAACAAGTAGGAAATGATGTTTCAATTACAATTACTATAAATAAATTTAAACAAGAGGTACCAGTATGAAATCGATAAAGAGATATTCAGATATTCCTGCACTTGAATCTATGAGAAGAGATATGGATCGTTTTTTTGATGATCTGGCCCCATTTTCATGGAACCGAGGCAATGGTGGCAAAGAGATTTGGGCACCAAATACTGATATGAGTGAAACCGATGATGAATATATCGTAAAAGTAGACCTTCCCGGTATATCAAAAAAGGATATTGAAGTTAATTACAAAGATCATCGTTTAACAATAGCAGGCGAACGCAAACTGGCAGAAGAGGAAGAAAATAAAAACATGATTCGAAGAGAACGTTACTTCGGTACATTTTTACGTACATATACGCTTCCGGATGCTATTAGTGAAGATAAAATTAAAGCTAAGTTCAAAGATGGAGTTTTAACGGTATTGGTTCCCAAAGTTGAAGTTAAAAAACCTACTCAAATTCAGATTGACTAGACAATAAAATCCCCACAAGGATGTAGATCCAGCTGTGAAAGGTTGGTTCTACTTTTAGTAATAACGAATGAAAGGATACCAAACTTTTACAAAATGTAGAGACCTTGGATAAAATAATCCGAATTCCATTAGGAGCTATTCTACTAGCAGTTGGATTTATGTGAACAGCTCTTGGGGGGTAGCATACCTTTTGTTTCGGCTATTAGCAACATTTGTCCATTGTGTGATGAGTTTGATATTTCAACGGTAAATAATCAAAAAATGTACAAGTAAATAATGATTCTGAAACTTCGAATATGGATAGAATAAACAATAAGGTAGCACTTGTTACAGGTGCGGCTATGGGGATAGGAAAAGAAACAGCAACTATGTTGGCAAGAGAGGGAGCAGATGTTGTTATTGCAGATGTTAATGAAATGGCATTGGAACAAACTGCTCGTGAAATAAAAACAGAAGAGAGCAAAATTTTAAAAGTACATGCTGATATCTCAAAAGAGAAAGATATAGAAAGTCTAATTCAAGAAACGCTGCGCACTTTTGGCAAGCTTGATATCGCCTGTAATAATGCCGGCATTGAAGGGAAAATGGCTTTAACAGGTGATTATAGCTTAGACGAATGGGACCGGGTACAGAGTATTAACCTACGGGGGCAATTTATATGTATGAAATATGAGATTGGTGCTATGTTAAAATCGGGAGGGGGTTCAATTATTAATGTCTCGTCCATTTTAGGTAAAGTGGGATACGAACAGGCACCGGCCTATACTGCTGCTAAACATGGTTTGCTTGGCCTAACAAAAACGGCAGCCTTAGAATATGCAAAAGAAGGAATTCGAATAAATGCCGTTTGCCCGGCCTTTATTGAAACCCCGATGCTTGAAAGAGCAGGAATAACAACAGATAAAGAGATAAAAGAACAGGCAATTTCCTTACATCCAGTTGGAAGATTAGGACAAGCAACAGAAGTAGCCAAAGCTATTGTGTGGCTAGCATCAGAGCAGGCTTCTTTTGTCGAAGGCCATGCTTTGATGGTTGATGGAGGATATACAGCAAAATAATTGCATTTGAATAAAGGCTAATGAATAATCAGTATGATAGTTTAATTAAGTGGTTTAGCGATATTGATATAGACGATATTGCTCATGTGGGAGGTAAAAATGCCTCCCTGGGAGAGATGTGGCAATATTTGCAGTCTACAGCTGTAAATATCCCTGATGGGTTCGCCACAACTGGTGAAGCATATCGCTTATTTATCAAAGCTAATGAATTAGAAGTAACCATTCGAGAAGAGCTGTCAAAATATAAAGAAGGATCCCAAAAATTACATGATACAGGCTTTCATATCAGGGATGCTTTTATGAAAGGTATGATTCCCATTTTCATAGCTAATGAGATCCGTAATGCTTATGACCAACTCTGTGAAAAATATGAAATAGAAAATATCTCAGTTGCAGTACGTAGCAGTGCCACCGCCGAAGATTTACCTTCAGCCAGCTTCGCAGGATTGCAAGAAACATTTTTAAATGTTGAGGGGAAGGAACAGCTGATGGAGATGTGTAAAAAATGCTTTGCTTCTTTATTTACCGACCGTGCTATTTCTTATCGCGAAGAAAAAGGATTTGATCACTTAAATATTGCCCTTTCTATAGGGATACAGCGTATGATAATAGCAGATGATGGGGGTTCGGGAGTACTATTTACATTGGATACCGAAAGTGGCTTTCGGGATGTAATTACGATCAATGCCGCGTGGGGGTTGGGTGAAAATATTGTTCAAGGCACCATTAATCCCGACCAGTATCTTGTCTTTAAACCACTGCTATATGATGACAAATTTACACCAATCCTCGAAAAAAGATTAGGAAGCAAAGAGCAAAAGATGGTTTTAGCCGATAAAAACGGCAATAGAATTAAAAATGTACAGACTACTGTTAAGGAGCAATCCACATTCGTATTAACTGATAATGAAATTGTGAAGCTCTCACAGGGAGCTGTTAAGATAGAAGAACACTATCAAAAACCGATGGATATAGAGTGGGTGAAAGAAAGCAAAACGAATCAATTCTTTATTGTACAGGCACGACCTGAAACAGTGCACGCTACAGCTACTGACGGTTTATTTCAGTCATATGAACTTAAGGAGAAAAAAGTAACTCCTATACTTGAGGGTGTCAGTATCGGCAGGGCAATAGTTCATGGTAAAGTCCGACTTGTACAGCATATCAGTGATCTTGACACTTTGGAAGAAGACAGCATATTAGTTACACAAATGACAGAACCCGATTGGGTGCCCGCTATGAAAAATGTTAGAGGTATTATTACTGATTCTGGAGGGCGAACATGTCATGCTGCTATTATTAGCAGAGAGATGGGTATACCGGCTATTGTGGGGACCAAGAGAGCAACCAATGTACTCAACGAAGGCAGAGAGATTACCCTTTCAACTGCCAGTGGGCAGGTGGGGATGGTTTATGATAACTACCTAAAATTTGAGAAAAGTACCATTAATTTAAAGCAGCTTCCCCATATTAATACGGATATCATGATAAACCTGGCTACTCCGGATACAGCGTTCAACTGGTGGCAGCTACCCATACAAGGAGTTGGACTTGCACGAATGGAGTTCATCATTAGCAACCATATTAAAATTCATCCGATGGCACTCCTGAATTTCGATAAAGTAATCAAAGAGACAGATCGAGAAAAAATTCGGAAAATTACTAAGCATTATAAAAATAAAGCTGATTACTTTGTTGATAAATTATCGGATGGAATCGCAAAAATCGCGGCCTCACAATACCCAAAGCCGGTTATAGTACGTACCAGTGATTTTAAAACCAACGAGTATGCTGGTTTGATTGGGGGAGAGGATCTGGAGCCTCACGAGGATAACCCCATGTTGGGTTGGAGGGGAGCTTCACGCTATTATTCTGATAATTACAAAGATGCGTTTGCTCTGGAATGTAAGGCCATAAAAAGGGTAAGAGAGATGATCGGGCTCGATAATGTTATTGTAATGATACCATTCTGTAGGCGACTTAGTGAAGCGGACCGGGTGTTAAATGAAATGAAAAAAAACGGGCTTGCAAGGGGAAGACAAAACCTCAAAGTATATATGATGTGCGAAATCCCCTCCAATATTATTTTGGCAGAACAGTTTGCACAATATTTTGACGGGTTCTCAATTGGATCTAATGATTTGACGCAGCTTACCCTAGGTGTAGACAGGGATTCAACAGAGCTTAATTACCTTTTTGACGAAAATGATGAGGCTGTCAAAATATCTATTCAACAGCTTATTGAAAAAGCACATAGGATGAATTCGACGGTAGGCTTTTGCGGTCAGGCACCCAGTGATAGACCCGAGTATGCTGAATTCTTAGTTCGCAGTGGTATTGATTCGATTTCCGTAAATGCGGATAGCGTAGTAGAAGTAATTAAGCATGTACATCAAGCAGAAGTACATAGCTATAATGAATCTGTTTAGCATGAATACAAATATATGTCACATGTTACTTCCATATCACGAGTTCATTCAGGTTACGCTTCCCATAATAATGGAGAGGAATTAAATACAGGAACTGTTGTTGCTGTTCGGGGTAGTATTGTCGATGCCCGTTTTTATGGTTGCCTTCCAGAGCGGCAGTCCAGTTTAACTGTGGAAGGTGAGCAACCGGTTATCCTCGAAGTAATAACGCATCTTGATGAACATACGGTTCGTTGTTTGGCTTTTACCACTACTAAAGGACTAAAGCGAGGATTCAAAGTATATGATTGTGATGCAACTGTAACGGTTCCTGTTGGAGATGCATTGTTGGGTAGAATGTTTAATATGTTTGGCGAACCCATTGATGATAAAGGAGATATAGCGACTGACCATGTAGAGTCGATATATCAATCATCTACTTCTCTACATCTTTACCATCCGCAACAGGAAATTCAGTTTACAGGGATTAAAGCCATTGACCTGTTAGCTCCCATAGAGCGAGGAGGAAAAGCAGGATTGTTTGGAGGGGCAGGAGTAGGAAAAACGGTTTTGATCATGGAATTGATTCGTAATATGGTGACCCAGCATGAAGGAGTAAGTTTATTCTGCGGAATCGGCGAACGTAATCGTGAAGCGGTTGAATTGTATAAAGAAATTAAAAATGCCGGGGTGCTGGATAACACTGTAATGGTATTTGGACAGATGAATGAACCGCCGGGTGCACGTTTTCGAGTTGCCCATACTGCGTTGACTATGGCAGAGTATTTTAGAGATGAACAACGCCGTGATGTGTTATTACTGATTGATAACATTTTTCGCTTTGTACAAGCCGGGGCTGAGGTTTCAGGCTTGATGGGTAAAATAAACTCCCGTTTAGGATATCAGTCAACATTAGGCAGTGAGTTGGCAGATATTGAAGAACGTATATGCAGCACCCAAAATGGAGCTATTACTTCTATCCAGGCAGTGTATGTTCCCGCTGATGATTTTACCGACCCGGCAGTTACGCATACGTTTGCTCACCTTTCATCATTTATTGTGCTTTCCCGTGAAAGGGCTAGTCAGGGCTTATATCCAGCTATCGATCTGTTAAACTCTGGGTCAAAGATGCTATCACCCCATATAACAGGTAAAAAACATTATAAAATTGCTCAAAAGGTAAAACAAACTTTATCTCAGTACGAGGAGCTCAAAGATATTATTTCGATGCTGGGCATGGAGGAGTTATCAACCGATGATCAAAAGGCCGTACAACGTGCCCGTCGGCTGGAACGATTTTTAACACAACCATTTGAAGTTACCCAACAATTTACCGGAAAAAAAGGAAAAGCAGTAGACGTTCAAGGAGTAGTGGATGGTTGTGAACGAATCATTCAGGGGGAATTTGATGAGATATCAGAGCATAAATTATATATGATTGGGAATATTGAGGAGGCAATACAATGAATAAAATGCAGATGCATCTTAAAATAATGGTGCCTGAACGAATTAATACTGCTCTTCATGTACATAAAATAATTGCCGAGAGCTATAATGGTTTTTTCTGCTTAAAACCGAGGCACATAGATTTTACTACAGCCCTGAAACCAGGAATCCTCTATTACTACATAAATAATGAGGAGCATATCGTTGCTGTTGATAATGGAGTCTTAGTGAAATGTGGATTAAAAATATCTGTATCTGTATTAAATGCATTTAAAGGAGAAAGTTTAAAAGAATTGGAGCAACAGGTACAGGCTGAATTTAACAAGGCTCAGCAACTTGAAAAGGCTTCTGTTCAGGCCTTAAAGAATTTGGAGGCTGAGTTGGTTCAGCATTTTGTGAATCTCCAAAAGAAAGAGTCAATACTTTGAATAACGAGAACAATCATACCGAAAAAGCATTTAAAGAAAGCGTCAAAAAAAAATCGCAACGTAAGCTTAATTTTAGAAAAAAGGATGAGAGAGGCTTGCTTTATGGGTTTGGAATGTTTGGGCTGGTCGGATGGTCGGTTGCTATACCAACCTTAGTACTGTTAGCATTGGGGATATGGATTGACAGTACATTTAAAGGACCTTATTCATGGACCTTAATGCTATTGGTTTTAGGAATCATGATAGGTTGTATTAACGCCTGGTATTGGGTGAAAAAAGAAAGTGAAAACGGTACATAATATGAATTGGGCTTTTATTCTGATAGCAATAGTAAGCGGGGCTATTATCAGCGTCTTTTATTTTGGGGGGTTATGGTTAACGCTGCGTAAAATTGCCCAACATAGGTTTTCTTACCTGCTGCTACTGGTGAGTTTTGTAGTAAGAGTTACTTTTTTGCTGCTGGTTTTTTATGCCCTGTTACAATACCACTGGGCATATCTTGGATTAGCACTTATATCATTCCTTATTGTTAGACAGATACTATTATTAAAACTAGGTACCCCCGAAGATGCACTTTATAATTAATAGTGTAACCGGATATGGAACTGAATATTGATGACATCATTTTATGGCAGTATGGTTTTTTAAAAATCAATGAGACCTTAGTTAATACCTGGATCGTGATACTACTGCTCATATCCGTATCATGGCTGATTACTAAAAACCTAACGGCAGGTGTCCATATTAAGCGGGGACAGGCATTTCTTGAATCTTTTGTGGTATACGTTATTGATCAGATTCGAGAAGAAACACATGAGGATCCGGGTAAATATCTTCCTTTCATCGGTTCATTATTTCTGTTTATCGCTCTCTCCAATATTATTGGCATTATACCGGGCTTTGAGGCACCTACAGCATCGCTTTCAACGGCCACAGCATTGGCAATTTGTGTGTTTATAGCTGTACCTATTTTTGGTATTTCTAATCGGGGATTTGCCAGTTATATAAGGCACTATATAGAGCCAAGTCCCTTGATGCTCCCATTTAATATTATTGGCGAACTTTCTCGAACGCTAGCTCTTGCTATTCGTTTGTTCGGAAATATTATGAGCGGTAGCCTTATAGTAGCAATAATTTTAAGCTTAAGCCCGCTCTTTTTTCCTGCTATAATGCAAGCCTTTGGTCTATTGATTGGTGTTATACAGGCATATGTCTTTGCTGTTTTGGCATTAGTTTATATCGCATCAGCTACAAGGGTACGGCCGGTAAAAGAGAATAGCAGAGAAACATAATAGAAATAGTAATTTAAAGATATAAATATGGATAGTATTAGCATTATCGGAATGATTTCAATTATCACAGCAGGGATAACTATTGCTGTGGGATCTATTGCTCCGGCTTTGGGAGAGGGGAGGGCGCTGTCTAAAGCATTAACTGCCATAGCGCAGCAGCCTGATGAGACGCCCAGCATTACACGAACACTATTTGTGGGGCTGGCTATGATAGAATCAACGGCAATCTACTGCTTTGTTGTAGCCTTAATTTTAATTTTTGCTAATCCCTTTTGGGATTATGTGATTGGAGGAGGATAGGAAGTGGCTATCGATTGGTTCACATTGGTTGCTCAAATCATCAATTTTTTGATTTTGTTGGCCCTTATAAAACGGTTCCTGTTTGGGCCTATTGAAAATATTATGGCAAAAAGGGAAGAACAGGTTACTTCCCGATTGAATGAAGCACGTCGAAAATTAGGGGAAGCAGAAGAAAAGAAACAGGACTATCAGCAAAAACTTGATGAACTAAAAAGGTCAAAAGAAGAAATATTGCATGATGCTAAGGAGAAAGCGGCCCAAACACAAAAGAAGCTAGAACAGGAAGCTCGTGAAGAGGTAAAAAAGATGCAGCATAACTGGGAAGAAGCTATTGCATCAGAGAAAAAGTCATTTTTTAAGGAATTACATCAGCAGGCAACGATTAATGTTATCAACATACTTAAAAAGCTAGTTAAAGATCTTTCAAATAGCACACTGGAAGAGGAAACACTCAATGTCTTCAAAGAAAAACTTCAAACATTGGATAAAGAAGAACGCCAAAAGATTACAAGAGCAACCGTGGATGGGGAGACAAAAACAGTAACTGTAATTAGCTCATTTGAACTCAATACTGAAGTGCGCCAACAAATAACCAACATCATAAAACCGTTATTTTCAGACGAACTTAAATGCGAGTTTGAAGTTTCCTCTAGCATAGGATTTGGTGTTGAACTGCGTACAGATGGGTGGAAGTTGGGTTGGAATGCTGATATTTACCTGGAAGATCTTAAAACAAATATTGAGCAACTTTTTAACTCTAATATTGAGACAATACAGCAACCTACACAAAATGAGTAATAAAGATGACTTCGGAATCTATAGTATCGGTTGTTGATCAAATTTTTGAATCAATAGTTAAATCTAAAAAAAGTACACCTGATCTTTTTATCCGGGAGAAAGGGGAAGTACGTTCCGTAGGGGAGGGTATTGCCAGGATTTGTGGATTGCCAAATGTTGTAACTGATGAACTGGTGAAATTTAACGATGGATCACTTGGATTAGTCTACAACCTTGATGAGTATGAGATCGGAGTGATACTGCTTGATGATGAGCAGCATATTGATGCCGGCGATGAAGTGTTTAGAACCGAAAGAGTACTGGGGGTTCCGGTAGGAGAGACTCTATTAGGGCGGGTAGTAGATCCTCTGGGACGCTCTTTAGATGATAAATCTGCTTTTCGGGCTGTTACTTATTTAGCTGTAGAACGTGAGGCTCCATCTATTATGAATCGGGAATCGGTGGATACTCCGCTACAAACGGGCATTCTTACTATTGACGCTCTATTGCCTATAGGCCGGGGGCAGCGCGAATTAATACTGGGAGATCGCCAAACCGGGAAGACGGCTATTGCTGTTGATAGTATAATTAATCAGAAAGATACAGAGGTAATTTGTATTTATTGTGCTATCGGCAAACAACGGGCTGAAGTAAATCGTGTAGTGGCTGATTTGAAAAAACATGATGTCTTCGAAAATACGATTGTGCTATCAGCAAGTAGCAGCGTGCCGGTGGGCCTGCAATATATTGCGCCGTATGCGGCTACCACCATGGGAGAATATTTTATGGAACAGGGTAGGGATGTACTGATTGTTTATGATGATTTAACTTGGCATGCTCGAGCTTATCGTGAATTGGCACTACTGCTTCGCCGTCCACCGGGACGGGAAGCATTTCCCGGGGATATATTTCATATTCATGCTCGCTTGTTGGAGCGTTCAGCACATCTTAAAGAGTCTGGTGGCAGTATGACTGCTCTGCCCATTATTGAAACTCAAGGGCAGGATATATCAGCATTTATTCCTACCAATCTTATTTCGATAACAGATGGTCAGATATTTCTGTCACCCGAATTATTTCAAAAAGATGTGTTACCGGCCATAGATATTGGGAAATCAGTATCACGAGTAGGGGGAGCAGCACAACTGCTTGCATATCGCATGGTGTCGGAAGAGTTACGACTGGCTTATTCGCAGTTTGAGGAGCTGGAAGCCTTTTCTCGGTTCAGTTCGCGATTGGATGAGGATACTTTGAAACAGATAGAACGGGGAAAACGCATTCGGGAAGTGCTATGCCAAGACCAGTTTGATACCATTGAAGTGGTTCAACAGATTGCACTTTTAGTAGCCGTAACGAATGGTCTGTTTGATGAGATGGAGTTATTCCAAATTGAAGCTGCTTGTAATGTCATACGTGCTAATATTGAGTTTGAAGCAGGGACGATCAGTACGAAAGTTAAGGCTGGAGAAAAGTTGGAAAAAAGTGAATGTGAAGATTTGGTGAATACAATTAACAATATATTAGCAAAAAGATTTTAACAGAAGATAAAAGAAGTACCTTCTACCATGCAAACTGTTGAACACTATAAACGGAAAATTAGTAATGCAGAGGATCTACACTCAATTGTGCATACGATGAAAATCTTGTCCTCGGTAAGTATACATCAGTTTGAACAGGCAGCAGAATCATTGGGAGAATATTTTCGAACGGTGGAGATGGGGCTCCAAATTGTATTGGAAACATCACAAAAAAAGGGGTTTCCATATTTAAATATTTATAACGAAGCTCAAGAATGCGTCATAATTTTAGGTTCAAGTCAAGGACTCTGCGGATCATTTGATGAGCAGCTACAAAAGTTCTTAGAAGTACAATTGATAGAGCAAGCACTGTTAGGTCCCCAGTTGCTGGTAATGGGAGAGCGCTTAGCTTCAAAGTTGATAGCTAAATATTCAGTGAATGATATAATTCCATTACCTGCTTCGGTAGCAGGGCTTAATAAAAGAGCAGTGCAGTTGTTACATGCAATCGAAAAATTACGGGTAACTAATCATGTGAATAGGGTTGTAATTATTCATCAAAAACCTGTAAAGCAAGGTTTATATAAACCCCATATACAATTTTTGTTACCGCTGGATAAGCACTGGTTAGATCGACTGGCTGCTAAAGAGTGGCCTACTAATAATCTGCCACAGTTTACGATGAATGCCAAGCATATTTTTGCTCATTTTATTCGGCAATATTTGCTTGTTTCACTATACCGTGCTATGGCTGAATCTCTTGCTGCAGAACACACAAGCCGATTAAATGCGATGGCAATAGCAGAAGATAAAATAGAGAAACGACTTTCGAAGCTGCATAACAAGTATGCCCAAGAAAGGCAGAAGAGAATAACCGAAGAACTGCTTGATATATTATCAGGTTATATTGCTGTCGAGGAGTTATAATATTAAATCTCCTAATTCCTTATTTGACTAGTAGTTTTTTACAGAGCTATCCTCACTATGTTATCCTGAATTGGATTCAGGGTGTTGAGTTACTCATTGTAAGAAAATGCCCTTCAATTATAAAATGGATTAGCCCATATGTTTTTAATGTGAAGTTCATGACTTTTTAAAAGTGATGAGCAGCTATTTAACGAGCTTTCTGAAGTGACTTATCACATTGAAAACTAATTATTATTTATTCACCCAAAAGACAGAACACTATGAAAGCAACCAAAGATAAAAGAGAAAAATTTATTGACCAATTTGCCGAAAAACTAAAAGAGTGGAATAAGGACTTAGAAAAACTGGAGAATAATCTGGATGAGGAATATGAAGAGCTGAAAAGTGAATATAAAGGAAGGATTAAAGAGCTTAATCGGTATAGAGATGAGATGGAAACCAAGATCGAAAAAATTGAAGACGTAAGTTCAGATCGTTTTGAATCTATCAAGAATGATCTGAATAAGCTTTGGGATGATTCAATAAATATATTGAAGTCATTAAAAGCTAAAATTAAGAACAGTTAATAGTTGGGTGGAAGAATATTATCAAGATCGTTTCGAATATCTCTTGAACTTTTATAGAGTTTAAAGCTGTAATATTCTACACATATACTTTAAAACCCAATAACTCAGATTTTAGCAAAGAGCAATAGTAAAAATATTAAATTATAAACAGGAGAATATTATGTCATTAGCAAAAGTAATTGAAGTAATGGGAGAAGGCAGTACCATAGAAGAAGCAGTCCAAAATATTGCAGAAGAAGCTTCTAAAACGGTACATAACATAAAAAGTATTTATATGGAAAATATTCAGGCCATTGTTGAAGATGATCAAGTGGATCACTATAGAATTGATGCAAAAGTAACTTTTCTGTTGGAAGAGTAAAATGATAAATAGCAGACCTTGTTCCTTAGGGGGAAGAATTATTATGTCCGATAAATTAAAAGTATGCTTGGTTTACTAACTTTAAAAACATAGGTACTGGGGGGATATATAAATTTCCAGGATCAGCTGTAAGTAACCGTTTGATACATATTGGTCGACTAGTCAATTTGTAATTCTGGTTTAAAAAATATCCGAAATGAATATTAATAATATTCTGGTTCCTACTGATTTTTCAAGTTATTCGGAAGCTGCTACTTCTTTTGCTGTGGATTTTGCGTTAGCACAAAATTCCCGTCTTTATTTAATGCACTCGATGAAAAGTATCTACTCATTGAGCTCAGAGAGACTTTTGGAGGAGCTGACGGCTGACGACCGTTTCAAGGAAATTGAAGTATATCCAATAACAGAAATTGGGGATTCTGTTTCGGCAATACTGAAAGGATCTAAAGAAGTGGAAGCCGACCTCATATTGATGGGTAATAAAGGTAGGTCGGGAGTAAGAAAATTTATAGGGAGTACAACTACTGAAATTATCTCAAAATCTTCAATTCCCGTACTTACTATTCCCAAAGAGAGTACATATTCTGGTTTTGATGACATTGTATTTATGACTGATTTTAATGAGGGGGATTTGCCAGCCCTTAAAGATCTGTTAGATTGGGGTGAGATTTTTGATGCTGAAGTACATGTGGTTCATATTTCTACTGACAATGACTTTGAGGAAAGGATTAAATATCGGGGGTTCAAGGAGGTAGCAAATGAGCATACTAACTATGATAATTTAACTTTTAAACGGCTTGTTAATCCTTCATTTTTTGAAGGTTTTGTTAATTTTATAAAAGAGAAAAATACGAAACTTATATCGGCGACCAGATATCAAAAGACCTTTTTCCAAAAGTTGCTACAAAAAGATCATACATCTATGATTGGTTGTGAAGCCGATACTGCTTTTTTGACATTAAACGGAGAGAAATATTTATAACTATGAGAAATGGATGTTTGACTCTTCAAATGAAATACAACTAATACTGCGAATGGGATTAGTCCTGGTATCGGGCTTTCTTGTTGGTGTTGAAAGAGGTTGGAGCTTTCAAGGGAGCAGGTATTCGAACCTTTACCCTTATTGCTCTTGCAGGAGGGTTATGGGGAATACTTTCAGATCATGCGGGAGATGTATTATTGAGTATCGTTGTAGCCAGTTTTGTAGTCATTTTTATGGTAGGATATTTATAACATGCCCAACAGACCGGTTCACTGGGGTTGACTACTGAGATGGCTGCTTTTGTTACTTTTGCTGTAGGTATTGCTATGGTGAGAGGATATATTGTCTTATCTGTATCAGTCACTATTGTTATGATACTAATACTAAGTACTAAACCTAAGCTTCATGACTGTGTCAAAACAATTGAACCGAGTGAATTATACTACGGTATCATATTTTTGATTATCTCGGCAGTAATGTTGCCCTGCTACCTGATCGTGGTAATGACTAATGCTTTAGTAAAAGAGGGCATTTTTACCTTTTTCATTGGGACTCGGAAAGCATGGAACCTATTAACAATGTGTGGTATTATCGTTGCCGGTGGAGTATTGGGAATACTATTCTTCTGATTATATCAAACCCAGAAGGGTAGACCGGGACACATATAACTTGGTTAGCAGATGTTTAAGTCGTTGTGGCCTTGTGGGGCTGCTTTTCCAGCAGCAGATCGATTAATTGATTTTGTTGCTGAGCTACGGTCTCCAAGCTTGTAGGGTCACCACTGAACAACATATAAATGCTGGCAAGTTCTGATATTTTCCAATCTTTGAAGAGATTCCCATCTTTATACCGGAATATCAAGTAAAAGTGTTCATCGGTAGAAATATTTAATGTTTTGAATACCTCCAGTGTATGTTGCACCAAGGGTTCAACTTTATCTAGGTTTTCATCATTTGCACCTATCACTTCACTTGCGTAGTACACACACTTCTTTTTTGTAAGATTCTCCAAAAAGTATTGTAAGTCTTTAAATTGGAAGTAATCAAATAAAACAGGTGATATGTCATCCATAAGGCTATCCCTTATCGTTTTTATTTACGATATATCTTCTACAAATATAACTCCTACATATAGACCTGCCGTAAGCTTTTACTTGATGTAAGTGTGGCAGTATTACCTACAGCGGCATATACTAAATTATTTCTCAATTTTATGTAGGATAATATTTTCGCATTATTTATGGCCTGAACTCTTCTTCATGAAAAAGCGCTTTTTCCTCCAAAGCTCCATAAAATGGATTACTTCGTTGTCCGTGAGCTTTGTAAATCTTTGGTAACCTTCAGATACCGCAAAAAACTTCTCTCTTTGATCAAGGATGATTACCTCATCTGCTTCATCTTCAAGCCTCATTAGTCTATCTGTACCAGAAACAGGAGCTGCAACAACCAGTTTTTTCGGTTCTTGCTTTTGACACATCGAAAGTGCAGCAAATATCGTAGAACCGGTGGCAATACCGTCATCAACCAAGATAACAACACGGTCAGCGAGATCCGGCAAGCTCATTTTTTTTCGATATTCATTTATGCGTCGACGTATTTCCTGTCTTTCTTTTTTAACAACCTGTTCAATGATTTCTTTATTTAAGTATTTGTTTGACCAAGGGTTAAGATACAGACTCCCATCTTCTGCAATAGCACCGAAAGCAGCTTCCGGGCCGCAGGGATATCCAAGTTTACGTACTATAACGACATCAAAATCGCATTTAAGGTGTATAGCGACATAGTATCCCACTTCTACACCGCCTCGGGGAATGCCCAATACCAGCGGATGTACATGCTGATATTTTTCTAGTGCCTGGCCAAGCTTATTGCCGGCATCTTTTCTATCAATAAACATTATGATATATGTAGGTTGTTTATTGGTCGAATAGCAGATCAATTTGATTAATTATTATATTGACGGCCTCTTGTTCGGTATCTCCACTTCCAGAAATTTTTATCCCTTTGCTGTTAATAGCTGTTATTTTTACCCCATTCCGGTTTTTGGAAATGTTGTCAGTTGAAAATCCCCGGTACTCTTCTTCAGTCAGTAAGTGCGGAGGCTCTTCCAATACTGCATTTGTTTGGCGTTTATATTCTTGGTTACTCATAGTATTAGTTAGTTATTTTAAACAAGTCCTTTTTCTTTAGCTTTCATACTGTATCTGGTATGGGGTACAGCTTCCAGTCGCTTTTTAGTAATGGGGTCGCCAGTGGCCTGACAGATTCCGTACGTTTTATCCTCGATCCTTTTGAGGGCACCGTTGATATGCATGATATATTCTCGCAACCGCTCTATTTGTAAATAGTTCATCTCCGATTCTTGCTCTTCGGATCCTACATCTCCCATGTGATGAGTCAGCGAAGAGTAATCGGCGTCATCTGCCTCATCTAAATTGGATTGGGTATCGCGAATAGTATTCAATTCTTTCTGTGCTTCAGCTCTTTTATCTAGTAATAGTTCTTTGAAGTATTGTAACTCTTTATCTGAGAGGGAGGTTTTTTGTTTCTTTATATTTTCCATGATAACATGATTGGTATGATTTAGTTGTAAATCATATAATCAATATTTTAGTGAAAAATTTGTATGGGAGAGGTACTGAGATTACTGTAATGGTTAGGCTTACATTTCATGCCAATCTAGCTTGAATGTTTTTCGATCTGTCTCTAGCAAAGTTTTAGTTTTTTACACTCGCGGTTATGGCGCTCAAATATCAATTTAGTAACAGATATATACGATGTGATTAATCAAAATGGCTGATTTTCATCAGGACCATCTGTAATGAGACAAGTTACCACGATAAGTTAAGGGTGGAAGGTAGAGCAGTGAAAGATCATCACGAAATTCTTCATACTCATTGATGCTGTCGGATTCGGTAATCAAGTTGCCACAACATAATGAAGCAGACTATCTTGGTAAATCTCAATCCCTTTTGGGATGATAAGGGGAGTGCCCGTGTAGAAGGTCACTGGTACACGAATCGATGAAGATATGGGCAAAGTATCCCTGGGATTTTGGAATCCTATATCCCTGCCGCCCCATTATATATACAGTATAACAATATCATCTCCCCAAATATGATGATATGAAATATTCTTGGGGATCTTTCCAGATTGTTTTTCTGCAAGCCTGAGATAGTCGTGGGCATCGTTTAAAATATTGTTCATATAGCTCAGCATCTACCGAATGGGCAGTACCCCGTTGGATTATCACTAATATCATACGTTGGCGTCTTGTTAATTTCCATAATCATTAAGAGGTTTCAATTGAATAGAGGTAATTGCAATGTGAAACTCTTTGCCTTCCTCTTCAATTAATGGACTGTTTGTTTTTCTTGGGATTGATCAGTCACTGCTCGTTCCAATAGCTTTATAATTCGTTCCACTTGGTCCCAATCGGTATACTCATGATCTTTAGAGGTGTCGGTACTGCCCCCATTTTTTTGAGCTATCAATCGCATGATTAATTTCTTGAAGAAATTGTATTTGGAGTAGCGCAAAGCTCCGGCGACTTGTTCAATAAAAGTTGGGTTCCATCTGGTACTATCCAGGAATAGTTGGGTGATCTTGGGTAGATCTACATTTGATTGTGGTTTTTCACTTGCAGCGGTAAGACTTACAGAGATAAATGCACTTGGTTTATGATTAAGGTCTTTGTGATTTTCATTAACATACTTTTGTACAACTTGCAGATATTTGCCCGCATGTATTGAAGCACCAACAACAGCTGCATCATATTGTTGGGGATGGATATGGCGTTCAAGGGCATTTATAAATGTTACATTATGTCCCTCTTCTTTTGCTTTTTGAGCTAAAAACGAACAAATCTTTTTTGTTTGTCCTTCTGTCGTAGCGTAAACAATTAGCAATTTCATGACAGTAGCTTTGGGTTAAATAAAGTGTAAAAGAAGCTAGAAGTTATGTATTGCATAATGCAGAGGAGAAAGGAGGGATAATGGTTGGGTAATTTCCCTACAATTTAGTCTCCTTCACGGTCCAAAGTACAGCAGTGTACATGAGATTCTCCGATCTCTTCTAATTCCAAAATCGCACCGGTAATTTTGTCGGGGCGATAGGTGGTACATCCTTTAAGTTTGCGACGATAGGCCTTCTGATAAATGTTTTTGAATTCCTCAAATGATAGGTCTTCGGCGACATTAATTGTCTTTGAAATGGCGTTATCTACATATTTCTGCAGTACAGACTGCATTTTAAGATGCTCATCAGGGGAAAGATTCTTGGCGTTGACAAAATAATCCGGAGTTTTTCGATCGGGGTACTCTTCTTTCCACAGTCGATAGGAATAATCATTCACTTCATATGTTTTTTGCTCACCTCTTTTGTTGAGTACTTTCCGATTGTACCGGAAATCATACACAGGCTCCAATCCACTGGATACATTTTTGGCCAATATACTGATGCTTCCGGTAGGGGCAATAGAAAGCAGGTGGCTGTTTCAGATACCGTTTTTGAAAATCTCATTTTGGATTTCTTTAGGCAGTTTTTGGATGAACGGACTTTTGAGGTATCGATCTTTAACGTACAGTGGCCACGTCTCTTTTTGTTTTGCAAGCTGTGTAGAAGTCACATAAGCCGTCTGACATATCTCATTTATAATCTCTTCGGCAACCGATCGTGCTTCTTTACTTCCATAGTGATGACCCAGCATGATTAACGCATCTGCCAATCCGGTTATACCCAGGCCTATTCGTCGGCTTTGCAGTGCTTGTTCTTTCTGTTGCTTCAAAGGGATACGGGAAAGTGAAAATACATTATCTAGCATACGTACGGCCGTTTGTTTACTCTTACGATTATCTTTCAGATCAATATTGGAATCGGCACTAAAAGGTTGCTTAACAAAATGCGTAAGATTGATGGACCCCAGATTACAGGTCCCGTAAGGCGGCAATGGTACTTCGCCACAGGGATTTGTGGCGGTAATATATTCGCAGTAGTTTAAATTGTTGAGGGAATTGATCCGATCAATAAACAAGACACCCGGTTCTGCAGTATCATAGGCCGCTTGCATGATTGTATTCCATAGCTTTTGTGCCCGAACTGTTTTAAAAACCCGGCAGGGTACTTTCACATCGGTACCGTTCCATCTTTTAAAAATGGGTTGGTCAGCCTTATTATTATTTTTTAGGGTTTTATCCGGAAAAACGAGAGGCCATTCATCATTTTCATGAACTGCTTCCATAAACGCATCACTGACCAGCACCGAAAGATTGAAATTAGTGAGTGTTCCTGGCTGTTGCTTGGCATTAATGAATGTCATGATATCAGGGTGATCACATCGCAGCGTAGCCATCATTGCACTGCGGCGCGCCCCGGTAGAAAGCATCGTTCCACACATGGTATCCCAAATATTCATAAATGAGACCGGTCCTGATGAAATATTGCTGCTACGGGCTAATGAACCTTGGGGTCTAATAGTGGAGAAGTCATAACCAATGCTCCCGCCTTGCTGCATAGTAAGAGCTCCCTGTTTGAGATTTTCAAATAAGGAGGGGATAGAATCTTCAATTATTCCCATCACAAAGCAATTAAAAAGGATTACTTTATGCTCCGTACCGGCACCGGCCAGAATGCGTCCGGCAGGAATAAAGGTAAATCCCTCGAGGACTTTGTAAAACTCTTGTTCCCACATATTAGAATCCTCTTCAACTGATGCCACCGCTTGTGCCACTCGTTGCCAGGTATCTTCGATTGATTCATCTATTATTTCACCTTTGTGGTGATAGCGGTATTTTGTATCCCAGATATGATGGGATATTTTGCTTTGAAAGGGTGTATCTTTCATGAATAGGTGATGGTTATAATGCTATGAGTGTATCTATTTTGATAGCACTGCTCGGATGGCTCTTAATGTAAGGTGTGAAATTTGGTCAATATAATTATAAACACAGTGGAGTGGGTATATCATTATAGTGATTGGGTCAAGGAATCGACGTAGGATTGGGAAAATTGGATACTCCAAATTCCGCGTAATTCTCCCATTTTGAATCCTGTTGCCTCATCCTTGGGATATAGCTCTTGAATGGTTTCTAGATCAGCTTTGGTAATATCCTGGCCCGGGTTGCCGTGACAATGCAAGCAAAGTTGATTGGGGATACGAATAGGGGCATGATAGCTAATATTATTGTCATGGGTTGTAGCTATCGGTTCCACAGACTCTTCTTTTCGAATTTGTTCCAGGTAATTCCGAATCGTTGACATCTCTAACGAGTCAGCTCGATTACTCGGATTTCGCGGCCGGTGAGAAACCCGCCGCAGTTCAACCCCATAATCTGTAGAGAGCGAGTCGGTTAGCGGCATAGCACGAACGTTGCAGAACTGCAGTGCATTTCGTACACCACCTTCAGCAAGTGCCCGTTGTAAATTGTTACTTAATGTGTTAAAAGCTGCTTTTGTAATTTTTTGTCCTTCGTGTATTACTGCTGTAGTATCAAAGGAAATACTGCTGTCAATAACTTTCTTTTTGGATTGATCACCGCAACCGATAGTAAGAACCAGAAATACAATTAATAGGCTTTTCATAAGATATAACTGGTTACTGTAATTTGAATAGAATGAAATCTTTGTGTTACTACTATTTCTGATAGCATGTTAATGTGCTATTAAAACGTAATACACTACAGGTGGTTGAGCATATATCATTTTGATAGAAATACTAGGTTTTTGGTAAGTCATATTTACTTTCTGATAATGCATATTCGATTTTATTCCATAGTTGCTCCACTCTCTGTGTTTCTGAATGCAAAGAGGTTTCAACCGGTGATTCAAGTTCTTCTAATCCTTTCCTTATTTCAAGTCGTACCTGTTTGATATCTGCAATTTGATTCCGATAATCTCTTCTCAACTTATTGAAACGTTCATGAATCTTTTTTTCTAAATCATCGAGTTGTTGATCCCAACTAAGGAGCTTTTTAGCTAGTTTGCGTTCTAATTTAGTTTGTTTGGTTTTGTTGAGTGTTGCCATAATTGATGAGAATAAAATTACCCTTAAATGTGAAACCTGTATTACTATTAACTATGATTTTATAAATGTGAAATAGAGTTAGATCCCCAACTAGGTGTAGGTATATCCCCTACAAATGGGAATACGCCGACTTCTGTATGAGTTTTAAGGATGACTTCAGGGTTGAAATATTAGTGTATTAGATGAGAAATTTGTACTATTAATTTTTCACTCTGTCGATTTTAAGGTTAGAAAAGTACTACCGCTATTTACTACTAAGTGTCAATATTAAGAGCATGCCTAAAAGTAATCATGTATTAAATTCAGATTATATTCTGTCGGCAATTATTCTCGTATGTTCTGCAGTCTTATTTATTATTGATAGCCAAATTTCGTTTGGGATTGCCGGGGGAGTCCCATATGCACTGCTCGTGATGGCTACCTATTGGAATAGTTCAAAATGGATAACAATTGGCGCAGGTATTATAAGTACGGTATTGATTGCTTTGGGGTATATTGTATCAGAGCCGTCAGATTTTATGGTAATGGCGGGTGCCAACAGAATTATAACTATTGGTGTTGTGTGGGGCACCGTATGGTTTGTAACTCAGTATAGAGAATCATTATTACGGATACAGAAAAATGAAAAACGAGTTTCAGCTCTTTTTGAAGCTGCTACAGAGGGTATGCTTGTATCAGATCTGGAAGGCAATATTGTAATGCTGAATGAAAAAATAGAGGAACAATTCGGCTATTCTCGTGATGAGTTGATAGGAAAAAAAATAGAAATACTGGTTCCCGGCCTCTTTAGAGAACATAATCAAAATCAGCGGCAGGAGTATTACGATGATCCCAAACCACGGCAAGTGAGGGTAGAGCGTAGCTTGTATGGGATAAAAAAAAATGGTGAAAAGTTCCCTGTTGAGATTGGCCTCAATGATTTTAAAACAGATAACGGGAAATTTCTAATCAGTTATATCATTGATATAACACAGCGTAAGAAGATAGAGCATCAAGTGAGAGAAAATGAGCACCGCTACTCAATGTTGTTCCAGGCACTGACTGATGAAGTGCTTGTTTTCCAGGTAGATAAAAATATGAGCCCATTGCCTTTTGCCGAGGTTAATAATGTTGCTTGTGAAATGTTAGGATATAGGCGGGCAGAGCTACACCAGAAGACAATTTATGATATTGTTAGTGCTTCTAAAAAAGAAGTTGACGATCGAATTCACCATATTTTGGAACATGGAGAGGTCCTTTGGGAGACAGAACATCTGACTAGCCGTGGAGAGGTTATTCCCTTAGAGATTAGTGCAAGGGCTTTTACTTTCAACGAAAACAATACGATTATTTCCATTGGACGCGATGTGCGTGAACTCCGTAAACTGGAGCAGGAAATCTTAAATATTAGTGAAGAGGAGCGCCGGCGTATAGGACAAGATATGCATGATGGACTGGGGCAGATGCTTACTGGTATTGGTCTGATAGCACAAAATTTAGCAAGTAAGTTGAAATCAAATGAGTTGCCGGGAGCAGAAACAGCCCAAGAAGTCTCTGATATGATTAGAGAAGCAGATGACCAAGCCCATTTACTGGCCCGTGGATTGGTACCGGTTGATGTGGAGGCCAATGGGTTGGAGGTAGCTATAGGTGAACTGGTTGAGCGTATGCAGAAATTGTATGATCAAGATATAATATATAAAAGAAATAATACTGCTAGTTCCTTAGTTATAAAGGATAATAATATAGCTATTCATTTGTATCGTATAGTTCAAGAAGCTTTAAATAATGCGGTTAAGCATGCAGAAGCTTCAATAATTATGGTAGGGTTACAAGTTTCCGAATCCTCTTTAGAGATCAGTATTCAAGATGATGGAAAAGGATTAGATAAAATAGAAGACAAGACTAATGGGATGGGATTGCGATTGATGAATTTCCGGGCCCAGATGGTTGGGGGGTATTTGGAGGTTCATAGTAAAGAAGGAGAGGGCACTGAAGTAACATGTAAAATCCTTAATGGTTCCTAATCAATGATTGCTTAAGACTAAGTTACGAGGTTCTCACTAGTTTTATTATATAGGCAAAACTATTAACGGTTTACAGTTCCCACACCTGTAAAGGATAAATATTAAAGTGGTTATTTAATTTATTTTTTACTTCAGTGCTTCCATACTCAATAACTATGACAGTAGTAACATCCCATTTGTTATTTGATGTTTCAAGCATTCTTTGAAGTGCTGAATTTGAAATGGCTTTGTCTAGGCAGTATTCATTAATAAATTCAAAATAATAATCAATGCCATCTTTTTCGGCTACAAGATTTGGATTATACTCTTCATCAATGATTTTGGAAGGCGGTGGACTGGGATATTGGGGATGTTCCTCTATCCAGATACTTCCAAAGTTCAGTTTCTGAAGCATTGGTACGAGCTTCTTTAAAAATAAATCTAGTTCATTAGCAGATAGTTGCCCCATATAATATCTCTCTCCCTCTCTATTTATAAAAAATATAAGCAACTTTACTTTTAAATGTAATAATTAGTATTAGGTAATTAAAGAACATTGATAAAATATCATTTCAGCAGTAACAGAAAATTCCTTACACGTAATTTGGTTATTATTTTTTAAATTAAGTATTCACGGTCGTCTAAAGAAGAGGTGGGTATGAGTGAGTTAAATGGAAAATCTATTTATTGATTCATCTCAGTGGGTTTAGTAGTTGGTTTACTCTTTTGGTGTCATTATTGGCAGTGAAGGAATATCAGTACGGGCAAATACCCTCTTGGCTGTGTTATCTTCTGTTTTATGTGGTTCAATTGGCATTGTCTTTGGCATGGGGGATGGTTTATTATTTGCCTTTTTAGGTACATTAGGTGTACTATTTTTGACAAATGTATTTCATCTTCACCACATCGAAGATATACGGGGATACTGATTTACATCTGCATATAAAGAAAGGTACTGCAGATTAATGAGATAATGACTCATTTATAAATCCAGTGCTTTTGAAGCTATTGATCGGTATGCGCTGGGGGAGCAAAAAGATAACACCGCTATTCGTTGGTTAGGAGAAAAGGAGACAAGTCACAAGCATTTATATATAAACAAAGAAAACAACAGACGGATTGTTTTGCCTCTGTGCTTGCAAAACTGGGAGTCGGCAGATGAGAGGTAGTGTGTACGCTGGCCGGCCTAATATCTGAGGTGCATATAGCAGCACTGGGGGCATTAAAAAACAGAAGTATCTATTGCCCATTATTTACAGTATCCCAAAGAGCTGTGTATCAGTCCGAATTGAAAACTTCTATTCTGATAAGATAAAACCTCTTCACGGTTCAAGGGCTACTTCTTTCCGACTTAAAAACAGTTCATGAATTTACTTATTATGATTAATTACAAACAGGCTTATCCCGGTTCATCGAGACTCTGGTCAATATTGTCAATTGCATTTTGATAGGCTTCCTCTATAGTTTCACCCCAAGCTTTGACCGTTTTACCGTTATTTTTTTGGGCGGTTATTTGTACTCCATCCCATTTGGTTTTTGCGTCGATTACCGAGTACCCTAGGTAGCTTTTTTCTTTTAACAAATCAGCACGTTCATGAAATATGTTTTCCCTATTTTGTTTATCAGATCTCATGGCTTTTAGTTGAAATAGTTAACTTATCTTTTCCTAGTTTCTTGGTTTGTACAGTATTTCGGTTATTGGGCACCACTCGGTTCCCTTGGTAGTTTGCGTAAACCATTCCATTCTTGATATGCTCCAATGCATCATAGAATTCTTTGTATATGTCAATATTATGGTAATTATGATGTAGTAGGTAACTTCAAATGTATTGTAGGGTAATTTCTGACATTGGATATAAGAACTAAGATCTGATGGTTATTTTTCTCTATAATTTTCAAGTACATTGATTGTATGGAAGGCAATTATTTTTGCTGTAAATGTTAATATTGGTATTACAATAATTTCTAAAACAAAATACCCCCCCATAATGGGGGGCACTTTGTTATCTCTCTCTCTTAGTTTTTTGAAGCCAACAATTTCCTTTCGCCGGTATTGCCCGGATCAAGTTCAAGGGGTATAATCTCAGTCCCGATAATTATCAGGACACCCTCAACCATTGGCTTATAATTAACCACCTGTCGGTGGCCAATAAAACCTGAGTACACTTTTTTGCCTTTTGAGGAGGCGTAAAAGAAACCAAAGGATAGCTTTTTGGTTTATTTATTTCTGTACCGTAGCACAGCTATAAATTGTACTCATTTAGTAATCACTACACCAAAGATTCTGTAAATAATATAATTGGTGATGGGTTTCTTGTATGCAGTTTAAACCGATAGTTACGTTGTGGGGATTTCCCTATTGAAAATGTATGATTTTATCAACTTGATATGTATCGACACCTATATTTTCCTATGAATCCTGTTTTATTTAAGAGCATGTCCATTTATTGGTTTGAGTGGTTATTCATTTGCTTGGATAGTAATTATCCTGGACCTGTAATATTTTAACTAACAATTGGTGGTTTATTTCCAAGTTATATTTGTCTGATAAGTACTGGTGTATTTTTTTTCATCTCCTTGCAGCATGTTACCATCTGCTAAGAAGTGCAGTATATCTTCTGAAATGGCCCATTGGTAGATTAGCCATTTCCAGTCAGGTAACTGTTTAGCAGTATAGTCTTCCTCATAAATCGTTTCCGACTTTTCGTGCAGTACGGCAGTTTTTAGCAGGAAAGGGAAAACTCTCGAATATCTTTATTAGCTGTTAATTGAGTGGCATACGCCCCACCTGTAAAGCGATGGAATTAACTTTCCTTAACCTCTTATTGTATCTTTTGTAAAGTCCTTAGAGCTAAGCTTGGTAGATAATATTAAAAGAGCAGGCAGTGTAACTAATGCGGTTATCAGTGAAAGGCCAATTCCCAGAATGGCCACCTCTCCGATTGAACGCATTCCCGGATGTATTGAAAAAAGAAGGCCGCTAAAACCGAGCATAGTGGTAAATCCGCTTACCAATACATGCTCACCTGTTGACTTCAAGACAGTTTTGATGGACTTTTTTCCCTCTTCCAAGTAACGATGGACTATATGAATTCCACTATCATCACCAATACCCAATATCGTAGGTAATACAACCAAGTTATAAAGGTTAAGACGCCACCCCAGCAGGTCCATAAGCCCAAATAACCAAATAAAACTAGCGATCAAAGGGAGTAGGGCAAAAATCATCCATTTAACTTTATGAAGGATCAGGAGTTTGAAAATGATGATAAATAAGATAGTTAATATAAGCATGGTTGGAGCTTCGGCAATCATTAACCGTAACATATCGGAGGCAACGATGGAGGTCGAGCCTGCGTAATAGGTTTTATTATTATCCAAAGTGACTTTACCAACATCATCAGTAAAATTCATGGAATTTCGGCCATCAGATAACCCTACCGATGGATAGATAATGACTAAATTTCCTATATCACCATTTTTTGAAGTAAAGGGAGCTTTAAGAAAGTCGGGGATTTTTTTAAGTGGTATTGCGGTCTTTGTAGATGCAGCCGAACGCAGTCGTTGTATCACTTTGCTGTCATTTTCTTTGATAAAAGGATCCGATAATAATGCTCTTATATTTTTGAGTCTATTCAATTTGTGCTGTATCTCAAGTGTAGTTGCTGGGAATCGATCCTGAAAAATCTCTACTTCTCTTATAGTAGGGGTTATAGTATCTTTTGCTGCACGCTCGCGAAGGATTTCTGCAACTTTGGGTGCGTGCGAAGCGTTGTCAACAATAATATAAGCGGCATTGCGTGTTTCCCGGTCACTGTATACGTTCCACACCTTTTGGTTGAGTTCTCGATAGCGTTCGTATTTAGGTTCGAGTTTTCCAAAATCATATTCAAACGAAAGATTGGGTAGTTTGATCAGTGTAATGGCTGTAACTACAATTGATATTCCTATGATACCAATTGCGATATTTTTCCAGCTGTTACTCTTGGTATAAGGATTTTGGTGATCAGCTAAACTACTTTTCGGAGATTTTTTTTGCAGGTTTAGTATGGGGCTCTGTTCTAGCAATACAAGCAGGGCCGGCAAGAAAAAGAGATAGGCAATAATAGCAAATTGAAGACCAATACCGGCAATCATTCCAAATTCACTGAAGCCCTTGAAGTCTGCAATGAGGAGTATGAAAAAGCCAGCTGAAGTTGTTAGACCTACCGTAAAAATAGCTTGACCTGTGGTCATAAAAGTGGTAATAATTGCTTCATCAACAGTCTCTCCTTTTTCGCGCTGCTCGGCATACCGTGCGAAAAAGTGTATGCCGAAGTCAATCCCCATCCCAAAAAGGAGCAAGCCCAGGGTTGAGGTCATGATATTCAATGTCCCGTGTATTATATAAGTGATTCCGAAGGTCCAGCAAAGACTAAATGCGAGGGGCAACCCAATGAGTAAGAGATAAGCCGGTATTTGAATAAGCTGCTTACTAATATTGTGAAATAACAATTGCTCGCTACCATTTCTTCGATAGCCTTTATAGGAAAAATATAGTACGACTATACTCATCAGTAATAAAACGCCGGCGCCAAATGAATCTATTACATCATCAGTAATGGTTTCAATTTCGATGAGAGTTCGTATCAAACGCCCGGCTGCCACAACTTCCATTTGCGGGTGATAAGAAGAGGGGACAAGTTGGTCTATCAGCTGATTCAAATCGGCATAGGTATCCTTGATGAATTGAAGATCCGTTTGGGCCCCGCTGGGAAAAAATTTTACTACCAGTATTGTAGAATCTGCTGATAGGTTATATTCTGATCCAACAAGCGCCTTATATTTTTCATCTAGTTCTTCTCCCAGCGAATCAGTATCAACAGAATCATCTTCTTCAAGATCAACGAAAAAGGGATTTGCTTCCTGTTTTGCTTCGGTGATTTTGGTGGTCAAGAACTTCTCGAGTAGATTAAGTTCATCATCCGTAGCTAAATAGAGGGCATTTTGCTGCAAAAAATTGATCTCTTTTTTAAATTCAGCGCGGAAGAAATAGGGAGTGTCATAATCATCACCCCAAAGATTGAGGGCCGGATCTATTAAATCTTTGGCAAATTGTTTGTTGGCTTCAAAAGAGGGGCTGTGTATTGCTACAGCTAATTCATGTTCAGCCCCTACTTGGTTGCGTAAAGTGTTTAACGCTTGTACACTGGGGTATATTTGGGGGATTAGTTTTGATAGGTCATTATCAATACGGAGATTGGTTGCCAGTACAAAACCGGCCAAAGCAACTAACAAACTTACTGAAAAAACCGCTATTGGTCGGCGAATAGCCTGTTGCAGTATTGGCCGTAAGTGTTGAAACAGCCAGTTAATCATTACATAGCTCCCTGGGGATTCTCGATACTTTCAGTTACTGTTCGGTTTATCCATACATATCGCACAATACTACCCAAGCCAAAAAAGAGTAGCAGAATATTTAGCACCCAACCTATAAAAGGCAGGTTAACTAGTATCCCAACAAGGATCATCCCAAGTGCCAGTCCCCAATAATAGGTAGAAGTTGTAGCTTCTTGTTTAAAATACACAATGCCCATACTACCCAATAGCATAGCTACGAATAGGTAACTGAAAAGTAGTGCCAAACCATACATGAATAATAAAATAATGGAAAGAGGGATTGTTAGGACAAGTATAAATAGCGCAGTTATAACAATGGGCCAGGCGATAAACGATAGTAAGCCTGTACCGGTATTTTTCAACATCTGTTCGGTAGAGAAACGGTATAGGTCTTTGGAAGTCTGTTCAAACAGTCTTATAAAAATTAGGCCAGTGATTAAAAGTGCGAGGTATAATCCAATTTTAAATAGTAAGACAGGCCATATTTTTGGTTTATTTATTGTGATTGTGAGATTGGGCGGGATGATGCCAATATTTTCTCTGTGCACTTCTTGATCGCTAATTATATTGGTGCCGTAAGTTGCCTGATAATTTTCACCAAAAGTTATATCAGGTGTATAAAAATGAGCTTTATTATTGATACGGCCATCTATTCTTATTGTGGAAGCTGCAGCGTTTAACTGTCCTTCAACTAATCCTCCTTCAATAATAATGGTTTCAGCAGCTATATGAGCATTTCCTATAATGTGGGTGTTATTTGTGATACGAACTTCACGACCGGCCACAAAAATATCTCCATTTACGTTTCCGTCAATAATGAAGGTTTCAGCAACCCCAGCTAAAAGATCACCAATAGTTCCCCGAATGCTAGCGTGTCTACTTGCCAGTATAGCATCATCAGTGATATACCCATCTATAGAAATAAGTTCTGCAGCCGAAAATAAATCATTGCCCAGCCATCCGAAGATATCAACAGTTTGGCCTGCGGCCATAAATTGCGTTTTAATGGAGTCCGTTTTCACAACCTGGATATACTCTCCAATTCTATAATTGTTGCTTTGGGCTGTTGCTAACTGAAAGAAAATAACTGATAGCATAAGAACCAGACATAGTTTTTTCATCGTGCAACTCTCTATCATTTTCATTAAGTGGCATTGTAAAATCCATTGTTTAAATAATGGTATTTGTGGGGTTATTCTGTAGCAGGTATACTGATATTATTGTAAGAAATATCCTGATAGCTTAAACTTTAACTAAGCTATCAACTACCTCCTATAACAATGCTTCCCTTCTCAATACCTTTTATAAGATATTAGAGGCACTTCGAAGTTGCTTTTCATGTAGGGCTTTTACTGTCATATATGGGAGTAATAAACCCTCTTTAATCTTAGAGAAGAAAGAAATATTAAGCAGTAATTGTAAATCATAAAGAGAAGTGAGGAAATGATGGCTATTAAAGAAATTGAAAAAAAAGAGTGGGGGGAGTATTTCAACTCTTTTTCTAAGAAATATTTAAAAGATGAAGAACCTGAATATGTAGAGATCAGAGTGCTATCTGATTCTATGGGAGCCCAACAGGCAACAACATGGGTACTACTCAAGGGTATTACGTATGATGCCAAAGGAGATTTATTGGATATACGGTTAGAGGACTCAAGTCATATAATACATAAACCGAAAGAAATATATGTGACAGAAAACAAGGATGGGTGGATACTTAATTTGGAAGTTATTCAGGAAGACGGTACCAAAGATATTATAGAAACTCGGTAAAATTAGCTGATGCCTACTCAAACACCATTAATGTATCAACCGGAATTACTAAGGAAGGATGCTAAAAAACTGGCGCAGCGACAGTCTTTTTCTTACGAGGATGAGTATATTGCTCCTATACAGCCTCAATTGGCAGCAATAAAAGAAGAGTTGACAGAAGCCTATCGATTGTTAGCAACTTCCGCCAAGCAAAATAAAGAGATGACGCCGGCATCTGAGTGGATAATCGATAACTTTTATATTATTCAGGAGCAGATTATTCAGGTTGAGCACGACTTTCCTATGGGATTTCAAGAGAGCCTCCCGCATCTCACGACAGGGCCTAACCAGGGAAAGCCTAGGGTATATGGGTTAGTACAAAACCTGGCGATGCATACCGATAACAAAATTGGAATTGACAATATTGCGCAGTATACCGATGGGTACCAAGAAGAGCTGACTTTAAAGATAGGAGAACTCTGGGCTACTCCGATTATGGTGCGTTTTGCCCTGCTCAAGCAGTTAACAATTCTTGCTCAACAGGTGGTAAAATACCGGAAGGTGCGAACCGCAATTCAACAATTTATTTCAGAATTAACACAGCAAAAACAACATGCCGAACCGGGTTGGCTATTATATCGAATTATTGATTGGGTAGAAGAGCAAAAGAAGCTACACGGTGAACGAGAATTATACATCGAGTTGATTCGACAGCTGCGTTCAGCAGAACTGCTTACTGAGGAGGAGAAAAAATGGTTTGAATATCATTTGAATAACTTTGGAATTACGGTTGATGAGGCTATTCGCCAAGAATCACAACGACAATCCAAGTTACAGGTAAGTATTCAAAACGCCATTGTTTCTTTACGACAGGTATCAGAAACAGAGTGGCAGGATTTTGTCGAGAGCTGTTCTATGGTAGACAAAATATTGCAGCTCGACCCTTTGGGAGTGTATGAAGAGATGGATGTGCAAACCAAAGACCAATACCGGGATACTATTGAACGGTTGAGTCGTAAGTCTAATTATTCTGAAAAGGAGGTAGCCGAAAGGGTATTACTATTGGCTGAACAGCACCTTAACGGCTCAGGTCAAAAGATAACAGATATACTTGATGATTATACGGTTTTAAAGAAACATGTAGGGTACTATCTCATTGGTGAAGGGTATGATCAATTATGTTCCCAAGTTGGGTATCAAAAGCCTATAGGGGAACGTATTCGTAAGAAGCTTGAGCAAAGTACCTTGTCTTATATTGGGATAGTTGGAATTGTTACTTGCCTGTCACTGGCGGCCTTAACGGCAGTTACTGACTTCTTAACCCTGCCGCTATTTGTTGCTGTCAGTGCTTTTTTTATAGCTATTTTCCCGGCCCTTGAATTGTCAATATCGGTGGTAAATCGGTTTTTTGCTTTTTGGATACCTCCCCGAATCTTACCAAAAATGGATTTTGATGAAAGAATTCCTGCCAGTGCACGTACAATGGTAGTGATACCTACGCTTTTTCATTCACAGGCGGAGGTTAGAGAACTGTTGGAAACGCTTGAAATATCTTCACTGGCGAATAAAGATGTAGGACTGCAATTTGTACTACTTTCTGATTTTGCAGACGCAGATTCCCAAAATAAGCCAGAAGATAGGGCAATTATTGAGGAGGCAAGCAGGGGAATAGATCAATTGAATGAGCAGTATTCTTCTCACTATGGAGATAAGTTTTTTATTCTTCATCGCGAGCGCAAATGGAATGCAGCCGAAGAAAAATGGATGGGTTGGGAACGCAAGCGTGGTAAATTAGAGCAGTTAAACAGGGTTCTTAGTAATCCGGAGGAAGAATTACCGTTTGACTATATATTTGGGGACTTCAAGGGGAGTATTCAACAAAAGCAGGTGCAATATGTATTAACGTTGGATGCTGATACTCGTACTCCTCCTGATAGTATCAGGGAACTGGTTGAGGTGGCTTCCCATCCACTAAACAGGGCATGGTATAATGATGAAAATGGGCGTATAACAAAAGGGTATGGCATTATACAACCTCGCATTTCTATCCCCCCTGATGAAGCTAATAAAACCTGGTTTACTCATATATTTTCAGGAAATGTGGGTATAGATCCGTATACCACAGCAGTTTCTGATATATACCAGGATCTAATGGGAGAAGCCGTTTATACCGGCAAGGGAATATATGATGTGCGAGCTTTCTATCGGGTATTAGATAAACGGTTTCCGGAGAATAGAATTCTATCTCATGATCTGATTGAAAGTAATTATGTGCGGGCGGGATTAGCTACTAATATCGAACTATTTGATGGGTATCCCAGAAATTACGACAGCTTTAGTAAACGCAACCATCGGTGGACGCGCGGTGACTGGCAAATTGCCCGATGGCTGTTTAAAAAAGTCCCTAGTAAAGAAGGCAAAGTAAAAAATCCTATTAATCTATTATCGCGTTGGAAAATATTCGATAACCTGCGTCGCTCATTAAACCCCCTTTTCCTAACTCTGTTTTTAATTTTCGGGTGGTTTGTAGTACCTAACTCTGCCATATTTTGGACTCTTGCAGCAATTGGTATTCTTGCTTTCCCTATTTTTATAAGTTTTTCTACTGACATTGTGAATCGTCCCAAAAGGGTGAAATGGAAGCTGTACTTTGAGAGAATCCGTTCAAATATTAGAATTAATACTATTCAATCAGTTTCTACGCTGGCGATACTACCTCACCAAGCTATTATCCAGTTAGATGCAATTATTCGAAGCCTGTGGCGGTTAAATATATCCCGTAAAAATTTGTTGGAGTGGACTACTTCTTTCCAAGCTGAAAAACAGAGTGCAGACTCATTAGCTCATTATCTGCGTCTTATGTTGGGGGCTGTGGTACTTGGTATTGGTATTATGGGAGTATCCTTAATTATAGATCACACCAAGGCATGGTTAGTTATTCCTTTTGGGTTGCTTTGGATCGTTTCGCCATGGTTTGCCTGGTATTCAGGAGGTTTATATGAAGGCGAAGAAGAAGTGTTATCGGAATCTGAAAAAAAAACGCTAAAGACGTATGCTCGCCGCACGTGGTTCTATTTTGAGCAATTAGTAAATGAAAATTATTTCTGGTTACCTCCTGATAATGACCAAGAAGAACCTTCACTGCCAACAACGGCGCGTACCTCGCCTACAAATATAGGGCTTACACTTATTGCTACACAAGCAGCATATGAGTTCGGTTATATCACTTTTAATGAGTTCCTGAACCGTCTTGAGAATACACTGGATGTTTTAAGTCAATTGAATCGTTTCCGGGGACATTTTTATAACTGGTATGAAATACGTCTTGGGGAAGTCTTAAATCCCAGGTATATCTCAACTGTTGATTCTGGTAATTTGGCGGCTGGCTTAATTGTTGTTAAACAGGGGATAAAGCGACTTTTTTCTGAACAGGTACTTAACGATCAGTATTGGGAGGGGTTAGATGTGACCCTTAGAACGGTCAAAGCTGTAACTGATGATGTTAGCAAAAAAACGGAGGATTATTCCAAGATCTGTCAAAAGATGGAACACTGCATCAATGATATGCTGAAACGGATTGAGGGGGTGGCTCCAAAGACAGTATCAGAGAGTTTGGAGTTATTACAAGAACTCAAGGATGTTGCCTGTCAGTTATGTGGTGAGAATTTAATGCAATTGCGTAGTGCCTTGGGCGACAAAGGGGTTGAAGATTTACAGTTTTGGTTAGAACGTCCCCTTCATCAAATTGATAGTTATAAGGATGAGCTAGCGTACTTCGCTCAAACATCTATAGATAGTTTAAAAATATCGCCTGCTGAATTACTGGAACAATTTGAGGGAAGAGATCAGGAGGAGGACGCTTTCAAAATAACCAAGTCTTGGCAGCAGAAGGTTAATTTAATTCGAGAAATATGTAGTAGGTTGATATCAGAGATGGATTTCTCTTTCCTATATCTAAAAGAGAAAAATCTATTTAGTATCGGATATAATGTTGATAAAGCTGAACTTGATAAGGGGACTTATGATTTGTTAGCCAGTGAGGCCCGTATTGCATCGCTTATTGCTATTGCGAAAGGAGACGTCCCATCAGAACACTGGTTCCGACTAGGTCGTCGGCTGACAAGCAGAAATGAAAATGAATTCTTGTTGTCATGGGGTGGAACTACCTTTGAATACTTAATGCCCCAATTATTCATTCGTTCTTATTCAGCAACATTATTAAGCCATACCTTCTACAGAATTATTGAGTGGCAAAAAGAGTATGCGCAAAGTTTTAATCGTCCCTGGGGATTCTCAGAAAGTGCCTATAACCGGTTGAATATGGATCTGCATTATCAGTATCGTTCGTTTGGTGTTCCGGGTTTGGGACTTAAACGAGGCCTTGCTGAAGAATATGTGGTAGCTCCATATGCATCAGCGTTGGCATTGATGATTGAACCTATAACGGCGTTTGAAAATCTTCAGAACTTGGAAAAGCTGGGGGCATTGGGACTAAAAGGATATTATGATGCGGTCGATTTCACACCTGATCATTTAGAAAAAGGTGAGGAATATAAAGTAGTGAAAATGTATATGGCTCATCATCATGGAATGACCCTTGCTTCATTGCTTAATGTATTAAACGATTGGAAGATTCGTGATGACTTTCATGCTGAACCAATGATCAGATCATGTGAATTACTCTTGCAAGAGCGCATTCCGAGAGGCATTCCAGTCAAAGAGCCATACCCTATTGATGTAGAAATGGAGCCTGGTGAACAGGATGAGATGCAATACATTGTTGAACATGCGGATGTATCTAGCCTTGATGCTACGCCACCACGTGTTCACCTTTTATCCAATGGAAGTCTTCATAGTTTCATAAGTCATGCAGGAACAGGATGTACCAGGTTCAATAACATAAGGCTTACTGGCTGGAAGGCCGATACTACCGAAGATCCACTGGGTATGTTTATCTATATCAAAGACCAGGAAAGTGGGGATTACTGGTCGGCTATGCACCAACCGGTTAAACGGAAGCCCGATCGATATGACAGTTGGTTTCATAATAGCAAGTTACAAACCTCAAGAGTTGATGATTGGATTGAGACTACAACTGAAATCTGCATTTCTCCTGAAAATCCCATTGAATTGCGAAAAGTTACATTAACTAATTATTCTGATAAGCCTAGGACACTTGAGCTTACCAGCTATATGGAAGTTGTTTTGAATGAAGCAGGTAGTCATGATTCACATCCGGCTTTTTCGAAACTTTTTGTACAAACAGATTACTTACCCGAACACCATGCCATAATTGCGTGGCGTAGGCCCCGCAGTGATGAAGAGACACCGATATACATGGTGCATACTATGGCCATGGAAAACTGGGAATTGATAGATGAAACCCTTGAATTTGAAACTGAACGTTCACGCTTTATTGGGCGGGGACGTGGACGGGAGAATCCGAAAGCTATTGCGTTTGATTATGATCTAAGCGGGTCTCGCGGAAATATATCAGATCCGATAATGAGTTTGCGCCGTACGGTACAGCTGGATGCCGGTGAAAAAAAGACTATTACCTTTGGCGTTGGGTGGGCTGGTAGCCGCAAGGAAGCCGAAGAGTTGGCGGATATTTTTGATAATCCTCCGGCGGTAGAACGGGCATTTGATATGGCATCTATTTATAATACAGTGGAGCAAGAACATCTGGGAATTAGTAGTGCCCTTTCCCAATATTTTCAAAAGTTAGCTGGATATGTGATTTATCCTTCTAAACAATTTAGAGCAGAAACAGCAATTCGTTCTTCCAATAGAAAACAACAACCAGCATTATGGACATATGGTATCTCGGGGGATTTTCCCATCCTGGTATTTCGTATTCGTCATACTGATCAGTTGTCGTCATTAGAAAAAGCATTAAAAGGACATCTATTTTGGATGCACCGGGGCCTTCAGGTAGATTTTGTCATTATAAATGATCACCCGCCAAGCTATGCTGATGAGTTGCAGGAAGGTATCCAACGAATCGTAGACGCAATACACGGTAGTCATCACGGAGGGGGGGAGCCCAATATTTTTACTCTACGTTCTGACCGCATTCCAGATGAAGATTATCGTTTGATACTAACAGTTGCATCTATAGTCTTGGAGGGTAAGCTGCCAACTATAGAAATGAAAAAGGGTGATAAAGTACCCCGATTTAGTAGAAATGATGAGATGCCTTTATATGAACCTGCTTCATTATTGTTTGATAAGCACAACAGTGATAAGAAAGAGTTATCTGAAAAACTCAAATTCTATAATGGATTCGGAGGATTCACAGAAAATGGCAAGGAATACCAGATATATATTACACCTTCAAAAGAGAAAAAAGGATTAGAGTTTCCTCCAGCCCCTTGGGTAAATGTTATTGGAAATAAAGAAGGCGGCTTTATAACGACTGAAAAAGGAGCCGGATATAGCTGGAGTAAAAATAGCCGAGAGAACAAATTGACCTCGTGGTCAAATGATCCATTACTCGATCCGGTTTCCGAAGCGTTCTTTATTAGAGATGAGGAGAACAAGGAATTTTGGTCACCCACACCGGGTCCTACTCCTGGAAAGCAAGGATATAAGGTATCGCACGGTTTTGGATATAGTCGATTTGAGCATGAAACCCATGGTATTGAGAGTAAATTGGTACAGTTTGTACCTCGGAAAGATCCTGTAAAAATATCGTTACTGACCCTTAAAAATAATGGAAATAGTAGGCGCAATATTTCCATATTTAATTATACGGCTTGGGTTCTTGGAATTGATAGAGAAAAATCGGCGCAATTTATTGTTCAAGAGAAAGATGATCAGTATCAGGCAATAATTGCTCAAAACTGGTATAATAATGAATTTGCAGATCGTACTGCATTTGCCTGCATTCCGGATATCGAGGGAAAGGAAATGCAATCAGCATTCACTACAGATCGTGAGACATTCATTGGACGAAATGGTTCTTTGAAACGGGCAAAAGCTATATCTGAAGATGAACTATTGGATAATAGTATCAATAATGAGAGTGATCCATGTGCTGCTTTTCAACGTTTGTTGACTCTCGAAGTGAAAGAGGAAATCACCTTTGTTGTGTTGATTGGTGAAGCCGTCAACCGAAAACAGGCCGAGATTATTATTGATAGATACAGTGATATAAAACAGGCTCGTGAAGCACTGCAGAAGGTAAAGTCGTATTGGCAGCACAGACTGGGGCGTGTCCAGGTACAGACCCCGGACCAAGCACTTAATATATTGATGAATGGGTGGTTGCAATATCAAAATATCGTTTGCAGAATGTGGTCACGTACTGGGTTTTACCAGGCAGGGGGAGCATTCGGTTTCCGTGACCAGTTGCAAGATTCAATGGCCGCACTCTATGTAGATCCCCAAATGACCAGAGATCAAATATTACTGCATGCATCCCGACAATTTAAAAAGGGAGATGTACAGCATTGGTGGCACCCGCCGACAGGGCGTGGTATTCGTTCCCGTATTACCGATGATAGGCTTTGGCTGCCTTATGTAGTGGATTACTATATAAAAGCAACGGGCGATACAGGGTTATTGGAAGAGAATATACCGTATTTAAAAGCACGAGAGCTGGAAGATGACGAACATGAAGCATACCTGCATCCAGAGGTAATGAGTGGGCCCGATGGGGAAGAATCATTATATCATCATTGCATTCGGGCAATTGATGTAACCTTGCAGATGGGAGAACATGGACTACCGCTTATCGGGGGTGGTGATTGGAATGATGGCATGAACAGGGTAGGGCATGGTGGAAAGGGAGAAAGCGTCTGGTTGGGCTTTTTCTTGTATTCCGTATTAAAGCAGTTTAAAAATTACGCAGAAATAATGGGAGCAGAAAAAAAAGCTCGGGACTTTGATATTGAAGCAGAAAAGTTGAAACAACATCTAAATAAAGAAGGGTGGGATGGGAAATGGTATAGACGGGCATTTTATGATGATGGAACCCCCTTGGGATCTGTTGAAAATGATGAATGTAAAATTGATGCTATTGCTCAGGCTTGGTCGATTATTTCTGGTGTTGCCACCTCAAAAAAAGCTGAAAAAGCGCTTTCGGCACTTGATGAACACCTTGTATCGGAGAGTGATCGTATTATTCGATTATTGACTCCACCCTTTGATCAAACGGAAAAAGATCCGGGTTATATAAAAGGATATATTCCCGGTGTGCGTGAAAATGGCGGGCAATATACCCATGCGGCGATTTGGGCTATTAAAGCTTTTGCCAAGCAGGGCTATGGGGATAAAGCTGTCTCATATTTAAGCATGATAAATCCGGTGAATCATTCCTCAAGTAAAGAGGATGTTGCCCGGTATAAAGTAGAACCATATGCCGTAGCTGCAGATATTTATGGGGAGCCCCCTTTAACCGGACAGGGCGGGTGGACATGGTATACCGGGTCAGCCGGTTGGATGTATCAGGTGGCCCTGGAATCGATTCTGGGGATTACTATAGAACCTAAACTATTAGTTATTGAACCGGCTATTGCTTCATATTGGCAAGGGTATGAGGTAGAGTGGAAACGATTGGATAGTGAAACCATTTATCATATAAAAATTATAAATGATCAAGGGATTGAACAGGGATTATTACGAGGGACTATTGACGGAAGAGAGGTGCAGTTCCCCGGGGGAAAAGCAGAAATTAAGTTAACGAAAGACGGTAAGGAACATAATATAGAGCTAAAGATGGTTGCCCGATAGTATACGAATAGCAGTGTAGTGATTTCTCTTACATTGAGCCTCTCTCTAAACCGCACAGATAATCAATTTGTGTTCATTTATTATAACACTGATACAATTCAATGTCAGGTGAAAATAATAAGGTTAAAGAATATTAGAGGAATGGAGAAATTTAATGCCATAGTTATCGATAAAAATATATTGGTACGGCGTGCAATTGCGAATGTTTTACGTAAAGAATATGGTGCTAACGTTTACACGATTAAAGATTTTACCAATTGTAAAAAAGTGATTGAGGAACAAAATCCGCATATCGTATTTTTAGACATAGAGCATCCTAATGATGATGCTTTAAAGCAACTGGAAAAACTGAAGAATTTATTTCCTCAGGTGACATTTGTTGTATTAGGGTCACTTTCAAAAGAAGGTGGAGAAGCTGTGCTTAAGGGGCTGGAAAAGGGGGCTGCAGATTTTGTTACAAAACCTCAGAATAATATTACCCGCTTATTATGTGGTGATCATCTTGAAAAAAGATTACCGCCTATTATTAAAGAGACTGCAAAAGAAAACTTTGAGTTAAAAACGGCTAAAAGCATTTCAAAAGATAAAGAATCCGATTATCGTAATTCAGTATCAAGAAGTACCATTAAGCTGATTGTTATTGGTAGTAGTATTGGGGGAGTAAAAGCGTTACGAATACTATTCAAACAATTTACTTCAAATCTAAATGTACCTATTGTCGTTGTTCAGCATATGCCCAAAGTTTATAGTAGGGTACTGGCAGATGAATTGAATATGATTTCAGAATTGGTAGTAGAAGAAGCTGATAATAATATACCATTGAATCCACCTAAAGTATGGATAGCAAAGGGAGGATACCATTGTGAAGTACAACAATTAGGAGCAAACTTTTATCTAAATACACATAGGGGATTAAGAGAAAATAATGTACGTCCATCTATTGATGTATTGTTCAGGTCGGCAGCCAGACTTTTTGGTTCTGAGGTTTTAGGAGTATTATTAAGCGGATACGGTACCGATGGAGTATTTGGAGCACAAGCTATAAAAAAGGCAGGAGGCCATATCTTTGTGCAAGAACCAGCTTGTGCTTTTGCTGATACACTGCCCAAGTCTGTTATCGAGTCTGGACTGGCAGATAAAAGCTATTCGATTGATATTCTCGGAAAGGAGATTGAAAATTATATTTCAGATCAGCAAAGAAAGGCATTTGAAAATTTATCAGTTTCGGTAGATATGTGAGCGAAATCGGGAAATTATAACACATGTATATGAATAGGTCTGCTGATTTAACGACACTGGAAAAGGTATGGAAGATGGGTTCCGGTGCCGTTATGAAAACCTTGCAGACAACCCCGGAAGGCCTTGATAAAAATGAAGTTAATAAACGCCTGAATCAGTTTGGACCAAATAAACTTAGAGAGAGTAAGAAAAAAAGTATTTGGCAGATACTGTATAACCAAGTAAAAAGTCTCATTATACTGCTACTTGCTGCTGCCGCATTTGCTGCATTTCTCTATGGGGATACCTTGGAAGGTTGGGCAATTATCATCGTTATTGTTATTAATACTGCTATAGGTTTTTTTACTGAGTTTAGGGCAGTACGATCGATGGAGGCCCTGCATAAATTAGGTACTGTTGAAACGAAGGTGCGACGAGGGGGGACGGTTGTAAATATTGACGCCCATGACTTAGTGCCCGGTGATATAATGCTTTTTGAGGGGGGAGATATGATTACTGCTGATGTTCGGCTGACGGAGGCATCTAAGTTACAGGCCGACGAATCGGCTCTGACAGGTGAAAGCTTGCCAGTATCAAAAATGACTGAGCCTGTAGACGAAAAAACAGTGTTAGCTGAGCGTAGCTCAATGTTGTATAAAGGCACTGCAATAACCCGTGGCGCAGGAGAAGGAGTTGTAGTAGCAACTGGACAGAATACAGAGTTAGGAAACATTTCATCATTAGTAGAAACAGCAGAAGAAGAGCGAACACCACTCGAAGATCGACTCAACCAGCTTGCCTTTAGACTTATAGTATTGACGATATTTTTAGTTGTATTGATCGCAGTAATGGGCGTCATTTCCGGGAGAGAGCTGCTGCTGATGGTACAAACTGCTATAGCTCTTGCTGTTGCTGCTATTCCTGAAGGCCTCCCGATCGTTGCTACCATTGCTCTTGCAAAAGGGATGCGTATTATGGCTCATAACAATGCTTTGGTAAACCGATTATCTTCAGTAGAAACATTGGGGGCAACTGCTACAATTTTCACGGATAAAACTGGCACGCTTACTGAAAATAAAATGAGTGTAGCCAAAGTGTTTACCGAAACTATGAAGGTAAGTTCTGAACAAGAGTTTAGAGATAGTAATAATGAAATAAATATTGATATTAGGTTATTATTGGAAATCGGTGTGCTCTGCAATAATGCCACTATTGATGTGGGAAGGGAAGAGGAAACTGGTGACCCTTTGGAGGTGGCTTTACTTGAAGCAGCTCATAAGGCAGGTATAGACAGAGAAAAGCTGGCAACCGAATATCCCGAAAAAAGAGAAGAGGCCTTCGATGCTGAAGTTAAAATGATGGCAACCTGGAATGCCACGACAGAACATACCTATCGAATTTCAGTTAAGGGGGCCCCGGATACAGTATTGGATCATTGCATAAAAAAAGTAGAGCAGGGTAAGGAGTCATCTATATCGGAGGCAGATAAAGAAAAATGGAAGAGACAGAATCAGGAATTAGCTGCGGATGGATTACGAGTCATTGCTTTAGCATATAGAGAAAGTAAAACTGTTGAGGGCAATCCATATGAAAATCTTGTGTTTGTAGGATTGGCCGCTTTGCTAGATCCTCCCAGAAATGATGTGAAAGAAGCAATAAAGATTTCAAAGAGGGCTGGTATTCGTGTGGTAATGGTTACCGGAGATCAACCGGAGACTGCCCGTTATATAGCACAATCAGTAGGTATAACAGGTGAAGAAGGACGAGTAATTCATGGGCATGAACTATCCGAAAATGGAATGTATAATGATAGTACTCTTCTAAATACCAATATTTTTGCTCGAATAAGTCCAGCTCAAAAGTTAGACCTAATCGATCTGTTTCAGAGTAAAGGTGAGGTTGTTGCCATGACAGGAGACGGTGTTAATGATGCTCCTGCCCTAAAAAAAGCGGATATTGGCATCGCCATGGGGAAGCGCGGTACTCAGGTAGCTCAAGAGGCCTCAGATATGGTTTTACTTGATGATGCTTTTTCTACTATTGTTACTGCTATTAAACAGGGCCGCATCATTTTTCGTAATATACGTCGCTTTGTCTATTACCTGCTTTCCTGTAATGTCAGTGAAATAATGGTCGTTGGATTAGCCTCTTTTGTAGGAGCTCCGCTGCCGGTATTGCCACTGCAGATCTTATTTCTAAATTTAGTTACAGATGTTTTTCCGGCGCTGGCTCTTGGTGTAGGAGAGGGAGATGATAACATTATGCAAAAATCCCCACGTAAATCTGGTGAACCGATTCTGGAAAAACATCATTGGCTGGGAATTGGGGGATATGGAATATTAATAACGGTAGCGGTATTATCTTCGTTATTTATCAGTTTATCTTGGCTAAAGTTGTCGCAAGTTGAATCCGTAACGATAAGCTTTTTAACACTAGCTTTTGCTCAACTTTGGCATGTATTTAATATGCGCAACACGCAAACTACATTGTTGCATAATTCTGTTATTGAAAATTATTGGGTATGGGGAGCAATTGTTTTGTGTATCGCTCTGATTTTAGGGGCCTTGTATACCCCTCCCATAGCTTTAGTCATGAAGTTATCACCGCCTAATTGGAATGGCTGGATAGTGGTTTCCATCTTGAGTTTATTTCCACTTACTGTAGGGCAAATGGTAAAAGTGTGGAAAAGAAGCCATATAAAATGAATATGAGTTTATATATTATATCCTTGAGGCAGTTCCCATTATTGATTAGATATTGAATTCAACCATCTGCTGAACCGTAGATCGAAAATATTATGAAAGGATCATTGAACCTGGGTCGTGCATTCGGTATTAAAATTCGAGTACACTGGACCTTTCTTTTGCTGATACTGTGGATCGTTGTTCTCGAATTAACAAAGGGCAGTAGCACTGATGTTATTTTATGGAGTATCTTCTTTATACTGGTTTTATTCGCATGTGTAGTACTTCATGAACTGGGCCACGCATTAACGGCGCGAAGGTTTAATATCCCAACGCAACAAATTACCTTGTTACCAATAGGAGGGTTAGCCAGTTTGGAAAAAATGCCGGAAGATCCCAAAGAAGAGTTTTTAGTTGCTATTGCCGGTCCGGCGGTAAATGTCGTGATTGCTTTTCTTTTGTATCTGATTTTGCCAGTAGAGCAATTTCTTGTGGAAGACCCGGAGGTGGCAGAAGAGGTGCTGAGTACCATTAATGGATCCAACTTCTTGTTTTATCTTTTTTCAGCAAATGTGCTGCTGGTATTATTTAATATGATACCGGCTTTCCCTATGGATGGCGGTCGTGTTTTCAGGGCCCTGCTTTCGCTGAAATTTAATCGTGTGCAAGCTACACAGATGGCTGCTAAATTGGGTCAGCTGGTTGCCTTCTTTTTCTTGTTCATCGGGCTATTTTATAATCCTATTCTAATTCTTATCGCGATATTTGTCTACTTCGGGGCACAGGGCGAAAGCGTGATGGTACAGCAGCTTTCAATCCTCAAAAACCATAAGGTTGAAGAGGCAATGATGACAAATATAACAACACTACAGCCGGAGGATAGTTTGGATGAAGTAGTAAATATTATCCTAACAGGTACTGAGCGTGATTTCATTGTCACAAAAAGTGGAGAGGTGACAGGTATTCTACATCAAGCTGATCTTATACAAGCTTTTAAAACCAATAGAAGCAATACTAAAGTAAAAGATATAATGGATGAAAATTTCAAAACGATACAGAGCAGTGATCATTTGACAAATATTTATCCCATGATACAATCAAAAAGCAGGGCATTTTTCCCGGTTATGAAGGGGGATAAGTTGGTGGGAGCTATAGATCGGGAAAACGTTAACGAATTTATGGTTTTCAGTGGGTTAAACAGACACCGAATGCTGAGAGGTAATACCAACGTATAAGTTTTTGTAATCCTTTCATTGAGTTGTTCGTACAGGATTGTTTATTAGTAAGCTAATAATTTTTCCAGGGTCTCTTTGAGTCGCGAATCAGCCAAGTAGTGCTTTTCCAGTTTCGGACTAAAAGGAACCGGCATATCAAGAGAAGAGCACCGCATAATAGGGGCGTCAAGGGCTTTAAAACACTGTTCACTAATCAGGGAAGAAAGTTCGCTCATCGGGCCCATCGTTTTAGAGGGCTCTTGAAGAAGCAATACTTTATTCGTTTTTTCCACTGATTTTTTGACCGTATCAAAGTCGAGCGGGGCCAGTGTTCGAAGATCCACTATCTCTATTTTGACTCCATCGTCTTCATATTGTTCAGCAATATCCCGGGCCCAGTGCACGCCCATACCGTAGGTAATAACAGAAGCGTCAGTACCCTCACGTTTAATCTTTGCTTTTCCAAGTTCTTCGGGAGTACAAAAGTCGGGGGTAACAGAGCGGATGCTTCGATACAGTTTTTTATGTTCGAAAACCAATACCGGGTTGGGATCGTAAAGGGCACTGTAAAGCAGGTTTTGAGCATCTTCGACCGAAGAGGGCACCACAATTTTGAGCCCGGGGTGCTGCATGAACCAGCCTTCCGGAGATTGTGAGTGGAATGGTCCTGCCCCTACACCGGCGCCATGCGGTGCGCGAATGGTAATATTAATTGGAGGCATCCACCGATATTGTGATTTGGCAATATTATTCACGATCTGGTTAAAACCACAGGAGATAAAATCGGCAAACTGCATCTCTACCACCGGTTTAAAACCTTCCAATGCCAATCCAACAGCACAGCCCAAGGCGCCCGCTTCAATAATAGGAGTGTTTCGCACGCGCTCTTTACCAAACTGCTCAACGAAGCCTTCGGTCACCTTGAAAACACCGCCGTATTCGGCAATATCTTGTCCCATGATGACAAACTCATCATCCTCTTCAAAAGCTTCTCGCAACGAAAACTGAATAGCATCGACCATCCGCTTTTCAGACTCGCTGCCGTTTGTGTTCTGTTTTTGGGGTAGTTCTACAGCTGTGAATAAGCGGTTTCTTTCCTCCTGAAGGTCAAAAGTCGGTTCTTCGGCGTTAAGGGCTTTTTCCAGTTCCGGTAAGAAGATTTGATCTACTTCTTCTTGGATGGCTTCAAATTCATCATCTCCAGAAATAATATTCTGTTTTTTTAACCATTTCGCCATTCGATCGATGGGATCTTTCTCCCCCCAATTTTCAAACTTCTCATCAGGGACATAAAAGGTGCCAGAAGCCTCTTCATGTCCACGCATACGAAAGGTTTTGGCTTCAATAAGAGTAGGAGCCCCATTTAATGCTGCTTCTTTTGCTTCAGTAACGGCTTCAACTACAGCAAAGATATCGTTACCATCTACCTGCATTCCCTTTAGCCCATAGCCCCGCGCACGATCTACCAGGTCGTCACAGGCATACTGTTCATTGGTAGGGGTGGAAAGTCCGTAACCATTATTTTCGATCATAAAAATAACCGGTAGCTCCCATACGGCTGCCAGGTTTAAGGCCTCATGAAATTCTCCTTCGCTGGTAGCGCCATCACCACAAAAGCTGCAGGCTACAAATCCGCTATCGCGCAATTGAGAGGCCAATCCCAGCCCGTCGGCTACAGGCATGGTAGCAGCAAGGTGCGATATCATCCCTACAATACGCTTTTCAGGGATTCCAAAGTGAAAAGAGCGATCATGCCCCTGGGTAAAACCATCGGTTTTGCCCAGCCATTGGCAAAAGAGACGATATAGATCTACTTCGCGGGTGGTAAATAAACCCAGATTGCGATGCATGGGTAATAAATAATCATCATCAGCAAGGGCGGTTACCGTTCCGACAGAGATTGCTTCCTGTCCCATACCGGAGAACCATTTGCTGATTTTATTCTGTCTCAGCAGTTTGAGCATCCGTTCCTCAATACGTCGGGGCAAAAGCAAGTTTTTGTAGTATTCGAGTGCTTGCTGATCAGTTATTTTTTTTTGTGGCTGAATCATTAATTATTACTGAAAATTCTGTAATTTATCCGTTCTAAAACGTGAGCCAAACTTGCAGCAGTTATACAATAATTGCAACCCTTTATTCGGTGTTTTTCGTTTACGAAAAGATCCGAAATGTCGGGTTCAAATCATCACTGTTTAAATATAGTGTAACGGTTTTTCTTCATTATTGACAGTAGGCGAATAGATACAAATAGCAAAAATAGTAAGGGTGATGTGAACATCGTTGCTATTGCGAATGTGCGAGAAAGGCTTACAATCACTCATGTTAATTAGTTTTGAAATGGATGGATGCTCTTGGTCGCCATATTTTGGTTGAACTTTATAACTGTGAAACGGATAAAATAAATGACACCTCTTTTATTGAATCTAACATGATTGCGGCAACGCGTGCATCGGGGGCGACGATTGTATCTCATGATTTTCATAAATTTAGTCCCCATGGGGTAAGCGGGGTGGTTGTAATTGCAGAATCTCATGTTTCAATTCATAGCTGGCCGGAATATGACTATGCTGCTATCGATATTTTTACTTGTGGGGATACGATTGATCCTATGGTTATAAGAGATATACTTAAAAAAGAGTTTGGGGCCGAAACCATATCCAGCAGAGAGATAAAACGGGGCTTGGTTAAACCCCAGGCGGGTGAGAAGTTGTTGCATAAACCTCAGCAAGAAATGATGGAGGAATAGATAATAGGTATGTCAAAATTAGCACCAAATGCTACAGTTAAGAACAAAATGATGGTGAAAACACCGAATATCTATTGCCTGGTAAAAGGGGCATCAGAAGGACGCACAAAATTGAATGCGTTTGATAATGCCTTGCTGAATGCCGGGGTGGGAGATACCAACCTTATGAGAATGAGCAGTATTTTACCCCCCAAAGCGGCTCAACGCCCTGTTGATGATATTGATCTGCCGGCCGGGGGATTGATTCCATTGGCGTATGCCCATATTGATTCGGCAACACCGGGGCGGTATATCTCCTCAGCTGTTGCTGTGGGTATTCCTGAGGATGAAACCCAGCCTGGTGTAATTATGGAGTATGAGGATCACGGTCGCTTAGAAAATGTAGAAGAAATTGTAAAACAAATGGTTATTGATGCTTTTGATTATCGTAATCGGGTATTGAAGGAGATTAAATCGATCGGCATTGAACACCAAGTTCAAAACTGTGGCGCCACTTTTGCGGGCGTTGTTCTTTGGTACGAATGATGATTTTAGATGCGTGACACGAATCCAGTAACCTAAATATTGCATCCTAGATAACATGTCTTCGACGTTTAATGAATTTTATGAGAAAAAAACCGGACTTACTGTTGGAATAGAGGAGGTACTGTTTTCTAAGGAAACGGCGTATCAAATGGTGGAAATCCTGGAAACCGATAGCTGGGGTCGTATGATGACTATTGACGGGATGGTGATGCTCTCAGAGAAGGATGAGTTTGTTTACCATGAGATGCTTACGCATGTAGGGCTGTTGGCTCACCCTAATCCTCAAAGAGTACTTATTATTGGGGGAGGTGATGGCGGTACGGCCCGTGAGGTGCTACGACATCCTAACGTGCAAATAGTCGATATGGTAGAGATTGATGAAGTGGTTGTAGGCGCGTCGAAGGAGTTTTTGTCGGGTATCGGCGATTGGGATAATCCTAAGCTGAATATCATTATAGATGACGGTATCGAATATGTGAATAATATCGATGATTCCTATGATGTTATAATTATTGATGGCTCTGATCCTACTGGTCCGGCTGCCGGGCTGTTTGAAACTTCGTTTATCAAGGCCTGTTATGATGGATTATCAGAAGATGGCATCTTGACTGCGCAGACTGAAAGCCCTTGGGTTGAAAGCTACCAACCCAGCATTAAAAAGATATTTGCTGCCCTCGATGAGATTTATGAAGTATCAGAAATGTACCTTGCTCATATTCCCTTGTACCCTGCAGGGATGTGGTCATTTTCATTTGCAAGCAAGGGTAGGGATCCACTTGCTGATGAGGTTTTAAACCGAGTAGAAGATGGGATGTCTTATTTAGGAAACGAATTGCAATACTATAATCCTGAAATTCACCGGGGTTGTTTTGCATTGCCTGGATTTGTGAAAGAGATTATAGAATAGCTAGTGGCTTTGGGAGGGATTGTCCACTCCAAAAATCTTTGCCAAGCTTGTACCCCCCCCTCCCACAGATCCACTAATTTTTCAAGAACCCTAGAAAAAGCAGTGTCACTGCGAGGGATTCCGATGACCTTTCGGAAGACCGCGACAGTCTCCCTTTCTGAGTCCGCGTATAAGCTAGAGGGTATCCGTCACAAATCAACCAATCGTTAAAAAAAGATTGTCGCGTCGTTCCAATACTCTATGGGACTCCTCGTAGAGCAATGAAAAGTTCTCCTTGCGGCTTCAACGATGATAGAGCTAACAATGAGAATCGAAGGAGGTGCAGGAGGATAACCTTTTTCCTTCATTCTAGTGCTATGTTTGGGAATGGATTGCCTATCTTCGGCATGTTCATATTTTGTCATTAAATCCCGATAGAGTTCGGACCAACAAACTGTGAAGATAAAAAGAAAGGCTCTTTTATTTTATCTCAATCCGGTGCTTTGCGCCGGACGGCAGAACCTATTTGCAATTTCACTAAGCTTCAGATATTCTGTTTGAGTATTGAACAGTAGCTAATACCCGATTTATTGTCTACCGCTAAAAACCGAATTGCTTACTTATACGTTTTGTTGGGGGCCGCACTATGGGGCATCATCGGTATCTTTATTGATGCCCTCTCGGCTGCAGGCTTCACTGCTCTCCAAATTGTTACACTTCGGGTTGTGAGTGCTGCTGTAATGCTGGTTCTTTTTCTAGCAGTTAGGGATTGGAAGCTACTGATCATTGATATTAAAGATTCATTCAGCTTTATCGGGACCGGAATCTTCAGTATCGTGTTTTTTAACTGGTGCTATTTTACAGCTATTGAAGAAGTTTCTCTCTCTGTTGCGGTAATTCTGTTATATACCGGTCCTGCATTTGTAGCCATATTGTCTCGTATCTTTTTCAAAGAACCACTAACCCGGCGTAAGGTTGGGGCACTACTCTTGACGCTGGTTGGTTGTACGTTGGTCATTAAATTGATACCGGTTGGAGATCAACAGTTCTCGTGGTATGGTATTCTTGTAGGGTTGGGCTCCGGCTTTGGCTATGCGTTGTACAGCATATTCGGTAAGCATGCCCTAAAAAAATACCGTTCACTTACCGTCATCACCTATACATTCGTGTTTGCTTCGGTTGTCCTGCTACCAATTAGTGGCATTACTATAGAAGCCAGTCAACTTGCCTCTACACAAGTTTGGCTGCATATACTGGGACTAGGATTTTTCCCTACAGCACTGGCGTATATGCTTTATACCGTGGGGTTATCGATGGTAGAGAGCAGCCGTGCTTCTATAACAGCTACTATCGAGCCGGTTGTGGCTACCTTACTGGGTGTTTATGCTTTTAACGAAATACTGAGCTTCTATCAGTTGGTGGGTATTGTATTGGTGCTTTCTGCCGTTGTATTGATACAGTTTAAGCGAAAAACAGTTGCTGCTCGATAAAAACTGTTTTATGTTCTTTTAAATGTTAACAGAGGGCTTAGATATGGATACAAAAAAATCAAAATGGGCATTGGGAAGCGTCATAGTAGGATCGCTGGCAGTATTAGTTATGTTAGGGGCAGGATATGGATATCAGTGGGAGCTATGGGGTTTAAGTATAGCCTTTACCTGGCTGTTGCCCGGCAGTGCTATATTGGGACTAATCGGTTTTTCACTGGCAGTGGTTTTTGGTTTTTCTCGGCTTAAGAAACCCGAACTGGAAGGAAAGGTAGTAGCATTGCTGGGATTAGTTCTGAGTATTGCGGTATTGGGAAGCATCGGCTACTGGTTTAATGAAGCACAAAAATATCCGTCCATTCACGATATTACTACAGATATTGAGAATCCCCCGACTTTTGATGCAATTGTGGCTTTGCGAGCTGATGCCCCTAATGATACTACCTATGGAGACCAAGAAAAAGCCCAAACGCAGCGTAATGCTTACCCCGAACTGGAAACACTCTACCTGGAGGTTAGTTACTCCGAAGCCTTTGATCGTGCTCTTGAGGCTGCCCGCCAGATGCCTTGGGAAAAGATCGTGACCGCAGATAAAGAAACCGGCCTGATAGAGGCGGTGGATAAACTGGCTTGGTTCGGCTTTAAAGATGATGTGGTAATACGTGTCGATACCGCTGAAACGGCAGGGAAAAGTAAAATCGACGTTCGTTCTGTATCGCGCATTGGGCGAGGAGATATCGGTGTTAACGCCCACCGCATCAGGCAATATTTAGAAAAAATAAAGTGAGTGTAGATTAAAAAGTCTTGTAAATTTAATAGGGAGGGATTATGAATTTCATTTTGAAAGAGGAAAGTAGAATACTGTTAATAGCGGTATTGTTTGGAATGGTGTGGACCATTGGTTGTACGTCGGTTAAAGAAAAAAACAATATCCTTGTTCTCAAAGGTGCTACCCTGTATAATGGAACAGGGAGTAATGCCGTTGAAAATAGTATAATTGTTATTAAGAATGACCAGATTGATTGTGTGGGAAGTGATGAAGATTGCAATCCTCCACAGGATGCTACCGTCAAAGATATAAGCGGTAAATATATTACGCCGGGACTTATTGATGCCCACGTTCATTTTTTTCAGACTGGTTTTTTTGACAGCCGTCCCGATGCCATGGACCTGCGCGATACCTATCCAATGGGCGAAGTGATAGCCTACCAGCAACAACATCCCCAAAGATATTACGATGCCTATGTTTGTTCTGGCATTACCGGGGTATATGATGTGGGCGGGATGAGTTGGTCAGTGCCTATGCAAATAAGCGCCGAGAAGAATCCACAGGCGCCTCATGTGGCTGCTGCAGGCCCGCTTATAACTCCGGTTTCCGGAGCTCCTTTTGATTTGCCTTCCGATAAAGTATTGGTTCCTTTAAATTCTAAAGAGTCTGGTATTCAAACGGTGCAGTATCTTTCGGCACTGGGAGCTACAGGCATCAAATTCTGGCAATTGGATGCCGATAACGAAGATTATATGGAGCGCGTGGAAGCGGCGGCACAGGAGATTGAAAAGCAGGGAAATAAGATGATTGCCCATGCCACTACATTGAAGCAGGCCAAAGCCGCACTGCAAAATGGTACTAAACTGCTGGTGCACAGTGTACAAGATCGAGAGATAGATCAAGAATTTATTGATTTGGCTAAAAGGGAGGGTACCCTATATAATCCAACTCTTATTGTAGGATCGGGATATATGCTGGCTTATCGTGCAGCGGCAGGAATTGCTCCTTTGACAGTTGAAGATCCCAATGGTTGTATAGATCCTAAAACGAATAAGCTGTTGGCTACTGCGTCACAATTCAGCGATCATCCAACATTTACTAAGGGTTTTAAGGAGCGTTTAAAATCCTTTGATCCCGATTCAGACCGGGTGAGTAGCACCAACATGAAAAACCTGAAGAAGGTCTATCAGGCCGGTATTCCTATAGTGGTGGGTACCGATGCCGGTAATCCGGGGACGCTGCATGGCATCTCTATCTATGAGGAAATGGAATGGATGCAGGAAGCGGGTATACCGCCGCATGACCTCATTGTGATGGCAACAAAGAATGGAGCCATGGCTATGGAGCGGCTGGATGATTTTGGCACCCTGGAGCAAGACAAGTTAGCAAATCTCATTATCTTGGAAGAAGATCCAGCAGTCGACATTTCTAATATGCGCTCTATCTCCCATACCATGATCAAGGGGGAAATGAAAAAAGTAGGAGGGTATTGATATTTAACGATCTAAACTACGTATCTTTAGGAAGAAGTTCTGTACCGAACGGAGGTTAGCCACAACTAAACTGGACACCAAAAGAAACGATATATCGTAAGTATCTTGATTGAATGGTATTATGGTGTATCTTAATCTAGGTGAGATGTAGGCACTATTGAGGAATCGGGTAGGAGGGAATGATTTCATCAATGGCATATTACATAAAAGAAGATCTGTAATGCACAACCATGGGAGCTAGCTACTTTCTAGTGGAGTTGAAGTAGCAATATTTTGGAGGCATTACAGATCCGGTTATCAAAGGTTGAGGTTATTTATAATTCATCATGAACTGTTACTTCAAACTTGTCTTCATAGCCCGAATAGTTTGAGTTTGAAGAAATAATAAGACTGACAATATCCATACGTCCATAGGTATTGGTAACGTATTTTTCGAAGGCATAATCGAGCATTGTCCAACCGAAAGTTTTCGGCCTATTCGCTGCAGTATGTTTTCCAAAGTAATTAAGCAAGTCCCCCATAATGTAAACGCCAATAACTCCATACCATGTGGCACTGGCAAAGTTCAATACTACTTCACCTTTCTTTTTCTTTGCAAATGCTTCTGTTACCAAATTTAATTTGGTGCTTTCGGCCCCAAAAATTGGTAATCCCTTGTATTTATCCTGTACATATACCTTATAAGATCTGTTTGAATAGCTTTTAGCATAAGCTCCACTGGTGGCATCGGGCCAACGAACAGGGGCTCCGAACCGAAGCTGATCATTTATACGATTGTATAAAAAGATCTTGCCCCTTATATCGCCCAATTGGGGCAATATTTTAGAGGTCGCTGTTGGATACGATGAAAGTAATTTCTCCAGAGCTTTTAAAACATTACTTTGATCTCCATCGTGGCCAGCCCAGTCATCGATTTTTAGTGACATGATAACCGTCTCACTTCCATTATTGTTTAAGAAGTTTTTGCATTCATCAAGCAGGGTAGGAAAAGATTGGTATTCATTGACCCCGGTACTGCTTCCTATATCCCCGTGACAGGTTATGAATTTATATTTCCCGTCCTTCTTGTTGACTTTCAGTCTTACATCCAACACACGAATTCCGCCGTTCAGCTGATCTGTTATAGACATATTGTGGCAGGCATATGGTGTATGGACAGTCGTATTTATTGCGGCCGAATCATGAGTGCCCGGTAGGTTGATTTCTGCTATGGATTTGGAGTCAGAGATACCGGCCAGCCAATTGTTTTTGCCGGTGGGAGTATCATAGATATCCACAATAGCATACTTCATAAACACTTTGGTGTGACCACCTACCAGTTTCATGACGATCTCATTATCGCCGGCTTTTAACATATCCGCAGGTACCGACCACACCATATCATAAAAGTGGTCAATATGTGGGTCAAAACTGCTAACAAGCAGTTCCCCGTTTACGGTTATATCTATCGGGCAGTTAGATTTCCCATGAACGGTGGCACTACAGAGTTGAAATATTAGGTTAACGCCCTGTTTTTTGGGCAGTTCAAGGTTAAACTTAAAAAATCCGTTTACATAATTAATAGACCAGCAATCATATTGACTATTGTAATCACATCCCTGGTAAAGAGGCAGGGAATAGTTAGTTGTTTTCGAAGGATTCGGAACAGTAAAATCTATCGTTTGTTTACTTTTTGTATTAACTGTTTGTAACATGATGAATATAATTTTTTCCTACTCGTTTGGCTTTTCAGTTGCGCCCCGTTTTTTTGATGTGGTTTCTGGTCTCCACAAATTGTTTCATGAAAAAACGTAGTGTTATTTCTGATTTTGGTGGACCTTTTCTTTTAATGAGCTGCCTTCTGGCTCTTTATTCCAATTGCCCGGACCGTATAAAGTATTTACCAGTTTACCCATTAATTTGGTGTTCTGAGGATTGAAAAAATTGTAAATCATAATTCCTTCATATCCATTTTTCTTTAGCCATTTAACATCCTGTACAGGGTTTCTGGAGGGGCGATTGGCAACAAAGCCTAAAGACAACTTGTGTTTGACCATTCCCAACTTCACATATTTAGGTAATCGATATTCAGGGCTTATTCCATAGCTCATCTCCCAGCCGTAGGTAAGGGTATCAGCCAGCGTCTTACCCTTATATTTAGGCTTAAAGTATTCGGTATCCCGAAATAACGCTTTTGAAATAATTTTATCAGGCATCAATTCTTTCATCTTAGTGGTAACAGTCACCAATGAATTAGGGATTCGCAGGTTAGGATTACTGTATTCATCGTCGATATCAATACCGTCGAGCCCATACTTGTCGACGACTTCTGTTTTAAGATATGTGGCAAAATCTGCTGCTGCTGATTCTGTTTTAAAGTTTGACCAGCCGCCTTTGTGATGGCCTCCCAGAATAGTGAGTAGTACCGTAATTCCTTTCTTCTGAAGCTTTTGAACAGATCCATTCGAAAGAATTTCCATTATATTGGCGTTAAAGGGGTTCTTGGCGCTAGGGTCGTTATGTGCTTTTAGGTAGGGGCGTTTATTAAGGACTAAGTTACCCGCAAAAATACACACTACATCTATGGCAGGGCTGCCATTATCGAGAAGGTAGCATGCCGATTCGAGAAACTGCTCGGAACTATTTGGCGAAACGTAAGCGATAGACATTCCCTCTTTTTGGTAGCTGTCACATTGTGGAGCATCGCCATACCACGGTTCACCGCTAAAGAAAATAGCATCTCCCTTGTTGAAAGGACCATGATTTTCATACACAGGGCCTTCAAGAATCAGGTTATCTCTGCAATAGAAAAAAAATGATATCTCTGGGTTTTGTAGTGCTATTCGTTTTGCTTTTGGAGGTGGGCAATCAGGCTCTTTTTTAATAAAGTTTTTCCAATTGGCTTTTTTATACTGAGCTACATCTGATTTTTTTGTCCAACCCATAATATATACTCTCTATTGTGCCTTAAAGGCGTTAAAAAAAGCTCTCTGCTTTAGTGCCTTGTTGTTAGGCAAGGCAAGTCATTTGTACTTGCAGAATATATTGTCTGCACAAAAAAATGGATAAATCTTCCACTAGATACAAGAGAGCATAATTTTGAAAAGAATAAATAGAATAGATTGCCTAAAACACTACCCGTTTATGCAGTTGTTATAACAGTATCTCCTTTCTTTATAAATATTGCAGAAAAGTTTCGTTAGTGAGGTTATAGATGAATTTTCTGATCACCAATAATTACAATACGTGGTGATTGCAGAGATCTTGAGATCAGATAGTCTTTGAAGCAGCAAAAATGTATTTAAAAAAGAAGAATAGTACTATGCAGGCAAAAACGCATGGAAATATTTACAAAAACAGTTAAATCATAGTGAAATATCCTCTATTCGATTAGGGGGTAACCCATTTTAGTGCGCTATCAATTTTTTTGAACCCTTTGAACTGCCAACTAGAGTTAAGATTACGCGAAATTTCAATATATCTTTCAAGTTTTGAAATTATCGGTTTGTCAGTAGCCACGTATGCAACCTTTAGATCCTCAATTACATAGCTGGCACCAATATCGTATGCGGCTGTTTCTTTGATATTGTTTTCAGCCCACTCTACACTGTCTACTTCTCTGGCATCAATGATTTGATAATTGGTTCTGTCACTACGCTCGTCGGTATAGAATTCATTATTTGCCTCGGAAATTTCTGCTGCCGTAACATCACCATAAAATACCCATATAATACCCCGACTTTGCTAGTTAGTTTGATATGGCATAAATATATCTCCTCCTTTTTTAGTACAATTTGATGCTTTTTAGGGCTTATACCGTTTTAGAAAAGCCCTTAACCGATACCCGTCATGTGATATTTATTTAAAACACAATATACTAACGGTCTCTTCTGAGTGCAAATGTTGTACTATTACAGCTAAATAAAGAAAATTAACCCTTGATTTCTATATACAGAGAGACGAAAAGTTCTTAATGTTCAAGCCAGTCGGTAAATTTTGATCGAGACCAAGGATTATCCATCCAAGAGGTATCGGGTAGGGGAAGTTCAGATGCCTCCTTTACAGTCAGCCAACCCGAAGGCAGGGGATAGGAAGATTTGGTACCTCGCCGGGTAATCCAGCTGATCTGTCCATTCTTTTCACTAGCTTCAGCTACATCTAGTGTAAGGCGACAATCTTGTGCAACATAGTCCAGTACTGTTTTATATTCTCCATCTTTCCAGAGTTGTGGGGCTACTGAACCATCCACATCTGCCGGTTTACTGATGCCAATAGCCTTTGCAGCTGCGTTAAGTCCTATAGGGAACCCCTTGCCACAGAAGAAATGGTACATCATATCCACGTGGTTGCGAGCTAAGTTCCGACAGCTTTTCCATTGCCCTGATTCCTCGCCAAGGATATCAAAATCAAAGCCAAGTCCGTTATGAGTAACAATCGTATACCCCTCGTCCACCTTTGCTTCCAAGTGTTTGATGAAAGCAAACAGATCTTGGGGAGACATTTTTGGAGCGTGGGATCTATTAGAAGATGATGAAAAAAATACTTCGGGCTGATCTTCATCAGCACACCAAGTAGCGGCACAGCTTATCCCCAGTGGACGGTGAGCATGAAGATCATCAAAGTCTTCGGGAAGTATTTTTGCTGTTTCAATATCAAATGCGAGGTATTTTCGACTCATAACTATATTACGTTGTAATATCTTCTGAATTCAAATTTCAAGATGGAGACAGGACGTATCTTAATTATTTATAGCATACTGTTTGTAGCTTTTGGAAGCAATAAGTAATGATCCGTTATTACTTGTTGATCTTGTACCAATAAAAAAATCTATCCTATTTAACAAGTACTCTGAGCTAGTTGGTATGCCAGGTAGTCATGCGGATTTTCCAGTCTCCACTTTCTTGCTTTTGTCATACCGCAATCCATGTGCCAGTGGCACGAGAGGTATCCTTGGATTCAGGATTGATAAATATCTCATCAAAGGTATTATAGGAAACCACCTGTTCTTTGCCGACTATAACTTCAGGTTTGCCGTAACTGAGGAGGTCAAAGTTGTCATCCTGAATACGTTGTTCCCATTTTTCCCTAAATGATTTGTTACCCATGACTGGTTTACCATCGGTTCCTATTCGGATAACATCATTTCGGTAATAGTCCACAAATGCTATATCTTCATTTTTATATTTAGTATAAAAATCTCCAATAACTTGTGTAATCTCTTTTTTGATCGTTTCGGAGCTGGGTTGTTGAACTGGAGTGCAGGAGATGAAGAATAGTGTTATACAAAGTACAACTAAAAATGTTTTTGAAGTCATAGGTAAATAGCATAGGGTTATTTTTAATACTATTATATATTGAATAACCGGCCCATTTCATAATATAGTTAGTGCTTACCTATTTTATTTCAATGTAAAATCGCACTAAATTGGTGCCAGTGATTTGACAAATCGATTTGTCTCTTCTAACATTAATTCGGCCTTTGTTCGGTGTGGAGTATGTTTGGCACCAGGAATAACCAGTTTTCTTGACCTTCCGTTGGTTTTATCAACGATGCCCCGAACTTGTTTAAGACTGCCATATTCATCATTGCTACCCTGGATAACAAGAGATGGACAAGTAACAGAGGGTAGGTGTTTTTCGATATTCCACTCCCTGAAATCTTCTGAAGTCCAGGTGCCTGCCCATGCCCAAAACATCTGTTCCGTTTTATCACCATGATACTTCGCAAGTTTTGACTTTAGATCAGTTGTTTCATACATCTTTATTGCCTCTCTTATTCCTTCAATGGTGATATCTTCCACAAAAATATGGGCTCCCTCTGTTATAATCCCCCTGATATTCTTGGGATACTTTGCTGCGGCAATCAATGCAATAGAGCCACCGTCGCTGTGGCCAAAAAGGATGGCATCATTTACCTCCCAATACCGCAACAGCTTATGAAGAATATCTGCTTCTAGTTCCATGTAATCCTTATCACGGTTGGAATAGGAGAAGGGAGGCGATTGCCCATACCCCTGCCGATCATATATGATCAGGTTGCATTTTGTCTGTTTGGCTAGCTTTTCCGGAAAATCACGCCACAATTCAATACAACCAAGGGAGTCATGTAAAAATACCAGGGTAGGGCGTCCCGGGTACTTCATGATCTTTTTTACAGCAACTTCATCAAGTGAAAAGTTAAGCTTTTTCTGCATGTTAATATTAGAGTTTCAGAAAATAATAATGACTTTTACAAAGTATATTCAGATTATCGTGAATGAGTAAATAAAGAAGGGAAAAAGAAAATGCTAGTGAGAAAGGCAGTTTTTTCAAATTAGATCCGGTTGCTAATCATTTGCATACTGTTTTTCTGCACCCCCATGAGAATATTCAAAATAGCTGGGGGTATATGTGTAATCATCGACCGTCTGGAACTACCGGTCAAATATTTCTGAGCTTGAGGTAAATGGTTTAAGCCTGTGCTCCTTGGTTAACTGCAAAGCCTCATATCCTTAAGAGGTACGCATCACGATAGGACTTAAACTGGTAGAAGAACATCGATTTAAGGCTAAAGGTATGACATTGCTGGTAGAAACCATTAAAATAGATTTGACTTCCGAAATGTTAGCTACTTACGATCATTTTTAAAATGATGGTCTAATTTCAACTTGAAACAATTATAAGGCAGTATAGTATTTTGAATCCCTTAATTCGGTCACATCCAAATTCAAAATACCATACTATTATTATTAAGTTGAGTATCAGGGCAATTGGAAGTTCAAACTATTTACCCAGAATACGTTTTTTTAATTTTTTTCCATTCCAATCAAAGCGTTGTGACATCTTTTTGCCATCGCGCTTAAAATATACCGTATATGTTTTTTTATCTTCTCTGAAGTTTCGCATCACTTCCTTATCGCCGGTTATAGTCCAGCCAGCAAATGCTTCATCTTTTGCAATCTTATCTCTGATTGCTTTCGGGAGTGGAATTTTTTTGCCAATAGTTTTTGAATATAGGAGTTTCCCATTTTTATTATAAACAGCATGTACTCTGTAATTATTCCCCTTACCTTTTACAATATACCGGTTGATATTTGTAAGCTGAGGAGCCCATTCTTGGGTTTCTTCACTGTCGAGGTACCATTTGGTTTTATTGATATTCCAACCAGGAAAATCACTTTGGATGGCTACAACTACTTGCTTTGGTATTTGATTCATAGCAATCTCTTTTTGTTGGGCTTTCAAAGTATCGGTCAACCCTATAAAAAGTACCGCAGTCAAAATCACAGATAAAAATTTACCAGCTTTCATTTTTAAACACCCTTTATTTATTTTTTGTTACAAATATGTAAGTATCTCAATTCACTGTTTTCAAATTTGAATCTATTGTCAATTTCACTTATATCTTGACAATAATTTTGATTGTTGCGGATTGGATATTCATATCTTATTGAGGATAGAAAATATAATGCGAAAGGAGTATCAGGGGATTTCGGATTATAGGTGTGAGATAATGTCTTATAGCACCTAATATACGGGATGACACATCTTTTCTTTTTTCTTTGACATGAATACCGAAGAGCTCTTTCATTTCTAAAATCTTAATGTAAAGTACGGTGTGAGTATTCTGTTAGTTCATATTTCTTTCTCGAATTGCGGAAAATAGGTGGTCTTAAGTTCCTCTAGTTTTGGGCAGATTTATTTGTAAAATAATAGATGTTTTTGAGGGTAGGTATCTGTGTTATGAAGGTTAACCTATTCTGTTATTTGTCAATGTGATAGTATTTGCCATATTTAATGGTAGTTTGAAAACCTCATTACCTAATTGCACTATTATATGGATAATACGAATGAAACTAGCTTTCGGCATCGATTACACGAAATTATCTTTGAGGCCGATACCGCCGCCGGCAAAGGGTTTGATGTCATATTGATCGTAAGCATTATTGCCAGCGTGCTGGTGGTGATGCTGGATAGTGTGGCTTCTTTTCGGATGGCTTACGGGGATTGGTTTTATCGTATTGAATGGTTTTTTACGCTTCTATTTACCGCCGAATACATTTTGCGAATTATATCGGTAAAAAAGGCCAAGGGCTATATCTTTAGTTTCTATGGTATGGTAGACCTGCTGTCTATTCTTCCCACGTACATCAGTATTTTAATTCCCGGCAGCCAGTATTTTTTAGTGATTCGTATTTTACGTGTGCTCAGAGTATTCCGGGTACTCAAATTTACCCAGTACCTTATTGAGGTTAACCAACTACGTAAAGCATTGGCTTCATCTCGTCGAAAAATAACGGTATTTATTTTTACGGTAATAACGATAACGGTTCTTGTCGGTTCTTTGATGTACGTTATCGAAGGTGCTGAAAATGGGTTTACTAGTATTCCCAAAGGTATGTACTGGGCAATTGTGACGTTGACAACAGTCGGTTATGGGGATATCTCTCCACAAACTAACTTGGGGCAGTTGCTTTCAGCTATGATTATGATATTTGGATATGGTATTATAGCGGTTCCAACAGGTATAGTAACGGTTGAGTTGAGCAGGGCACAACCGGAGGGAGCTACGACAGAGGTATGTCGCTATTGTTCAAAAGAGGGACATGATGCCGATGCCGACTATTGTAAATATTGTGGCGGGAAACTGAATCCGTAGTAGAGTTAGCATGTAATAGTTGATTAGCTGAGCTTTTTTGGAAGAACGTAATCCAGTGAAAAGTTGAGGTTCATCCCTATTTCTTATTTACCTAATTGTTTTGCCAAAGTAGGATATCATAAAAAATAAGCTTGGGATTGTATCTGACCTCTATACCAGGATTGACTAAGAATACCTTTACATTCGGTGTCTTTACTCCGAAGCCTTTCTGATCCTTGAATCCTGGTGTAGGGGAGAGGGCTATCTGCTTGACATTTCTTTCTTAAGAAGGATAGGGAAGTTCTGTATTATCAAAGAATTTAATAAGCAAACGGTGGTTGAATAAAGGAGATTTAGAATCCAGTTTGGAGTGATTAATGCTGTATGAGTTGAAGCTGAGACATCCAAAACATCCTCCGTAGCTAATTAGCTCGCCGTTTGAGGTTGTATCCAGTCTATGGGTATCAAGGGCAATAGTGTATTCTTTATTTTGCTCGACGACTAACGTGGCATTTCCTTGGCTGATTAGTTGTTCTGTATCATACTTTTTAAAGCTAAATTCAAAAGCAAATGTATCGGGAGATACAGTGAATAGTTGTGATTCAGATTCGCTATTGTCTAATGTAATTTCTTGATCATTCTCAGCAATTGTTATTTGGATACTACCTTCTTCTAATAGCTCTTCCGATTGAGAATAAAACTGGATCGTAGATTTTTCTACTTCTGTACCAGATATAGAACAATTATTTACGAAAACTGATATAGTTACAAGTAGAATTGCAAAGTTGATTATTGATTTCATAATGCCTCTTGATTTCAAATAAAGTAGGTATAACGCTCTTGTGTTTAACCGATACACGGAGTGTATTTCTCACAAAATTTTACCAAATAGTACCCAAAAACAAAATTGGAAGGGTACATATAAATTGTTAATGCAATAGTTAGGTGGTTAGTCAGTATTGTTGAAGTAATAAATATCTGTTTCAACAGTATTACCGATCAAAGTTACTCCAACTGCCCCTAAAATAATTGCTACACCTGGACATTTAGTGCACTCCCACCCTTGGGGCTCGGGAGCCGTTAAGATTTGGTAAGTGCCTATCCCCAATAAAGAGAACGATATTATCGATGAGGTGCTAAATTTAGGTGAAACAATAATAGATCTAACGTTTAGCAAGGGAATAGACATCTGTGTCGAGTTCTGATAAAACAGTGAATCAGCAGAAATTGTTGCTTGGGAGGTTGTAATTTGTTCTCCTTCTAGTGGATTAATTTTCACCTGTTTATTCTTTATTTCATTGTTAAGCCAGGCAATTCGATCCGTATTGTCTAAATTGATAACTTTTTTAGAGGGATAACATCCGCTTAGAAATATCAAGAATAGAAGAAAAGAAATTTTATTTAGCATCTCATTACTTTGGTTTAAATAGGTAACGCCCCTGCATATAAGGTGCGCACGGATGAATGTTGAGTTAATAAATAATGAATAGAAAGGGAAAAAGCCAGAAGGTGGCAAGTTTTAAAGCCTGTCCTCCGAAATCTTGGTGAAGGAGGGAAGCGTGTGCGCTTAATGCGCTTGGTTAGGTGGCGTTTTACTCTTTCCAACCATTTCCTGAAACACCACTACGATGATCGTTATTACTGTTAAAGGAATTACAAAATATAACATTATATAATTAAAAATCGGGAGCAGGTCATGTTGAGTTGCATTAAATGCAAGATATAAGGTGTAAGCAATGTAGTAACTCAAAAATAATGCTCCTTCCCATCTATTGATTGTACCACCCGTGAAGAATATAGGCAGACAAGCTATTGCAACCACTATCATAAGTGGGATATCATACCCAATTATTGGTTCTGAAACTGGGATACCTGAAGGGGCTAGAATAGTAGATATCCCAATAACACTCAATATGTTAAAAATATTACTACCTACTACGTTTCCAACGGCAATATCACGCTCTCCTCGAATAGCTGCAATAATCGATGTTACTACTTCAGGCATTGAAGTACCTGCAGCAACAATAGTAAGGCCAATTATCAATTCACTGAAGCCAAGATAGCTGGCGATACTAACTGCACCGTTGACAAACCATTGAGATCCTAAAACCAATAAAGCCAGGCCTCCAGCTACAAGAATTATATTTTTAAACCAGTTAAGTTCTTCTTGGGTAGTTTGATCCTCTAGAGAGTTTCGATCGGATCTATTTTCTGTAGAACCTTTTTTAAAACTTAAAACTGCTAAAACAATTAAATAAAATAGCAAGCCGATGACCAATAACAGGCCGTCAAAAAAATTGATAGTTTGATCTAAACTAACAAGAAATAATACTACCGATAGGCCGATCATAAGCGGCACATCAAAACGGATCAACTGTTTAGTAACGTAGAGTGGGGTAATTAGCGCTGAAATGCCTAAAATAAAGAGGATATTAAATATGTTGCTTCCGATTACATTACCTAATGAGATATCGGCCTGCCCTGACAAAACCCCATTGATACTGATTGCCAATTCTGGTGAACTTGTTCCGAATGCCACTACTGTTAAACCGATAATAAGCGGGGAAATACCTAGGGCAGTAGCTATCTTCGATGCCCCGCGCACCAGTACTTCCGCCCCTAGAATGAGAAAAGCTAAACCAACTATAAACAGTATAAAAGTCATTTTAATCTGGACCTTAATAAAAAGTCACCTAACAAAGTTAGGTAATACCCGCACGCAATGAATGTTGATTTATTAAATAACGAACGGAATGGGAAAAAGCCAAAAAGGTGGCAAGTTTTGGAGCCTGTCCTCCGAAATCTTGGTGAAGGAGGGAAGCGTGTGCGCTTAATGCGCGTTTTTTTAATTTTCCCTACTACTATCAGCTCTTTTCTTTAGATAGGAATGGATTGCTTGTATTTCCGAATCGGTAAGGTGTGAGAGGTATCCCTTGGCGAGTTTCGTCATAAACCCAATATCCCGATCTCCAAGTGCCTTTCCCTCACGAAGTAACCTTTCAAATTGATCTAAGGAATAACCAGCTCCAACGGCTAAATCAGCTGTTTCCCAGTATCCATTTTCACCGGATAAGTTTTCCCCGTGGCAACGGGCACAATGAGTCTGGCTTAGATATTGCCCGTAGCGCATAATTCCGTCACTGGGATAAGCTGGTCGGGGAGACGAATAGACAAATTCATCGACATTCGGTTCCCAGCCCAAAAATACATTAGCATATCCTCCGCGAATTAAATCGAAGATACTAGTTCCATTTTTATTTCCGTAAGTAGAAGGAATATTTTCATTACTGAGGTTGGGAAGACTTCTGATATAGGCAACTATAGCTTTTATGTCGGTATCATTTAGATGATAGTACGACTCAGCAGAAGGCATATCTCCACCAATCAATGCACCATCTTTGTTTATGCCATACCGAATAGCTTTAACAAGTTCAGCATTGCTGTATTGATGTCGCACTTTTGTCAGGTTAGGACTTACACGTTCTTCGGTTTCTCTTCCTTGGAGCAGGTCACCGTGACAGTACGTGCAGTGTAAAGTGTTTGAAAGCCTTTTGCCTCTGGAGATGAGGGTAGAGTCTATAGATTTCGGAAAGTTAATATCTGCTGGTAATCGTTTCTTGGTATATTGAATTTCATTTGCCTCATATCCTTTTTTTAACTGATAGCCCTTCCAATAAAAATATCCAACTATTAATATTATTAGGCTAAGAATGATTAGCACGATTTTCATTGCTTTTTTCATAGCAAAACTGATCACTTAGTTGATGAATGATTTTACGCAACTGATCAATAGTTTAAATCAAGACCTTGCAAATAAGCTGCAGGCATCATAGTGTTGTATTGATTACCTATAAAAGAGTAACTATAAAAAGAGAGGTTGGCAAGAATTGGCGAGGCCTGTCCGCCGGCCGGCGGATTGTTATTTTCCTTTTTAAGGGGGTTAGGCAGTTATCACTGGGGATTAAAATTACAAATTGGATAACTTTTAATCTCTAAGATATTTTAATGGACTTTCAACTTCATAAAAAGCAGATTCCTTGGCCAATTGATTCAACAGTTTATTATGCCCTGAGCCATAAACTACCAAAATATGATCCTCGGAAGATTCGGTGAATCGAATAATATTCATTAAAATCTTTAAATTTCGGCTGTACCACCACGATAAATAGTTAGCACCAACATATTCATCCCCTTTCCCGATGCGTAGGAATTTAAAATACTCCTGATGATCCTTCTCAATACTGTCGGGATGATTGATGGCGATCAGGTTATCAACAATAGAGCGGGATGCTATTCTTTCTGCAGCTCTGGTGGCTTTCTCTTCATTATTTTTATACAGTTCATTTAGATATTGATTCAAATCAGGGTGCTGCCTTGAATAGGTTTCATAATTGTATAGGGGATCATCTGGGAAAATACCCCAGTCAATGCAGTATATTTTTTTATGGCCTAATTCTTTTCCCAGCCGAAATCCAATTTGATGAACTTCATTTCTTGTCAACTCAAAGTCTCCTGCCAAATAATCCTTGTATTGTTTTTGTGCTTTATCATTTACTTCATAGTCACATTCCAGGGCTATTTTAGTAGGTTTGAATTTTTTTAGCTTGTCCATCAGTTCAAGTATCTCCCGTTGCCTTTCAGGAGTAGTTACATCATCCACATCTGTATTAATGACATTACTGGTTGTTGTTGCCATATGGTAGGTACCCAAAATGACAAGCTTTGGCTTTTCCTTTGCATTTTGGGTGACATTGCCAAGTTGGGCTTTTAAAGTGATTGGAAGAATCGTCCATAGTAAAAGACCTGCAAAAAAGAGTGATTTCTTGAAATGTTTCATTAATGATTAATCATTTTCCGGGGGATGATTTCAAATATATACGAAAGTAAATGCAGCTGGTTACAGGTTAAGGAGAAAGAGCGGCCTAACGGCCCAGCGCTTAAATGGCAGGAAGATTACTCTCCCAATTTAACATGCAAATCCGGAACTGCAAGGAGGAGGTTGAAAACAACGGCCGAGTCCTGTCCATTTGAATGCTATGACTTTTGCAAGTATTAAGCGACTTTTTTCTGCCGATCAAAAAGAGACTCGTAAGCCTGCTTCCGCAGGGTCGTGGCTATGGCTTTCGAGCCGGTCGGAGACCGCGTTACAGTCCGCAGGTCAGAATCGGTCCCGATTGCCGATACCTCCGAAACGCGTGTTAACAACGTTGTTGAGCAGCGAGCCAAAGCGGTAGCGGAACCCGAAGCTAATGCCCGCCTCGTAGTTGGTTTCGAGCTGTCTGCGTCGCAGGAGCACCTCTTCCAGACCTGCGTTACCCTTTGGGAGGTTGATCTGGTCGTGAATGAGTTCGAGGAAACCGCCAACCTCGACGGAAAGGCCCCTCGTAACGCGAATTTCGAACTCCGCATCAAACTGAAGGCTATGGCGCGACAGATCGTGCAGGTACTGGGAGCCTTTGACACCTATTTCGATCCCTCCCCATGGTTGGACGACTTTGTATTCGGCGTTAAGGAGATGCTGTGGAAGCAATTGTTCGATTTCATTGTAGATCGTCGTGTCTCTATAGGTGATGTGCGAGCCGCCAAGGCGATAAGCAACCGTCAGCTGTCGCCGATTCGACTCACGGTAAGGGTAGAGGCTCCACTCCGCTGCGCCCATAAAACGGTAACGCCAGTCCACGTTGGAGAACGTCGAGGTAAGAACATCTCCGTAGGCACCGACGGACCAGTGAGGCGAGATGCTCCGTATGGCATAGCTGGTGAAACCGTCGCGTCGGGACGAGCTCGTGATCGTCCCTTCCTCACGTTCGAATCGGTCGTAGTTGTAATTGAAGAAGGGACGAAACTGAAGCTTCCATTCCTTAGTCACGCGGCCGACGTACACCCCGTAACGGGTGTCTAATGAGCGCTGCTGGGACTCGAAGTCGGCACTGCCGTCGGCATAGATCTCGATCGTCCAATGGTTCCAGGGATCTTCCGTTGTCTGCGTCTGCTCGACGGTGTCCACTTCGGATGGGGCAATGCTCACATTCAGCCGCTCGCGCATGGGAGTCTGTAAAAGGTACGGCACGAGCGCGGCTTCGAGGGTTCGAAGGAATTCGTTCCGCTCTACGGCCTCAGTGGCATTGGCAGGTGTGTTGAAGACGGTCGATAAATCCAGCCCGTCGAAGATGTCCAGGCCGATGACGTCGATAGTCCAGGCCTCTCCACCTGATCCCGTGCCCTCGCGGGTGACGAGGACGTGAACATCAGCGACTTCACGGTCACGGACATGATCCAGATAGGGCATCTCTTGCCGTATGAATGTCTCATCGCAGAAATCACAGTCGAGGAAGAGGGCAAGCCGGGATGGTGGTTCCATTTCGACCTCCTGTGCTGCCACCGGACCGACGGCAGCACAGAACCATAAAAGTACTATCAGACATACCGCGGTTCTGGTATTTTGATGTCTCTTCGCGAAATCGTGTATCAAGGGTAGTGTGGTTGAATGATGCATATGGCTCGGTATGAAAGAGAACTACGGGCCGTCTCCGGATTGAGCCCACAGTATGGCGCCTGAACGGATACCCTGCAACTCAAAACCGTCTCGAATTGAAAGGGGCTGTTGATTATGGACTGGTCGCGCCATTGTGCTCAAATAAGGGGTTAACGGCCTCGAATGAACGGGGCTAATGTTATTAATTGAATAGTATAAGGTGAGTTCGCGAAAAAAGAAATGAGTATCGTCAGTTAGAGTCTGCCTACGTAGGCAGACAGGCTCTGTTTCTACCGTTTTTTGATCGGAACGAAGCCCAAAGCACATTTCGCTCAATGTGACATATTCCATTATTCTTACCATCGTTATCTCAAACTTGCGTTAATTATAAACGGTGTGGCAGGTAATCCGAACGTGATCAACCGAAACCGGTTGCCAGTAACTGGTTATAGATGTAGGATTTATGAAATAAGTGTCAAAATACGCTGGGTGAGGACTGTCTGCTTGACATTTTCCTTTTTAAAGGGGTTATACGCAATTTTTAAGTGCCAAATTCTCGAACTTTCTTACGCCAAAAATTATTAGCATCATCTTTTTGAACTCCTAAAACTTGGCTCATAGCATTGAAAATTCCTTCTTTACTGGATGCTTGTTTAAGAAAATCTTTAACTGCTTGACTACCGCCTTTTTCTTCGGCTGCTTTTATTAAAACAGCCCCACTAACGTAATACATCTGGGAAGAAATTCTTTGTCCAGTTAAAACTTTGTCTAATGTCAGAGACTCATTAGAATTTATTTTTTCAGCAACTGATTGAATCAGCTTATTAAAAGGTTTTTGTCCCATTCCGCCATAATAGGTTGCAAGACCTTCGTCAATAAAAGTACTTAGTTCATAATCTTTAAAAATAGTATGCACTAATTCATGGGGATATTTTTCTGATCCTGTACCAACAAATACCTGATTATTTTGGGGATATCCACGCCCATCATTTCCATCCCAGGCATAATCTAAGCCACTGATTTTTGCCATTTCCATAAAGCTTGGAGCCAAGTAATAATTTATAGGGTCATCAATAGTGATATCGAATTTATTTTTCAGGCGTTCAACAAAGTTCGCTGAATCTTGAGCTTCATTTTTATCGAAGGTAAAGTTTGGTGGATAGATGTATTCAATATCTCCAACTTGTTTGTGTTGCCAATCATCAGTTAGAATGGGAAGGGCACTGAATAGTTTCCATTCTCCATATTCCTTACCAGCATATACTCGTTGAATAGAATAGATCTCTTGGGATTTTTCAAGATTATTAGGAGCGTAAAGTGTTTTTATAGCATATTTATTTTCCTGTTTCTCGATACTTAACACTCTTGGTTTTAGACCAAAGGTATTATGTAGGTTCATTCCATTTGCCAACTCATATCCATAAGTCCATCTTCGAGAAATATCATAATCATGCCATTTTTCTTTTTGTTGCTCTGACCAATATGGATTGTCATAGATTTTATTTGGCTGATGACTTAAATGTTTTTGCCAAAGCTTGTAAACTTTTTTGACTTCAGCATTAGTTGTATCCACTCTTGGTGCGGTTGGTAGATCAATTAATTTTTGGGCATTTCCAGTAGAAAAGCAGAATATTGATAATACGATTAAAATACTGAGTTTCTTCATGGCACTTAATGATAGTTAGGGTTTAAAATTACCGTATAACTTCGGGATAAGCGGCGTGATTTGCTCCTTGAAATTGTTGATGAATTACATTGTAGCTTAAAACTTTAGACCAAGCAAGGCTCAGGCTAGTTGCGTTCACTTAATGCACAGGTTATATCACTTTAGCGTTTTATTTAATGACCATATTTCCTTCTTTTACTCCTTGAGAGATAGCTTTTACACATTCAAACTTTTCAACTGGATTACAATTTAAAGCTATAAAACTTCCTTCATATCCTTTGCTCAAATGACCAATTTTTCGATCGGGAAAAATAGTCTTGGGTGTTGTTGTAGATAATATATTTAGCAATTCTATATTATTGAATATCTCATATTTTTGAATATATATGGCTTCAAATAATACAGTTTTTCTCCATTCATCTGCTCCCAATGCAATTTGGGCTCCGGCTTTGTGTAAATCCCGCAATTGTTTTTGTTGACGAGCAATTTCTTCTTTCAGGGTGTCGGGGTCGGCACCTTCAATAAGTTTTGATGCGGTTGGAATTACAGTAATATTCTGTTTGCCCGCTTTTGCTATTGTCTTGTCGTCCAGCCAGAATTCCTGTTGCTCTACACCTATACCATCATTGCCGCTGGGAAGATGAGCCAAAACATCCACCTTTGCATCGAGGGCGAAATTAACATCAGATGCTGTATTAACATGAGCAAAAACTTCCGTGCCGTTGCTATGAGCACTATCCACGATAGCTTTCAGAACATCAGGACAAAGTCCATAACATTCATCCTTTTTTAAGCCTTTAGAAACGTATGTAAGGTATACTTTTACAACATCAGGTTTTTGTGCTAAGAATTTTGACCATTTATTTTCAATGTCATCCTTCGTGTCAAAAAACCAATAAGCATCATTTTCCAACTCCAAATTACCCAGTGTTATCTTTTCTTTATCGGTAAAAATCCGTTCCATAGCCCCCGTTGGATGCGATCCGGTAGAAGTGATTCCGCCATTGGCAAAAGCGACATCTAAAGTTGCATCTCTCTTGAACCAACCCCGAATCTGGGTGATTTCTGAATAAGGATTTGTTAAATCTGCAGCATAAAATACCCCATTCTTTATATATTTATTTTTTGCGATCTGCTTAGATATTCCGCCCACACCTAAGTTATGAGTATGTGCATCTCCAAAAGGAGGTAAGATATATTTTCCACTTAAATTAACCGTAGAATCTATGTGGGAAGGCTCTTCTATAAATTTCCCATCACGAATAAAGAGGGGCCGTTCTATAAAGTTTTCTCCGTTCCAAATCTGGCCATTAACGTAGGCGATGGTACTTGATGAATCAGAATGAGTAGTTTGAGGTTGGTAGCCAAAAAGCAAAGAAAGTATAATAATTAAATACATGGTTTCTCTAATATTTAAAGTAAACGATTGTAACTTGACGAATTATGTTTTTCTCAAAAGAGTATAACGGCACTGCGTATAACCTGTAGGCATAGATATATTTAGTAAGTAACGGAATTTTAGCAGGCAACCGAATTATTAGCAAACAGCTGGCTAGCCTGTCAGGTTGATACGCCTTGTTATACTATTTTAAATGTTATTGCTTTTTTTAAGGTTTGTATCCCATTTTATACAAAATTAGCATCATTAATAACCCCATCTTGCCAGCCCGTCCTCCCATTTGTCATTGGTCAGGCGAACAGCATCTCCTCCTTCTATCGGAATTGCCCAGAGTTCTCCATAAGCTTGAGGAGCGTTTGATAGCATTTGTTCATCCCCGATCCCACTTCGACCTGAGATAAAAAGAATCCATTTCCCATCCGGAGAAAAACGCGGATGCATATCTCGTCCGGGTACGCCAACCAGGTCGGGTTCCAGAAAACGACCTTCAGTGCCGTCAACGCTTTGGATATACAGACGGAAGCCGGCGCCCCCACCACGCCCTTGGCGTGAAATGGGAACCAATTTATCAATATCTTCAGCACCTAAATCCTCTCTGCCGGTTGCGAAAACAACCCACTCACCGTCAGGAGAAATATCAGGTGCCGTATCGGTGGCCGGATGTTCGGTAAGCCTCCGAGGGTTGGAGCCATCATCCTCCATAATATAAATTTCTTTATTCCCATCCCTGCCGCTACGGAAAATGATATGTTCGCAATCCGAAGACCAGGCTGGAAAAGCATCGTTGGATGTAGAATCGTTTGTCAAATTCACGAAGTTCGTGCCATCCGAATCGACGGTCCAAATATCAACAGGTGCATCCACCGGGGCAAAAGAAGGACCGGTATTGAAGGCGATACGACCGTCCTTCTTGCAGGTAGATGTAGCCCAGGCACCAAGAGAATCGGTATCCAGCACAACCTGGCGTTCCGTACCGTCAATGTGCGAAGTTACAATTGGAGGAATACCATGTTTGCTGATATAGCCTGTTTGGGGGAGGCTTTCTCCATATACAATTCGATCGCTAGGGAGAAAATCGGGAAAATATCCATGCATGCCGGTCAGTTCGACGTTGCGATCCGGAAGTTTTACCGTTCCATGAGTACTCGGTCGCAAAAGCGGGTTACCATCGGCTTTAGGTTTTAACGCATCTGTTGGCCCTGGTCCATGACAGGCAATCAAACCCTCGAAATTAACTGCTGGATTGAGACAAGCTTTGATTTGACTATCAGCACCCTCCATATGAATATTCGTTCCATTCGGGTTAACGGAATAAATTTTTCCATGTTCATAAGATACTTGTTCTCGGGGTGGAAGAGCAGGACCTCTATAAAATATTATACGATCATCAGGTCCTACAACCGGAGAGAGAGCCATTGAATCCAGGGATACCACAGGTTCTGGGCCTGACCCATTTGCATTTATTCGCCAGATGTCAGCAGACCAATTTTGGCCGAATGACATGCTGTCCATAGAGACTTTGTGGTAATAGATCGATTCTCCGTCATTCGACCAAGTTGGTGAGCCTGATATCATGTGTCCGGCGCGTAAGCGAAAAGGTGTCTTTCCAACGATGCGTCGTTTGTTTGAACCGTCCGCATTCATCAAAAAAATATGAGTGACATTGTTTTGAATGGGTCCTTTGAAAAATGGATTTTTTACATTGATGTCTTCAAATGGTAATTGACTGGAGTATGCAATAGTCGATCCATCGGGTGAGAATGCCGGTCGAAACTCACCAAGCGGACTTTGAGTTAAATTTTCAGCCTTATTTTCCGAACTCAGATCACCCGGTGTGAAGGGCATCATAAAGATGTCAGCGTTACCATCTCTGGTACTTACAAATACAATTCGTTCCCCGTCAGATGAAATATCTGCTGCGTCGTCCATTGCGGGGTTGCTAGTGAGGCGGACCGGCCCACCTCCGTTATCTAAATCCAACGCATAAAGATCAGTATTTCCATTTCTTTCAGAGGTGTAGACTAACCATCGTCCATCAGGAGAAAAGGTGGGATTATAGTCTAAACCCAGATGGTCAGTCAGGGGGCTTGGCTTCTCACCATTATTATCTAATAAATAGATGTCCTGATTTGCCGGTCGTAAGGTTGTATAAATTATTTTTTCGGGCGGCTTTTCCTGGGCCAACGATGGAAAAGAGTTAGTTAATAAGATGATTCCGAAGGTCAGTGAGAGTAAATATTTTAACATAATAGCTCTTATTTACTTTTAAAATAGTATAACGACATTGCGCATAAGGTGCGTGCAAAGTCGCGTTGAATTTGATTTAAAATGTACTACGGAAACTGAAAAAATTGAAACCGGCAACCGATGGCGAGGCACGTCCCACTTAATGCGCTGGATCTTTCCAAAAAGAAAGTCCTCACTTAGATTAGAAGTATCAACTGTAACTAATCCAAGGAGGACTCCATGACCTATGTAGGAATAGATCTTCACGCTAATAATATGGTAAATGTAGCACTTAACGGCAATGGGAAGGTGGTAAGGGAGGCAAAGCTGCCGACGTCCCGGCGATCACTGGAAGATTTTTTCGGCGACTTCGAGGGGCCCGTTAGGGCAGTGGTCGAATGTACGAGCAACTGGTACTGGCTCAGTGACTGGTGTCGGACGAACGGCGTCGAGTTGACGCTGGCCCATGCGAAGATGGTCAAGGCCATTAGTTACGCCAAGGTTAAAACCGACACCGTGGATGCGAAAACGTTAGCAGAACTGCTCCGGGCGGACCTTATCCCGGAGGCCTACCAGGTTACCCGCGACCGGCGGGAGCTTCGGGAGCTGACCCGCGGCCGCCTGCGCATGATCCAGTGGCGGGGGAAGCTGCAGTCTGCGTTGTGGGGTCAGGCTATCAAATACAACGTGCAGATAAGTGGAAGTCAGTGGCGAGAGCTTGGCCAATTGCAACAGTGGCTAGCCTCCCGATTGCCTCCGGCAGCTAGCTTGCAGGCCGAGCTGATGATCGAGCAAATGAGCCAGATACAACAGCATATCCATCGGATAGAACAGGAAATTGAGAAGCAGGTACCCTTTGAAGCAGCTGCCCAGCGTCTGATGGCCGTGCCCGGGATGGGCAAGGTAGGAGCATGGACAATCCTGGCCGAAATCGGGGACATCACCCGCTTTCCCAGTGCCAAACAGTTTGTCAGTTATTGTAGGCTAGTACCGGGTAGTAAAAACAGTGGAGGGAAGAGCAGACATAAATCAGGAAACAAGGATGGCAACAAGTACCTGCGAGCAGCTTTTGGGCAGGCCGCGGTCTCGGCCTATACCCATTACAAGGTTGTGAAGAAATTCTACCAAAAGATTAAACGCCGAAGCGGTCGCTCGGTAGCGCGAGCGGTGGTAGGAAAAGAGCTGGCCAAAGGCGTGTGGTATATGTTAACAAGAAACGAAGAGTATAACGGATTTAAGGGGCAGCCAGTAAGGGCTGCTTCCCAAACCTGCTGGCCCCAGCCTATAAACCCGAACGCCTAAGAGGGACACCGAGCCCGTGCGCGGGATTGGGGAATAGGCTGGCTGGCCGGCCGGAGATCTGGGATAGTAGCTTCTTAGGAGCTACAGCTTCTGCCCATTGGCGGAAGATAAGCCCGAAAAGGGGTTTGGATGCCGGCAGGTAATCCGAACGTGATCAAACGAAACCGGTTGCCAGTAACAGGTTATAGATGTAGGATGTATGAAATAAGTGTCAAAATACGCTAGGTGAGGACTGTCTGCTTGACATTTTCCTTTTTAAAGGGGTTAGGTAAACTTATTTATGGGGAATAATGTCTTTTCATTTCTTTTTTGTGGTCAATATAAACAGAGATGGCTGTGCTTACACCGTCGAAAAAAGCTGAAACATTTTTTATTACTTCTGAGAACTTTTTTATGTCAATATTGTTTAGATCTGGGTTGGGTTTATTTCCCTGTTTATCACGATCATATCTAAAAGCATAGGAGCCAGGATCTAAGTCGTTGAGCTGTAATACTGTCTTTTCTACAGCTTTTAAATCATCTTTAGGTGAATCAGGCCAAATTTCTTCAATAATTTTTTTAGCATCGTCCCAAAGATTGTGGAGTTTATGATGGTTTCTCATAACTTTTTCATCTTCCAATAAATAGCTCCCTTCTTTGATAATAATTTTTAGCTCAAGCTCAATGTGATGTCTGTATAAAAAAATTAGAGGATAGATTAAAAAATCTATACCATTACGATTTTTTTGTAATTTATCTGATAACATATTGCCAGCTCGTTTATACCCTTCTGAATAAATGCTCAATTCATCAGATGAATAATTCAAGCAAGCATTGTTTGTCCAATCATCACCTAGTTCTAATAAATCATCATTTTTATCTGGCCAAGGCAAGTTATCAAAATCCATATAACTAAATAACTAATTTTGATATTTATGTTTGTTTAAACTCAACTACCCTTTTATCAAAAACATAGTTAGTTGTATCAATTTTGTAATCTTCTTCAAACTCCTTCCCTTTGTAATTTTTATAGGTGATAGTTACGTCAAAAACTGATTCCTTATCATTTTTTTCTAATAGGTTGGAAATCGGGGCGACTGGATGTGAAATGATTTCATTTGGTCTAAGATAGGATTGTTTTAAAAAAGTTGAATTTTCCATCCCATCATACTCAATAGTTTTCAGCTTTGGATTTAGGTCTATTTTCATATCATAAGCAGGAGTTTTCCCAATATTTTCAATCTTGAGAAAAATGACCTTTTTCTCTTGTGGCAGGCTAAAAACTACGTATGGTCGATTTTGAAATTCTTTTAATTCATTGTTGGATTCTAAAATTAAAAATGTTAGAACTACATAAGCACCAGTTAAGCTGACAAGTAACAAATTTGATGAAAGTGTGTATGGAATAACTTTTGGAAAAAAGAGAAGTGAAGTCATTCCAATAAATCCGACTAAGAAAACAGCGAGAAGAAAATAGGAACCTTTTTTTAGCATACACTGAAGAGTTTAAGATTTTAGTTTGCCTAACGACATGGCGCATAAGGGGCGTGCATAGTGGCGTTAAATTTGTTTTAAAATTTACTTCGGAAACTGACCAAATTAAAACTGGCATCCAACGGCGAGGCACGTCCCACTTAATGCGCGGGTTATAGAGCATTTAGAAATATTAGCAGAATCTATTCTGACTGGTCAAAATGTTTCATTAATTCATCAAGAAAATCATGAGTTTCTTTAACAGGTCTAATACTTTCTAGTTCTTTATCATAATTTTCTGTAAATATTTTCTTTGCTTCAATCCAATTACCTTCCTTTTCTATTAATTTAGATAAACGGGAAATGACTTCATCTCTTGACAAAATTGCTTGTTGAGCAATTTTAAGTTTCGATTTGAGTTTCAAGAATTTCTGAAAAGTTCTTTCATCAAAATACACTTTAATATTAACTCCTAAGCCCGTCACTTTGGAACTTAATTCGCGCATTTCTAAAAAGCTGTCTTCAGCATTAGATTTTTGGACATCAAATTGATCAGAAAAGAATTTTGCGTCTTTTGGAGAGCTGTCTTTAAGGAGTTTAGATAATGCATAGCTGACATCGCGGTTGGCTGCATATACATGATGATGCATAATTGCATCATTCGTTTTATTCAATAATTCGAGAATCTCTCTATAGGTGTCAATTTTCAACCTGTTTATTTCAAGCTCCTTTAAATAATTCTGTTGTTTTTTCCAGTAAGATTGACGCTTTTTTAATCGGTAGTTCACTATTAACACAGTAAAAAGCGGAGTGAGTAGAAAAGTTAAGATCGAAACTATTAATTGAGCTTTCACAGGACTAATTTCTATTTCTTTGATTAGTATGCTCTATAACGACCTTGCGCATAAGCTGCACGCGAATAAATGTTAAATTTAAATATCAACTAACGAAAGAAGAGACTTAAAACCAAGAGGAGCAAAGAGTTGGCGAGGCGTGTCCGCTTAATGCGCGTGTTAGGTATTTTGCATAGTTATTGACTAAAAATACTCTGAATTACTGATTCCGAGTGTTGAGTTATATCTGATTTTATATATCTATTTATGTCTTGAAAATCAGGCTTACTAAATGTCTTTCGCACTGTCCCTTTGTTTAAGAAGCTAATTTTGTCACAGTTAATTTTTAATACCTCAAGGATGTGAGAAGTTAAGACTATAATTTTATTCTCTTTTTTCAACTCTTTCAAAATGAGGTTTAAGTTTTCAACTGTTTCAAGATCCAGACCATTAAAAGGTTCGTCAAGAAGCATGACAGGTTTATCTTGAGATATGATACCAAGTAAAGCCAGCTTCTTTTTCATTCCAGTGGAATAAGTATCAATTAGTTTATTTAGCGGTAGTTTAAAAATCTTATTCCACAGCTGCACATCAAATGAAAGATTTCCATGGGATAATAAATCAATGTATTCAGACCCTTTCATATAGGGATAAAACCATGGTTCGGTCTCTAAATATCCTATTTGTGAAGCATCAAAATTTTTATCTGGAAAAATAACTTTTCCTTTCGAAGCTGTGAGCAGTCCATAAATTATTTGAAAAAGTGTGGTCTTCCCGGCTCCATTGGCTCCTAAGATACCATGAATATTACCAGCCTTTAACTCAAGAGAAAAATCACGTAAAACTTGTTCCTCTCCATATGAAAAGTAGATGTTTTTAATTTTTAACATATTCAGGGAGTGCTTTAATGGCTTTTCGCCAATAGAAATAAAGAAATGCTATTCCAATCGGAAAAAATAATATGGTGCTTATAAAAAATATGACAAAAGGAACTTGGTTGTGAATTGCTGATTTGGCATATCCAAACCACGAATATTTATAAAGCAGACAAAAACAGATGGAGCATTCAATTATAATCAATAGTAGAACTAAGATGTACCATAGCTCAAGATGAAAAAGCAAAAATAGAGCATAACATGGTAGAAACAGTAAATGAATAAATACTGAATGATCCTTCAATTTTGACGACAGAAAATTTGATTTTTGGGGATATGCCTCAATCAGTTCTTTAGATTCAAGATGAGTAAAAGCCTCTGAAAAGCCTGCAACTAAGATGAGTATTGCAATAGACATCGCAATAGCATAAGCACTTAATAAGACGGTAATGACAAAGCAAACCAACAAAAAATATTTTCGTTGGCGCATATAGCTACGCCACTCAAATAATTTAATTGGGATCCAGTTGATAAATTGGCTATTGCTTCGATACCTTTTTTCGACTTTAATAGAAGGAAGAAACAAGATTATTGATATTAAGAAGTGTCCAATAAATATAACCGGCCATTGTCGAAAGAACGCAAGAAAAAGAGAGAAAGGAAGTGCCAAAGTATTATACTCTCCTGCTAAAATGGCTTCTTTCTGAAAATATAATTTCCTGAGAAACCCTTGATCTTTTCGAAGCAGATGAATGGGTAATATAATTGACGGATAGATTAATACTGCTAAGAAATCATTATTTGAAATTAAATTAGGCAGCTCAAATACTAAAAACCCGACTACTACAATTGCTAATAAAAAAATACGGACAAATCCGACTTGCTTAAATAGACGCCAAAGTTGTTTTAGGCGAAATATTAAGATCTTTGATACAAGTGATTTCAATATTATTTAGGGTAGCAGTTGAGGTTAATAGGGCAAAATACCTAACGACCCAGCGTTTAAGGGGCGCAGAGATTATGGTTTTTTAAAAGGCTACTCATTTCAGCAATTACAAGCAAGAATGTGAAACAAAGTCACGTCTTCGTCCCCTTAAAACGCTTTGTTAGCCTGCTGCATTACACTTTAGTTTAGAAGTTGAAAAACAGCAGTACTATTATATATTTGTATTATGAATTGTACTTTTAATATAAATGAGAAAAGATTATGGGTGAAACATAATCAAAACTAAAAAACGAGGTTACTATGAATTTGCCCCATAAACTACAAAAAGCACAAGAAGCTATAAATAGACCGGAAGTTCAAGAAATGTTGAAAAAGCTATCCGAATATAATTTGGGAGTTTTTATGCCCCATATGCATGATGATGAGACTGGTGGTTTTAAATTACTTCCTGAAAACATGATACAGATTGAAGAAAATCAGGAAGTGAAATTTATGGAAAGGAAAAAGGCCGATGATATTAAATTTGTTCCAGTAGGTTGGATTTGGCAATCTAATGAGACACAAGTGGGTGCAAAGTGTGTTGCACAGGGTTGTAGATATATAGAAAATCAATCTACTGGGGATGAAGAGCATCAAACTGTCCATAAACGAAAGTGACCTACACCTACAATGTTACAGTCACTTCTCCATTAGGTGAAGTTTCACTAATTCTACATTCTCCATTTACATAAACATCAGCTGACACACCGTCAAAGTTAAAATATGCTTTCCCATCAGTGTCTGTGTATTCCTCAAGCCAAGTTTGTGGAGAGAAAGAATGTGAAATAAATATGCTGACTTTTTTCCCATTTACTGGCGAACCGTCTGAATCTAGCACTTGAACATTTAAGTAGGCCATAATCTTTTCCTTTTTGTTATAATAAGGTAAAAGCAGACTAACGCATAGTTAGCCTGCGAACTGTATTTTACCTTACCTTAATTACCAGAACGCCAACGGTCTTTTAGTTTTGTTGCATCTTCCTTTAATTGAACCATTTCTTCACGACTTATGTAATCAGAAAGATTTTTCATTACGTTGTCATATGCAGTAGAATAAAGGGAGGTGATTGCTGCTTCTCGACCATCATAGCCTTGAACCGGATGTTTTTCGGTGCGAATTACTTCACCTTGATCGTTTTTTAATTCCTCACTCCAATAATACCAAGTCCAATTTTCAGAAAGCTCATCTATAGGAATATCTTGTACCCAAAGTTTTTGTTCTGAAAGGGGCTCAATTAATTGTAGGCTGATACTTCCTCTAAAAATAAACTCACCTTTTTCTTCAAATTTATCCCCTCCAAGTGCAACCTCTCCATAATAAACTTTTAAAGGCAATTCTTGTGGACTGCCGCTTCCATACGAACTTCTCCAATAAACTTTATTCGTACTTCCACGTTCAGGTATTATTGATAAATTTATTACTGGGACAAGAACCATTGTGCTTTGATCTTTTTGTGGGAAAGTCATCTCATCAAGACTTGAGAACTCCCCTGAAATAGAAAGTCCTTTGGCCACAAGGTCTCTTTGAATGCCATTTGAAATAGCATTTTTAAGTTCATTAGAAAGTGTTGAAGCTCTATTTTCTAATAAGCCATTTAATCTAACATCGGCTGAATATTGTGCTCCAACAACGCCAATAGAGATATCTGTTTTTGTTTCACTTGAAGAAGGCTCATAGGAAAATTCTGCCGTTGTTGCTTCAGGAGGTGGGTCCACTCGAACAAAGTCAGAATCATCCAGTGTCGCGCAACCAGTGGATGTAAATATTAGAGTTACAACAATGAGTATAATCGAATTATAGTTTTTCATCTTATTGCTCCTTGTTTGTTAATTGTTATTTTTGTGTTAATGCAGCAGGCTAACTACATTGCGGATAACCTGCGCAGCGATGATGAACGTTAAAAAAGCAAGAACGTAACATAGTAATTTGGGGCCATTTTAAAAATAATAGGCTCGGCAGGTCGCCAGAGGCACTCGAAAACAACGACTGCGGGGCAGGGAATGGGAGCCAAGTCCCATCTGCGTCCGGTTAATGCGCCGGGTTAGGCTCGGCTGATGGGACCAAGGCCACCGAAACCTGAATACCCAGATAAAAGCAGTGGGTTGGGAAGCGAAGCGCGGCGCCAGCGCCCGGCCGAAAGAAAAGAGACCGTCAACGGCTAGAGCACCAGGAAAAACTGTAGTAAAAGCAGGAATACAGGATTTGCCACGAGAGCAGAGAAACGAGCTTGAAAAAAGCACTGGTGCAGATTCGTGACTTTTGAAAGCCACTCGTTAAAAGAAGCGACCGGCTGTAATTTTGGCCAGCTGACCTGATAGAAGCAATCGTTCACCAAAGCCCGGAACCCGTACTCTGCTAACAGCCCAAATACAGCAGAAAATGTAGCCGCAACCTTTGACAAAATGGGACGGCCTTAGCCGCGCAGCCTAACCTAGTCTTATCTGTACGAACTCTATACTACTTATCGTATACATAATATCCAAAAATGCCACTAGTTTGGCTTAAAGTTTGTTTTAATTCACATTATGTGTTTTAATTTCTTCATACGAGTACACATAATGTCTATGCATAATATTATATTATGTGTACAAAAAGAGAGGCACTAACAGTAGGTAAATCTTAAAAAGGAACACTGATAGCTTCAGCTAGCCCAAGACTGGCAAAAATCCACCGTACCTTTACTAATAACAAATAACTATTAACCAATAACCACCAACACAGGGTTTACTTTCACCCGCTTTTTTCGGTTTTTGCTAGCAGTTCAAATCATTGCGGATCACCGATCAAGCGGGAAGCGGATGCTCAATTTTTTTTACGGATCAGAATTAGAACCACTGGCCAAGCGGCTTTGTGCCGAGATGGAGGAACATCCACCGGCAAATCCGCTGGCGCCGGAGATTTTTGTGGTTCAGAATCACGGCATCGGGCAGTGGCTGTCGCTCTACCTGGCCGACCGCGACGGTATCGCCGCCAATATGGAGTTCGAATTTCCCTCCGAGCGCATCTGGAAACTTATCCGCAGTATCGATGACGATATTCCGCAGGACCTGCCTTCCGACCGCGGACCCATGACTTGGAGCCTGGTCGAGCTTTTTGAAGATCAAGAGCTGCTGGAGGATTTTCCGCGGCTGCGTCACTATATCAGCGATGAAGATCCCGGACAGCGGGCCATGCGCAGCTGGAAGCTCGCCTCCAAAATTGCCGACGTTTTTGACCAGTACCTTATTTATCGTCCCGGCATGATCAACAGCTGGGAGCAGCAGAAGCTGAGCAGTACCAGTCTGGAGGCCGAAGGCTGGCAGATGCAGCTTTGGAACCGGCTCACCGCCCACTGGAAGGAATATTATGACGGCCAATGGCTGCACCGGGCCGAGCTGCAGCAACAGCTCATCGAACATATCGAAAACGGCACGCTGCCCTCCGAAGAACTGCCCGACCGCATCACCGTCTTTGGCGTCTCCACCGCCTCACCCGCATTCATTGAAACCTTGGTGAAGCTCTCAAAACGAACAGAAGTCTACTTTTATCATCTTACCGTTGATCCGGCCAAAAAAGAAAGCGATGCTTTTGTTAATCCTTTACTACAGTCGATGACTACCGAAGGGGCCGGCTTTATGAAGCAGTTTTCAGCAGCGGTGCGCTCGGACACTGAGATCAAGAAAAATGTGAATTGGGAAGAGGTCACTGCCACAGAGGAGCCCGGGCAGTCGGTGATAACTGCCATTCAGTCTGACCTTAAGGAAGACAGTCCGCTGTTGGGACGCAACCTGAAAGTGCCTGCCGCTGATACTACCGTGCAGGTGCACTCCTGCCACAGCCCCATGCGCGAGATAGAGGTGCTCTACGACCAGCTGCTGGCCCTGTTGGATCGCCATCCGGATCTCCATCCCAATGACATATTAATAATGACGCCCGATATTGAGACCTACGCGCCCATGATAGAGGCGATCTTTGGCACGCCCGACGAAGGGCAGCCCGCTATTCCATACGCTATTGCCGATCGCGGCGTCGAAGGGGGGCGTCCGGCTATCGAGGCATTCCAGAAGATCCTGGAGCTTAGCGACAGCCGCTTCAAGATCACCGACGTGCTCGACCTCCTCGATTCCGATCCCATACAGGAAGCCTTTGGCTACGGCGAAGAAGAACTTAACCGGCTGGAGCAGTGGATCAGCGATAACAATATTCGCTGGGGTATAGATGGCAGCAGTAAAGAACAGATGGGGCTGCCCCCAAGCAATCACTTTACCTGGCAGGCGGGCTTACAGCGTATTTTGTTGGGATATATGATGCGGTCTTCCGATGACGAGCTCTATCATAATATCTACGCCTATGGTGAGGTGGAGAGTTCAGACGACGCGGCCCTGGCCGGCACTTTTTCGCGGCTGCTCAATCAGCTTTTTGATTTCCAGGGGCGGTGCCGGGATGCCCGGACGCCCGAAGAGTGGCAGAAGCCGTTGGAGTCCCTGGTCGATACCTTTCTGCCCGATAACAGAGACTATTTCCGCCAGGTGTCACAGATTCGTGATGCCATAAGCAGTCTCACCGAGGAGACCAAGCTCGGTGGCTGTAACAAGCAGCTGCCTTTTGCTATCGTCCGCCGATGGCTCGTTGACCAGCTCGACGAGCAGACCACCGGTGGGGGACGCATAGGCCGCGGGGTTACCTTTAGCTCGCTGATGCCGATGCGCTCCATTCCTTTTGAAGTCATCGGGATGATCGGGATGAATGAAGGCAGCTTTCCGCGATCGAAAATTCCTATTGAATTCGACCTTATGCACCTTGATCCGCAGCCGGGCGACCCGGTACAATCGGAAGAGGATCGGTATCTCTTCCTGGAAAACCTGCTATCGGTCCGTAACACCCTTTATTTCAGTTACGTGGGACAGAGCAATCGTCAGGATACGGAGTTCCCGCCGTCGGTGGTCCTCAAAGAGTTTCTGGATTACCTGCAGGAGTACTATGGACTGCGAGCCGGAAACCTGCTCACCAGGCATCGCCTGCAGCCTTTTAGCCCTCGCTACTTTGAAGGAGATCAATATTTTAGCTATTCCCGCTCGCAGCTGAAGCTGAGCCAAAGCCTGGCCGAAGGCAAAGAAAACGATACCGCCTTCTTCGAAAAAGGGTTGGGTGAAGCCGATCCGGATCGGAAACAATGTTCCATAAACGATTTGATCTCCCTTTTTCAGCATCCCGCCGAATACCTGCTTCGCAACCGGCTCGGCATCTACCTGCGCGAGGAAGATATCATCACCGAAAATCGCGAGCCCTTTGAGCTCGATAAATTGGGACAGTACCAGGTGGGGCAGCAGCTGTTGCAGCGTTTTCTTAAAGAGCAGTCCCTCGAATCCTATGAACAGGTGATGCGCGCCCGCGATATGCTGCCCGAAGGGTGGACCGGCGAACAGGCCTTCCAGCAGAAAACCCGGGAGGTAGAAACCTTCGGTATGGAGATTCAGGAACGACTGGATGAGCAGCCGCTGCCCGATATCGAGGGAAGCCTGCAGATCAACGACTTTCGTATAACGGGCACCCTCAGCAATATCTACCGGGGCGGGCAGATGAACTACCGTTTTGGTAAAGCGCGTCCCAAAGACAAAGTGGGGTGGTGGATTCGTCACCTGCTGTTTCAGCAGCTGAAACCGGACGATCATCCCGGCAACAGCATGTTTTTCAGCTGGAATAAAGGATCATTTGAAGAACACCGGCTGCAAGCAGTAGATGACAGTCATAAAATTTTACAAGAGCTGTTGGACTTGTACTGGCAGGGACTTCAGCAGCCGCTACCGATCTTCTGTAAATCCTCTTACGCCTATGCCAAGGCCGTTTTACAGGATGATAAGGAAGAAGAGGAAGGCATCTCAAAAGCTATTAAAAAGTGGGAACCTATCGATACCCCCAGCTTTTATATGCCAGGGGAAGGGGACGATCCCTATAATAAACTGGTAACCGGCAGGGAGCATCCCTTTGATGAGCCAAGGTTCGCAGAATACAGTCGCAGCTTGTGGGCTCCTTACTTTGAAGCTTTAATACCGGGGGAGGGCTGATATGAAACTGCTAAAACCATTTGAAGTCGCATTTTCGGGTATCAATCTCGTTGAAGCCAGTGCCGGCACGGGCAAGACCTATAATATAACTTCCCTCTATATCCGGGCGCTCATCGAGCAGGATATCAGCGTGGGCAAAATACTGGTAGTTACCTATACCGAAGCGGCCACCAAAGAGCTAAAGGATCGACTGCTCGATCGTATCCGGGAATCCATTGCTGTACTTAAAACCGGGAACGTGGAGGATGAGTCCGACCAGTTTTTAACAGAGCTGCTGGGGCAGGTGATCGACCGGCAGCAGGCAATCGCCAAGCTGGAACAGGCCGTTCGTATGTTTGATGAGGCCTCGGTCTATACCATTCACGGCTTCTGTTACCAGGCGCTGCAGGAGCAGGCTTTTGAGAGCGGTGCCATGTACGATGCCGAGATGATCGGAGACGACTCGGAGCTGGTGCAGGAAGCAGTGGACGATTACTGGCGCAGCTGGGTGGCCGAGGTCTCTGAAAATCCCCATAAAGAACCGCTGCTAAAGTTATTGGACGATAAAGGGGTGGGGCCGGAGTCCCTGGCCAAAGAGCTGGGCAGCTATATCGGTAAACCGTATCTGGAAATTTTACCCGGGGAGATCGACGATGAAGGGTTGGATCTGCAGCTGCAGCAGTTTAATGAGCTCCACAGGGAGATGAAGGCGATCTGGGAAGATCAGCGTTCGGTTATTGTAGAGCTGCTGAGTCGCGACGAGATGAGCAATTATCGTTCGGACTGGTTATCAGGCTGGCTCGCCAGTATGGATGCCATTTTTGAATCTGAGACGCCTTCTGTGAATATTTTCGAGAAATTTGAGCGCTTCACCAAGAGCTATATCGATGAGAAGGGATTAAAGAAATCGGCCAGCCAAGAACCGCCGCAGCACCCGTTTTTTAAGCTGGCTGAGGACTATAGCGAGCTCGCTTCCAAATTTGAAGATTTCGATATCATCTTTAAGAAAAAGTTGCTGGCCTACCTGCGCGAAGAGCTCAATCAAAAGAAAGAGGAGCTGCAGGTGCTCTCCTACGATGATCTTTTGCTGCGGCTGCGCAATGCTCTGCTCAAAGAGGATCGGGGAGCGAAGCTGGCGGCCAGGCTGCGGGAGAAATATCCCATCGCGATGGTCGATGAGTTCCAGGATACCGATCCCAACCAGTACGATATTTTCAGGCGTATCTATAAAGACAGCACAGGGGCGCTGTTTATGATCGGGGACCCCAAGCAGTCGATCTACAGCTTTCGCGGGGCCGATGTCTACTCCTATATCAAAGCGCGCGAAGACGCCCCCAAAGAAAATCGCTATCGACTGGATCGCAACTTCCGCTCAACGCCCGACCTGCTGCGCGGACTCAACGCTTTCTGGGGCGGACATGAAAATCCCTTTGTGGTGGGCGATGATATCGCCTATCAAAAGGTAGAGTGGGGGTGGCCCGAGAAAAAGTATGATATGCTCAAAGAACACGGTCGGGTGCGACCGCCCATCCGTTTCCGACGTCTCTCGGAGCCCGGGCAGGATCAGATGACAAAAGAATCTGCCAAAGAACAGGTGGCCGAAGATACCGCCGATGAGATCTACCGCCTGCTGGAGGGCGCCAAGAAAGGCGATATTATTATAGGCGACCGACCGCTGCAGGCCAAAGATATCGCGGTACTCGTTCGCCGCCACAAGCAGGCCGACCTGATCAGCGAAGCGCTACAAGAGCGCGATATCAAAAGTGTACGTCACAGCGATAAAAGTGTATTTGAAAGTGAGGAAGCCGCCCAGCTTACCCAGCTCCTGAAAGCGGTAGCGGAACCGGCGAATGAAACACTGGTGAAAACAGCCCTGGCGTTACCACTCACAAGCTATTCTACAGAAGAACTTTATGCCATCGAAGATGATGAAGAGCAGTGGGTAAAGGTACTGCAGCAATTTGCGGATTGGCACAAAAGGTGGCAGCAAGAAGGGTTTGCGGCTATGTACCGATCGCTGCTGGCAGAGCTGCAGGTAACAGAGCACAGTATCAAATATCCCGATGGGGAACGGCGACTTACTAACCTGCTTCACCTGGGTGAGTTACTGCAAGAGGAGGCACAGCATCGCAAAGAAGGCACCCGAAGCCTGCTGCACTGGCTGGTTCGCAAGCGCAAAGAAAATAGTGCTAATACAAGCGATGAGGAGCAGCTGCGGCTGGAAAGTGACGAGGAACTGGTCAAAATTGTGACGATGCACAAAAGTAAGGGCCTGCAGTATCCCGTGGTCTTTTGTCCCTTTTTATGGCACGGACCGCGCATATCTGACAGCGGACAGCCGCTGGTATACCATCGTCCCGATGAAACAGAAACCACCTACCTGGATCTGCACGGCAAATCTGACGATAATCGCGCAGAAAAACGTTTTTATGCACAGCGAGAAGAGCAGGCCGAAAGCCTGCGGCTGGCGTATGTTGCTATGACCCGCGCCCAGCAATGTCTCTACCTCACCTGGCAATTTGCCAAGGCTGCTGAATTTTCATCCCTGGGTTACCTGCTGCAAGATCTGCAACAGGCCGATGCACTGCTCAAGAAAAAAGTAAAATACGGGCCCAAGGTGGAATGGTCGGGCGACCAGATGCATCACCGTATCGAAAAACTGTGTACCCGTTATCCCCAGCTGTTTACGCTCAAGCAGGAGCCTGAGGTTACCGAAAGTCCACAGCTCGAATTCCCGGGACTCGACAACGCCAAGCCCAGGCTCAAAGCACGAACCTTTGACCGTGATCGTCCGCTCACAACCAGCTACCGGGTGTCAAGCTTCTCATCACTGACCAGCATTACAGAAGAGGACGATCCCGACATGCCCGACTATGACCAGTATATCGATGAGCCTGCGGCCGCTCCCGAACAGGAGAATGAAGAGAAGAACATTTTTACCTTTCCCAAAGGGCCGCAGCCCGGAACCTGTATCCACAATATTTTTGAGGATGAGGATACCGACTTTGCCCGTCCCCAAGAGGCCGGTGCGGTGATACGGAAAAACCTGCAGACCTTTGGCATCGATACCAACTGGGAAGAGGTGGTAACAGAAATGCTGCAGACGGTGGTAGAAAAGCCGCTGTTGGAAACCGACAGTACGCTTTGCCTGTCGGCCCTGGAATCCCGGCAGATGATTCCCGAGATGGAGTTTTATTATCAGAACGATCATATCGAGGCGCAAAAGCTGCTTTCTATTATACGCGCCAATGGACATTCAGCAGGCGGAAGCGGACGGGCTGAATCGGGCTACCTCAAAGGGTTTATCGACCTTACCTTTGAATACAGCGGTAAATACTACCTGCTGGATTATAAAACAAACTACCTGGGCGACTCGGTTAAAGACTATAGCCGGGAGCACCTCCGTGAGGAGATGCAGGAGGCCTCTTACGATCTACAGTATCACATTTATACCGTAGCACTGCATCGTTTTCTCAGCAAAAGACTGCCGGGCTACTCCTACGAGCAGCATTTCGGCGGTGCATTCTATCTCTTTCTGCGGGGCATGAATCCGCAAGGCAATGAAGGCATTTTCTATGATAAACCTGCAGCAGAAACGATTGAACAGCTCAATACCTATATCCGGGGAGGGGAAGATGAATAATATCATAGAACAGCTTTCGACCCTTCGCAGCGAGGATATCATCCGCGATATCGATCTGGAGATCTGCCGGTTCTTGAAAAGTGAGCACCCCGATATTGACGAGGCGGTATTGCTGGCGGCCTGCCTGACCAGTTACAACTATAGCCAGGGGAATGTCTGTATGGAGCTGGGTCGCTTTGCCGGGCAACGTCTTTTTGTTGATGAGGATACCGAAGCAGAAATTTCGCCCCCGGACCTGCAGCACTGGCGTCAGCTATTGGCCGGGAGTCCTGCCGTGGGTTCACCGGGCGAATTTTGTCCGCTCATTCTGGATGACAGCGACCGGCTCTACCTCCATAAGCTGTGGCATTACGAAGATGTACTGGCCCAAGAGCTGATCACCAGGAGCACCGAAAAGGCTGAAGATATCGACCGGGAGCGATTAAAGGACGGTCTGGACAGGTTATTTGCCCATTCCACCCAGCAGCCCGACTGGCAGCAGGTAGCGGCGGTAAGTGCCCTGTATCATAAACTGTCGATCATTTCCGGGGGACCCGGAACCGGCAAGACCTCTACGGTGGTACGCATTTTGGCTCTGCTGCTCGAACAGCAGCAGGAGCGGGAGGGAAGCATCAATATCGCGCTGGCTGCTCCCACGGGCAAGGCCGCTGCCCGGCTCAAGGATGCCATTGCCGCTGCCAAAGAAGAACTTAACGTTTCCGAAGAGATTCGGGCCGCCGTTCCCGACGAAGCGGTCACGATCCATCAGCTATTGGGCGCCCGTCGACATACCGCAGCTTTTAAACACCACAGCGACAACCCCTTACCCTACGATACCGTCATCGTTGATGAGGCCTCAATGGTCGACCAGGCGCTGATGAGCAAGCTGATGGAGGCCTTGCTCGCAGACTGCCGCCTGATTCTGCTGGGCGATAAAGATCAGCTGGCTTCGGTAGAAGCGGGCTCGGTACTGGGCGATATCTGCAGTGTTGATCAAAATCACTTTACAAAAGCTTTTGCCCGGGATTTGCATCAGGTCGGTTTGTCTGTCCCCGAAAAGAATATTGCAGAATCCCCTGATCCATTAACGGATAATATTACTTTGCTCACAAAAAGTTACCGGTTTGAATCCGACAGCGGTATTGGACAGCTTGCTGACTATGTTAACAGGGGCAAAACAGAAGAAGCGCTGCAAGTACTCGGTGATTCCGGCTATTCGAACTTATCACTGGTAGACATTTCCGACCATGCAACCCTGGAACAGTTGTTGGAAGATGAGCTGGAAAACTATTTCGAGAATATCATCCATACTTCTTCTCCAAAAGAAGCTTTGGCTGCTTTTAATCAAATGCGGATTTTGGCCGCCCATCGCCAAGGTCCATGGGGCGTGCAGTACTTGAATCAGCTGGTAGAACAGATATTGAAGCATGCACACCTGATCCCCAAATATCGGAAGTGGTATCCCGGAAAGCCGGTTATCATCAATGTTAATGATTATAGTTTGCGTCTCCATAATGGTGATACCGGGCTCTGCCTGCCAGACGAAGAGGGCGAACTTAAAGTATACTTTTCTCATGAGGATACTGTCCGTGCAATTGCTCCCGGACGTCTTCCCGAACACAGTACGGCCTTTGTGCTTACCGTTCACAAAAGTCAGGGCTCCGAATTTGAAAAAGTGATGCTCGTATTGCCCGATTCTGACTCCAGGGTACTAAGCCGTGAACTGATTTATACTGCGATCACAAGATCGCGCACAACAATCACAATATTGGGAAAAGAATCTGTATTAGATAATGGAATTCAGAAGAAATTGCAGCGTGCTTCAGGCCTCCAAGACCGTCTTTGGGACTAAAAATATTGGTTTATAGTTAATATTCCCCTTTTTCATGCCTTTTTATTGTTCAATAAAAAAAACCAAATAATTCGGAACATTACTGCGGCACTACAGTAAAACTATTGAACATACTGATCCCTGGTTACCTATTTAGTAACCATCGATTTGTACCCCGAAAAGCCAACGTACAAAACAGGGCCGGTTGATTCTGGTCCTGTTTATTTTTTTGCCCTTTTGGTAATGCCCATCTTTATTAGTACTCCCCTAATTAAAAAGCAATCTCATCCTGAACTTGGTTCAGGATCTCCCTAAATAGGCTCGTATAGTAAATAAAAGAACTCCTCGCTTTTCTAACATATTTCCCACGATTCATCCCAGCACCCCGTTTTTAAACCACCTTTTCTGTACTGGATATCCCAAAGCGACATTCGAATTGCGAGCGAAGGGCAAAGCAGGCGGTTGGGTATTTTGTACCGATGATGACGTTTAAAATAATTTATGAGTGTAACGGACCATCAAAATTCGCGCCTGCTGCAGGCCGGAGCTGTCCTGCAATTTTTAGTCTTGATTTTTTACGAGCCTTTTGTATCAAGACAAAAGGCGGAAAAAAATAGCATCAATACTACTATTTGTACCCTCTTTCAATAACGCTTTACCGGTAGTCGGACCAGCAAAGCTGGAAGAATACCTGTAGAACAGGGTATAGCAAAGGCAGAAGAAAAAGAGTAAAGTGGACTATTGCTATAGGGTGTGTCCATTTTTTGTCATCAAAAAATAGACGAAAAAAACTGCTGGGGGAATCGTAGATTTTGTACTTGTTAAATTACTTATTCAGAGAATTGCTCTGTCTCGGTCGTTGCTTTTCTAACATATTTCCCGCGATTCATCCCCCCATTTTTAAAAAACTAACTACCTTGTCATCCTGAGCTTGGTTCAGGATCTCTTGGTATAGGTTCGCGTGGGATTTAAAGGGCAAGAAGAACTCCCATTGATTTCTTAATATGACAGATTAATTGTTTCGTTCCTATCATCCGCTTTTTTCGTTTTCTACTCATCAGCAGGGAACAAGGGCAGTAATATTATCAAAGATATGCTCGAGAGGTATATATTCGATTTTATGCAGAAGAATAAAACCAAAATAAATTCATCTTTATTATTCGGAATGACTTCCAATTAATTGTGTTAAAGTCGTTATCTTTCAAGCACTAATAAACTATTAAAACAAAAGAGAATGAATAGATCTCAAATTCGCAGGTTTCTAAAACTCACTAAACTATTTTCCAAACCGCATCCATGGCATGGAATAGATATTGGGGAAGATAAACCCGATGTCGTTAAAGTATTTATTGAAATTGTACCCGGTGATACGATGAAATATGAGCTGGATAAAGAAAGCGGGTATCTTAAAGTCGATCGTCCGCAGCGCTTTTCAAATATTTGTCCCTTACCGTATGGATTTATCCCCCAAACCTTATGTGCCGAACAAGTCGGTAATTACTGTGCTGAAAAGACAGGCCGTTCAACAGTAAAAGGAGACCAGGATCCCCTGGATATCTGTGTGATCACAGAACGAAATATACCGCACGGCAATTTAATACTGGATGCTATACCTGTAGGCGGTTTTCGTATGATCGATGGGGAAGAAGCTGATGATAAAATTATAGCTGTTATGAAAGGGGATGCATCATTTGGGGATATGAATGATATAAAAGATGTGCCCAAACATATCATTGAACGCTTGTCACACTATTTCCTGACTTATAAAGAGCGTCCATTTAGCGATAAAAAAAGGGAGGTAGAGATTACCCATATCTATGGTGGAAAAGAGGCAAAAGAAGTGGTGAATCGTAGTATTAAGGATTACAATTCTCACTTTGATACCGATAAGAAAGAATTGTTTGAACTAATAGGAAGTGGTCTTGAATAATCAAGGGTTTCTAAGTTATAAGGTATACTCTTTGGGCACTGGTAGAAATATTTTAATAGGAATCTACAGATAATTTTTATTTAGCTGACTAAATATATTAAAGAAGCCGGCAGGAAATATTCCTGCCGGCTTCTTTTTAAGAAACTAATAATAAGATCTAGTTTGAGGAACTCTCAGGATTTACCTCTAACAATTCAACTTCAAAAATGAGAGTTTCATTAACACCAATAGGTCCACGTTGGGGAGGTTGGGTGCCGTAGGCAAGGTTGCCGGGAATGAAGAACTTATACTTAGCACCTTCTTTCATTAATTGAACGCCTTCGGTCCAACCGGCGATTACTTTATTCAACGGAAAAGTAACAGGTTCACCTCGCTGATATGAGCTGTCAAAAACTTCACCATCAAGTAAGGTACCTTTATAGTGTACCTTAACTTCATCTGTTGAATCAGGAGATACGCCAGATCCTTTTTCAAGGACTTTATACTGTAGGCCGCTGTCAGTAACCTCTATGCCTTCTTTTTCCTTGTTTTCAGCAAGAAATTCTTCGCCTTTTTTAGCATTTTCTTCGCCCTTTTTCATGCGCTTTTGCTGCATTTTCTGCTGAGCCTTCATCTGGTATTGGCGTACAATACGTTGCATCTCACTGCTAGACAATTTAGCAGTAGTATCTTCAAGCGCAGCTTTAATACCCGCAGTCAAAAGCTCCGGTTTTACATCAGTCATGCCTTGTGGCTTTAGTGACATAGCACCCATTTGGTATCCCATGCTGTAGCTTACACTATCAATCTGGGTTTCCAAGGATACGTCGCCATAAGAACCGGAATTTGAGTTGCATCCTATTAATAGAAATGATCCTGCCAAGAAAAGACAGAATGTTTTAATCGTTAATTTCATTGATTTCATCGGTTATAGATAAATTTTTGTGTTCTTAATTCATGTCGAAGTTATTTAAATTTTCATCCGTAAAAAAATTTACAGCTACATTAAGTGAATTGCTTATAAAATCGTATCTTGGGCTTCTTATTCGCATATCATGATAACTGTTAATTAAGCCACACACCACTTTTGAAATTTGAGAAGTTTGAACTGAGCAACGAGCTTATGATGGGATTACGCGACCTTAGGTATGAGGAAGCAACCCCCATCCAAGAAGAATGTATACCATTGATTCTAAATGGGCAGGATGTAATTGGGGCTGCCCAAACCGGTACGGGTAAAACAGGGGCTTTTGTTATTCCCTTGCTTCAAAAGATTATAAAAAATAAATCGGAGCATACTCAGGCTTTAATTTTGTCGCCAACCCGTGAACTGGCACAGCAGATAGAAGAACAGATCTTCGCCCTTGGATATCATACCGGGGTTACATCAGCAACGGTGACCGGTGGCAGTGACTATGGCACACAGGTGAAAGCAATACGCGCGGGAGTAGATATTATTGTTGCTACTCCAGGACGGTTAATCGACCAGATGAATGTACTGAACATTGATTTTAGTGGACTTGAGTACCTGGTGCTTGATGAAGCCGACCGTATGCTGGATATGGGCTTTTTGCCGGATGTGATGAAGATCGTCAAGCAGCTCCCTTTGGATCGGCAGACGATGCTATTTTCTGCTACGATGGTAGACGAAGTGCAGAAGGTGGTGGATGAAGTCATGAAAAACCCTGCAGAAGTTGAGTTTGAAGTCTCTAAACCGGCCGACAGCGTAGACCAGCAGATCTATTTTGTACATCCCAAAAAGAAGTTGGGCTTGTTTGAGCAGCTTTTTGATGCTGATAAGTATAAAACGGCTATTGTTTTTTGTGCAACCCGAAGAGGTACCGATGAGGTTGAGCGTATGCTCAAAAAGCGTGGTGTAAATGCGGTAAGCATGCATGGCGATCGTGACCAGCAGGAGCGCAATGAGGCTCTGCGCAAGTTTAAGAATAAGACGCATCCCGTGATGGTAGCTACTGATGTGCTCTCACGCGGTATTGATATTGACGATGTCTCGTTGATTGTTAACTTCGATGTGCCCAATAATCCGGAGGATTATATTCACCGTATCGGAAGAACGGGGCGATATGACAAAAAAGGAACGGCCATTACGTTTGTCAGCAATAAGGATAAAAAGTATTACCATGCCATTAAGAATGTAGTAGGCGACCAGCTGACAGTAAAAGAGGTTTCTGATAAAAAAAGCAGTGGTGCATCTAAATCCGGCAGAAAGAAAGAAGAAAGCCGTGATAAGCATAAAAAGAGGTCTTCTTCAGCCAGCAAAGGGTCCTCTAAACCGGCCCAGGCGAAAACGGATGAGGGCGAAAAAGCAAAGCAGGATGATGCTGCGAAAAGCAAAAAGGATTCTAAAAAAGCTGAAAAGAAATCTTCTAAAGATACACGCAAGCCACGGCCTCCACGTCCCGGATCAAAAAGGGAAAAGAAAAAGAAGCAAGATGAATCTTCCTCTTCTTCAAATGGACGTGAGACAAAACGTGATACCAAAGATCAGCAGACATCAAAAGGGAATGACTCAAATAAGAAAGCTCCCAGTTCAGAAGAAGTTAAGGAGAAAGCTCAGAAAATTTTAGAGCGTCATCGTAAAGACTCTGAAGAAGAGAATTTCTTCCAGCCCGAAGTGATTGAAAAGGCGGTTTCCAGAAATAGAAATGCCTTAAAACCGGCCAAAGGATTTTGGGGTATTATCAAGAGTTTTATTCCTAAAATTGGTTCATAAATATTATGTGGGAAGGATTGAAATCCCTGCTAATTTGGTTGGGTGTTGTTTTGTTGATCTTACTATGGTTACCACTGTTGGCAATAACCCGTTTCTTCGACCGAGATAAGGCACATTATCGTACCGGAAAGCTGTTTAGAAAATTGGGACATGCGATATCAAAAATTAATCCGAATTGGCAGATCAGTATTACTGGCAATGTTGATATTGACGACCGTGAGCCCTACATAATGGTTTGTAACCACCTTTCGCAAGCTGATATCCCATTGATTTCTAATTTACCTTGGGAGATGAAATGGGTTGCAAAAAAAGAACTATTTGATACCCCCGTAATAGGATGGATGATGAAACTGGCCGGTGATATTTCTGTAGATAGGAGAGCTGCAGACCGTAAAGAAAAAACATTTGAGCAGGCTCGTTTTTACCTGGAAAAAGGTTGTTCGGTTATCTTTTTCCCTGAGGGTACTCGTTCTCGAAATGGTAAGCTTAACGCATTTACGCGCGGAGCTTTTGAGCTGGCAATCAGAGAGCAGAAACCTATTTTACCAATGGTAATAGACGGAACCCAAAATACCCTGCCCAAAAGAAGCTGGAAATTCGGGATGGCAAAACAAATAAAATTGAAGATACTGGAACCCGTTTCTGCAGATAATTATGATATACAAGATACACGGGCATTTTCAGAACACATCCGTAATCAGATCTTGAATCAACTCTCTGAATGGCGAAATAAAGAAGCGGAAGAAATCGACAACCTTGCCTAAGTAAATAGTCGTTAGCTGCTGGAAAATAGTTTTTTAATCCTTTACCGGCAGCGTTATTTTTTTTGTAATAATAGCCGTTTGGGCAGTATCAGCTTTTGTCCAGGCAAAAATGAGATGGTCTCGATGGCGTTCCATCCGTGGAAAACCGGTCTTTCTACTTCTTTTTATTTCGTCAATAGTTTGGTGGCTTACAACCTCACCGCTACTATTAATAGCTTTGAGTTTTAACCGTGGCTTGCTTTTTCCTTCTTCGACCCACGATACGTATATATGTTCATTGTGAAGCACTGCATCAACACGACCTATTGAAGTATGATTATTCAATACAATGGGTTTGCTAAAATTATTAGCGCCATCAGTTGATATTGCTACTTTGGCTTTTGGTTTATCGTTGGCACCGGTATGCCATGCAACTGCAACAATATCACCTTCAGCTACTACACTGGGACCATTTACCGGGCAAGCAGCTATTTTCCAATCATCTTCATATACAGCCTTGGGTTCCGACCATTTATGCCCATCAAATCGGCTGATCTTAATATCCCTTATTTCATCATCGGTGCGGTTCCTATAGGCTATAATAGCCCCTTCCTGGGTAGGTACAAGGGATGTTTGGCAACAATCACAAACAGCATTATCTATTACAAACTTTTCTCCTATCTTTCTGTTCTTGTTGATAATAGCTCCCCGCAGAGTCATTGCTTTGTCAATGTCATAATATTCATTTTCAGATCGGTTGGCGGTCTGCCGCCCATCAAGCCATACAGCTAAAATCGTAGATTCATTCCACGGGACCATTGACACAAAACCGTGCTCAGTAGCAGTACTGTCGAGATGGGGGACGACGGCTGGTTTCCACTTACCATTGGCCGTTACTGTAGAAATGTTCACATTATATGAATAAGTGCCGCCTTCTATTTTGTTTAACCAGTGGGCAGCCATGGGTTTGCCATCATGAGCAATAATGGAGGGGTAGTCTGCCCAGTTTACAAACCATGAAGAATCAGTGGCTATAGTTTTAGGAGTACTCCAGCTGCCATCCATGTATTGAGAATATTGTAAGTTGCTTCTTTCATCTTCTTGATGTAACCAACTCATAAACAGTACATCAGAACTACTGTATAGAAAGGGATATCGACTGTTTTCAGGTGCAGGGTTTTCAAAGGCTGAATGGTTATCTTGAGTAGGAGCGCAACCCCAAAAGGTAACTCCAACGATTAATAAAGCAGTTAACTTTAACTTCATGATGTTGTACCTTGCAACTGTTGTATTTGTAGTTTATATCCGAAGAATACCCCTGTAACCCTGAGTGCAGGAGCTGTTATTAGGTACCAAATGGGTTCTCGTTCGTTTAACATTGTGTAATTTGTTAACCCAATAATAACCAGCAGTAAAATGAGACCAAGGGTAGCCAGATGTTTTTCTTTATCTGCAATGGTGCTGGCAAGTAAGCCCCCAAATAACCCGATAGCCAACTGTAATGCCGTTATTCCAGCTGTCCATGTTACAGATGGTAAGTTTGCTACTCCACTCAGGGTAATCGTTGATTTAAAATAAAAGGATACTATCAGGTGTACAAAACCATTGGTAGCTGCTATGGAAAAATAACCGGCAGCTATTGCTATCATGGATCGAATCATAAAACCGTTGAATTGTAATTAACGTACTATAAATTAAATTTAAATACTAAACTTTTATTATGCCCGAAGGTCCTGAAATTTGGAGAACCGCTGATTTATTAACTGAATATCTGCAAGATAATACTATTACTGACCTTTATTTCGCTTTTGATGAATTAAAGGATTACGAATCAAAGCTAAAAGGGAAAAATATAAAAAATGTTGAAGCCCGGGGGAAAGCGATTCTTACCTTTTTTGAAGGGGATATCGTAATGTATAGTCATAATCAACTTTATGGTAAGTGGATGTTCAGTGATAATGGGCAACAACCTGATACAAACAGGTCTTTAAGAGTAGCAATCCACAATGAAGAAAAATCTGCTTATCTATATTCCGCTTCTGAAATTGAGATGCTTGATAAACAGGATATATCGGCACACCCTTATATAAAGAAGTTGGGGCCTGATGTTTTACATCCGGATACGACCTATGATGAAATTTTAGCTCAGTTCACTTCTGATGAGTTTAAAAATCGCAAGCTTACGACCTTATTATTAGATCAGGGCTTTGTAAGCGGAATTGGCAATTACCTGCGTAGTGAAATTATGTTCTATGCTAAAGTTAATCCCCACAAGAAGCTTCGGGAATATTCTAAAGAGAAAAAAGAAGCGTTAGCCGAAGCTACAGTTAAGCTGACGGTGCGTTCGTATGAAACCGGGGGGATAACGAATGACCCTTCTATTGTAGAAGCACTGAAACGGGAGGGGGCAAGCAGGTCGGAATTTCGTCACTTTGTATACAAACGAACCGATGACCGCTGTCACAAATGTGGACGTGTCATAGAAGAGGAAAAAACCGGGGGAAGAAAAATTTATTTCTGTCCCAATTGTCAGTTAGAAGAGTTTTAACATAAATGAGGATCAAATTATGAGCTCAGTCATTGAAGATCTGCACACCCTTTATAAACGTGATTTGAAGAGGCTTATAGAGAATCTAGAGGTTATACCCGAAGCCAAGCTCTGGGAAGTCCCGGAAGGTGTTACAAATAGTTGTGGAGTATTAGCACAACACTTGGTGGGCAATCTCAACCATTTTATAGGTCATGGAATGGGAGGTACCGACTATCAACGAGATCGTGAACAAGAGTTCACTAATACTGGGAAACCCAAAGAGGAGATAATTGCACAGGTGAAATCATTACGGCAAAAGCTGGATACGATTTTTTCATCGTTAGAGGGAGATCTAAAGGAGGATTTTTCTCTTAATTTACCCTTTGGAGATACTAAGAAAGGGGCGCTTCTTCATTTATATGGTCACCTTAACTACCACTTGGGACAGATTAATTATTTGCGCAGAATCATCTCTAAAAACAGGTGAAAAGAAGCTCACAGAATGATACCTTTGGACTCCTGAAAATTTGAATTTCAAATGAGAACTGCGTTCAATGAAAGATAATGATTTTTTAAAGCCAGGCGATACTATTGCCCACAGTAATAAGCAGCTGATGGAATCTCCTGAAGTAGAAAAGATTGCCGAAATGGTAATAGAGCGGGAAAGTTTGGATTTTGGTCCTGCTGAAATAGGATACTTCTTGGTATATCCTAACCTGTCAAAGTATAAAGCTGCTAAATGTAAAAAAGCCTCTCGAGAGGTTGAATATTACTCGGGTAATAACTATCTGATTGAAATATCCGGAGAAATGTGGGATATGCTCGATCAAAAAACTCGGGAAATGGTTGTTTTTCACCAGCTGTTACATGTTGATCCTGTGTATAAGGCCAAGAATCAGGAATGGAAGATGAAAGTCCGTAAGCCGGATTTCTCTGATTTCTATGAGATTAATGATAAGTATGGTAACGATTGGTATAAAACAGTACAGGCTACCGTATCGTCACTCTATGACTTGGATCCCAAGCGTGAAAGTAAAGTGAATCTTTAAGAAATGATGGTCCTTTGTAGGTGCAGCATCTAAGCTGCACCTTTTTTTCTAAAGTTTTTAAAATAAAGAACGATGGAAAGGTTGGTCTTACAAATGCCTCTATTCCTCTTCTTCAAAAAAGCGCATTTCAAGGGCTTCCAATCGTTGTTCTAATCGCATGAGCTTTTGTAGAATCAGCACATGGGTTTTTCCGGCATCAATACCTACCGGACTGTCTTCACTTTCTATCTGTTCAAGAATTTCTTTGTACTCTTTGTCTGAGATATTAAGATTCATGACTATTTAATTTTTTAAAAGGAGATTGCCAATTGGATAATAAGGGCGTAGTGGTTGTTATTTTACGTTATAGCCTTCATCCTTCAGATATTTGCGTACTTTATCAACGTGATCACCCTGAATTTCTATCGTTTTGGCATAACTGGTACCGCCGGCACCACATTTCTGCTTCAGCTTTTTTTCCAACTTTTCTATAACCTGTGGGTTGTGCTGAATATTACTGATCATTGTAACCGTTTTTCCTCGACGTCCGCCAGTATCTAACTTTACTTTGATAGCCATAAAACTGCTTTAAAAAGTTAATTGATAAATTGCTTTGTGTTTCAAGTCGAAGATAGCAGATACACCCATGGGTTACAAGTTGAAGGTATGGGGTAAAACGTGTTTTCTAAAAGATTATCGTACTTTCTACACTTGGGGTATAGATTTGTTTTGCTAATAAAAAATATTGGATGGATGGTACAGTCATCTTGTGAAGATTGTTATTTGTTGAGAGGTTTATCAATCCGTTATAATTTGAACGGAGTACCCATCTACTACTAGAATAGCGTTTATACCCAATAACTATCGCGCAGGAACTAGATTTGTGCAGTAGTAATATTGTCTTTGAAAGTCTTTCAAAACCATAATGGCACTGGTGGGACAATAGTGCTATTGTAGCTATATTTTTTATAGATCTATTGAATAGAAATAATAAGTATTAATCTTTTAAAGAAGACAGGCGGGAAGCTTTTTTGCAGCAATAACAAAAGCGGTAGCCTTGAATGGCCACCGCTTTACAAGTAAAGCAGAAGTTGTTAATCTAGGTAATTTCCAAATCTGCTTTGGGACGTTTGGTCTTAAGGTCATTACCATTGAAGGAATAATTCTTTAGGTGCCACATAAATCGTTTGAACGTAGATTTGGGCAATTCAAAAGATACAATGGATTGAGCAGCACGACGCAATGTTTTGTCAGCGTCGATGTATTCGGGAATATCAACAATAACCAATCCTTCGAAGGCTTTTACCTTTTTAAGAAAATGTCGCTCTTCCGGCGTGGCATATTTAACGCGAGAGTGAGTATTACCGGTATAGACACCACAAAGTTTGTCTCCATTATCGAAATATAGAATTTCATCCGACTCTTCCAGCCCTTTAAAGAAGTGGTCCAGCTGTTCAAATGTTTCGGATTCAACACGCCCTACAAGCTCAGAAGTATCAATAAATTTAACTTCTCGGTCGAGAGTTGAAGCCAAATCTTCTAATGCAATTTCTTTGTTAGGTTTATAAGTCCCCAAAAAAAGGCATAGATGATGGTGCTTATTGTCAATCTCACTGACGAGATGCTTTTTGAGTTCATCAAAAGAAGAGTCGTTGTATGATACGTCTTTAAATTCGTCGGCGGGTGTTTCAATATCCATAGATCAATAAAATCAAACTAATGCGTTAATGTAATCGAATGAGGTAATATAAATATATCTTGGATGATTCTATAGTATTTATCGTCCTTGGGGATGTTCAATAACTTCAGGGGGACGTTTAAAAATCTTATTTTCTGCATAAACTCTTTTGGGTGGAACGCGCAAGTCCCAAACTAAACGAAACCAAGAAAGTATTTTAAGAGCATAATGTGAGATATCAAATTCCCACCAATAAAAGCCCTGTCGTTCAGAGGAAGGAAAGCGGTGATGATTGTTATGCCATCCTTCACCCAATGTTATTAAGGAGATGAACCAGTTATTACGGCTGTCGTCATTTGTTTCGAAACGGCGTTTGCCAAAAACATGAGCAAGAGAATTGACTGTAAAAGTACCATGATAAAGTAGCACGGTACTGATAACAAAACCATATACAAGAAGCTGGAAGCCGGAGGTACCCAACGAAGGGAAATATGCGTTGAGAAGTTCTCCCGCCACAAAGGTGCCTATAGCTAATTGAATTGGGGGGATGAGGTGGTATTTGTTTAAATATTTTAGCTCTGGAAATTTCTTTAAGTCTTTAACCATTTTGAAATTAGTATCCTTAAAGCGATTACTCAGTATCCATCCTACATGTGACCACCAAAAACTTCTTTTCACAGGGGAGTGAACATCTTTTTCCGTATCGGAGTGCTTATGATGATGACGGTGGTGAGCAGCCCACCACAAGGGACCCTTTTGCGCCGAAGCGGTACCTAACCAAGCAAGTACAAACTGAAAAGGGCGGGATGTTTTAAATGAACGATGCGAAAAATAGCGGTGAAAACCGGCAGTTATACCAAACATTCTAATAGTATAAGTAAACACAAGAGCAATAAGGGCTATCCAGCTAAAACCAACGAAGAAAATAAGCAGACAGCTTATATGTAAAAGAATAAAAGGTATCCCGCTTACCCAGTTTATATTATCAAGATCTTTGTTGTACTCCTCAGGAGTATAAGGCGCTTCCATATATTAAATATTGTTGTAATTATTTTCGAGGCCAAATATAATAATTGTTGGTTGTTTATAGAAAGTAGGATTTATAACAAAAAAGAAAAGCCCTGCCGTTTGAAAGCAGGGCTTTTGGATATTGAATTAGTAAGCTATCGGGTTTTTGAGCGGTCTCCACTAAAGGAGCGTGATACTTTCACTCCTTTTGGAGTTTCAACAGTGATGGTTATTTGGGTTCCTTGGGTATTAGATTTTTCATCATCTACATCTGCTACGGTAAATTCAAAATCAGTAACTCCAGGACCAGGCAGCAGGGCATTGGGAATTTCAATGCCACCCCCTGTTATTTCCAATCCTTCAGCAACTTCAATGGACACGGTAGTACCTGCAGGCAGTGGGTTATCATTTTCGTCGGTAACCGTTAAACTAAAATTGACACTGCTGTTCGCTGCAATTGAAAAGGGGGCAGGAGTCAATTCTATATCATTGTATGTTGGTCCCCCAGAAAAAAGTACTGTCTCTTTTTTGGTAATCTTTTGGTCAGCTTCATTGAAAGTGCTGGCTGTTATTTCTGCATATCCATAGCCTAATGTCGGATGGTTGTTAAGTAGTGATCGGTCTCCACCTGAAATGAGGTCTACGGTAACAAATCCATCTTCATCGGTATGTCTGGTATTAGAACCCTGAATAATGCCGGCAGTAGTTTCAAAGTATACGGCTGTACCCGGTTTTACGGGGTTGCTGTATTTGTCACCTACAATAACGGTTATTTGATCCCTGACACCATCAAAATTGAGTCCCTCAAAATTACTTTTTTCAACCGACATACTGGTACGATCTGCATAAGGGAACCCACCGTGAATAGCAATAGCCACCGGTTTAGAACGAATGGCAACGTTGATATCACTGCGTTGAATTAAGGCCTGTATTTTAACCACTCCGGCAATTTTTCCTGCAGAGATATTAGATGTCGCTTTTCCGTCTGCATTTGTAGTTACCACCTCAGGAGTAATGCTTGCATCAACACCATTGGGGTTTTCAATGATACTGAATGCTACCTCTTCAGAATGGTCAAGATTGATAGCTCTACCTGCCGAATCACGTACAACAAATGTGAATGAAGCATTTGTTATGCCCCCTGTTTCAGCAATATTTATGCTTGTTCGACTCAGGCTTGTTAATTCAATAGCATGAGCACCACCGGCTTCGCCGCCAACGCCATCGTCTCCGCCTCCATCATCGCCACCGCTGTCTTCAGACGTTAGTCGAATAGTAAGATCATCCACACTTTTACCAGCACCTATCTTAAATTTTGTGGTGGCGGTTTGGTAAGTTGGTTTTGACACTTCAAGGGTGATATTTGCTGTTTCAGCAATATTGACATCAAAGGAAAAGCTTCCGGATGAATCAGTTTCCGCTGAAGCAGCAAGGTTTTCCGGGGATGTGATCTCTACCAGAGCATCCTGGATTGGAGCACCATTCGCTTCTTCAATAACCTGGCCAGCAATAATAGAAGAATCAGAACCCGATTTACAGCTTTGAAGAATAAATGCAAGGAGAACGAAAGGGAGTAAAAAAAAGAGACGTTTTTTCATTTTGTGTATAGTTTGGTAGATGATGAATTAATAGCATCCTAAGTAAGTAGGAGGTCTATGAACCAACGTTGTTACTAATATTAATAAAATTTAACTTTTCTGTACAGGCTAACCTTTAAACAATGTTGATAACATAATTATATGTTTCTGGTACAGATATAACAATTTTTAAATCTTTAATTCACACATAATTAATGTTGTAATCAGAAAGTTGAAAATACAGTATATAAAAAATTGCATTTTAATTTAGAATTGCTCTGTTTATGGGCCAAAATATTTCAATTAATACCGTGGGATACTGGTAAAAATAAAATGTTTTTACTTTAATTATTGTTTTGAAATTTCTCTAGAAAAGAACAAATTCGGAACGAAAGCTTGTTCAGGTATTGAAAAATTAACTTATAGGAAAGGTTTTTGCAGCAAATTATTTTTGTCAAATGTCTCAATAAGCGCCGTTTATGTCATGATGGGGAGGTCTAATTAGCAAATATTAAAAAATCTTAATATATATCTTGCATTTATTTAATGAAGCCTTAATATTGTTAATAGAGCATTTGCAGATCGTTTAAGATATCATAACTTGTAGAATGCTAAGCAATGGGTTAATCATATAAATGACAATTTAATTTGTAACAAATATACTTTCTGACACTCTTGCTTTTGAGCTGACGAATTACTCGGTGTTCATAAACTTTATTTATAAAGAATGGTTTCATAAATAAACAATCATCTAATAAACAGGTAAAACCATGGGACAACAACAACTCTTACTCGTAATTCTTGTAACGATTATCGTAGGTATTGCGACTGTCGTGGCTATTAACACATTCTCAAGTGCTTCTGACAGTGCTAATCTAGATGCTGTTCGGCAAGATATGCTTTCTATAGCATCTTCTGCCCAGCAATACTATATGAAACCTCAAGCACTTGGCGGTGGCGGTAACTCTTTTACTGGTATAAGTATCGATAATTTGGGTGGCGTACCCGGAGATATAAGCGGTAGTTATATCGTAAATGCAAATGGTACATATGAAATTGCGGTTACTTCCAGCGGTGACAGCTTGGAAATTACCGGTTATCCATCTAGTCAATCTGGATATTCTGAAGGAGCATCGAACAGTAATTCTATTGTAGGAACTGCTGGTGCTGATGCTTATGCTATTACTACGACCTACAACTAATAGGTATTGGGTATAATAGGACTAATTTAAAGGCTCTCCCTCTGGAGAGCCTTTTTTATTAAAGGTATTTTTGCTTAACATATTAATTGGTGGGAAAGCTTTAAACAACAAGATCTAAAACATGGCTGATTTCAGACTTACTGCTGTTTCTCCAAAGGGCAAAAAAATAAAATCGGAATTTGAGGCGGATAGCAAAAAAGAGGCAAAGAACAGGGTAGAAAAACTATCTCGAAAAAATGGGTTTAAAGTTAAATCCATTGATAAAAAACAGACCTTCCAATATAAAGTCCAAAAAGGTGCAAAGGATCCTGTTACTGGAGAGCAGGAAGCTTATACCAAAGAAGAGGTTGAGAAAGCGCTTGTTAAGCTGGGATATAAGGTTATTCGGATTAATAAAAAGTGGTTTGACTTCAAAGGAGGAGTTCCGCAAAGTGAGGTTGTTACCTTTATTAGCTTAAGTGCAGACTTGCTTAATCAGCAGCTTAGTTTTGATGAGATTTTAGACCTTCTGTATGAGGATACCACAAACAAACGGATGCGGGAAACTATCAGTACCATCCAGAAAGATCTTAAAGATGGGAAAGAAGGAGATGAGGTCTACGGCAAACACAAAGATGTATTTGGAGAGTTTGCAGCCTATATGCTGAGTGTTGCCTCTACCAGTGGTAATATGGCCCAGGTCTTTGAAAGTACTGCTAAGTTTTTGGAGCGCGATGCTGAATTTAAAAAGAACTTGCGTCGTTCACTATTGATGCCGGCTATTACCGTTCTGGCAACTATTGGAGTAATACTGTTTTATGTGGGCTATATTTTCCCGGCTACTGCTGAGGCTTTTGTAGATATGGGCATTGAATTGCCCCCAATGACCGCTGCAACATTGGAATTAAGTTACTGGTTGCAGGCAAACTGGATTATCTTAACACTTTCATTTGTGACACCGATAACTGCTGCTTGGTATTATTTGACTCAAACGCCAAAAGGGCAACTCTGGAAGGATAGGAATATTATCAAAATACCCGTTATCGGTGATTTGATGCATAAAACCAGTATTGAGATATTTTCACGCGTATTTTATACCCTCTACAGCGGGTCTGGACAAAATATTGAAGTAATAAAAGTAGCGGCTGAGGCTTGTCGGAATAAATACATGGAGAAACAGATTAAAGAAGTAGCTATAAAAATGATGTTGAAAGAGGGGGCGGGTCTTATTGAGTCTCTGAAGGCAACAGAGGTATTTACTGACACCGCTATAAGCCGTTTTAAGCTAGGGGCAGAATCAGGGGCACTTAAAAAGAATGCCAGGCAGCTTGCACAATACTATGAAACGCAGACTACCTATAAAATGGAAACAGTTATTGATATGATTAGCTTGGCTGTAAACCTATTTATTATGGTTGCATTGATTGGTATTACTATCGTTTCTGCAGAGTCTGCACTTATTAAACCTAAGTCAGGGGCCTAGATATAGTTTAGACCTTGTGGGGATTGAATGCGATTATTACTACATGGGGTAAAGTCGAAAGGGTAATCAAGCCTGGAGTCCATAAGTTTTTTACTTACATTTGGGCTGTTATAATGTATATTAGACGGTAAGTTTCATTGTTGGTTCCAGCAGAAATCGTTGTTTTTTATAAATGGGTAAAGTAAATACACGCAAACATATTGGCGATATCCTTGTAAATCGAGGTATTATCTCCGAAGAGCAACTCAATGAGGCCTTGGCCATCTTGCGCGAGGAGCCTGATTCTTCTAATCGAAGGATTGGCCAGATCTTGTATCAGGATTTAGGTATTGACCGGCATACGGTAATGAAAGAGGTCGCTTCTATCTATGCTTTTGATGAGGTTTTTGCTGATAAGGATGAAGTTGAAGATGATGTAATAGAAAATATAAAAAGCCATATTGATGAACTTCCTTCCGAGGTCATTGATGAATTGGTTCACCAAAAAGCAGTTCCTTTAAAGAAAGGGAAAAATACGCTCACTATTGCAGCTGCAGACCCTTCTGATCCTACACTTAACAATATTATAAGTAAACTTAACTTTAGGCAACATCAGATTGTCTATTGCCGATATGAGTTGGTCGAACAGATTCTCACGCAGGTTTATGAGCAGAAGAATGAGTTTTTGGACCTTCTTGAAGAGATCGAATATGAAGAGCCTGATCTTGAAGAAGAAGATGATGAGATTAATGAGGAAGAAATAGATGCGGAAATTAACCAGAGTATGCTCAATTCTCTGGTTGAGGGCTTCTTGGTAGAGGGGGTTCGCAAAGGAGTAAGTGATATTCATATTGTACCTTGTGGACCAACATCAACGGATATCAGGTTCAGGATTGATGGTAAGTTGGAGTTATGGCATCAGCAAAATAATGTGAAGCCGGAAGCGATATCTGCAGTTGTTAAAGATAAAACACGTAATGTTGATCGTTTTGAGCGTGATGCTTCTCAAGATGGCTTTATACAGCGTATCGTAGATAACCACAGCATTCGATACCGTGTTTCTATTATGCCGATGGTGGGAGAGCAATTTGATCGGAAATTTGAATCTATTGTTATCCGTATTCTCGATGACAGAGAAGTGATTACTGACCTTAATGTACTGGGTCTGCAAGAAAAGGCGAAAGACGATTTTGTAAAAGCGATTGAAAAGCCTTCCGGTATTGTTATTGTAACAGGTCCTACAGGAAGTGGTAAGTCGACTACACTTGTTGCTGCATTATACTATGTGATCGACCCATCGGTAAATGTTCTTACAGTTGAAGATCCTGTAGAATACCTGATAGAAGGGGCAAGACAGTTGAAAATTGGAAATCACATGAGTTTTGATCTTGCTATGCGGGGTATTTTGCGTCATGACCCTGATATTGTACTTGTTGGTGAGATCCGGGACCTTAAAACAGCAGAAATTGCTATTAAACTTGCCAATACTGGTCACTTGACCTTTTCAACACTCCACACCAATGATGCACCAAGTGCTATTTCACGTTTGTATAAGATGGGAGTTGAAACATTCCTTATTGCCAATGCAGTAAATCTTATTATGGCACAGCGGTTGGTTCGTACGCTTTGTGATGAGTGTAAAGAAGAATATGAACCTCATATAGAAAGTGCCAAGGGGATAGGATTTACCGAAAAAGAATATGAAGAGACTACATTTTATCGGCCGGTAGGCTGTGATAAATGTGGTAATGGGTATAAGGGACGAACCGCTATTATGGAAGCCCTGTATTTTGATAAAGAAATTCGAAAAATGATTCTTGAATCCGGTGACGAAATTGATGAGGTTGCGATAAAAGAACATGCTATGAGTCAAGGAATGTTGAGTCTGCGCGGCTCGGGCCGGGAACGTATTAAAAATGGCCTTACCACTATAGAAGAAATTGCAGCAATTACAATAGAGGATTGACTTTGCATATAAACATCGTTCTATTGGAGCAAATACTAACAGTAGAAATAATCGAATGTGTTTTGATGGGGTTAGCACAAGTTTAAATTCGGAGTACAGTTATGACAACTGAAAATCAAGCAGAAAAAGAGGCAGCACCAGAATATATACGGCAATTCCTAAAAGAACCACCGTTGTTGCTCAGAAACTTCCACTATGAAGATATTATGGAGTTTTTGAATTTGGGGCAGCTAGAAAAGTTTGTTCAGGATGATATCATCATTAATGAAGAGGAATACGTTAATTCTGCCTACCTGATAGCAGAGGGGAAGGTGTCTATTTGGAAGGATAATATACAGTTAGCTACTCTTTCTAAGGGCAACTTTCTAGGAGAAACATTTCTTTTCAGCAAAAATAATCGGATGGCAAAGGTAGTGTCAGAAGGGGATACCCAACTTTTAAAGTTTGAACGATACGAAGCCTTAAACTTCTTTCGTAAGAAGCCGGAAAAATTGTTCAACATCTTCACACGTAATATTATTGAAATTCAACAGAAGAAGATCAGTAATATGAATATTCAGTTATTACAGCTAAAAAAACGTCTGCTAGACGATACCAGTTGGTAATAGTAAAAATATATTTGGAAATATTAAAAAAAATTAATGTTTTAGAGTGTAGTTAGGTCCAGTACCCATTATAAATATGGAGATAATGGGGTATCCCATTTATTTTGTAACAAATAGGGCATTGGTCTCTCTTTATTAGTGAATTATTATCAATAAAATATGCAATAACAGATGGAAGTAGGGGTACAAGTAGATAGAGCAAAAGAAATTATTACGCCGCTTTCCGAGCAGTTAAAAGCTAGCTCAAAGGGATTGGAGCGCCATCAGGAAATTGGGGCTCTTGTAGACGATTTACCCCAGGAAGTACGAAGCGAATTACAAGATGTTGTTGAAGGGTTACTTAATAAGATGTTCGAAAATGATGCTTCGGATATTGATTTAGGTGGTCCGGGTTGTGATAATAAAGTTTGGTATCGAATCCATGGCGATAAATCTCCTGATAAGAGTGCACCCGAATTTACGTTAACCGAAACTGATTTTCTCCTTCATAATTTAATTATGCCCAGCCAACGTGAGCATCTGCTGGAGAATCGTAATTTAGATTTTTCATACTCCATAAATACTGGTGAAAAGATTTCAGATGCCAAACGGTTTCGAGCAGATATGTACTTTGATCTTGAACATCTGGCGCTTAACATGCGAAAGATTGATGATACTATCAGGCCTTTTAAAGGACTAAACCTACATCCTGAAGTTGCCAAGGCTTTAAGTCTAAAGTACTTCAAATATGGTTTAACGCTGGTAACCGGTATTACCGGTTCTGGTAAATCTTCAACGCTCGATACTGTTATAGATGCAAATAATAGAACGGTTGATTCTCATATCGTAATTATTGCATCTCCGGTTGAGCTTATTCATAAGCCAAATAAATCAGTTGTTCGACATCGTGAAGTCGGCCGTGATGTTAAATCGTTTAAGGAAGGGGCTATTCAGGCACTTCGTCAAGATCCGGATATTATTGTTATTGGGGAGCTTCGGGATCCGGAAACGATTATGACGGCCCTTGAAATTACTGATTCTGGACATAAAACTTTTGGCACTTTGCATACAAGCTCAGCTATGGAAAGTATTGAGCGTATATTGGGTGAGGTGCCTGTAAATGAACAAAACCGGGTACGAACTCGCCTTGCTGATGTACTTACATGCGTTATTAGTCAAAAGCTTATTCCTTCACTTGACGGTAAGCGTGTTTTGGCAAAAGAAGTGTTAGTCGTTACCAGTTCTGTAAAAGCTGCTATCCGAAATAATAATATTGGGGAAATCTACCAGATGTTGATGGAAGGTAGTTCGAAAGGTATGAATACAATGGAGCAAGATCTGAAGCGGTTATACGACGAAGGAAAAATATCCAAAGAAGAAGCGATTAATAACGCCAATAATAAAAAGCGTCTCAAGCAGCTAATTTCAGAAACTGAATATTAATCTATAGCGGATTATTTAGCCCGATGTTTGGAAATAAAGAATATATAGGACTCACCATACAGGATGATGCCATCCGAGTAGCACGGATTCGTATGGACGGTGGTACGCTGAAACTAATCAAGATCGACAGCTATTCACTGGTCGAAAAGATTAGCAGCGATACTAGCTCAGAAGAGCATGAAAAACCCGAAGATCGGTTAGAAGATCAGGATGCCGATTCTATATTTGGATTAGAAGAGGAAGATCAAGATGAAGGGGAAGATATCGATTTTGAAGGCCTGGAAGAAGAGGCCGATGATTTTGCTATGGATATGGTTGAAGAATCTGAAGAAGCTAAATCCAATGAGTTGTTGGTTTATGATCTGCTTACCGATCTGGATTCGGATAAACTTCATTTAGGGCTGAATGTACCGGCCGGAGATACAATTTTTCAAATTATCAGAGATACAGACTTTAGTGAGGTCAAGGAAAAAGACCTTATTGAAGATCTCGAAGATAAGCTGGAATCGATCTATGGCATGCCTAAAACAGAAGATAACTACTCGTATGAAGTCAGGGAAGATGGGTCCCTGTTATTAGCATCTATAGATGATGAGTCTTCTACGCTTAAATTGATTAATAATGTTCGGGAGCTCTATTCAGGTAAAATAGCTATACAGAACATTATTCCGGATGAAATTGCCCTGGTTGGATTAGTTCGAGCCAACTATGAACTGGATGCTGATGAAATAACAGGCATTATACAGTTTGGGAAGGAGCAGTGCAGGGTAGTATTTATGAAAGGGGAAGAGGTTTGGCTTGTTTCACCTATTATAAATGAGGGAACATCTAAAAAATCGTTTTTAAATACTGTTTTTAGTAAGATTTTATTCCAGCTAGATACTGGAGAGGTTCCAAGCCTTGATCGTATTTTGTTGACCAATAATAGCCGGGGAGATCAGGCAGTAGAGTTTTTTGAAGATAACTTCCCGGATATTCATGTCGAAAATTTCACGTTCAAGGAGGAGTTTTTTGATCTTGAGCATGTTGATCCATCTTCAGTATCCTCTTTTACAACCGCTATTGCAGCTGCTATATCAGCTTCGGGGGCTAAAGATGAATATTTTCCTGAAATCTCTTTTGTACCAAAATATGTTAAAGACCGGCAAAAGATTTTTCAACTTCAGTGGCATGGGATGCTCATTTTATTTTTAATTTTTCTGGCACCAATTACTGTCAACTATTTTTATACACAGAATGCTCAGCAAATTGAGGAATATTCCAGAGAAATAGATCAGATGGAATCCCAAATAAAAGAGCTTAATCCTGTTGTGGCCAGTTCGAAAGAGCTACAAAATGATCTGGGGACTCTCACCGAAAAACTTGTAATGCTAGATACTTTGGCAAAGGGTAGCCGAGAATGGGCCACTAAACTTGAAATTCTTAATCAAGGTATACAAAAGGTAGGCAGTAGCTGGCTTACCTCTTTTTCAGAACGAGCTTCTGAAGGAGTATTCATACAAGGATATACGTTATATCGATCTAGAGTACCTCAAATTATTGAAATTTTTGAAGAAGCCACATTAATGGATGTCAAAAACGAAGTGGTCAGAGAACAAGATGTATACAATTTTTCTATACTGATTAAGCAATTTACTGCTAACGATTCATTATACTCTCCTGCTACGCCGGAAGAGGTTCAAAATCTAATTGAAAAATAACAGGAAGCAGTTTTTATGTCCTACGGAGTTAGAAATACGTTAATATTACTGTTTGTATTGGCAGTCTTTATCGGTGGAGGCTGGGGATATATCTATTATTATCAAAAACCCCAGATCAAAGAGTTAAAAGGTGAGCTTCAAAAAACCCGGCAAGAACTTAACAGTAAACAGCAAACAGCGGATCAGTACCCCATACTGCAAAAACAATACAAAGAGGCAAGGTCTTTTTTCAATAACTATAACAAAGCGTTGTATCCAAATAGTAATGAAGATTTGGTTTATGAATTCTTAAGCAATGTAGGCACAGGTTCTGCTTATACAGATTTCTCCTTTAGTTTTACTGATTCAACGACTTATGGGCAGTATGGGACCATGGAAATGTTGATTGAGGGAGAAGGCTATTATAGAAATGTGAATAACTTTATACGTCAGATTGAATTGAGTAGACCGCTTAATAAAGTAAGCAAGGTGGATATGAGCCCCATCAATGAGCTCGAATCTTATGGAAAAGTGAAATTCAATTTTATCCTAACCAGTTTTTATGACCGCGTGAAATTACTAGGGGAAGCTGATCTATCTATTACCAATAATCTATACGGATCGGTACATAATCCGTTTTTCCCTTTAATTCGATCGATAGAGCCTAATGAAGATAATTTAGTTAATGTAGAGTCTAGTTCTTTAATGGCGGTAAGTAGTAATCAGATTTTTATGATTGACCAAAACGGAGTTATGAAAAAGCTGTCTATAGGCGATGATGTTTATTTGGGAGAATTAACACAGATTAATGTAAATGAGGGTTCTGCCACTTTTAGGCTTAATAGAGGTGGTATTATTGATCAACTAACCTTGCAGGTTAATAAAGATGAAAATGAAAGAAGTAATTAATATGAGATTGTCTAGATTGAAAATATTTACATCACTTTTATTTGCTACCCTGCTTATTTCTGTTTCTTTAGCAAATGCTCAGAATAGAGATAATTTACCTGCAGAGTATCGAGAATACACAAATCCAGAGGAGGTGGTTACTTTTGATCGAAGTACCTCTTTTAAAAGGGCATTGGATGTAATCAATGATTTTGCTCAAAAATTCAGAAATAAAATTGTTATTGATCGTGCCCAAACTGAGGGCAATATTGGTATTTCTGTTCCCCCAATGCACTGGATGGATGCCTTAAAACTTATCTTAAAGGTTAAGAACAGGACACTCCTTGACAAGAAAGAATTCTATGAAATAGTAACGATTCAATCTCAACAGAGTCCAGCTCAGCAAGCTAAAGCATCAGGTGGTGGGGGCCAAGGAGAGCAACAAGGTCCAGTAGCTACCACAGGAACACAGGAAGTACGTATCAATGCTATCTTTTTTGAAGGTAATCGCCGGGCACTGCAAGAAATCGGGGTTGATTGGTCTACCATCTCAGAAAATGTACCTAGTTCCGTCTTGGGAGGCGGTGACGGGGGTAGTGGAGGTGGCCGTGGAGGTGGACAAGGTCAAGGTAGTCAGATTCCAAGCTCAGAATTTAATGGCACTGGACCTTTTGTTCAGGTCAATTCAAAAGGTGCACAAAATGTTTCTCAAGAGGTTTTTAATGCTATCGTAAATGTTGGTGAGATTGGGAATACCGGTATTAATGTTCAGGCTTTATTTAGTGCGTTTGAGGCAGATAACCTTGGTGAGATTTTAGCCTCCCCAACGATTAAAGTAATGGATGGAGAAGATGGCCGTATCCAGGTAGGCCAAGATTTTTCTATTAAGCAACGTGATATTGCCGGTAATGTGATTGAGGATTTCTTTAGTGTTGGTACAATCTTGGAAGTTACTCCGAAAGTAATTGAACAAAATGACACTACTTTTGTACACCTTGATATTGTAGCTGAACGTTCAACAGCGCAACCTGATCCCGTGAGTACAATTATTAACAAGCAACAAGCTTCAACTCAGGCGCTGCTGCTGGATGGAGAAGCTACGGTTATTGCCGGTTTGTATAGTACTGAACAGTCGGAGGTACGAAGGGGTATTCCAATATTAAAAGACTTGCCACCATGGTTTTTTGGTCTCCGTTATCTTTTTGGGTATAACTCCAGTGATACCCAAATGCGTGAGCTAGTGATTTTATTGCAAGCTGATTTAGAGCCCACAATCCCGGAACGTATAGATGAAGACGGTGATTACAAGGATAAATATGAGGTTCTGCAGGATGAGCGTCAGCGGATGCGCAAAGAAATTAGAGAAAGTCAAAAAGCGAAAGAAACAGATGCCGGTTTTGATCCTGAAGAGCTCGAAGAGGATAATCAGGATTCTCTGGAAAAAGAGGTTAAGGAACAGCCGGAGATGGATGAACAACCTAAAACGGATCCTTCTACTGCTGAGGATGAAGAAGAAAAAGTTGAGCTGAAAGAGGAAGCTGAAAAAAAAGAGCCAACAATAGCTGATCCAGAGGTTAAAACCGAGAAAGTAAAATTAGATCTCGGAGGAGATCAGAACCTAACGGCAGATACGCTTGATGTTAAAATGAATCATCAAGAAACTACTCAACCTACTGCACCTAAAAGTTATTACATTATCGGAGGTGCTTTTAAAAATGTAGGTAATGCAGAAGATTATAGAGATCGATTAGTTCAGCAGGGATATGGAGATGCTGTGGTCATTAGAAAACAAGGAAATGGATGGAGGTTTGTAGCCTATAATGCCTTTGAGAAGCTTGATAACGCCCGCAGAGCACTCAAGGATATCAAAGAAAAGGATAGTGATGCTTGGTTATATCGAGCGAAATAAAGCTTGATAGGAGTACAAATTAATATCTGTAGGTATCTACCGCGTTTTACGCATCTGCTGTATAATCTTGCCTTGGGCAAGTTTATAGTGTTCCATTAAGTTTGCTGTAAGGCAAGAATGGACAGGGGCAATATAAACAGTATCCCCAATTTTATAGTGTTTCATATCTTTGGGGTCGAAACGTACAATACCGTGTTCCTGTGATAGCGATACAAGGTAGGCTGGATTATGGGGGAGTTGCCAATGATCATCGGATGGAGTTACCAATTGGCCATAGTGAGTGATATTTCCTTCTCTTAACTTTTCCTTAGAAAAGTGTATTGCTCCACCATGAATAGCTACCTCATTTCTTTTGGGATACCGATCTACAATAGGACATGCCATTACTACAGCAATATCAGCAACCTCACAACTTCCTATTTGTGTTTGCATAAGGTCATAGAATATAAAGTTGCCGGGACTAATTGCATCAATTCCGGTAAATGATTCAGCAATTGAGCAACAGGGAGTATCACCAATACATATTTCAAAGGTATTTGATAAGAAACTAAACCTTTCTCTTAATGCTTGAGCTTGCTTTAAAACGGATTGATGTACCTTGCTGATCTCTGCCTTCGAACGTGCTTGGTAAGAGTGTCCCGGGTGCGAATAGAAGCCCGTCCATTCTAATTGTTTTGTAGATTGAATAGCAGAGATGAGATCGTTGATCTGTTCAGTATTTTCCGAAGGTATACCTGTTCTATCTGCACCGGTATCAATTTCAATATAAGCTTTAACAGGGTGGCTTAGTGATTCTGATAGTGAATTAGCAACAGTTTTACTGTTTATTAAGATCGTAATATCAACTTGGGCTGCCAGCTCATTTAAAGCATGAGATTTATTCGGATTTGCGGGAAAAGCAATAGTGATATCCTTCCAACCAGCCTCAACGAAGTATTGTGCCATCTCAATGGAAGAAACGGTAACAGCATTCACCCCTTCCTCTTTTATCCACTCTCCAACCGTTTTTGATTGATGGGTTTTCATATGAGGTTTTAGAACGAGGTTGTGAGCTCTAGCTTTTTCAACCATCCTGTGGAGGTTAGCTTTACAAACGCTTTGGTTGAGTAAAAGGGTAGGGGAAGAAATCGGTTGCATGATTATATAGTTGGTATAATAACCCGAACACTACAGTTGTGGTCGGGTATTTAATCAGAATTATTGAGGTTGTTCGGTCTGCATCTGTTTAGATACTTCTATTACTTTATTCCAAACTCGAAAGATATTACCTGATGCAATATTTTGAATATCTTCTTTGGTATAACCGCGGTTCAGCAGCTCTTTAAATAGGTTGGGATAAGTTGACACATCTTTTAGGCCGGTGGGCAGAGTAGGGCCTACACCATCGTAGTCTGATCCCAATCCTACGTGTTCAACACCGACCAGTTCAACGACGTGATCGATATGATCTGCAACTTTCTCAACGGTACTGAATTTAAAATTCTCTTGGAAGTATTTTCTCTGAAATGACTCAGCTTCTTTACTTCCGCTTTTCAAGCCTTTTTCTTCCAATTTTTGAGCGATCTCATTTCTTACTTGTTCGATGCTGTTTTGAGAGATACTGTCGAGAAAAGTAGATCCGAAATTAATCATTATCACTCCGTCATTATCTGCTAGTTCTTTAATGAGCTCATCACTCATGTTACGCTCAAAACCAGGGGTGAAATGCCGACAGGAAGAATGAGTAGCTACTACTGGAGCCTTTGTAATTTCTATTACATCTTGAAACGCTTGGTCAGTAATATGAGATACATCAACCATCATGCCCACACGATTCATTTCATTGACGACATCCATACCGAACTCACTTAACCCTTGGTGTGTATTTGCAGTAGTATCGTAAGAGGAGTCGCTTATTTGATTGTCCTTAGAATGTGTTAAGGTGATGTATCGAATGCCCCGATCGAAAAAGTATTGTACATTTTCCAAACTGTCTCCTATGGGAGCTCCATTTTCCATACCCATAGGCAGGGATATAAGTCCCTTATTAAATTGCGATTTAATCTCTTTGGGAGTGTTGGCAATGGCAAACTTATCGGGATTATCAGTCGCAATACCTTTAACCATATCAATCAAACTATCAGCCACGGCTTTGGCACCTCCTGTTTTTTGGTATCGGGCTGGAATGTATATCGACATAAAAGGGGCATCTAGTCCTCCTTTTTTAGCTCGCGGATAATCAAAGTCCCCACTTTCTGTTTTTTGAGAAATATCTTGCCAGTTACTTTTTAGCCTATAGGGTACATCTATATGACCATCAACAATAATAAATTCTTGCGCTAGCTTCTGAGCTTGCTGCATATGATTTTCGGAACTTGAGCATCCGACCATTAAAAGAACAGCAATACAGAAAAGAGAAAGTTTATACAATGATTTCATACAATGGCAGTTTGTTAAAATTTTATGCTTAGATGTTGCCCAAATAATTATTGTTTTGCAAATGATATAAAAGCTTTTACAACATTTATGTACAGAGTCCTTTATCCTTAGGTAAAAGTTCTCTTAGGAAACTCTTCCAAATCATAATTAAAATTCATGTTTCTCAGAAAATATTTATTGGTATTGATCTGTTTTACTCTTGGAATAACAGGAGGGTGTAATACAGAGAAAGCAGACAAAAAAGCAAAGTCTAAAGATCAGCTTTCAAAAGTATTACATGAGATTTCTGCAGATTCTATTGAAAAAAATATTCGTAAGTTAGCTTCCTTTCATACTCGTCATACAACCTCTGATACCACAAGTGATTCTGTTGGTATAGGGGCAGCCCGCCGATGGATTTTTAAGAAGTTTAAAGAGTATCAAAAAAGGTCCGGTAACAGGTTAAAAGTTCAGTATGATCGATATGTTGAAACTGAGAACAGTAGGATTGAAGAACCAACAGAAATTGTGAATGTGGTTGGGAAGTTACCGGGCAAACAACTGGAAAGTAAAGATCGAATTTATCTTGTTAGCGGACACTACGATTCGAGGGTGTCAGATATTATGAATGATTCCAGTTATGCCCCGGGAGCTAATGATGATGCTTCCGGAACCGCTGCTGTTATGGAACTGGCCAGGGTGATGTCGCATTTTGAGTTCGATGCTACTATTGTATTCATGGCTGTTGCCGGTGAAGAACAGGGATTACTTGGAGCTAATCATTTTGCTGAAAATGCAAAGAAAAGAAATCTCAATATTGCAGCAATGTTTACAAATGATATCATCGGCAATACGATAAAAAGAATTGATGGGAGTGTACACGACGATGAAGTACGGGTGTTTACACAAGGTATACCGGCTGATAAAACGCTTTCTGACTATCATCGGATGCTATTATATACCGGGGGCGAAAATGATACTCCTTCAAGACAACTTGGACGTTTTATCTACCGGGTGAGCCAGAACTCTAATATCGATTTGGATACTAAGATCATTTATCGAAAAGATCGATATTTGAGAGGGGGAGACCATTCAGCTTTTTTGGAAAAGGGATATCCGGCAGTGCGTTTTAGTGAGCCACATGAGTACTATGAACGACAACACCAGGATGTACGGCTAGAGAATGGTACTCAGTATGGTGATTTACCTAAATTTGTAGACTATCCTTATGTTGCCAAAGTAACAAAGCTTAATGCTGCAGCTCTTGCAACATTAGCTAATGCTCCTGCACGTCCCCAAAAGGTTGGTATTAATGTTTCAAAATTAGAAAATAATACTACATTACGCTGGGAAGCAGGGAAGGAGCCAGATCTTAAAGGATATGAAATAGTATGGCGCCCAACCCATACGGCTTTTTGGAAAAATAAAAAATTTGTCGGTGATACAACCCAGACTACTATCAAAGGGGTTTCAAAAGACAATTACCTGTTTGGGGTACGTGCTGTCGATCGAATGGGGTATAAAAGCCCTGCTGTTTACCCATTGCCATATAGAGATTAAAGAGGAATGGATTCATCTATTTCTACAGACTGTAAAAAATCTTTGATCTTTTTTTGATCTGTTGCCTCAAAAAGGAGGGGACGCCCACTAAATTCAAAAAGAAAAAGCTCACGCTGGGTATCACTGAAGTTAATTTTGAAAACTACTGTCTTGGGTTGTATGTAGGCAATCAAAGGGTTTTCCGATGGTGCCGCAGATGTTATTTGGTTGATGGTATCGATTTCGAACTGCTCTTCCTGAATAATAGTATCTTTTTTTCGGTAGCTCACGACTAATAGTTCTTCTGTATTATCTAGCCTAACCTGTAGGGGACCGTTCATTAGTTTCAGATAGCCTAATACTGTTAAGGCAAAGAATATAAAGGCAAGGAGTCGAAATATGCTACCCCAGAACGGGTCTGTTATATTCCAGAATACAAGGAAAAGAACAATGCTGAGTATTGCTGAAATTACTGTGCCGATCTTCCAGAGCTTATAGGAATGTTCTTTGAGGGTAATTGGTGTTGCCATAAATATGTTTTAATCAGAGATATAAAAATGTAAGTAACAAAGGAAATATGGAAATTTGTGGCAAATAAAATAATGAATTAATTAGTGATCATAAGAATTTGCAAATAATTTATTACCGCCCTAGATTGATGTAAATACTAACGAGACGAGATCAACGGTATGGGTAAGAAGAAAAAGAAGCAATCCACAAAAAAAGAGATGACAGAAGGTCAGGCAATTGCCGTAACAGTATTAATAATTGCTGTTGCCATTACAGCAATTATTTTTGCAGCACATTATTTGATCGATTTTTTGTTCCCAAACTGGTGATGGTTAGTTAGAAGAAGGAGTTAAACCCCTATTAAACCGTGTAAAGAGCATTTCGTAAACTTTATAATTTGGAATATTAAAATTTTTTAATATAACTTGTAACAAATGGGTGTTGACTTACTCTAGTTAATAGGAAGAAGAACTTCTCCTTTTAATAAAAATGTTATCTGGGAATATTAATAAATAGAATTATGAAAACGATTGCTTTTACAAATCAAAAAGGTGGAGTAGGAAAAACAACTTCAACTATTAACGTGGGTGCCGGTTTATGTCGAGAGGGCAAAAAGGTATTGCTGGTTGATCTTGATCCTCAGGCAAATTTGACATATTCACTCCGGTTGAGTTCGAATCGATTAGAAACAAGTATCTATGATGTTATGAAGGGTAAGGTTGATCCGGAAGAAACGCTGATTAGTCATAACGGTTTCGATATTATGCCATCATCAATAGATCTGTCTGGAGCAGAGATGGAGTTTGCTACTGAACCGGCTCGGGAAAATATTCTTAAGAATAAACTTGCTCCTTTCTACGATAAATATGACTATATCTTAATTGATTGTCCGCCCAATTTAGGGTTATTGACGCTCAATGCCTTTACGGCTGTTAATGAGATATTTATTGTTCTGCAGGCAGAGTATCTTGCTCTTCACGGGCTATCGAAGCTAATGGATGTCATCCAGGTCGTAAAAGAACGTTTGAACCCGGATATAGAAATTTCAGGTATAATCTGTACTCTCTTTGATGGGCGAAAAAATTTGAATAAAGAGGTTGTAGATCATATTCAAGATTATTTTGGTGAAAAGGTTTTTGACACATTAATAAGAGATAATGTAGCGTTAGCAGAGGCGCCTAGCCATCATAAAACAATTTTTGAGTATGACCCCAACAGTCATGGAGCTAAAGATTATGCAGCATTAGCTAAGGAAATAAGAAATGGTCAGGGCTAGATTCTAATTAGGTTTATACATTATGGGTAAAAAGAAAAGTCTGGGTAGCAGTCCTATTGGGTTTGGGTCAGGCAATAGTTCTAAGATGGACTTTATCCCTGATTTAGGGGTGTCTGATAGCAAACAAAAAAAGGAGCCGCCCAAAAAAGAACAGCGAAATACAAGCAACGGTTTTTCAACAAAGAGTACGCCATCCCAATCTCAACCATCTCTTAAAGAAGAGAAAGCAAAGAAAAAGGTTGTTAGCTATAACCTGGATATTACACTTGTGGAAAAAATAAAATCTACGGCTGAAGAAAAGGAGATGTATTATTCGGGTTTAGTTAATAAAGCCCTAAAAAGTTGGTTTGCGAATCAGGCATTGGATTAAACTGTTTTGTACAAAAATATCACTTTTTATTTGCGAAACTGTTTGTGAAAAGTGTATCATCCCACCGATAAATACGGTTTAATAAAGATCTAATAGTTTCATAACTCTATTGGGAAATTAATAGGTTACTTTAAGGGCTATTTGATATTTAATAACACGATATATGTCTGAAGACAAGGATTTTTCTAAGCAATTGGTATCCTCCCAAAAATACTTGGTACGTTTAGCCGAAACAGAGGCAGAGTTACGTAAAGCTCAATCGTTACGGTACCAGGTTTTTAATGTAGAACTGGATGAGGGCTTGGAACGGTCTCATAAAACAGGGTTAGATGTCGATAAATATGATCAACAGTGTGATCATCTGCTTGTTATAGACAAAGAGTCGGGGTCAGTAATTGGAACCTATCGAATGCAGACGTACGAAACGGCTGTCCAGCACGAAGGTTTTTATACTTCGGATGAATATTGCATAGAAAATCTATCGGTTGATATCCTGAAAGGATCAGTAGAAGTCGGACGGGCCTGTATTCATGAAAATCATCGTAATGGACGCGTATTGTATCTACTTTGGCGGGGTATCGCTGAATATATGAAGCTCACCGAGAGTCGATATCTTTTTGGTTGTTGTTCCCTTAGCAGTACCGATCCTACCGAAGGATGGATTGTGATGGACTATTTAAAGGAGAAGGGATTATTGCATTCTGATTATACTATCGGAGTGAAAGGAGAGTTTGATTGTCCGGAAGTTAGTCGCGATAAAGAGGCATGGAAGAAGGTAGAGTTACCTCAACTGTTTAAACTTTATGTTGATTTGGGGGCTAAGATTCTGTCTCGACCTGCCTTGGATAAACAGTTTAAAACAATTGATTACCTTATTCTAGTGGATATAATGGGTCTTGACGAACGAACAAAAGCTCTATTCTTGAAATAAGCTCAATTATTATTGTATGATCAAGTATATACGAGCATCTATACGATTGGTCCTATTCTTTGCCGTTTCATTAATGACGGTGCTTTTGGTTGCGGCAGGAAATATACTATTACCATTCATTAGCCGTAATTGGGCTGTTAGATGGAAAAATAACATCATTAAAAGATGGGCTTGGATAACGGGATATTTAATAGGTCTTAATTTAACGGTTAATGGATCTCCTCCCAACCCTCCCTTTTTTTTGGTATCCAATCATCTGAGCTATGTCGATGTTATTCCCTTGTGGCGATATCTGAACGCTACTTTTATAGCCAAAAGTGAAATAAAATCATGGCCTTTCTTCGGTTGGGGAACAAAAGTATTAGGTGTTCTTTTCATAGATCGGGAATTAAAACGGGATGTAAAACGGATGAATAGCCAAATATCGGATGTAATTTCAAAACAACAAGGAGTTTTATTGTTTCCCGAAGGTACAAGCACCAAGGGGGCTGCTGTTAACACTTTTAATGCGTCATTATTGCAATATCCGGCTAAAGTAAAGATGCCCGTTCATTATGCGACCATTACTTATAAAACTTCTAACCCTGCTAAGCCGGCTTCTTTAAATGTTTGCTGGTGGGGGGATATGGAATTTCTACCACATTTTTGGGAATTGTTAAAATTGAAAAGTTTTAAAGCGACAATTACATTTGGTAGGCAGCCGATCTCTAGTACTGATCGAAAAAAACTTGCCGAGGATTTAAAACAAGAGGTAAGTCGTAACTTTTCACCCGTGACTATCGAAGAAGTACCACAGTGAAATAACTAAGAGTTAAATCGATATTAATGGAAAAGAACTTTTTTGCCGGTCTTACGGGGTGGAAAAAATATGCTCTTGGTTATGTATTATTATTACTGGCCTCACATTTTGTACTATGGGTTTTAAATCAACCACTGCCAAAAGAACAAACAGCAGAGCGTTCGGTTACTGTACATGTAGTGGAAGGTGACAGCATTTTAAGCGATTTAGAAATAGAAATCCACTACGAGGATATCTATACGGGGAATAAGAAAGATCCTGCTGTAATGCTTTTATTGCCGGGTGGACCGGAAGGGCCGGAGGTGTTTGAAGGGTTGAAAAAAAAGCTTTCAGATAAATATCGTCTCATCATTCCTCACTTACCTGGATATAACAACGGAAGAGGACTTTCAGATCTGCCAGATTACTCTTTTGAGTCGTTAGCTTTATATACAAACCAGTTGTTGGAAAAGCTAGAACTTTCGTCTACACATCTGATAGGGTACGGGCTGGGAGGTGCCAGTGCAATTTATTTATCACATGATTATCCGGAAAAAGTATCTTCTATAAGTCTTGTATCATCCATTGGTGTACAGGAACTGGAGCTCTTAGGGAGCTACCGTTTAAACCACTTAGTTCATGGTTTGCAACTGGGTACCGTATGGGTCTTACATAATGCAGTTCCTCATTTCGGGTTGTTGAATGCAATCGGAATTAACGTGTCCTATGCTAAAAGTCATTATGAATCAGACCAACGCCCACTTCGCAAGTATCTTAAAGAATATGAAAATCCTATGCTCATTTTACATGGTGAGATGGATCCCTTAGTTCCCTTAGCTGCAGCCAAGGAACATCATCGAATTGTTCCTCAAAGTATTCTAAAGATTTTTAAAGCAGATCATGACCTGATTGAAACAAAAACTGATTCTATAGCTCAGGCTTTAAACAGCTTTGTTTCTAAGGTAGAAAGAGGAGAGGCTATGATAGCAAGTACTGCTCCTGAGCAGCGTGTTCAGCAGGCAAAGCAACCGTTTTCAAACATGGAGTTTCAGAGGTTTAAGGGGGTATCTCTGCTTATAATCATGCTTATTATTATTTTGGCAACTCTGGTAAGTGAAGATTTAACCTGTATTGGAGCGGGATTATTAGCTGCGCGCGGGCTCATCGGTTTTTGGCCGGCTACCATAGCAAGTTTTATTGGGATATTTATAGGTGATATTGGACTTTATCTTGTCGGACGTTATATGGGACGTCCGGCCGTTCGTCGTGCTCCTTTTAAATGGATGATCTCTGAAAAAGATCTTGATAAAAGTGCGGAGTGGTTTAAAGCCAGAGGTCCGGCTATTATTATTGCCAGCCGATTTTTGCCGGGAAGTCGCTTACCCACATATTTTAGTGCGGGGGTGATTGGTGCAGGTTTCTGGATGTTTACCACTTATTTTTTGTTAGCTGCCATTATCTGGACTCCTATGCTGGTAGGTATATCTAAGTTACTGGGTAATGAATTAATACGATATTTTTCGCTTTACCATAATTATGCAATCTGGGTTTTTCTGGGAGCGATTGTATTCTTGGTTATGATGGTAAAAGTGATACTACCTGCATTCAGTTATAAAGGCCGAAGGTTATTGATTTCCCGATATCGACGCTTAACAAGTTGGGAGTTTTGGTCACCGTTTATTTTGTACACCCCGGTTTTTTGTTATGTGATATATCTTGGTATCAAATATCGTTGCCTAACGCAGTTTACAGCTTCAAATCCGGCACTTCCTCATGGCGGTTTTGTTGGAGAATCGAAGGTTCAAGTTTTGAAACTCTTTAATTCAGACGATGTTGCTTGTTATCGATTAATACCTGTTCATATTGACTTGTTAGAGAAAAAGAAACGAGCAGAATCATTTATGGAAGAGCATGATTTATCTTTTCCTATTGTGTTAAAACCGAATGTTGGGGAACGAGGTAGGGGGGTAAAAGTGATTAGGAGTATTCAGGCTATGCAAAATTACCTGGAGGCTGCAGAGCACGAGACCATTATTCAAGAATATGTGCAAGGAGATGAATTTGGGCTCTTTTATTATCGTTATCCGGATTCTACTACTGGGAATATCTATTCTATTACTACTAAGAAAGGCTTAAAGGTTATAGGAGATGGCCAAAAAACGATAGAAGAACTAATTCTTGATGATGAACAGGCTGTGAGCTTGGCCAAAATGCATCTTCGCCAGAATGAAGATCAACTATACGAGGTTCCGGATGAAGGAGAGATCATTTCTATTGTAGATATTGGTACCCATGCGCGAGGCGCAATATTTAAAGAGGGCAGGGATTTGATTACGGATAAATTGACTCGAAGTATGGATGAAATTTGTAAACCTGCCGCAGGTTTTTTCTTTGGTCGGTTTGATATTAAAACGACTTCCCCCGAATACCTTAAAAGGGGGGAACAGATAACAATACTGGAAGCAAATGGAGTCTCATCGGAGTCGACAAATATCTACGACTCTCGCTATTCATATTTGGATGCTCAATGCATTCTGATGAAACAGTGGAAACTGGCTTTTGAGATAGGAAAAGAGAACCAACGAAGGGGTATTAAACCAACTCCAGTCTTTGAATTTTTAAAGAGTATTTTTAATGCTCTCAAAAAGAATTGATATGATTAGCTAAAATATTGATCCAACATATCTAGAGCTTTACTATGCCCGAGATCTGCGGCCTTCCTGAAATCTTCTTTAGCCTTCGTCATATCCTGTAAGATCATATTACTGCATCCACGGTTAAAGTAAAGATCGGTTTCTTTATTATTAATTTCTATAGCTTTATTAAAGTGGGCGACAGCATTGTCATGATCATTAAGGGCATTAGCAAACAACATACCTAACCTTTTATGAGCAAGATGATTTTGTGCATTTAAATCGATAGACTTTTCAAATTGTGCCAAGGCTTTATCAGGTTCATTGTTATTTTGATAAAAGCTTCCCAGCATTTGATAAAGCTGGTCATCTTTAGGCTGTTGGTCAATAGCAAAAAGCAAAAATTCTTCGGCCTCTTTATAATTGCCTTCCATCATCTTAAGTAGGCCTTTATTCCGTAATGCCTCGGTGTGGGTAGGTTCACGGTTTAGTACCTGGTTAAATAGCCTAAGAGCATTCTCATTGTTACCCTTCTTAAAATTAACTTTGGCACGTTCTAAAATTTTGTCCGTTTTCTGGCCCATAAAACTGATAAAAATCTATAATTAATTCGCATCAAAGATAGTAAATAATATTGAGGCAGACAGGGGCTAATATCCGTTCGGTGGAGAGGAGCCAGCGGATCTACGGAATCGATCTATTACGTGCATATTTTTTATTGCATCATCTAATGGGGTAGGAACTGTTGTGTTATTTCTTATGGCATGGTTAAAAGCTTCTACTTCTAAGGTGTAATGATTGGCAGGATCAAAAATTATATTTTCTGATTGTTGGTCTTTATGCAAAGTTATTGTTGTTTTCTTCATAGAAGGTGGATTAAAAGGAATGGGAATGACAATTCGCCCCTCTGTTCCTACCACATTAACGTGTTGGTAAGGAGTCGCTTTGGTACTGCAAGAGAATGTTGCCGTACCATCCCTGAAATTAAGTACACCGGATGCTATATAATCTACATTGGTTTCAGGATTAATTTTCCAGTATCCGGAAACCTCATTGGGTTCAGAATCAAAAAGAAAGCGAGACACTGAAATACAGTAGCAACCGATATCCATTAGTCCTCCGCCTCCCATATCCGGATTATTACGTATGTCAGCCGGATCGTCGTTGTAGTATGAAAAGAATGATTCTATTGTCTGGAGATTGCCAATTTTACCGGAATCAACAATTGATTTTGCTTTTCTCCATTGGGGATGAAATCGGTACATAAATGCTTCCATAATTTTAAGATCCGGGAACTGCTGACTCGCAAAGAGTAAATTCTGTGCCTCATTTTCATCCAAAGAGATCGGCTTTTCACAAAGCACATGTTTTTGGTGCTGTAACGCTTCAATAGATTTTGGAACATGAAGGTGATTGGGAAGAGGATTATATATGGCATCTATATTAGCATCATTAAGAAGTTCTTCATAGGAACCATAGGAAGTGGGAATATCTAATTTATTGGCAATGGCATCGGCTTTTTCAGCAGAACGAGAACTGATCGCTGAAACCGTACTGTTTTCAGCCTGCTGAATAGCAGGAATTACTTTTTCGACAGCAATTTTTGCAGTACTAAGAATTCCCCAGCGTACAGTTTTCATATGAATTGTAAGTTAATAGAAGTAGTTCAATAGTTATTATTTTAAACGGACATTAATATGAAAGGAGATAGAGAGAAGCGACTCGGGCATTTTCCTTAATATTACAGCCTACCGAAGGTATATGTATAGTCATTGTAATCGGAGTATTTTCTGTTTCTTGTAGAATAGTTGTATTGGCTGTAACCCCCGCTTTTTGAATATGAGGGTGTGGGGTCAGGAGTGCTGTGGCATCAGTTATTTCGGTAAGGGTCTCGTTCATTATTATTTGATAAGTTCCTTCAGATAGGTGCCACCATCCATAATCGGCACTTTGTTTTTTCTGTAATTCTACGGATTCTGTTTGTACCGGTTTAAACTCACTTCCTCCAAAGTCGAGGGCTCCAGCGATGGTAAACCGGTCTATTTGGGCAGCACTTAGGTCAAAGTGATCTTTATGTAACTGGGTGTCTTCATGGATGATAGATTTGAGATGATTAACAAGTTCCTTCCCTTCCAAAAAACTCATAATGACGTAGTTTAATTAAAAGAATTGCTTAAATAATTACTAGAAAATATTAATTCATTTTTCTGCGAATTTAAAACCTGATTCCTTCCAGTTCATCTAGTGATTTTGGTGGCATATAGATCTGTTTAAACTCTCGCTGCCACCACTGGCTATTCTGGGAGAACTCCTCAGAGTTACTAAATTCATATTTAAATAACCGAGCTCGTATATAAGTTGGGGATTGCTCTGTAAACGGGTTATGAGCTATCAAGCCGATAGCTGAAGGGTCATTCTTAAGAAGTTTCTTAATTAAACGTAATAGCCATGAATTAGATCGTAAAGAGGACATGGCAGCAAACCACATTTGCCAGTCCAGACGCAGATGATAAGGGGCGATTTGCAATGGCATGTGTTTGGGATCATCGACTTTACCTTTAAATTTATATTCCTGCCATTGGGTATCTATATCTATTTTGTCATCGGTAGTACCTTCAATGATTATTTCATATCTGGTTTTAGTGACACCTCCGAATGCACCATATGTATTTACTAGGTGCAAGGGATTGAAGCTTGCATTCATCCGTTGTCGGGGAGATAGCATGTTTTTAATAGGAGAAATACTCAGGTACGTTACTAAAACGGCAAGTCCGATAATGATAATTTGAAAATAAATAGGTGTTACAAGGCTTTGAGGGATATGAAGAGCGAAAAGGTGCTGTAGGTAGGTATCACTGATACCGCTAAAAGCCAGTATTAAGGTCATCCAGTTTAACCACGCATAGTTTCCGCTTATGATAAGATATCCTTGAGATAAAATGATCATACCGGCACCTATGGAAGTAAAAGGTTGGGGAAGAAATAACAGCCATACCGCTCCGAGTTGAACAATATGGTTGAAAAGCGTTTCGATCTTGTGATAAAATTCCGGCAGTCGGTGAAAAAATATGCTTAAAGGATTGGGTAAAGGCTGCGTTTCATGGTGATAGTTGAGGCATGTGAGATTTCGCCAACACTGATCCCCCCGCATTTTAATGAGGCCTGCACCAAATTCTAGTCGAAATACTAGCCAGCGAATTATAATAATTACTAAAAAAGGAGTTTGGAAATGTAATGGACCTAAAAAAATTGCATAAAATCCGGCTTCCAGCAGAAGTGACTCCCATCCAAAACCATAGAAAATTTGTCCAACATTAACGATGGATAGATATAAAAACCAAAGCAGCGACCATATAACGACGGACAACCAAAGAGGGCCGTTATCGGATACTCCGGTTACTGCCAGCATGGATAGACCCAAGCCGATCCAGGCAATGAAGGAAAAAAAGGAATCGGAGTAGTGCCAATGAAAAATACTGGGTGAGCTGTTAAATGAGATGCGTTCAATAAAACGTGGTACAGGGAGTAAGCCATTTTCACCAAGCAACGGTCGAAATTGATTAATAGCTACAATAAAAGCAATCAGGTACATAAGCCCGATTCCACGCTGTATAATAAACCGGCTTATCCAGTAATCTCCCGTATGAAAAGCATCAAGCATCGCAGTTGATGTTTTGATGGCAGTTCGAGCTCAAAAAGTATACCATTTGTTAAGATAACTATCATAGAAGGGTAATGCATATACTCAATAAATATCTAATAATTAATTATATCCTGATGGATATTATAGATAGTTTATTGGCTTTTAAAAGGCCCGCCACTGTCTCTAAATACTACCTTGTATCCTTTGTATTCAGTTGGTATTTGTTCTTTTACTTTCTCGTTTTGGTTAGCTAGATAAACATCAATACATCGTTTTTTATCTTGTAAGCCTTCAGCTACAGAAATAACATCCTTAATATTCATCCAGTTGTTTTGGGCTTTTCGGAGTACGTTATTAAAGTTTTTATCCATTGCTGATCTATATTTAGAGAGTGAGAGGCAGTTTAGGGTTGCCTCTCACTATTATCGTTTAAAGTTTAGAGGATATAATTCCAGTCATCATTATTTTTCATGTATGCGAATATTGAGTAATGATTGTACATATAAGATATTATTCAGAACCGTAACATAAGGCGATCCAGCAAATAATAGTCCTACTGCTTCTTCATCTAGTGTAGTAACGAGACTACCCGAGTCACCACCAGCACTCATTCGACTAGTTAGGATTTGGTGAGCAAACCGAGCTATACGACCATTTCCATAATTTACATCAACCGTAGCATTAATACTTTTGACCCGTCCGGTACTAAAATTGGTGGTACGACCAACTTTCTGCACAATATCACCGACTTTTGGTGCTGCATATAGATCTTTAACGTGTCCAATCCAGTATACTTCACGGTTAGCGATATGAAATGGGACTTCGGCAATAGCGGCATCCACATAGTTACGGGGAGTAGTTCTAGAATTCTTGAATCGAATAGGAATAAATCTGCTTAAACGGCCTACCATATCCCGCGGATATGTACCACCATCATAAGGGCCCGGTTGCAATATCGGATCTCCCATGTTGGCATTATTGGAATTAGCCAAGACGTGGTTATTACTTAGGATATAAAACTTCTGAGGTATACCAGGGAAGGATTTTAGATCGTAACAAGCAGTTGCCATTGTACCGGCAGTGACTTTATAGTGTCCAATACTAAATCCACCTCGTACAGGACGGCTGCGTTGGTGAAGCTGTTCTGGTGATATTTCTGTTACAGGTGTTTGCTGCCATTGTTTTTTCTTAGTGCGTCTTTTAGATTTAGACAGTATATCATCCAGTTCATCCTGCATATTCCAGTCAGCTAAATCGCCATTACCAGAGTCTATATCGGTTTTGTTGATGGGTTCAATATCAGGAGCTAAAGGGCCTGCTACAATTTGGCCAACTTCTATGACATCAGTTTTTGTGCCCTTAATCGTTTTAGGAACTATATCATTCTTGGAAAGTAAGGAGGGATCCATTTTGTGTTGCACTAAGACATGAATAGATGGTTCTTCAGTATCTTTACCATTCTTGATCTTGTTTCCGAGTGCAACGCCTACCACATTCTCTTTCGAAAAGAGCTTTTCTTCATTTTCACGTTGTTCTTCTGCAAGTTTAACGAAGTTGTTGGGAAGTGTTTTTTCAATCATAATTAGTACCTCAATGGGTATGTTTTGTGTTAAATGTAACTAACACAAATGAGATACTTAGCTTTGTAGATTTATTGTGATCTTGAACACCCCATGCTTTCCAACGCTTAATTTCATTGAAAATAGTAGAATAAAGTTTGAAAAAATGTAGGGGGGAATACCACTGACTATGTCAGGGTTTGAATTAGGTGGGAACTTTCCTTGGGTATTATTTTAACGGCAGCTATCGAACTTGAAAAATAGCTCACTACCATAATCAGAGAGATATCTCGCAAATATGATATCAAGCTGCAACTTCGAATAGTAAAAAAAGAAAGCATAACAGGGGTAGAGGAGATACGAAGAATTTCCTGTAGCTTATAATGAGCTAGCTGAACATAATTCTGCAAGGAATTATCAAAAAAGTGCAAGAGAATACGATAAATCATTCCTAACATTTGGAAGGATATTCTCAATGTGAACTTGTTAGGAAATGAATATAGATAAGTATGACAAATTCTATAGAACGTTAAACGTTATACTCTGTTTTGGTAAATAGTAATAGTTTTCCATTAATTGTTTTATTTTATTTCCTATGAACAACAAACACTTTCATATTAAAAATATGGTGTGCAACCACTGTGCTGAGGTATTAGAAGAAAAGCTGAAACTAGCTGGATTTGAGGTGCAAAATATGGAACTTGGTGAGTTGTATCTGACTCAACCTATTGATGAAGATCAGTATGCCAAACTTATTTCCATTATTCGTGATAATGGTTTTGATATTATTGATGATGAGAACAGTCGCATTGTTGAACAGGTGAAGCAACTTATTATTCAGCAAGTGAGGTCAGGCACTCCATTAGAGAATAACTTATCCGACTTTTTAGCAGATAATATTTATAAAGACTATCAGCAGATTAGTCGCCTTTTTTCTGCCGTTGAGGGCAAATCAATAGAGCGGTATTTTATTCTTCAAAAAATAGAACGAGCTAAAGAACTTATTGTATATGATGAGAAAACCCTAAGCCAGATTGCTTTGGAGCTTGACTATAGTAGTCAACAGCATTTTTCACGACAGTTTAAAAAAGAGACGGGACTTGCACCATCCCATTTCAAGGACATCAAGCAAAATAAACGTACTTCTATTGACCGATTATAGTATTATCAGCAGGAGGAAATACCCAATTTTGAAATTGTTCGGAGTATTGCTGAATAGAGGGTGAAGAGAAGGTTGTGAAAAACTCCTAACCTAGATCTTTGAGAAAGTAGCCGTTATCCAATTTGGTGAACATACTATACTGCCTTTCTTAAAATAGAAATATCTGAGAAGCGCAAAAGGATCTTATCTTTGAGGCTTTTGGCTCAGTCGGCAAGGTTCTAGTTCAGTTCGCTAAATATTTTTGAGCAGAAGTTATTGGATTTTGCCGTACTACTAACATAGAAATGGTAAAACCATTGAAAGCCGAAGAGATGATTGATTACACCCACAGGGAGTCTATTTGAGGCCTGTCCAAATAACGTTATCTGTGATTTAGGGGCAGGTTACCTGGCTGAATTAGCGGGGCGAAAAGAAAACTATACTTCTCCTTAAGGAACTGATTTAAATGGGAAAGTTAAAACTGGTAATAGACAGGCGCTACTCATTGAAAGAGTATAGCTATGTTGATTAAAGGCCATAAAAAAGGAATGTAGTGGTAGATTTCATAATTTTGCACAATAAATACATAATGTTGTAAGAATTAAGTTTATCAAGGGTTTATTTTTGAAATAAAGATTGAAATAAAAATAAATCATTGAAAATGATAGAGATAAATGAAGATGTGAATAATGGGAACCTGGCCTTGCGGGTGGCCGGAGAGATTTCTAGAGAAGAATTAGCAGAGCTAGCAGAATTGATTAGAAAACAAGCTCAATATTTGAAAGATCCTCACCTATTAGTCATTATAGAAGGTTTTGAAGGGTGGGCGGCCTTTAATGTACTTAGGATGAGCCGCCGCCTGTATGCGAAATATGCTAACTGTTTTGACCGTATTGCTGTTGTTCATAGTCATAAGAATCAAAAACAAACGAGACAGTATTTTGGTACCTTAATGAAAGGAGAATTAATGATATTTTCTATTGACGAGGCTGAAAATGCATGGAGCTGGATCGATCAAAAACCTCATTTATAATGTCATATCTCAAAAAATACAAAGAAGTCATTATTAGTGCTGTGTTCCTGGTAGGGGCATTAGTCGCAGAATATTTAATATCCTTTACAGGACAGCAGTACGTGTATCTATCGCTATATATACTTTCGTACCTGTCAGTAGGTGGCCCGGTATGGATAAAAGCATTTAAATCCATTAAAAAAGGAAACATATTTAGTGAATTTCTGCTGATGGGTATTGCCACGGTTGGTGCTTTTGCCATCGGCGAGTATGCTGAAGGGGTAGCCGTAATGCTGTTCTATATGGTTGGAGAATATGCCCAGGGTAATGCTGTACAACGGGCACGACGATCTATCAAATCATTAATTGACAGTCAGCCCGATATAGCAAACGTTGAACGAAATCGCACTGTGTTAAAAGTTAGTCCCCAAAATGTTAAAGTAGGGGAAATTATTCGTGTCAAACCCGGGGAGAAAGTGCCATTGGATGGGATATTGCTTTCAGATCAGGGATCTTTTAATACGGCTGCCTTAACCGGAGAATCCAAGCCGATGATACGCAAAACTGGGGAAGAGGTATGGGCCGGATCCATCAACCGCCAAACTCCTGTGCGTATTGAAGTAACCAGTGCCTATGAAAAAACGAAGCTATCCAAGATATTAGAGATGGTAAAAGAGGCTTCCTCGCGAAAGGCACCAACAGAACGGTTTATGAGCCGTTTCGCTAAAGTCTATACGCCCATTGTCGTGTGGATGGCTGTGGCTGTGACTTTTCTGCCATATTTATTTGTAGAGAACTATGTTTTCCAAGAATGGTTCTATCGTGCTCTTATTTTCTTGGTTGTTTCTTGCCCCTGTGGGTTGGTGATTTCCATTCCCCTCGGCTATTTTGGAGGCATTGGTGCGGCATCGCGCAATGGCATCCTTTTCAAAGGCGCTAACTTTCTGGATCAACTTCGCAAGATGAATATCCTATTTATGGATAAAACAGGAACCCTGACAAAGGGAGAATTTAAAGTTCAGGAGGTTTATCCTGTGAATGGTTACGATAAAGAGGAGCTGCTTAAATTGGCCGCCTCATTGGAACGGCAGTCTACTCATCCCATTGCAAAGGCTATAGCAGATTACGTGAATGGGCAATCGTTGTATTCGGTGGCCAATCAAAAAGAAGTATCTGGTAAAGGACTTGTAGGGACCATTAACCAGAAAATGGTAGCTGTTGGGAACCGTGATTTATTGAATGATTATGATATCCAGCTTGTAGGTAATGGCTGGAAAGATTCTTATACCTATGTGCATGTTGCAAAAGAGGGTATGCATGTAGGAACCATCAGCATAACAGATAAAATTAAAGAGGATAGCAAAAGTGCAGTTCAAAAGTTACATCAGCTAGGCGTTGAAAAGCTTGTAATGTTGTCTGGTGATAAACAGGAAGTAGTCGATCGTGTTGCGAACAAGTTGGGGTTGGAGTATGCTTATGGCGGTCTTATGCCTGATGATAAATATAGTTACGTTAAAGGGGCGCTGGGACCTAAGAATGTGGTAGGTTTTATCGGAGATGGTGTGAATGATGCCCCGGTGATTACCTTAGCCGATGTTGGAATTGCAATGGGTGGTATAGGGTCAGACGCAACAATAGAAACAGCTGATGTGGTTATACAAACCGATCAGCCTTCAAAAATATCTACAGCTATAGAGATTGCGAATTTTACGCACCGGGTGGTATGGCAAAATATTGGCTTTGCGCTGGGTATTAAACTATTGGTAATGGCGCTTGCCGCTTTTGGAATTGCAACGATGTGGGAGGCTATCTTTGCTGATGTAGGGGTAGCGTTATTAGCAATTGCCAATGCCATTCGCATTCAACATAGATACTCAGACGTGCATTTAATTCTTGGCAATGGTAGACAAGGGGAGGAAGAAAATACTCCTGCAAAAAAATGTTGTGACCCATAAAGGTTACCGAAAATATTTTGTATCCTGAACGGATTTATTGATTAATCTTATTCCCAGATCCAAAAAAATAAATATCAATAGTTCTATGCTGATTATTGAACCCTTCGGCAACAGAAATTACCCTCTTATTATCCATTGAGTTATCTTGGGTATAACGATATTCTTCAAAAAATTGTTTGATATAGTTATTTGAAGGCTGTGGTATAAGAGGGGAGACAATTATACTGTCTCCCCTTTAGAATTAGATGCCATTACTCTAGAGGGTATTATTTTTCGTGGATACGAATATTGAGCAATGATTGTACATAGAGGATATTGTTAAGTACTGTTACATAGGGCGAACCAGCGAATAACAATCCCACAGCTTTTTCATCCAATGTAGTAACAAGGCTACCCGAATCGCCTCCCGCGCTCATACGAGTAGTAAGGATTTGGTGTGCAAATCGAGCTACCCGCCCATTACCATAATTGACATCAACAGTTGCGTTGATACTTTTGACACGCCCAGTACTGAAATCAGTAGTACGCCCTACCTTCTGGACGATATCACCAACTTTTGGAGCTGCATACAGATCTTTAACGTGTCCAATCCAGTATACTTCACGGTTTGCAATATGGAAGGGAACTTCAGCGATAGCAGCATCTACATAATTACGAGGAGTCGTAGAAGAATTTTTGAATCGAATAGGAATAAATCGACTTAAACGAGCAACCATATCTCGGGGATATGATCCTCCGTCATAGGGACCCGGTTGTAAAATTGGGTCTCCCATGTTGGCTTTATTAGAGTTTGCCAGAACATGATTATTGCTCAAAATATAGAATTTCTGGGGTATACCGGGAAAAGCTTTTAAATCGTAACACGCTGTAGACATTGTACCGGCAGTGATTTTATAATGGCCGATACTAAAACCACCACGAACGGGACGACTTCGTTGGTGTAGCTGTTCAGGAGATATTCCTCTTGCCGATTTCGCTCGTCGTTTTTTGAGAGCACGTGTACGTTCTTTGGGGTCGGTAAGTATATCATCCAGCTCTTCTTGCATATCCCAGTCAACCATATCCCCATTGCCTACATCTAAACCAGTTTGAGTCACAGGCTCTATATCAGGAGCCAAGGGGCCGGCTACAATTTGACCTACTTCAATTACATCTGTTTTAGTTCCTTTAACCTTATCGGGTATGAGGTCATTTTTGGATAGTAAATCTGGTTCCAGTTTGTGCTGTACTAAAACCTGAATGGCAGTTTCTTCGGTATCTTTACCATTCTTGATCTTATTACCAAGGGCAACTCCTACCACATTTTCTTTCGAAAAGAGTTCTTCTTCACTTTCTCGTTGTTTATCTGCAAGTTCAACGAACTTGTTTGGGATTGTTTGTTCTATCATAACAAGTACCTTTATGAGTATGTTTTGTATTAAAAAGCTACTTAACAACAATGAGGTACTTTCCTGTATAGATGATTTCAAAGTTTTGAAACACCCCTTTTTTCCCAACAGGTATGAAGGTAATAGAACAGTGAACTAATTGGTGTGGGGAGAAATAACTCTCAGTTTATCAGGATTTGTATTATATCAGGTATGAGGTTACCAATCCTTATATATATTTGGCCGTCGATCTCTCATAAAAAGCTTTCGTGCATGGGAGTTGGGAACTTCTTCTAAATTTATATCACAATACAGTATCGCTTCGTCTTGACTTGCTGCCTCTGCAATGACAGATCCTTGGGGGTTACAAACAAAAGATTCTCCGGCAAAGGTAAGTTTTGGTTCTTCGCCTACTCGGTTGCAAAGTGCGGTAAAATATCCATTTTGAAAAGCCGCAGTACGCAGTTCCGATTGGTATAAGCCTTCGGGCCATTCCCCAACGGCACCGGCTTGTGGTACAAATACAATTTCGGCACCATTCAAAGCTAAAGCTCTCATATACTCCGGATAATGCCGATCGTAGCAAATAGCAACACCGATTTTACCATAGGGAGTATCATATACCGGGGCCCCATTATTACCGGGTGTGTAATACTGTTTTTCATGGAAACAAGCATAATCAGTAATATGAACCATGCGAGTTGTTCCCATAATGGAGCCATCAATATTTATCACGGGAGAACTGTCATAGGTTTTATCTCCATCTTGCTCGTATAAATTAAGTATGATGACCACTTCAAATTCTGCTGCCAGCTCAGAAAAAGATTCGGTAATAGTACCCGGTATTTTCTGGGCATGCCGTTCCGGTTCAGTTGGGTTATTGTACTGAGGGTAGAACGGTTCAAAAGCCAGTTCCGGGAAACAGATGATATTAGCTCCTGATTTCGCAGCTTCGCGAGCCGATTGAAGACCACGGTCTAGGTTTTCAAATTTATGTTCAGTACATGCTTGCTGGATAAGAGCAATTTTCATGAGTCAGTGATTTCTTGACAATTATGGTCTTCATAACAATAAGATATTAACAGTAATTATGCCATTTGCCAGCTTAATATTTAAGCCCGGCTTTGGCCGGGCTTGCATAATGATTATATAGTACCAATATGAGTATACCTAATTGATACTTCCGTTGATATTATTGTCATAAATAATCCAGTGGTTCTACGAGCTTCATTCTTTTGGAAGAGTTAACGAAATATCGCAGGAGTGGGGCATGACCACTTCCAAAGAGTACGATAATTCGATCCCCTTCTTCTGCAATTTTAGCAAGATGACCAAATATTTTGATATTGCGTTTATGCCATTGAGATACCAATTTAGCTCCTACCCAAGTGGTATCGGCTCCAACTGCAGCTGTTTGGGCATAAAAATCACGTTGCTTCTGCAGATTTTGTGGGCTATTTTTTTCCTGCAAAATCTCGCGAATGGTGGCATTATTATAGAGTTCTTGATCCTCTGATTCGATCTCTTTTCTGAGCGCTTTGAAGTAATTAACAAATTGGGGGTTGTGTTGACGGGCATACTTGACGACTTTGGTAAAAGGAAATTTACCCTTGTGATCAATTGAATAAAGATGGGAATGGTTAAATCGTTTTCCTATTCTAAAGCCGATCTGTTGTCGTTCATTTCTACTTAAAGAATGACTTCCTTCCAAATAGGCCTTATAGAGACTGTCAAATTTGGACTTATAGGAGGGGCGTACTTCTACCGCCATTTTTGTAGGGTTGAAAGTCGCCAGAGAATCGAGAACTTGGCCGACCTGTTTTTGATATTTCGGCTTCAGTACATCTGGGAACTTGATATTAATAACATCCTGGCCGGGGTTACCGAAATGCCCGGTTCCTAAAATCATTACTTCCACGGTTGTATCCGTTTGATAAGTAGTCGCTTGTGACTGCCCAATAGCCGGAATCGAAGTTGATAAAATTAGAATGAGTGCGAGAAAAGCTTGTATTCTGAACTTATTGATTGAAGTATTTAAAAACATTGATTGCCTATTTTCTTTAAATAGATGTGTTCTTTTAAAGATGTAAGCATTACGAGATATTTATATAGTTGTTACATTTTAGCAATTATGATCTTTTGAAAAAAGAAAATCCACGGGAAATACCTTTACGAACGTTTAATATCCGAGAGACTGTTTTTGATTTGCTATTATATTTTTCTTCTTATTAGAGGAGATCTGTGGATTGTATGCTATTTTTAACCTGTTATTTCAGGATTTGCAATATAATCTATGCATCCTACTCAGAAATTTTCCTAAGGCTAATGGCAATTCCTGTTTCTGAAAACCTTTTAAAAAGCATGTACAAGCTTCTTCTGAGGATACGTTACCGGCCTGTGAGCGCCTTTTGAATCCACTTATTTGGGATATTACCCGCACCCTTGTTCAAGGTATCTCTGTCAAAAATATCTTATTAAAAGCCGTTGATCTAAAATGAACGTTATGTCTTCCTTTTTAAGGGTGACATATCAAAGATATCTCTATAAAACTAGCTAAGTGTTGTTGTCTACTGAGTGCTAATTGTCCAAAGACTAAGAGCTTGATAGACTGGTCGTTAATGAGAAAAGGCTGTTCATCATTTAAGATGAACAGCCTCTGTAAAATCGATTATTAAATATTGGGCTTAGTAAGAATTACTGCGGGTATAACTTGTGCAGTTTCCGTTTTCCTTACCATCTTCTTTAGCTTTTTCTTTTTCTTCAAATCCGCCGTTGGAGTAAGCTTCGATATCACCATTCTTTGCGGTTCTCCGCCATCTCCATTCACCGTGGGCGTCTTGGTATAATTCACATCGTGGCATAAAAAAATACGTACCTTTTTAGTATTACTATTTTAAATTGTACAAAGGTTAAAGAAACTCTTGCACATCTATAAAATTGCAAAAAAAATAGCAGTTTTCGAAGTATTATTTTCTCTAATTTTGTACTTAACCGGTTGTTACCTACAGGTGGTAAAGAAACTCAGAAGAGAAAAGAAGTTGGTACTCTTCAAAATGACATACAACAGCTGATATAAAGAAAAAAAACGCCGGTGAATATCAATATCATTATTCCAGCCTGAAGAAGTACAAAATGAAGTTGATATCTTTTTTGGAATGTCTCAGATTTGAATCACCGACGTTAAATATTTATAAATGTCTAATACTAAAAAAGAAGTGACTAGTGAGCCACTGTCAATACAGCACATCTTTTTATTTCCTTATAGCCTGGGAAAGCATAGGTTGTTCTGGATAGTTATTATTTTTAAGAACGGGATTAGGGGAGCAGTTTATAATCATATTCTACATTGTCCTTGATCTCCATCCGCGGTAAATCAATAGGTACATCATGTTCCTCAGCTTCCTTTTTAAGTGCATTATAAAATGTACGGGAAAGTAACAAACGTTGGTACTCTTGGCCTTCGTCATAGATATAATCAGTAATAGCATCACGAAGTTGGTCCATTTTTTCCATGTTGGTTGTCTAGCTATGTTGAAGTTAGGATTTTAAGTTACTTTAAACATACAATTATATTTGTAGAGGGCAAGAATTAGTGGCAGAAGCCAGAGTTTGGGAAATAGCCTTGAGGCTTGGATGTTTTCTGTCGTAAATCAGCAAACAGCTTGATAAGTGTAAGAATAAGTATAAGATAATTTACTTTTATGAAATATAAACTCAAGAAAAAATAGCTATGTCTAAAAAGAGATCTATACGTGGAGCTCGTTAACTTCATCAATTCTGTTACTAGGATTATATCTGGTTGCTGTATTCGGATGGCCAACAACCATTGAAGCGCATGCAGATTATATCTCAGGTTTATTCTGGAAGGTTTTGGTAATTGCGGTGGTTATTGAATTAGCGATAGAGGGCTTAAAAGAGATCAATTCAACCGGGGCTTATGAAGATGAAGGCGATGAAAAAATTCAATCAGTGGGATATAGAAATGCCTATTATTTTTTGATGGCATCGCTTGTCATATTGGCATTGTATATTTTTCTAAATAATTTGGGACAAGAGATATTTGAAGATCAGCTGGTTTTATCCGTTCCATTTTTATCACTGCACCTGTTAGTCATGATTTTCTTTATTGCTGATATAACAAAGGCCGGTACCCAGTTATATTTCTACAGAAAACATATTTGATATGGATAAGAATCCTATTGATAATAACATTAGCTTATTACGTTTTAAGAATGGGGAGATGACTCAGCAGCAGTTAGCAGACAGGGCAGGAGTTACACGTCAAACGATTCATGCGATTGAAGCTGCTAAATATTCTCCTTCTTTAGAATTTAGCTTTTCGGATTGCCAGGGTATTTAATCTATCTATTGAAGAAGTATTTAACTATCCCTCTAACAACATTGAAACGAATTAAGATTATAATATCACCAATCGAATAATCAGATTGAGTTATTAGGGCAAAATTGATTTTCGATTAATTATTTCTAAAATCTGACGATAATATTGTAGTGTGAGTAGAGTTAAGACGTAAAAATATTTTTACAAAGATTTTATTATATTAATGTTACATTGGTTCAGGTTTTAAAGAAGTGTGTAGGGTCAGGTTTTGAAATAATAATTGGGACGATTGTAAACATCAGCAAATATGGGGCATAATCATATTTTAATAGTCGATGATAATGAATCTATCCATGAGGATATTGAGACTATATTATCGAACTCCAGTGGGGATTCTGATCCTGAACTTCAGCAAATTGAAGAAGATCTTTTCAGTGATGGAAGTGAAAAGAAAAAGGAGCCTGTTGCGCAAGTTGAGTATGAGATTGACCATGCCTACCAAGGAGAAGAAGCTGTTGAAAAGGTAGCTAAGGCTCAGGAAAGTGACAATCCCTATTCATTGGTATTTATGGATATCAGGATGCCACCGGGCATAGATGGGATACAGGCGATTAAAAGAATTTGGGATGATTATCCATATACCGAAGTTGTAATTTGTACAGCCTATTCAGACTATTCGCTGGATGAGATTATACAAAATCTGGGAACAACGGATAAGCTATTGTTTATCAAAAAGCCATTTGATGCTACTGCTCTTAAGCAGACAGCCTTAACTCAAACTACCAAGTGGCAGCTCCAGCAAGAGGCTATTTCTTATACAGAAAAACTAGAAGAGAAGGTTAATGAACGTACACAGCAGCTCAATGAATCGGTAGAAAAGTTTAAAAAGATGAAAGAAAAGGCCGAAGAAGCATCGGCTACGAAGAGCATCTTTTTAGCGAATATGAGTCACGAAATTCGCACACCCATGAATGGGGTTATTGGAATGAATGACCTGTTGATGGAGACCGATCTTGATGAGGAGCAAGAAGAACTTTCACGGCTGGTAAAGCGTAGCGCAGAATCATTGCTACGCGTTATTAACGACATTTTAGACTTCTCCAAAATTGAAGCAGGAAAGATGGATATTGAAGAGATTCCATTCAATATCCGTAATGTTATTAAAGAAGTTGTTGAGATAATAACATATTCTACTGAAGAAAAAGGTCTGGATATAACATATTCTGCAGATGAGGATATTCCTCAAAAATTGCTTGGAGATCCCACGCGACTGCGTCAAATATTACTCAATTATGGTAGTAATGCCGTCAAATTTACCGAAGAAGGATATGTTGCATTTAATATCGATTTAATTGAATCAGAGGAAGATGAACACTTGGTACAATTTTCGGTAGAGGATACTGGAACGGGAATATCCGAAGATAAACAGTCAGATATTTTTGGATCGTTTTCACAGGCTGATTCATCTACAACGCGCAAATTTGGGGGAACCGGACTTGGGTTGGCAATTTGCCGGCAACTGGCAGAACTTATGGACGGAGAAGTTGATGTGGAGAGTGAACTCGGAGAAGGATCAACCTTTTATTGTACTATTCCATTTAAAGATGTTGAAGAAGAGACAAATGAAGTCCAGACAGGCAGAGAAGAGGAGAAAGAAGAGAAAGCTTTCCTTTCTGAAGATATGAAGATATTGGTTGCCGAAGACAATGAAATAAACCAAATGGTTGCAACCAAAATATTAGAAAAAGAGGGGCTTGATGTTGAAATCGTAGAGAACGGTCTTGAAGCGGTTAAGGCTGTCAAAGAAAATGATTATGCTTTTGTCTTGATGGACATCCAGATGCCTGAGATGGACGGTTATGATGCCACTAGAGCAATAAGGGAAATGGAGGAGGAAACCGGTAAGCATATACCCATTATCGCCCTTACGGCTTCGGCTATGGAAGAAGATCGCAAACTTTGCCTGGACGCCGGCATGGACGATTATGTACCTAAGCCTGTTGACAGGGAATATCTGATGAAAGCTTTGAAAAGAACATTAACTCAAGGAAATACGTCACAGGTTACTACGGGTTAGTTTGGGTAACCGAGTGATTTATGATAGCTGAAAGATGTAGTTCATGTTAACTTCTATTCCACCAGGTGTCAATGGAGGGAATATGAGTAGAGTATTTTGCTGGTAAACAATTAATTAAAATCTAATATCAGGGTACAGGGCAGATAACAGTCTTGATTTGTTTAAGGGAGATATGATACTCCCTGAAAATATGAACAACGCAAGGTTTTCCATGATAAAGCTACAAGATAATGTGGCAGTTATGGAACCTATTTTGCCCCAGTAATCAAATAAGTTATAAATGAATAGATTGACTCCGTACGTTCTGAGTGTTTTACTCCTCCTTTTGCTGAGTTCACCCAGTTACTCCCAGGTAGATAGTGTAAAGTTCAACCACCTTGGACTTGATGATGGGCTTTCTCAGGTCACTGTTACATCCATATTACAGGATGACAAGGGATTGTTATGGTTCGGAACCGTTGGTGGATTAAATCGCTATGACGGGCAAAATATGCTTATCTACAGGAGTGACTTAACAGATCCCAACACTTTGAGTAACCAACAGATTACGGATATGTGTAAGGATCCGGACGGTAATTTTTGGATCGGTAGTTCAAACGGTATTTCATTTTTTAATTTGAAAACCGAACAATTCCTCCGGTATTCTGATGAGTATGGGCCGGGTCAGGTTAGCCATAATGAGATTAATAGCATATACTGTGATGCAGACGGAACAGTTTGGGCAGCTACAGACCGAGGACTGAACAGCCTGAAGAATAAACAGGAAGGTTTTAACCGCCAGTATTTTGCGCCTGAGGGAACTGAGGAGATGAATGATTTTCAGGCGGTATACCGCGACCGAGCCGGAAGATTATGGGTTGGTTCTTTTGGAGCGGGGCTGTATTACCTGGATTCTGAGACCGATAAGCTGGTTCAGAGTCCGATTTCTAAATTACAGGATAAAGTGGTAAATGCTATTTATGAAGATCGTCAGGGATACTTATGGGTAGGCACCAATAATGGGGTTATTCGGATTAATGAGGATGAGACAACAGTAAAAATATTTAAAAATATTCGTGGTGAATCGACCTCTTTGAGTGATAATACAGTTAATGTTATTTATCAAGACAGTAGAAAAAATATTTGGGTTGGTACCGAGAATGGTTTGAATTTATTTCATCCTCAAAGTGGTAACTTTAGTCGGTTTAATAACGATCCCAAGGATGAACAAAGTATTGGATCGAATCGGGTACATAGTATCTATGAGGACAATCACAATACCCTTTGGATAGGAACCTGGACAGGGGGGCTCAGCAAGTTTAGCTACCACCGGAAAAATTTAAAGCATTACCTCTATACCCCTAACGACCCCAACAGCTTAAGTGATAACAGTATCCTTGATTTTTATGAAGGAGCTGATAACAATATTTGGATTGCTACTGACAAAGGTCTGAATCAATTTGATCCTAAGACAAAAAAATTCAGTCATTACTTTAATGAGCAGGGAGATCCTAATACTTTAAGTAGTAATCGGATCTATAATATAGAACAGGATCAAAACAAAGACTTATGGGTAAGTACCGCAAATGGACTGAATCACTTTGATCCCCAGTCGGGAGATAATAAACGTTATTATCATGAACCGGGAAATCCTAATTCGCTTAGTTACAATGCTCTTTGGGGACTTGATATTGACCATAAGGGGCATGTTTGGATTGCTACAAGGGGAGGGGGACTGGACGTACTAAATCCTGAAACAAATACTTTTAAGCATTATAATCATGATCCCAATAACCCCCAAAGCATAAGTGGTGCCTTTGTTTCTGATGTCTATGTTGACAGCAAGGGTCAGGTCTGGATAGGTACCCGGGGAGGACTTGATCTATATCAGCCTGAGACCGACTCATTTAAAAAATTTCCGCGTTCATCTGATAATCCACACAGCCTCGACGATAATATGGTGATGGATTTCTATGAAGATTCCAAAGGACGTCTATGGGTAGGATCTATGATGGGAGTAACCGTACTCGATATTGAAACCCATGAGGTGCTACAATACTTTTCGCGAAAAGACGGCCTGCCTGATGATACCATCTGGGGTATAACCGAAGATGAAAATGGCACTATCTATTTAACGACTACCTTTGGTTTAGCTGTTTGGAATGCCGAAAACGAAACCTTCGATCTATTTGATAAGAGAGACGGATTACAGGCAAATGAATTCAACGCTGGTGCTGCACTTACTGCTTCGGATGGGAAAATTTATATAGGCGGAATTAATGGGTTCAATACGTTTTATCCTTCCGACCTGGAAGGAAATCCCCATCCACCACCCGTAGTTATAACTGAATTTCAACTCTATAATGAGAAGGTACCTGTCCGTGATACAGCCAATGCGGATGAGACCTATGGTGATATCCTAACAAAATCTATTACCTATACCGATACACTTACATTATCGCATGCTGATGACGTCTTTTCCTTTGAATTTGCCGCTTTGAATTATACCATACCTGAAAAAAATAAGTACGCTTATAAGATGGTAGGCTTTGAGGAAGATTGGAACTATGTGGGAAGTCGTAACTTCGCTACATATACGAACTTGCCACCAGGTGAATATACTTTCCGGGTGAAAGCCGCAAATAGTGACGGAGTTTGGAATGAAGAAGGGACTGCTCTTACCATTAATATAATGCCTCCATTTTGGCAGACAACATGGTTTTACTTGTTTGCTTCAGTATTTATTATTGGCATTGTATTTACCGGGTACAAGATAAAAGTACGCAGGTATAAAGAGTATAGTGAACGGCTGGAACAAGAGGTAGCAGATCGCACATCGGAACTAAATAATAGAAATGAAGAGCTTAAAAATGCTCTCGAAGAACTTGAAAAAGCAAGAGATGAAGTAGTAGAAAAAGCTCATAAAGCCGGTATGGCCGACCTCGCGACCGGAATTCTGCACAATGTGGGAAATATTTTGAATAGCGTAAATACTTCTGCAGCTCTTATTGAAGATACTATGAAGCATTCAAAACTGCAGGGGCTATTGCAGGCAAACAACGTTTTACGAGAACATGTGGAGGATATTGAAGATTTTGTTGCCAATAATCCTAAAGGCAAGAAGTTGATGCAATATTATTTAAAACTGGAAGAACCTCTTAAAAAAGAGCAGCGCAAGGTTATTAAACAATCGAAGCGATTAACGGAAAAAATCGAGCTTATTAATGAGGCCATAGCAGCACAACAAAGTTATGCAGGAGCAAGTATGTATGCCGATCATATTTCGCTTGGAGAGATGATTCAAGATGCCTTAACGCTACAAGCCGGATCTATTGACCGTCATGGATTAACAGTTGATAAAGATTTGGAATCTGTAGATCCGATTATTGCCCAACATTCAAAACTGATGCATGTACTTGTAAATCTCATTAAAAATGCGAAAGAAGCAATGGCGGGCAATCGTCCGGATAATAAAGTATTAAACATAAAAAGTTGGCAGGATGATGATAGAGTGTTTTTGTCGATTTCTGATAACGGTTCCGGAATTAAAGACGTGAATCTTAAAAAGGTATTTAATCATGGGTTTACTACTAAAAAAAGTGGCCATGGTTTTGGGTTACATAGCTGTGCTAATTATATGAAAGAGATGGGAGGAGACATCGAAGTAGAAAGTGAGGGTAAGGGGCAAGGAGCTACTTTTACTTTAGTTTTTTCCAAAGCCGAAGATAATAAAGATGAAGAGAAATAATAATATATCCCGGGTCAAGAACAGCAATTTTATAACCCAGAGGGTGTAACTAAGTTATATGCCATCATTTTTTAGCGGTCTTAAATTGGGTGATGCACATCGTTTGGCACGTGCTAACTACATTCCGCGAATGGTGGGGTTCATTGCTTCTTTTATTATTATTGGTCTATTAGTTAGAGAGAGGGGATGGTCCAGTTGGTATTTTTTCTTCCTAACAATATCACTGTTAGTCTATCCCAATTTTATTTTTTTGTTATCCAAGCTAAAGTCCGGCGATAAACAAGTTGAATTATTGGCAATGAGATTTGAATCAGTGATGATTGGCTTTTGGATTGCTGCCATTGAATTTTACTTGTGGCAGTCATACGCTTTTTTAGCCGGAGGCCTTATTACCAATACAATGATTGGAGGGTTTAAACAGATGTTTGAAACACTAACCTTGTTTATAGTAGGAGCTCTTCTTGGAGGGCTGGTAATGGGGATAAATTTTAGCTTGGAAGCTCCTTATTATATCGACATTATTGTTATGGTAACGCTTATCCTTTTTATAATTAATGCAGCAGCCTCTTTTTACAGCCAAGCACGAAAGCTAGCGGGAATGCGTAGCAAGATGGAAGAAAAGAATGAAACGCTTAATGAAACGGTCCAGAAGCTTAAATCAACAAGAAATGAATTAGTTGAAAAAGCTCATAAGGCCGGTATGGCCGATTTAGCAACGGGAGTACTCCATAATATCGGCAATATCTTGAATAGTGTTAATATATCAACATCGGTTATCAATGAAACGCTGGAGGAGTCAAAAATTCCGAAAATTCGGCAAGCCAATGAACTTTTGAATGAAAACAAAGATGATTTAAAAGAGTTTATTACTGAGGACTCACGGGGACCAAAGTTATTGAACTATTACCTAAAACTTGATGAGCCCTTATATAAGGAGCATGAGAAACTGAGAGAGCATTGCGATAGGCTAAATGAAAAGGTTAATTTGATGTTGGAAGTGATTGATGCTCAGCAAGACTACGCAAAAGTTGGGCGTATTGTGGAAGAAGTTCAGCTAGAAGAGATCATCGAAGATACTCTTAAACTGCAAGCAGGCAGTATTGAACGCCACGAATTGCATATTAAAAAAGAGTTTCAAGATACTGATGTTGTCAAAGTACAAAAGAGTAAGCTGATACACATACTGGTTAATTTATTTAAGAATGCTAAGGAGGCTATGACCAATGTTAACAGAGATAAGAGAGTGTTGACTATTGGGACCAAACAGGATGAGAAGCATATTTATATATTTGTTTCAGATAATGGGGAAGGAATAACGGAAGAAAACAAAGAAAAAATATTTAATCACGGATTTACTACAAAGGAATCGGGGCATGGCTACGGCTTGCATACCTGCGCTAATTATATGACCGAAATGAGTGGTAAGATTCAGGTAGAAAGTGAAGGACAAGGAACGACGTTTACATTGTATTTTCCAAGAATTTAGAAGGAAAGCATTCAAATAGGGTGTTTATAACAGCTTTAGGAATAGTAAATAATGGAAATTCAAAGCCGAAAAGTAATATAGGGCTTTGCCATATTAGCTTTGGTATTATCAACTAACTTGGTGCAGGGGCAACATCCCAAGATTAATCAGTTTCATCAGTTAACGCCGGTAGATGGGCTTTCCCAAACGTTCTGTTTATACAACCCTGCAGGATGAACAAGGGTATATGTGGTTCGCAACTCAGGATGGTTTAAATAAATAATATGGATATGAGTTTTCAGTGTTTAGCCATTATTCTGAAGACAGTTTTAGCATTAGCTCAAATGAGGTTCGAACATTGTATGAAGATGACACGGGTGATATCTGGGTTGGAACTTTGGCCAGAGGATTCAATCTATATGATCGAGGAAGAGATCGTTTTATTCAGTTCAAAGGAGAAGTTAATAAACGTCATCAAACTTTGAGTGTTAATATTAAAGAATAAACGTTACACAAGCCGGCTTCGGAACGGATCATTTCTATCAAATCCTGGCAAAAAAATGATAACCTCTATTTATCCATATCAGATAATGGTACTGGAATTAAAAAAGAAAACTTGGGGAGTATATTCACTTAAGGTTTTACAACAAAAGATGATGGTCATGGTTTTGGATTACTCAGCAGTGCTAACTACATTGCAGAAATGGGAAGCAGTATTGAAGTTAAGAGTGATGGAGAGGGAGAAGGGGCTACATTTATCTTAACATTGCCTGCTACAGAAAATTACCAGTAGGGAAATCTTCAAAATGTTGCTGTCTAAAAACATTTAACTAAAGCAAAGGGGAACTATGGATTTATCCAGCATTAATATGTGGGCCGTTTTAGTAGCTACACTTTCAACCTTTATGGTAGGGTGGTTATGGTATGGACCACTTTTTGGTTCGGCATGGTTGGAAGTGGTAGGGTTAAGTGAAGAAAAACTAAAAGAAGCGAATATGGCTAAAATATTTGGTTTGGCTTTTGTTTTTGAACTCATTATGGCACTAAATCTGGCTCTCTTTTTAACGGGGTCACCCGAAGCAGCCTCAAATATAACGGCCGGCACTGGGGCCTTATATGGATTTTTAACCGGATTCGGATGGATCTTTTTTGCCCTTGCTGTCAATAGTTTATACGAGCGTAGATCTTGGAAGTATATTGGAATAAACGGTGGCTACTGGAGTGTTGCTTTTACGATAATGGGGCTTATTATTGGATCCTGGAAATAGGTCCATTACGATATATTGAATCTGCTTTTAACTTTTTCACGGTAAGTTCCCCCTATGGGAATCTCATCTGTACTCAGAATAAGGCGATTGCCTTCCAGGTAGTTGACTTTATCGATGCATACAATAAAAGATTTGTGTACGCGCATAAAGTTAGACGGTAATTTTGTTTGGATATTCTTCAATGTTTCGTAGGTCGTCAACTTTTTATCAGAGATATGGATCGTTATATAATCTCCTAACGATTCGATATATGAGATGGAATCACTATCGATTCGGTATGTTTTGTGGTCGGCTTTTATAAAAAGGGTATTTTGTTGATTATCGTTCTGAACCCGATCCTCATATTTTGAAATTGCCTGCAGGAACCGTTCGAATGAAAATGGTTTGAGCAGGTAATCAATTACATCTAGCTCGTAGCCTTCCAAGGCATATTCGTCATAAGCAGTAGTTAAGATAACCTCCGGCGGGTTTCTCAGTGACTTTAAAAAGCTAATTCCCGAGAGGGTGGGCATGTTGATATCTAACAGTAATAAATCAGCGTGGTGATCAGTGAGGTAGCTTCGAGCCTGGAGCGCGTCGTCACAGCTTTTGAGTAGCTCTAGCCTTGGAACATCTGAGATATAACGCTCCAGTATCTGCTGGGCAGAAGGTTCATCATCAACAATTAGACAGGTGATAGTATTACTCATAGTAGTTCCAATTCTAAATCAACTTCAAAAAAACGATCATTTCGTTTAATGTCGAGGTTGTACTTATTCTCATAAAGCAACACAAGGCGGCGTCGTACATTTTCGAGTCCTAGTCCATTCGATATTTTGGGCAGTTCATGATCTTGAGAAATTCTGTTTTTCGTTTGCAGGCGAAGCTTCTGCTCCTCAATGGATAAAGAGATATCTATGGAGTCGTTTTTGAGGGGTGTGCTGCCATGTTTAAAACAGTTTTCAACAAATACCACAAGCAGTAAAGGGGCAATAGTTAGATTTTTGGGGCTGCCGGTCACCGAAAAATGAACCCTTTCAGGATGGTGGGTTCGGCTTTTATAAAGAGCCACAAACTTTTCGAGGTATTCAATCTCTTCCTCTAATGGTACTTTCTCATGATTCATCCGCTGGATTGCATAGCGCAAAAGCTCAGAAAGCTGAAGTACCGCAGGGGCTGTCTGGGATGATTTTTTAACGGCCAGAGCATAAATGTGATTGAGACTATTAAATAAAAAATGAGGATTTATTTGAGCTCGCAATGCTTTGAGCTCTGTAGCTATTTTTTCCTCTTTTATTTCGGCTAATGATTGCTGCATTTCAGCTTCCCTGAACCAGCTCCGTGATAGTTGCAACAGGGTTGTGATGCCCGTGAATGCCAGTATATATTGTAAAATTTGGTACCATTCAAAGTATGAGATGAAATAATAGTCGGGAAAGAGCCAGTCAGACAGATATTCGTAGGTAAGAATATTAAACCAGGTGGCTCCCAACATGGTAAGGGTTATTAACCCGAGGTACCCAACGTTTCTTTTATGAGCCAGCAAACGGGGAATAAGTGCAAAGCTGTTTATGATTACCGCCCCCCATATACTCAGCATAAATAGGCCGGTATATATAAGATCAATCTTTTTAATGGTACCATCGTAGGAAAAATGCTTTGTTAATACGAAGTAACAAAGCATCCAGAATAAAAAATACTGTACCCAGTGGTTGCTTAAAAAAGCAGTGGTATAGGTCTTAAGGCGGTCCACTAATCATTTATTTTGTTGAAAATAAGTTCATCCCCGTCATAGGCTTTTGGGTTATCTCCATACTTGCGGATAAATGCTTGCAAGTCGTTGGTAGAAGCCGTTAGCAAAAAGTTATCAAAAGAGACTTCATGTTTAATACGAATTTCTCTTTTTTTGATCAATTCCTTGATCCATTGCTCCCGAAACTGGTGCATTACAATTTTATCGTCATGCAGATCAACTTTTACAAAAAGGTGTACCGGGTATGAAAAGTTGTCCGCAGAGAAACCTGGATATTTATATAAATCCAAATAGTAGTTTTTATCAAGCTTTACAAGCCCGCCTACGAAAATTTCTGAATCTGCCTCGCCAATATCTGACTCAACAATCAAGTAGGTATTATCAAGATTAATCTCCTCAAAGGCCGCAATAAGACTATCATCCTCTTTGATACCAAGTGTGTCGCGAACCTGTTGATTTACTTTCAGGTCTTGTAGATGAAATACATTATAAACATCACTGCTTCCCTTTTTTTTCCACTTACCGGACAACTCTTCTTTTACCACCAAATCGTCAGGATTATAGAGGGGATGCACCGAAGGAATGCCACAACCGGTAAGAATGAAAAGGAGAAGTAGAACCGGGATACTATATGTTATTTTTTTCATGATTTATGGCTTTGTTGCGATTGAACTGTCCTCAACTAATGAAATTATAGGATGTCTCAAAAGGGGTTTTCGATGAACACCTGTTTTGACACGATGAATTCTCTTAAATGATTATAATATCGGGAGTGATTCATCAGAAAGCGGTTGAAATTGCTACTTCTTTTGAATTACTTCTCTCGTGTCCTAAAAAGAATTTAACCCACAGGTTTATGAAATATATAGGAGCCCATGTAAGTGCCGCAGGTGGTGTAGAAAACGTCCCGGAACGGGCAGATAAAATTGGAGCTAAAGCGTTTGCCCTTTTTACTAAAAATCAGCGCAGGTGGGAGGCTCCGCCGCTTACCCCAGAAAGTATAGAGGGATTTAAACAGAAGTGTGCAGATCTTAATTATAAGATGGATTACGTGATGCCTCACGACAGCTATTTGATTAATCTGGGCCATCCTGATGAGGATAAATTACAGAAATCAAGAAATGCTTTTACCGTTGAATTAAAGCGATGTGAGCAGCTTGGGATAGAACTATTGAATTTTCATCCCGGTAATCATTTAAGCAAAATTAGTGTTGATGAGTGTCTGCAACGAAATTCTGAGTCCATAAATCGGGCACTGGAGCAAACAGAGGGCGTAACTGCTGTTATCGAAAATACCGCCGGGCAGGGCACCAGTATCGGTTATAAGTTTGAATACCTGGCTGAAATCATTGATGGCGTAGAAGATAAAAGCCGTGTTGGCGTTTGTATCGATACATGTCATGCCTTTGCTGCGGGATATGATATGTCAACGGCCGAAGGATACCAACAAATGATGACTGAATTTGACCAAACCGTAGGGTTTGAGTATCTGAAAGGAATGCACTTAAATGATTCGCAAAAAGAGCTGGGAAGTCGGGTAGACCGCCATGCCAATATTGGGGAGGGAGAGATCGGGACAAAAGGCTTTGAATTACTAATGCAGGATGACCGCTTTGATGATATCCCGATGATACTGGAAACACCTAATACCGAGCGATGGCCCGAAGAGATTGAGCTACTCTATCAAATGGCAGACTAAGCTTCTTAACGGGCGGCTATGCGTCCCAGTCGCATAAAGATGGGAAAGGAAACCTCTATTTTTTTATTTCCCGGAAGTTTAGATTTTAGCTTATTTATTGTTTTTGGAACTGGGTTATACCCTTGATTACTTTTCATCTTTTGGATGGCTGACCAACTGTTGAAATAGCCTTCCAGTTCATCTATCGACCACGAAACAGTATACTCTAAGTTTGGGGTTTGGATCTCCTCAAAGGGGAAGGGGATGGTTCGGTAATACTGGTCCAGGTATTGACGGTTTTCATTGAAATAGGTACCAAAAGCCTCTTCATACAGGGCTTTTAAAATGGGATCCACCTTATCACCAATACTAATCATGCTATAGCCAATAACGGCCAGCATTCCACCAGCTTTTCCCACCCGACAGACCTCATCATAGAATTCATCAAAGCTAAACCAGTGAATAGCCTGGGCAACAGTGATTAAATCAAAATGATTGGCTGGCAGACCTGAGTTTTCGGCAGGGGCAATGGAATAACTGATATTCTCTGTTTCGGGGGCATGTGCTAACTGTTCCTGGCTAATATCAGTAGCTGTCACATGATTAAAGTTTTTTGCCAGCTGTTTGGCAACTTGCCCCGAACCGGTGGCACAATCCCATGCTCTTTCGGTAGCCTGTAAGTGATTATAAATAATATTGTAGAGCTCAGGGGGATAGTGAGGTCGATACTTTGCATAGAGATCTGCTTGTTCCGAAAAACGTGAACCCATAATAATTTATTTAGAACCTTCGTAGACCTTTTCGCCTGCTGTAATTGTCATATCTAATCGGTTTTCGGGAGGGGGTAAGGGACAGGTGGCAAAATCAGTAAACACACAGGGTGGATTGTAAGCTTTATTGAAATCAATATGTGTGTAGCCATCTTCATTGGGAGTGGGGATATAGATATATCGTCCTCCGCTGTATGTGCTTTCTCCATTTGTTTTGTCTCCCAACACGATGAAAAATTCATCATCCTTTTGAGGATGGCCAATAGGTAATATGCTATAGTTTTCTCCATCCATTGAAAATTCAAGGGTTCCATAGATCGTTTCCTCATAGGTATCTCCTAAAATATCTGGTATGGTCAACGTTTGGGGATTATCAAAGGGTTTAAAGTAGGCTTTAATGTTCCACTCTTGGGAAACTGGAAACCTGTCAATTCCGTTGAAAATTGATAAATTTGGGTGCTTTTGGTCTTTTAATCGGATATAATAGTGCCCTCTTCGTTCAATGATATACCAGAGAAAGGTTTGGTGTTGCAAGATGGTTGTCTCATCCGAGGAAATAGGATTCAGCTTTATAGATGAAATTCTGGAACTGTCATGTAAAACATTAATGCCATCTCGGATATCAATATAAAAGGTACTGTCTTCTCTGGTGATTGTTCCTATGTTACCTGCTGATTTAGGAGGGAATATAATATCATTTGTGGAATCGGATCCGAAACTAAGGTTTTTTTTCTTCAAGGGATACAGCCCGGCCAACGTTAACCAGCTGTCATTTTCTTTCAAAGAGGTTACCCGCTCTTGATGCCAGCTGTCAATTTTCTGCTGATACTCTTTTTGAGATTTTTGAGGTTGGTGATCATGGCATGATGTAAAAATCAATAATAGTGATATACCGAATAGGACATAAACTGAATAATGAATGGAGATACCTCTCATGGCAATGATTAATGTTATTAGGTGTCTAAATTAAGGTCTATTGAAACTTCAGCCGGTTGTTTAGGAAATAGCGGAATTACTAACGCCCAAAGATAACAAATGGTTCCTAAGGCCACGAAACAGAGGGCAAAGGTAAGATCATGTTCCAGGATATTGATTTGTGTTAAGAGGTTATACCAATCATGCGATTCTTTACCAAGTCCACCAATAAGTGGCAGTTGTCGGGCTCCGCCGTCAGCGGCATAACCAGCTACATCCAGCCAGCTAAAACCTAGCAGTACAAGAGAGAATTGCATGCCCCTCTTTTTCCTGTTAAACCAGTAATATGCGAATATTATCAGTGGCAGAATAATTTGGAATAGCGATCCCCCCAATATGGTTATAAAGCGTAGCCCGAAAAGACCAAAAAAAGTGTGGCCGGCTTCATGTACAATCAATAAAAAATTATCGACAAAAATATAGACGATATTTAAAGGGAAGGGGTAGTCGTAGTTAACCGCAAAAAATATGTTATACCGAAGGGCCCAATAGATCTGATGTAATGAATATATCAGAAAAGGGAAAATAAGCAGAGAACTCCACCACTTTTTTAAGAGTGATAGTGCTAACGTCTTAAGTTTTTTTACTTCCATTTTTCAGATAATATTTTGGAATATTTTCCTTCCCTTGACGAAGTATTCATGAATAATACTAACGGGTAACAGAGTTTCAGGATCGGTAATAACGGTACGCTGCTTTTGTAACTGTTTCCGCTTTTGTTGCGTGTTATGGAAAGATCGCCAAAAATGCATATGCGCACGAGCAATGGCTTTAAATTCTTCCCAGTTTCCACTTAGCAGCGAACGAAAAGAAGCTACAATATCAAGGAGGTAGCGTCCTGCAAATCGCCAGATGTAGGTATCACTGCTGCTGTTTTTCCAGAGCATCCTGAGATTATTACGATAGTTGTAATATACCTTACGGGGAGACCCCATTGCCATTGATCCCCCGCCCAGATGGTAGACGGTACTGTTGGCACAGTATCGAACTTTGTGACCGTTATTCCAGAGTCGCCAACACAGGTCAATCTCTTCCATATGGAATTCGAAATCCTCATCAAAAGGACCGACTTCGTTAAATACCTTTTTTCGAATAGCCAGTGCTGCTCCGCTGGCCCAAAAGATATCGGCATTATCGTTATATTGCCCCCGGTCTTTTTCGACGGTATCAAAAATTCGTCCTCGGCAAAAAGGATAGCCAAAACGGTCAATAAATCCACCGGCTGCCCCGGCATATTCAAAATGGGAGGGTTGATCATCAGAAAGCATCTTCGGTTGTGCCGCAGCTACGGAAGAATTGTTTTGAAAACATTGTGCGAGTTCATTGAGCCAAGTAGGGGTAACACGAACATCATTATTCAAAAATAAAAGAATATCCCCTTGAGTATATGAAACAGCACGGTTATTCCCGCCACAATAGCCATAGTTCTTATCAAACTCAGCGATCTTTACATTGGGGTAGTGTTTCCTGACCCATGCCTTGGATCCGTCCTTAGAAGCGTTATCAGCTAAAATTATCTCAAAATTCGGGTATTCTGTTTCAGCAACACTGGGTAAATACTTTTTGAGATGGTGTAGGGCGTTCCATGAAACAATTATAATACTAAAAAAGGGCATATTAGATTTTGAATAATAAATAAATTGTTTTTCTTGCAAGGGATTACCGCATTCACATATACTTATAAAATGAATCCCTATCATTTAGCTGAAAATGATAAAGAATAATCTATGATCAAAGTAGGATTAATATCGGATACTCATTCTTATCTAGATCCACAGGTTTTTGACTTTTTTGAAGACCGGGATGAGATCTGGCATGCCGGGGATTTTGGAACCCTTGAAATTGCTGATAAGCTGTTAGAAATAGCTCCGCTTATTGGGGTATATGGAAATATCGATGGGCAAGATATTCGTCAGGAGTACCCACTGCATCAGCGTTTTGATCGCCAGGGCATTGATTTTTGGATGACCCACATCGGAGGTACGCTTGGGCGTTATTGTTTGCCTATCCGAGAAGAAATGGAAAATGATCCCCCGGACGTATTTATTTGTGGACATTCCCATATTCTAAAGATTGGCCGGGATCAGCAAAAAGATAAAATGTTATTTATAAACCCCGGGGCAGCTGGCCGGCATGGATTTCAGGTTTATCGTACTTGTGTACGGTTTGCTATCGATGAGGGCAAAATACAGGATGTTGAAGTGATTAATTTGGGAGAAAAGGGAGCATAGTATTCGGAGCCTTGATATGCTGCATGCCTCATTAGTAAGAAATTAGGATTTGATAGCTTATTCGAAGCGGCTTATAAGTTCACAGGCGTGAAATGCTGAAAGGGTAACAAGGGGAATGCCGCCCCCCGGATGAGTACTGCCGCCTACCAGGTATAACCCCTTCACTGAACGAGATTTGTTGCGGGGTCGTAAAAATGCGGCCATTTTACTATTGGATGAGGTCCCATAAATACTACCTTTATTACTGCGATATCGTTTATAAAAATCCTTGGGAGTAATGGTCTCGCTATAGGTTATATGTTCTTTCAGCTTCTTAAGCCCTCGTTTTTGGAGCGATCTAATTACTTTTCTTGTATAGGATGCTGTTTCCGTATCCCAATCATAATTATCGCTTAGATAGGGAGCATTAACCAGGATAAACAGATTGGACCCGCCTTTCGGTGCATCTTTGGGATTAGAATAGGAAGTATTGGCAATGTAGATAGTGGGATCGTCCGGCATCACTTTTTCTTCAAAGATCTGCTCAAATTCATATTTGTAATCATCAGAAAAGAAGATATTATGATGCGATAGCGCACTATATGTTTTGTCAATGCCTAATAAAAGTACAAAACCAGAGCACGAAGGCTCGAGTGAATTCATTTTTTTCTTTTTTAAAAAAGGGAGTTCATCATTGGGGAGAAAGTTCAGGTATGTTTCGGCAGCATCTGCATTTGATACCACAATTTCTGCTGAATGGAACTCACCGGTGTTCTCTCTGATTCCAGATACGGTACTGTTATCTGTTTCTATAGCTGATATATTGGTTTCATACTGAATAGAAACACCTAGTTGGTAGGCAAGCTCAGTTAATGCTTCAACCAAAGTATAAATTCCCCCATCAATATAAAACCCACCCATAGCTAGTTCTACGTGGGGAATAACATTGAGCGTGGCCGGTGCTTGGTAGGGTGATGATCCATTATAAGTAGTAAAGCGCTTAAAGAATTTTCGAAGCATAGTCGATTCGAACATTCGATCAATACGCTCAGATACGGTCTTGAATGCGTCAATCTTAAAAAAATCAGTAAGGTCTAATGAGTTTAAATCCGAAAGACCGTAGAGAGGATTAAAAAGGAACGCATCTTTTGTATGGTTATAAAGTTTGGCAGCATATTCATGAAAATCGATAAAGGCTTGAACGTCCGTGGGTGCATATTTCTGAAGTTGTGCTATATTAACTTCTTTCTTTTGATAACAGTCAAACTGGGTTCCATCCGGGTAGAAATATCTGCAGATGGGATCTATGGGTTGAATATCCAAGTAGTCTTTGAGGTTTTTACCACACTCTTCAAATAGTTTGTCGAGGATAAAGGGCATAGTTAGCAGTGAGGGGCCAGTATCGAACCGAAAACCAGAGGCCCGAACCTCATTAATTTTTCCTCCGGGCTTTGCATTTTTCTCAAGAATGGTAACCCGGTGTCCTTCTTTGGCCAGCAGGCATGCAGTAGTAAGTCCGCCAAGACCGGCACCAATAATTTTTATATCCATAAAAAGTATTATAAGAATTTTCTAAAAGGTAATCGTTATTTAAATGGATTACCTTCGTACATTGAAGATTTTTAACAAGATTTGACAGTTTAATAATCCCATAAATTTGTAACTGAGTTTATGGCAACTATTTTAATGATCTGTTATTTAAGGTTATTACTTTTTTTATTAATAAATAAGTTGGGTTATGGATGCTAAAATGGAAGACAATCGCTCGTTCTATCCTATGGTTTTTGGGATGTTGTTACTGCTAAGTTCATCACCGTTATTTGCTCAGAATGTTGAAGTGAATATTGATACAGCGGTTACTACTGATCATGAACAACGGATTAACGGAGAGGAGGTTTCTTATTCTGCTACAGTTGGCCATCAGCCGGTATGGGATGAAGATGGAAAACCTATAGCCTCTCTTTTTTATACTTATTATAAACGTACTAATGTTGATGATACGGAACGACGTCCACTGGTAATATCATTTAATGGCGGACCCGGATCGGCTTCCGTTTGGATGCATATCGGTTACACCGGCCCCAAGAAAGTTAAAATTAGTGATGAGGGATTCCCGGTCCAACCCTATGGGGTCGAAAGCAACCCCCATTCAATTTTGGATATAGCAGATATTTTATATGTAAATCCTGTTAATACCGGTTTCTCCAGAATTGTTGATAAGGAGGTTAAAAAGGAAAAGTTCTTTGGTGTCAATGCTGATATCGATTATTTGGCTGATTGGATCGATACTTTCGTCTCGCGTAATCAACGGTGGAGGTCACCTAAATTTTTGATAGGTGAAAGCTATGGTACAACTCGAGTTTCCGGGCTTGCAAAAGAACTGCAGAATTCTCAGTGGATGTTCCTGAATGGGATTATACTAGTTTCACCAACAGGACTTGGTATCGATCGGGACGGTCCGGTAGGGGATGCCCTTACGTTACCATACTTTACAGCTGCAGCCTGGTACCATGAGGCCTTGCCAAACGCACTGCAACAGCAAGACCTTGCTGACATATTACCCGAAGTAGAAGCCTATACAATTGATAAATATATCCCTGCTTTATCAAAAGGAGGAGCACTTGAGGATTCGCAGAAGCAAAAAGTGGCTGAGAAAGTGGCTTATTATTCCGGTATTTCTAAAGGCGCAATACTTGATCGTAACCTGAGTATATCAACGTCATTTTTTTGGAAAGAGTTGTTACGCGATGAAAAAGAATTAACTATAGGTCGCTTGGATTCCAGGTATAGGGGGCAGGATCCCCAGAGTGGGGGAGAGCGCTATACGTATGATCCCGCGCTAAGCTCTTGGAACCATGCATTTACTCCTGCTATTAACCACTATCTACGCAACGATTTAGGATATGAAACAGATCTTCAATACTGGCTATTCGGTCCCGTGCATCCGTGGGATCGCGAAAATAATAGAACCGGCCAAAACCTGCAGTCGGCAATGAATGAAAATCCTTTTCTGAATGTAATGGTGCAGTCGGGATATTACGATGGCGGAACTCCGTATTTTGATGCTAAATATACGATATGGAATATGGATCGTAGTGGGAAGCTGCAAGACCGTATCCAGTTTAAAGGCTATCGAAGCGGGCATATGATGTATTTACGTAAAGAGGATCTTGAATCTGCTAATGACGATATTAGAACATTTATCAAGCAGTCGATACCAAAAGATGGGGTACCTGCTAAATACTAACATTTGAGAGTAGTACTTATGAACCATTTTAGAATTTTGATGCTGGCAATATTTGTTATTTTCAGCGGATGGGCTTGTAATACAACAGATACCTCCTCCGATTACTTTCTTTTTGTAGGAACTTATACCAGTGAAGCCAGTGAAGGTATCTACCTGTATACTTTTGATACGAATACAGGGACTATCGATTCCATAGGAGTGACCAAGGGTGTTGATAACCCATCCTATCTAACATTATCCGAGGATCATTCCAACCTATATGCCGTCAATGAAGCTGCTGATTCGGCTAATTCAACCGTTAGTGCATTTTCATTTGATAAAGAAAAGCAAGAGCTCATGTTTCTGAACAAACAGTCCAGTATGGGCGGTGCTCCATGTTATATCAGTACTGATAATAAAGGGAAGGCTGTATTTGTGGGTAATTATGTTGGTGGCAATGTTTCACTCTATCCCATACGCGATAATGGTACATTGGCAGAGGCCACGATGACGATCCAACATCGGGGAAACAGTATTAATAAAAATCGGCAAAATAGCCCACATGTACACTGTACTATACTTTCTGCTGATGGAAATCATTTGTTAGTGACTGATTTGGGAACCGATAAGGTGTATGGCTATGCATTCGATCGTAAAACAGTTAGTTTGGATTCTAAACCTGCTTTCAGCTCTGCTGCAGCTGCCGGTGCTGGTCCTCGTCATATTACGAACCATCCTAAAAATAGTTTTTCGTATTTGATAAATGAGCTTAATGGAACGGTCTCAGCTTTTAGCTATCAAGGGGATTCTCTTCGTCCTATACAGACTACCAGTACTCTCCCAGAGGGGTATAAGGGACCTAAAACTGCTGCTGATATACATATTTCTCCTGATGGTCGATTTCTGTATGCGTCGAATCGTGAGAATCTAAATGATATTGTTATTTATAGCATTGATCAGCAAGAGGGAACGCTTACCAAAGTGGGAAGGCAATCAACAAGAGGGATACATCCCCGGAACTTTACGATTGATCCTACAGGAAATTTCTTGCTTGTGGCAAATCGTAAAACTGATAATATCGTGGTTTTTAAACGAGATAGGGAAAATGGACTTTTAGAGTCTACAGAGACAGAGATAAAGGTTTCTCAGCCTGTATTCCTAAAGCTAATTCCAGCAGATTAGTTTTAAAGGACTTCCAAAAACTGCCTGGTAAAAACACCTCATAGGGAGTTATGCTTTCGTTAAAAGGACAAACATAGGGTGTGCGTATAACCGAAAGCAAGGTACAGATATTTGTAGAAGTCCCTTTTAATAAATGGCCCAAGTAGTTATCCTTGTACCGAATTATTTTCTAAGGGCCAGTTTAGCCACTGTTTCTATGTGATAGGTCTGTGGAAACATATCTACCGGTTGAACTTCCTGTATCTCATAAACTTCGTTAAGTTTTTGGAGATCACGTGCCATAGTCGAACTATTACAGCTTACATATACTATTCTAGGTACTTTTAGCTCTTTAAGACGATCGACTACATCAGGGTGCATGCCGGCACGTGGGGGATCGGTAATTAAACAGTCAGGTGCGCCAAATTTATTGGTAACCGCCTCGGTGAATACATCTTTCATGTCGCCCTTAATAAATGAGACATTTGCAATATTATTCACTTCCGCATTTCTCCGGGCATTTTTAATTGCTACTTCCTCCAGTTCAATTCCCACTACTTTTTGTGCTTTGTCACTTAGGTATATTGTCAAAGTTCCAACTCCACAGTAGAGATCATAGATAATATTATCAGCTTCTATGTCAGCAAACTGTTTAACAACCTCATACAGCTGTTCGGCTTGTGGGGTATTGGTTTGGAAGAAGGCATTAGCATCAATATTGAAGTGATAGTCACCAATCTTATCCGTAATATATCCTGGTCCGTAAATAACTTTTTCGTATCGGCCTTCGGAAGTAGGGGACTTGGTATCGTTTACATTATTGATGATAGTTGTAATTTCAGGAAATTCTTCACGTAGGGCTTTAGCAAGTGCCTCGATTAATCCCTGATCGTCCTGATAGGTTACAACATTAACCATCAAATCATCGGTGTAAAAAGCCTTTCTGATGATTAAATTGCGCATAAAACCCTTATTCTCAATTCGGTTAAAGGGCGCAATATCATTTTTTATACACCACTGCCGAAAGAAATCCATTATTTTATACGAAATGGGATCTTGGAGGTGGCATTCTCTGATGTTTAAGATCTTATCGAAACGACCCGGTGCGTGTAACCCTACCGCGAAACAACGGTCATCTACATATTCATCACGATTCACTTCTTCTTGACTTAGCCACCGTTTGTGCCCAATGGAGTACTCCATTTTATTGCGATAGTAAAAAGGGTTATCGCAACTGATAATGGGACTCACTTCGAGGTCAGTCAGACCCCCGATGCGATGTATGTGATCACGCACCTGATCTTGCTTAAACTCTTTTTGATGCTTGTAAGAAACATGCTGCCAGCTACATCCTCCGCAATTTTTAGCGTGTTGGCATTTGGGATCGATACGATAAGGGCCTTCTTCAAGAACCTCTAGCAGTTTTGCTTCGGCATAATTCTTTTTCTTTTTCATGACCCGTGCCTTGATACGGTCGCCGGGTGCGGTATTGGGAACGAAAACAGCTAATCCATCAATTTTACCAATGCCCTTGCCTTTATATGCTGCATCATCGATTTTGAGTTTAATATCATTTCCTTTTTTTAATGCCATTCGAGTAATGCTAAAGAGTATTTTCGTTTTCTTTGTTTAAATATGTTTTAAACTGCAGAGAAAAGGCGTGTTCGGCAGAACTCACTTTTTTTAGTTCTTTCGTTACAATTTCAAGCTGTTTCATAGAGATCATAGCTAATGTTTCCATAAATTTTACAGCAATACTGGGATGACGTTTTTTCAAGGTCTCAAAATCCGGTTTAAAAAATCCCATCAAAACACAGTCGGTTAGGCACTTTGCACTACTAATGCGCCTCAGTTCATAACCAATTGACAGTGCACCAAAGCTTTCAGGTGATTCAATAGTACAGCTTTGGGCTTCATCCTCTGCGCCAGGTTCTGGTTCTACTATAAGCTCTACTTTACCTTCTTCGATAAAATACATACCAGTACCGGGATCTCCCTGGTAATAAATATGCTCATTCTCTTTGTATTTACGACGATGGCAGTATTGTAGAAACTCTGATCGTTCCAGGGTAGTCAGGTTTTTGAGAAAACGGGAGTTGAAAATGATGTCTCCCTTATTTTTGACTTTCCCAAACTTTTTAGATCCGAACATTTAACTATGATTTAATGAAAGAGTTATACCGACAATCTCAATGCTGTGAAGTACTAAATCAACTTAAAAAAAGAATTTAGAATGAATGACCGATACCAAAACTAAAGTATAACTTTTTATCTTCAAACCAACCTTTTTGCAAGTCATGAATCCGAAAGGCAAAATCGAACCGAGCGACTACATATTCCCAGTCGAATCGTAAGCCTAATCCAGAACTGACAGCAATTTGTTTATAGAATTGGTCAAATTTAAACTTACCTAGTTTGAGTAGTCGTTCTCTCTGGCTGGCAGTAGTTTGTTGATTCATTCCGTCAGAAGGGAATTCTGTGCGTGGACCATACCAAGTATTACCAGCATCAGTGAACCATGCAGCAATCCAATCTGCAGATAAAAAGTTGCGAATAAAACGTTGCCGAACTTCGGTTTGTGCCAATAGCTTAATTCCCCCACCGTTGATAGTAACATCATCAAGTGGAATTGCACCGGGACCCAAACTGTAAATATCCCATCCGCGAATATCATTGTTTCCTCCGGCATAAAAGCGTTGGTTTAGTGGGATAGAGGTGCTTTTACCATAGGGGAATGCGAGTCCCAAGAAACCCCGATAACCAAAAACAGCATTATTGGAAATAGGGATATATTTTCGGTAATCAGCTGTTCCTTTTACAAAACGACTATAGGCAAGATTATTTTGGCTACCCGTTATTATAGGTGGTAAATGGCCTTCAAGTGTATTGGGCGTTACAATAAAACGATCAGCCAAATAGGGGATATTACCCCCGACTGCAATAGAATATTCGCTAAAATAGCCATAATCACGTTTGATAAGATCAGTGCGTTTACTCCGAAAGGTGTAACGAAGTATAGATGATACCTGCGGTCGAAAATCTTCCAGTATGCGCTGGTATTCAAAAGAATCTTCTCCAAAATCATTACGCAAGGCTTCCCGAAATTGTGGAGAGGGATCGGTATCCAATAAGTCTAACTCTATGAAATCAAGGAAACTGGAAAAGCGTTCATTGTGCTTTACTTCGTAGCGTAAGTTAAAACGGATATCTGAATTGATATCAAAAAGCAACTGATTAGAGCGACTAAATGAGAGGCCATATCTTGTTCTTCCGTTAGAAAAGAATACATTATCGTTGAGGTTGCTAAACGGGAAAATAAGACGAGGAAGGGTGTAGTTTATTTGTGATTCGAAACTTTGGAAAAACCGACCGTCGTAAGAACCAGAATTTGAGTTGGCAATATCTCGCACAGTTTCGGATGTGACATATTCAAAGCTTCCATTTAAACTTATTTGAAGATTTTCTGCCTTTCCGAAGAGATTATTATTAGTATATGTTACTCCCGCTCCCGAACCAAAACCATATCGCTTCATCCCAAAGAGGTTTAGGTTAATGGAATGTTTAGGGATGGTCTGAAGGGAAAACATAGCAGGTATCTGGTCCTTTGAGTAGTCCGGCAGCCCTCCATCTTCACTAAGCCCAAATTGCCTAAAGGTTAACATGCCTAGGTTTTGAAATTCATTAATGGATCGAATATAAAGTTCGTTATTAAAGGTTTCACCAGGCTTGAAGAGAATCTGATTTGTTAGCAGACTATATTTTGTTTGAGCTGATTTCTTTTTTTGTAGAATTATTTTGGCTTTTCCTGTTGTGTGAGGTTTGCCTTGCAGCGTATCTTGTTGTTGGTAATTGGTGGTATCTCCCTCAGGTCCGGTTAAGGAAATATGCAAATCTCCAAAGGTATACTTCTTTCCAGAATTGATTTTGAACAAAGCATCAAGCTGGTGGCGATTGGTTGAATCATGTCGCATCAATACTCTGACAGAGTCTTTTTGAACAGAAGCATAACCATTGTTTTTCAAAAATGTGATAAGTCGATTACGTTCGCTTGTTAACTCATTTTCAGAATATCGTTTATATACAGTAAAGGTAGAATCGTTGATACTGCTCTTCGTAAGTGGGCTACGGGCAAGAAAGTTGGGTACAAGTGTAGAATCCTCAAAGCTGGGGATACCTGAGTAGGCCAATGTCTGTATATTAAAGGCCTTACTTTCATCAATAAGAAAAGAGACCTCAACACGGTTTTTCTTGAATTCTACAATGTTTGTATCAACCGTTGCTTCTAGATAACCAATAGTTTTATAATACTGTTTAATTCTTTCTATATCGTTGGCTACAGTTGCACGGTTTAAATACGCAGGTTTTTCTCCAAACTTGTCGGTGAGTTGCCAAATAAAATACCAGGGGGTAAATCGGGGAATACCGAGAAATTCGCGATTGGTTTGAGTACGTATAAGAGTTTCAAGGGTATTATCTTTAACATTATCGTTACCCACAAAACGAATGATGCGTACTACATTATCAGTAGTATCACTGCTGGTTATGTTGTTTTGAGATAAAGCAATAGTAGGAGTGCTGGTGGAAATAATTCCGAGCACACATAACGATAAAACGAAAAGGATGATGTCTCGATTCAAAGGGCAAAGAGAGTCATTAAGATTTTCCAAAAAAAAGCGGTTGTAGGATTAGCCCATACAACCGCTTGAAGGTAATGTTATTGTACTACGAATTAAACATCATCATAATTAAATCCTTCATCATCTTCATTATGGAAAAAATCCTCCTTACCAATATAATCGGGCCAAATATCTTCTATACTTTCATATACGACATCTTCTCCTTGTTCAATTTCTTCTAGTTCGTGTAAATTATCGAGCACCTGCTGAGGACTACCATTGCGCTCAGCCCATTCAATAAGTTCATCACGGGTTGCGGGAAATGGTGCGTCATCTAATACGGCTGCTAATTCAACAGTCCAGATCATAAATAAAACTTCTTAATTTTGTTTTGGGTTCAACTATAAAACTGAGAACCTTAATAAAAGGTTTCATACATTAAATTCAAGTCATTTTTTTAGGAAAAAGCAATTATTTTTTTCTTTCTAATGCTCAAAGGTTTAGAAAATTATTCATATCTTAAGGTCTCATTAATCTTAAACTCAAAGTTAGAAGGAATATTTTATGTTAGGTGGATTTGGTGGTATGGAGGTTTTAATAATCCTGCTGGTTGTTTTATTGTTTTTTGGAGCAAAGCGGATACCCGAACTTGCTCGAGGAATCGGTCAGGGAATCAATGAATTCCAAAAAGCCTCAGATGAGATCAAAAAAGAGATCAAAGAAGGTGAAAAGGAAGGCTTAAGTTCTAGTGACAAGAACGAGGAAGAAGTTAAGAACAAAGAAGATTAATTAAAACCCATACTTATTGTTGAGTTTTTCAGATTTTAGCCAGGTTCAAGAATCACTTTTCTCTGGTGATCTAACACTCCCGGAAATTGTACAGCATTATATCACAAATATTGAGCAGCGCAATGATGAAGTCAATGCAGTAGTAAGCATTGATAAAGAAAGTGCGCTTAGTAGAGCGCAAGATATTCAGGAACGTATCGATAACGGAACGGCCGGTAAGTTGGCCGGGATGGTTGTTGGAGTCAAAGACCTGATTTGTGAGCGTGATAAACAAGCTACCTGTGCATCAAATATTCTTTCAGACTTTGAGAGCGTTTACGATGCCACGGTGATAGAACGTTTACGAAATGAGGATGCCATTTTATTGGGGCGCTTGAACATGGATGAATTTGCCATGGGATCATCAACTGAGAATACTATTTACGGGCCAACCCATAACCCGCTTGATACTGATAAGGTAGCCGGTGGATCGTCGGGGGGTAGTGCTGCTGCAGTGGCGGCAGATTTTTGTACTGCTTCTCTCGGCTCCGATACAGGCGGATCTATTAGACAGCCTGCTTCATATTGTGGGGTAGTAGGACTAAAACCTACATATGGGCGTGTTTCTCGTCACGGGTTAATTGCTTTTGCTTCATCCTTCGATTGTATTGGCCCACTTACACATTCGGTAAAAGATGCTGCTATACTGCTGGAAACGATAGCAGGACCAGATCCGAATGACAACACTTCTTCAAGTCGAACTGTACCTAATTATCGACAGTTTGCTGAAGAGCCGGATGCGAATATTCGTATCGGTGTTCCAGAAGAGTATTTTGGGGAAGGTCTTGACGAAGAGATTAAAGAGGGGATACAGTTAAAATTGGATGAACTTGAACAGAATGGAGCAGAATTGGTCCCCATCCACCTGCCACACATGAAGTATAGTATTGCTACCTACTATATTTTGGCAACAGCCGAAGCGTCCAGTAATCTTGCTCGATATGATGGCATTCGTTACGGTCATCGTGCTGATATCAAAGATGTAGAAGAAGATCTCAAGTTAGAACGTGAAGCAATTACTGACCAGATAAAACAGGTTGAGGGCGAAAAAAAGGTTGAGCTAAGTGCCAAGCTTGATGATATGGACTCAGCTTTAGTTCGACTTTATAAAAAGAGTAGAACCGAAGGGTTTGGTCCCGAAGTAAAACGCCGCATAATGCTGGGTACTTATGTGTTGAGTGCCGGTTATTATGATGCTTACTATGCCAAAGCCCAAAAAGTTCGCCGTTTAATTAAAGAGGATTTTACCAAAGCTTTTGAAGATGTTGATGTCATCATATCACCAACGGCACCAACCACGGCCTTTGATCTTGGGACTAATGAAGATAATCCAGTGCAAATGTATCTCAATGATATTTATACTACATCTGCCAACCTTGCTGGAATTTGTGGGTTGAGTGTACCTGCAGGCACTCACTCTAATGGATTGCCATACGGCCTACAGTTTATGGCAGATACCTTTGAAGAGGGAAAGCTGTTTAATGCGGGTCGACTTATTGAGCAACTGGATTAATTTAATATTTCAATAATGACTAATCGATTGGAAGAGAAATGGGTTTTTGTTACCGGTGCTACTTCTGGTATCGGTAAGGCGACGGCCAAAATATTTGCTAACGCAAGTTGTAATCTTATTATTAATGGGCGTCGCAAAAAAAGGCTTGAGCAACTTCAAAAGCAGCTGAAAGAACAACATGCTGTTGCAGTAGAAATTGCCTGTTTTGATGTTCGTGATCGACAAGTTTGTTCCGATTTTATATCAGAACTCGAGCCATCTGTGGATATACTTATCAATAACGCAGGTTTAGCGCGAGGAAAAGATGCGGTCTATGATGCCCCATTTGAAGACTGGGATGAGATGATAGATACTAATATCAAGGGAGTTTTGAATATGACTCGCCTTATAAGTCCCTCGATGAAAGAACGAAATACCGGGCATATTATTAACGTAGGGTCTATTGCAGGGCATGAAAGCTATCCGGGCGGGTCGGTCTACTGTGCCAGTAAGCATGCAGTTAAGGCTTTTACTGAAGCTACAAAAAAAGACTTACATGGCACCAATGTACGGGTAAGTATGGTCTCTCCGGGACTAGTGGAAACAGAATTTAGTAACGTTCGTTTCCATGGGGATGATGAACGAGCTGATGAAGTTTATAACAATTTGGATCCTTTAACAGGAGAAGATATTGCCGAGATTATTCTATTTATGGCTAATCGACCGCCTCACGTGAATATTATGGATTCTATCGTATTACCGGTATCGCAATCCTCGTCATCGATGGTTGCCCGCAATGAATAAAAGCATTGTTTTTACTTTTTTTTGTTTTGCCGCCTTCTTGCTTGTTGGATGTGGAGAAGAAGAATCATCTAATCAGAGATTGTCGTTTCAGGAGCAAGGCCAGTTTGTACCTGATTTCAATGCCGATAGTGCTTATCATTTCATTGAAAAGCAGGTTGCATTTGGTCCGCGTAATCCTGGATCAAAGGGGCACCTCAAAGGTCGAAACTACCTATTAGATAAATTAAGGGAATATGCTTCCGAGCGAGCTGTATATCCTCAAGATTTTACTGCAGAAGGATATAACGGAGAAATCTTAGAGCTCACCAATATTATTGCTGCGTTTAACACACAAAGCTCAGATCGAATAATGTTATGTGCACATTGGGACACACGTCCCCGTGCTGATAAAGCCGATATAAACAAGCAAAAACCCATTTTGGGAGCTGATGACGGCGGCAGTGGGGTTGGTATTCTCTTAGAGCTGGCTCGCTTGTTTCAGCAGCACCCTCCACCTATTGGCGTCGATATCGTCCTTTTTGATGGTGAGGATTATGGCAAAGAGGGTGATTTAGATAATTATTTCCTCGGGTCAAGATATTGGGCACAAAATCCGCCGGTAAAAGGATATTCTCCCCGTTTTGGAATCTTATTAGATATGGTAGGAGGGGATGGAGCAACTTTTCCTAAAGAACAGTACTCCATGCGTTTTGCACCGGCGCTGGTTAATGAATTATGGTCAATTGCTGATGAAAAAGGTTGGGGCAATCTGTTTTTGGATAAAAAAGGCAATGCTATTTCCGATGATCATGTTATAGTTAATAGGGAACTTCAATTACCTACTATTGATATTATTCGACATCGCGTTACAGATAAGGGTGCAGAATTTGCTCCTTATTGGCATACCCATGATGACGATATGGGTGTGATTAGTCATAACACCCTGGATGGGGTAGGTCGTGTATTATCTGAATTAATATATAATCGGATTGCAAGATCTCCTCAAGAGTAAATGGGGAAAAAGATCCTCTAAATTTCATTTATGAAATATATTAAACTGGTTATCAAGATTGCTGATAAGTACCAAGAAAGTTTGATTGCTGAGCTTTTTGATATGGATTTTGACGGCTTTGAACAACGTGAGAGTTCTATTATCGCCTATATTGCAAAAAAGAATTTTGGAATTAATGATAGAGAAAGAGTTGACCAGCTGTTAGGAGCATATCCGGGAAACGGGTATATAGAAACAGAGGAAATAGTTGCTGATCAGAATTGGAATGAACAGTGGGAACAGACTGTAAAAGCCCAAGAGATAGGAAGTTTTTTTGTAAAACCTACCTGGTCACAAGCTACTGTGCCGGATGACAAAATATTATTGGAGATCGATCCTAAAATGTCCTTTGGGACCGGCTATCATGAGACTACTCGATTGATGTTAAAAGCATTGCCCGACCTCTTAGATGGAGATGACACAGTGATCGATGCTGGAACTGGTACAGGTATATTATCCATAGCTGCAATTAAGTTAGGAGCGAAAGAAGTACTCGCTTTTGATATTAATGAATGGAGTATTACTAATACTCATGAAAATATATTACTCAATGGAATCAATGATAGTATTACGGTAAAACAGGGTTCAACTGAGGTAATTACTGAGGGTACCCGAGTAGATTTGGTCTTGGTGAATATTGAAAAAAATGTAATACTTACTTTGTTAGAAGATTTAGTAGTAGCATTGAAGAAAGAGGGGCAGTTACTGTTATCCGGGCTCTTGGAAACTGATTTACCCCAGATGAAAGAAGAACTTAAAGATCGTTTTGAGATAGTTGAGGTCTATCAGGAGAATGAGTGGATCGCAATTCAGGCAAAAAAAATCAATTGATGAGAGCATCTATTGATATAGGTACAAATACGGTACTGTTACTTGTGGCCAAAGTATCTGATGGTGAGCTAAAAGTAGTAAATGAGCAACAGCGTGTACCTCGCTTGGGAGAAGGAGTTGATAAAGAGAGGAATCTAAGTGAAAAAGCAATAAGAAGAGTAATAGACGCATTAATATACTTCCGAAAAGTTCTCAAGGAGAATTATCCTTCGGTAAAAACTATTAAGGTTACAGCAACAAGTGCAGTGAGAGATGCCAATAACCGGAATGAGTTTATAAAACAAGTTAAACAGGAAGCTGGCTTTGAAGTATCAGTGTTAAATGGCTATGAAGAAGCACAGTTTACTTTTTGGGGTTCGCAAAGCGTACTTACTGTTGAGAAACCGATTGCCGTTATTGATATCGGCGGAGGGAGCACAGAAATAGCTGTCGGCTCTCCTGCTGAAGGACTAACTGATCGCCATTCATTTAATATGGGATGTGTGCGATTCACCGAACGCTATCTTTTCGCAAATCCTCCTAATCGCAACCAGATTGAAGATTGTCGCACAGAAATCAAAAATGTTTTGATCAACAGGCCGTTTTCTTTTGCAGAAGGTACGAAATTAGTGGGGGTAGCAGGTACCGTTACTTCTTTGGTTTATATGGAATTAGGTCTCAGATCTTATAATGCTGAAGCATTGAATGAATATCAATTGGAGGTCGCTACTCTCCGAAAATGGATTGCGTATATTCAACAGCAGAATAGCTCTGAGTTAATTGATGAATATCCAGAAGTGATGAAGGGAAGGGCAGATATTTTTTTAGCCGGATTGCTTATTTTAGAGCAAACGATGGAATTATATAACTTTGATAGGTTATTGGTTTCGACTGGGGGTATTCGGCATGGGGCAATTCTAAAATCTATGGAAAATAAAAAAGGGCGTCCTGAATAGGACGCCCGGAAAATATAATTCAAATAGATCTTATAAACCGAATCGAAGGCCAGCAGAAATACCTAACTGGTCAGCATCTCCAAGAACATATTTTAATTCGGTGTAGAGATCAGCAAAACCAAGGCCGAATTCAGCACCGCCACCGAGGTTAAGCCCAACCTCTGAATTGCTTGCTGAGGCCGTAAAACCACCACTGCTTACTGTAGCTTCAACAGTAGCATAGTTAAGACCTCCTAAGGCATATACCGTAGTGGTTGCTTCAGATAAGAAAACATAGTGTACATTGGCATTTAGTTCCCACCAAGAAGTATCAACTCCATTTTCTTCTTTGCCGAAGAAATAGACAAAATCTGCGGCTCCTCTAAAGCTTTCGTTGAAACCAACTACAGCGCCAGCTTGTATACCTATAGATTCGATCTCCGTACCATAAGCTAATCCTCCGCCTGCTTTAAAGTCTTGAGCATAAGTGTTGGTATTTGAAAAGAATAGTACCCCTAGAATTAAGCATCCTAATGTTAGTAGTTTTTTCATTGTCAGTAAGCTTTATTGTTTTTGGTTAGTGATTAACTTCAAACTGATGAAGTTGTTATTTGATATGTAAGACCTCTTGAAAACGTAAACCTTACAATTTAATTTGCGTCACTCTTATAATGCGTTTCATTATATACAAAAAGCTCAAAAAAATAAATGTTTTTATGTTTTTTCTAAAAGCAGATGGGAAAAATGTTTTCGATTCAGTATGTTAAGACACTAAAATTAACACCTGTTTAGTTCAATTTTTTAATTGGTAATGTCAGAAAATCAGACAGCAAGTGAAGAAGGGTATGAATCTCCTCGTGAGAATGCCTCTGAAAGTAGTCTCGAAGATGATAAACTTGTAAAACAAGCTATTGGGGGCGAAGAGGAGGCTTATACCAAGTTGGTAGATAAATACCAGCGCGCATTGTTTTTCCATATTTTAAAGATGGTAAAAGACCGAGAGCAGGTTGAAGATTTGGTTCAGGAAGCTTTTGTAAAAGCTTTTGATAATTTGAATACCTACAATACTAATTATGCTTTTTCAACGTGGTTGTATCGTATTGCTACCAATCACACCATTGATTATCTGCGTAAGAAAAAGCTAAAAACACTCTCTATTGATGATCCTGTAAAGACAAAAGACGGGGAGATGGAGATGCAGCTACCGGATGAATCGGCAAGTACCGATCGTGATATTATAAAAAAGCAGCGCAAAAAAATTGTTCAAAATGCGATAAAAGAGCTACCCGAAAAATATCGGAAGGTTATTGAGCTGCGCCATATGGAGGAGAAAAGTTACAAAGAGATTGCCGATATATTGGATTCACCATTGGGAACGGTGAAAGCCCATATATTTAGAGCACGAGAATTATTGTACAAAGAGCTTAAAGACAAGAAAGGGCGTTTCTAGTATTCACAATTCGTCAACTTCGGATGAATTAAGCATTCTCGTGTCTTAAATTACTGGCCACAGCAGCAATATTGTCTTTATATTTTTCGAATTTAGCCCTACGAATGGGAGTTCCTTCAAACAGTGCGTCATACTGTTTAATATCAAGCTCTTCCCAAAAATTGATATCATGGTCCAGTAATATTTCGCGTGGTGCTAAATCTTCGATTTTGCTGTATACAGCATTTCTATTCCAAGGACATACATCCTGACAAATATCGCATCCGAACATCCAATCACCCACGTCATCGCGTTGCTCTTCTGGAATTTCTTCTTTGAGCTCAATGGTTAAATAGGATATACATTTTGTAGCATCTACGCGGTAAGGCTCATATATAGCATTGGTTGGGCATGAGTCTATACATTGCGTGCAACTGCCACAGTGGTCGGTGATAGGCGCATCATACTGGAACTCTGCATCGATGATCATTTCGCCAATAAAAAAGAATGACCCCATGTTTTTGTTCAGGATGTTTGAATTTTTACCCATCCAACCCAAACCGGAACGCACCGCCCACGCTTTATCGAGTACAGGAGCAGAATCAACAAATACGCGACCTTCTAATCCCCCCAACAGTTCTTCTGTTTCGGCATAAAGTGTTTTGAGCTTCTGCTTAAATACTTTGTGATAGTCTCGTCCTTGAGCATATTTAGCTATTTGAGGGCTACTATCTTTAGCCATTTGCTTACGGTGGCGGGGATGGAAATAGCTGGCTATTACTGATACTACCGATTTAGCACCTGGCACAAGCTTAGTCGGGTCTACTCGTTTATCAAAATGGTTTTCCATCCAGCCCATTTTGCCATTACGATCTTGGTTTAACCACTCTCTTAAACGACGTTCTTCTGTTTCCAGTCGCCCGGCTTTAGCGAAACCACAGGCGTTAAACCCTAGTCGAAGGGCTTTTTCTCGTACCTTTTGTGTGCGGTCATGCAGATTCATGGCGTGAGACTAAAAACATTTGTCTACCAATGCAGGTAGTTTACTCAATAACGAGAGTTGTCTTTAAATGTAATGATTGTGGTATTGTAAATAAATAACCTCAATAGCTTATTACAACCCTTTGACATCTATCTCTTTAATTTCTCCCTCTTCAAGCTTAAGAGTTCGGTAGGGATACTGTTTTACGGTATCATAGTCATGTGTCACCATCAGGACGGCCATGCCTCGGTTATTAATCTGCTTAAGCAGATCCATGATCTCTGAAGAAGCAGCCGGATCAAGGTTGCCTGTTGGTTCATCGGCCAACATAATGCGAGGTTCATTGGCCAGTGCACGGGCAATAACAACTCGCTGCTGTTCGCCTCCTGAAAGATCTTCGGGCATATTACGGCGTTTATGGCTTAGTCCAACCATCCCTAATACTTCTAATACTCTCTGTTTAATGAAGCTTTTCTTTTCGCCGGTAACTTGTAGAGAAAAAGCTACGTTTTCATAAACAGTACGATCGGGTAGAAGCTGGAAGTCTTGAAATACAATTCCCAGGCGACGGCGTAAATAGGGTACTTTTTTATCTTTTAGGGAAGTAACATTCATTCCAGCTACCGATACCGATCCTTCATCGGGTAATAGGTCGCGATATATGAGTCGTAAAAAAGAGCTTTTTCCGGCCCCGGTTTGGCCAATAAGGTAGGCAAATTCTCCATTACCTAAACTAAAATTGATATTATCAAGTACCGGTCGGTGATCGTATGAGACACTAACGTTTTGAAATTTAATTACTGAATGTTGGGACATTGTAAAACCATTGTGATTCGTAAACTATGTTCATCTGCTTCTTCAAATTCGAAGTCGCTATATTTCGCTATTAAGTTATACGCTGTTTCATCGATAATATCAAGCATTTGTTCAAGGGTATAGGCGCGTTGACTGTGTGATTCCTGGTATTCAGCTAATACAGTTTCTCGATCCTCTGCGAGTTTTCGAATCTTAAAATCATTAACATGAATTTGATCACCGGAATCATAGGTGCTTTTCCGAAAGAAATGATATCCGTCATCAGTATATCCTTCTTCGTTATGCAAATAATCTATTGCACGCATTGAGTTTTTAGGGGTCGTAAAATCAAATATTAACAGACTTTGCGAATCTAGCACCACTTTAACTTCTTTTAAAAACTGTTTTATCTCTTCAGGGGAATGTAAATAATTGATACTATCAAATACAGAAACAACAATATCAAAGGTTTGATCCAGATTGATATCGAGGAAGTCCATGACCTCAAAGTCGACGTTACATCTCATTTCTTTATTTTTTTCTCGTGCTTTGGTGATCATGTGGGGAGATTTGTCAGTCCCTAAAATGTCATAGCATTCTAACTCGTCAAGAGAAAGGGCCAGAGAACCGGTACCACAGGCTAGTTCTAATACTGTTTCAGGATTAGGATGATGATTTAACATTAGGGCATCAATAAAATCAGCCCAAAGGTCATAGTTGACATCCTGCATGACGGAATCATAGATATCGGCTAGTTTAGAATATTCCGGATATTCAATAGTACTCATGAGTGTATTACTTCATTTTGGCGATTCTTAGCAAGAGTTACTGCTAGTTCAAAAGCTTGGGTAAAAGAAGATGAGTTGGCTTTGCCCGCTCCTGCAATGTCGAAAGCGGTACCATGGTCAGGCGATGTGCGAATAATCGGGAGGCCTGCCGTAAAATTAACACCGGCTCCAAAAGAGAGGGTTTTAAAAGGGATCAGTCCCTGATCATGATACATGGCTAATATACCATCATATTCTTTGTATTTTCGGTTTCCGAAAAAACCATCAGCGGGATGAGGCCCACTTGCATTAATGCCTCCTTCATAGGCTTTTTCGATAGTAGGTGATATTATTTCAATTTCTTCATTCCCAATAATACCACCGTCACCGGCATGTGGATTTAAGCCCAATACGGCAATGTTGGGATGCTCGATGTTAAAATCATTTTTAAGGCTTCGATCCATAATTGAGAGATGGTGCAATATATTTTGCTCGGTAATTTCGTCAGCTACCGAAGCCAAAGGCACATGAACGGAAGTCAACCCTACTCTCAGTCCATTATTAACTAACATCATCATGAAGTCTGTACAGTTGGTATGCTCAGCTAAAAATTCGGTATGACCCGGAATTTGGTAGCCAGCAATATTGACGGCTTCTTTTGATATAGGTGCTGTAACAAGAGCATCAGCAAAATTGCTTTTACATAGTTCAATGCCTTTTTCTACAGCAAGCATAGCACATTTGCCGGACTGTTTGGTAAATATACCGGGGTTAACATCAGGTGATTCATCACCATAGCACTCAAGAATATTTACGTGACCCTCTTTTATATTATCAATGCTATGAATTTGATGATATTTAACCTCTTCTGTAATTCTCTTAGAATAAAAGTCGAATACATCAGCATTACCCAGAATAATTGGGGTAACAGAATCCCTTGGTTGTATGGCCAGTGTTTTTAATATGACTTCTGGACCAATTCCGTTGAAATCACCGCTACTGATTACTATTCGCTGATTTATTGTCGACATAAACTAAAGCTTTTCTTTTGAGACCAGTTTAAAGTCCCCAAACCCTGTTGTGGCATGAAATATAAATTTTCTGGATGGGTAGGTCCAGATCTCTGTTGTAGGGCCGTTTGTAGGAAACTTTCGTTGCATATCTTTTGGGGGGCCAAACTTAATATAAACTTTACCACGGTCACTTTTATGACCTGCTCTGTTTTGGGTTGAAAATTTGTTGTAAGCATAATCTATACGCCGATAATACTCGGCCATAAGTTCATTATAATCTGTATTTGGGCTTGGGTCTCGCTCTTTCCAAAAATTATGGAATTTTTGTTCTCTTTCTTTGGCCGAACCATTTGATAGACGATCAAGTGTTTTGTCATCGACGATATAGTGCAACATATCTATTGCAACATTTAAGTTGAGCAGACTTTTGGGCATATCTACCCAAATAGATTTATAAGTTTCATAAACGATAGCCTTATCCTGACCGCTTTTTGAAATTGTTAAGCGATAAAATCCATTTGGGAATTTCTTATTAGGTACTTTAACTAAGGCATAGGTATAGCTATTCTCAATATTCTGTAGGCGGATTTGAGTTTTACCCTCTTTATCTTTTGATAGAGTAGGAAGAACCTCTGTTTTAATGTCATCTCTGGAAAGAGTATGTGAATAAACAGTACTACTTTGGCTTGTATCTTTTTGTGAGACTTCCAGATTATTTATCTCAAGTGAGTAATTGGTTGTAGAATCGTAGTCAGGGATATACGCCAGCATATAAAAATTCTTGCCATAAGTTACATTGCTGCCTAATCGTGATAAACTCAACTGTAAATCTCCATTTTCTTTTGTGAGTTTATTCCCCAAAATAACGTTACCCTTCTTTCCATTTTTGAAGGAGGAGATATGTACTGTTTGTCTTTGCGATATTCTGCTTTGAGAATCTGTACTTTTTTTCATTTGCAGTACATAATCATACGTTCCGGGGGGTAACGGTATTTTTAAATATCTGTTTAAAAAATATTCCCTAGATTGGCTTTGTTCATAGTTTTTAGCATAAACAGTGTCTTCCCAAAAGTCCCGGGCAATAGGCTCTAATCCCTCAATTGAGAATTCATCATTTGAAGATGAGTGTGTTTTTGTATTTTTAAAAACCTCTACATTGAATTCAAGACTGGTAGAAAAATCATTTCCATTATTAGAATGGTCATTTTTCTTAAAATGTAAATAGCTGTAAGGCATACTGAATACAATACCTAAGGTAACAGTCGAGTCTGACTTTTCCGGTAAGGTAATTATATGAACCGAAATAGGGTTCTTTTCTTTTGTATTTACTAATTGTTGGTATTCCGTATTCCATTGGGCAGAAGCAGTATCGGAAATAAAAAGCATACCCAAGACAAACAGCGCTGTTGATAATAAATAATTAAATGATTTCACAGCTCATCTGATTTGTTAGAAATTGTATTTACCCGAAAAAAGAACAAAGTAATGAACTTGAATCGAAATAGATACATTCATTACTTTTGCAATTGCTAAAAATCGTTATTTTGAGAACGCTTAAAAACAATAATCTAGTATCTATAAAACGTTATCCGCTCTATGAGTTCCAGCAATTCTAGTTCTTCGCAAGATTTAAAATCACTTATTAAGCAGATTAATGAAACTGAAAATGAGATAAAAAAAGGAGGTGGAGAGAAAAGGATTGCGAAACATCATAATAAAGGTAAGCTCACGGCTCGTGAACGTATCGATATGTTAATTGATGAGGATACGGAGCTCTATGAATTGGGGCTATGGGCCGGATACGAGATGTATGAAGAGGAAGGCGGATGCCCGTCTGGTGGAGTGGTAACGGGAATCGGCAGTGTATCGGGGAGAGATTGTATTATTGTAGCCAATGATGCAACCGTAAAAGCGGGGGCTTGGTTTCCAATAACGGCAAAGAAAAATTTAAGGGCTCAGGAGATTGCATTAGAAAATAAACTCCCTATTCTTTATCTGGTTGATTCTGCAGGGGTTTACCTTCCGATGCAGGATGAAATATTTCCGGATAAAGACCATTTTGGTCGAATTTTTAGAAATAATGCTCGCTTAAGTGCCGAAGGAATCCCACAGATTGCTGCTATTATGGGCAGCTGTGTGGCAGGAGGGGCATATTTACCCATTATGAGTGATGAAGCATTAATTGTGGATGGTACCGGTAGTGTGTTCTTGGCCGGAAGTTATCTTGTAAAAGCAGCAATAGGTGAAGACGTAGATAATGAAACACTCGGTGGTGCCACTACCCATACAGAAATAAGTGGGGTAACAGATTATAAGGTTCAAGATGATGAAGAGTGTTTAGAGACTGTACGAGATCTGGTAGATAAGTTGGGGCCTTTTGACAAGGCGGGTTTCAATCGAACAGAAGCTGTAGCCCCTGCACGCAATGCGGATGAAATTTTTGATGTTTTCCCTGATGATAGAACAAAACCTTATGATATGCATGAGGTTTTGGAATGTGTAGTTGATAAAGATTCATTTACAGAGTTTAAAAAGGGCTACGGACAAACATTAATTACGGGTTTCGCTCGTATTGACGGATGGAGTGTAGGTATTGTTGCTAATCAGCGCAAAATTACCCGGACTAATAAGGGGGAAATGCAGGTTGGTGGGGTCATATATTCTGACTCAGCCGATAAAGCAGCACGGTTTATAATGAACTGTAACCAGAAAAAAATACCACTGGTCTTTTTACAAGATGTTTCAGGTTTCATGATTGGGAAGCGAGCAGAACATGGAGGAATCATTAAAGATGGTGCTAAAATGGTGAATGCGGTATCTAACAGTACGGTACCCAAGATTACTATTGTTGTTGGTAATAGTTATGGCGCCGGAAACTATGCCATGTGTGGTAGAGCTTATGATCCTCGCTTTATGTATGCCTGGCCATCAGCTCAGATAGCAGTAATGGGAGGAACACAAGCTGCTAAAGTTTTAACTCAAATTCGGGTTTCATCACTTGAAAAACAGGGTAAAGAGATTACTGAAGAGGAAGAGCAACAGATTATGAAAGAGATTAGTGAGCGATATGAACACCAAACAGATGCACGTTATGCCGCTGCACGACTATGGGTAGATGGTATTATTAATCCTGTTGATACACGTGATAGAATTTCACACGCGATAAAATGTGCTAACCACAATCCTGAAATGGATGATTTTAAAACAGGTGTTATGCAGGTTTAAAAGGTCGGTTATCAGTAGTACCTGAAATAGGTAGGGGCATTGGCCGTACCTTGTAGTGAATAATTTCTTCTTCTCTTTACATCTTTTATCGTTTTGGAACTTTTATATCGTTAACAGATTGTTATTATTTCATTTCATAATTAAAACGACAATCCAATACCTATCTTATGAAGTTAGTGCGTACCACTGTGTTATGTATCGCCCTTCTGATGGTGTATTCATTACCAGTTTTGTCACAGACCTCACCTGCTGAGGCTTTTAAGAATGTGATAATTCATGCTGCAGATGGAGAAACCATAGAAAGTGGCACTATTGTTTGGCGTAATGGGGTAATAACCTCATTGGGCAAGGATGTGACCATTCCATTTGATGCTTATGTTCGTGATGGCGGTGACAGCCTCCATGTATATCCCGGATTTATTGATGGCCTGGCACATTGGGGAAGTCCCGATATTGCAAATGACTCAAAACAACCTGATGAGCCCGGAAACCCCAGCTATGCCAGAGCAGGTATACAACCAGATCGTTCAGCTGCAGACCAGTTAAAGTTTGATGATTCAGCATTTGACGACGCCCCCAAACATGGATTTACCACGGCTGCTATTGGTTTAAAGGGACGTATGCTGGCAGGACAAGTCGATTTGTTTTCGATCAACGGTGAAAAAACGAAAGAGCATATGCTTGAAAATGGTATAGGGGTATTAGCTCAATTTGAAGAGGCAGGGGGTACAGCTTATCCTTCTACTACAATGGGTATTATGACAACCTTCCGTCAATTATTCAACGATGCCGAGGCATTACGTCAACAGCAACAATACTATGCCTCAACATCTGGGAATTATTCTGCACCGGAAAAAGACAAGGTTTTGGAAGCATTATATCCCGTAATGGATCAGGAGCAACCTTTCTACTTTGCTGTTGATAGTAAAGAGAACATAGAACGACTTTTTTGGTTGCAAGATGAACTTGGCTTTGAGGTTGTGATTGTGTCTGGCAAGGAAGCATATAAGAAAGCTGATGCATTGAAAGAGCGTAATATTCCCGTATTGGCGAGTATTGATCTTCCAGAAAAGCCCGACTGGAAAAAGGCTGAAGAAAAGGAAGACGAAAGTGAAGCTAAAGAAGAGCTCGAAGAAGTAACCGAGGAGATGCGTGTATTTCGTGATCGGCAATTAACAGCTTATAAAGCAGATATTAGAAATATCCGAAAGCTTGTTGATGCTGGTGTGAAAGTAGGCTATGCCTCACATGGGATTAAGCTTTCCGATATTCAAAAGAATATTATAACCCTTAATGAAGAGGGCGAACTTTCCGAAGGTGATATTTTAAAAATGCTGACTCAGAATACAGCAGAAATTTTGGGATATGGGAATAAGATGGGAGACATTGCAGCAGGCAATATGGCCAGCTTTACAGTATTCTCTAAACCATTTACCGAGAAGGAAACGAAGGTCCTTTTCTCTGTATCAGATGGAAAGCTTTCAGAATTTGAATCAGAATCTTCCAACGAGTAATATTATGAAGAAGCTATTATTATTAGTTATAGCACTGTGTATTGGCGTTAGTGGATATGCACAGAAAACAGGCTCTGTTTTAATTAAAAATGGTACGGTAATGACCATCACTGATGGCAATAAAGCCGATACCGATGTATTAATTGAAGATGGAGTCATCACGAAAATAGGAAAAGATCTTTCCGCTCCCAGGGGAGTTGAAATAGTTGATGCCGGTAGTAAGTATGTAATGCCGGGAATTATTGATGCGCACTCACATATAGCTGCAGTTGATGTGAATGAGTGGACCAATCCTGTAACTGCTGAAGTCTCAATGGAGGAATCCATCGATCCTACAGATGTCAATATTTATTGGGCACTGGCAGGAGGGGTAACCTCAATTCATCTGATGCACGGGTCCGCAAATGTAATTGGTGGTCAAAATGAGACACTAAAGCTGCGCTATGGATCCAGTATGGATGAAATGCGTTTCAAGGGGGCACCCCGAACTATAAAGTTTGCACTCGGTGAGAACCCCACACGCGTGCATGGTCAGGGATTTGACGTTAAGCCTCGTAGTCGTATGGGTGTTGAACAGGTTGTGCGAGATCATTTTGATGCAGCCTTGGACTATAAACGCAACCGACAAGAATACTTGGATGCGAAAGAAGCTTACGAGAGCGGAGACCGCGATAATCCTCCTATCCCAGTAGCAAAGAATGAGCGTTTAGAGGTATTAGTTGATATTATTGAAGGTGAAGTTTGGGTACACACCCACTCGTACCGTGCAGATGAAATTGTAATGTTGATGCGCGTTTTCAATGATTACGGAATCGAGAATTATACCTTCCAACATGCTAATGAAGCGTTTAAAGTAGCACCGGAGCTTAAAAAAAATAATGCATATACCTCCGTGTTTGCAGATTGGTGGGCCTATAAGTTCGAGGTATACTACTCTACGGCTTATAATGCTTCCATACTCAATGCCAATGGCGTAAGAAATAGTATTAACTCTGACAGTGGTGAACTTATTCGTCACCTTAATCACGAGGCTGCAAAAGCAGTACACTATGGAGGCACTTCTAAGCAAGATGCTCTAAAGATGATTACGATTAATCCGGCAATGCAGTTGGGTATTGATGATAAGGTTGGCAGTATTGAAGAAGGAAAACACGGAGATATAGCTATCTGGAACGGCCATCCGTTGAGTATCTACAGTATTGCTGAGAAAACGTATGTGGATGGAAAGAAATATTTTGACCGCTCAGAAGATAAGAATGATATGCGACTGGAAGCAGATGCCGAGACTGATTTTGATGAAGGCCGCAGCCGTTGGTACAATGAAAACGGTCGTCAGAACAATACATGCCTGCAAGGAGCTGAGATTCGCTTCACTAAGAAGGGCATGAAGCTCAATCAGAGTAGAAATTAATTGAAATTGAAAGAGGCAGAAATTCTTATGAAGTATTATAAATCATTTTTGACAACATGCCTGTTGGTTTTTGTTATCGGAATGAGCGCCGAAGCTCAAATTACCGAAAAAGCTGAATATGGCAAGTTCGCAATTACAAATGCCACCATCCATACTGTGAGCGATGGTGTTATCCAGAATGGAGTGGTATTGATCAATGGCGAAAAGATTGTCCATGTCGGTAAAAATGCAAAGATTACCGCGGATTATCAGCGTATTGATGCAACCGGAAAGCATCTGTATCCTGGATTTATGGATGCAGGAACCCAACTCGGACTTCAAGAAATTGGAGCTGTAGCAGTGACGAATGATCAAGCTGAATTGGGTGATTTGAATCCCCATGTACGAGCATTTACTGCTATTAATCCAAGTAGTGTTAATATCCCGGTCACACGGGTAAATGGTATTACTCATGTAGTTTCCTTACCCGTTTCAGGTTTGATTTCAGGAAAAGGAACACTCATTGACCTTTATGGCTATTCACCTGATTCCATGGCTGTATCTGCTAATACGGGTTTACACTTAAACTGGCCAAATTCTCAAAAAAGAGGATGGTGGGATGACCGCAGTGACAAAAAGATTAAAAAAGAGTATGAAGAAAAGCTTAAAACTCTGAATAATTTTTGGTCTAAAGCTGAATTTTACCATAAGATGATGTTGGCTTATGAAGCCAATCCACAAAATAAAGAGAAACCCGATGCCGATAAAAAAATGCAGGCGATGAGAGAAGTTATAACTGGAGAAATACCGGTAATAATCTCTGTTGATGCTAAAAAAGATATATTGAATGCTATAGAGTGGACAAAAGAACATCCTGAAGCACGTTTTATTTTAGCAGGCGTACAAGATGGATGGCGGGTAGCTGACGAAATTGCTGATGCCGGTCTACCGTGTTTGGTTTCTACACTTTATACCCCTCAGCGAGATTACGATAATTATCAGAGGCCTTATCAAAATCCCGGAAAGCTACATGAAGCCGGAGTTAAAGTTGCTATTGCTACTGGTGGAGTTGAAAATGTGCGTAATGCGCCTTACCACGCTGGGTACGCGGCAACGTATGGGTTGGGAAAGAAAGAGGCTCTCAAAGCAATTACACTCAATGCTGCAGAGATATTCGATGTTGGGGATCAGCTGGGTAGTATTGAAAAAGGAAAGCAGGCAAATCTCTTTATCTCCGATGGTGATCCCTTTGAGCCGATGAACCATATTGAGCAGGTTTTTATCCGTGGTTATAAAATTCCAATGGTAAGTCGACATACGCAACTTTATGAGGAGTATCTGAATAGAGGAGCAAAATCGAATAAATAACTAAATATAATTACTACCGATCTATTGTAATGAGAAGGTGTGGCATGATAAATGTCACACCTTTTTTATTTTATAACTGATATAATTGCTCTTATATAATTAATTATGTTTCTGATAATATTATCAAACTGAAAATTTATGATGTCATCATCTTATAAGGCCGCTGTTATCCAAATGAATAGTCAAACAGATCTTGATGAGAATCTGGAAAAGGCATTTAATTTGATCAAAGAAGCCTCTGAAAATGGGGCACTCGTTGCAGGTCTCCCTGAAAACTTTGCATTTCTTGGAGGGTTATCGATGCGGATGGAGCGGGCTGATGAGATTGCCGAACGCATACCCCAATTTCTGTCAAAAACGGCAAAAGATTTTGGATTATACATAATGGGGGGCAGCTATCCCGTACCGACCAAAGAAGGGAAAGTTTACAACCACTCTACCATTTATGGTCCTGATGGAATGAAACGTTCATCATATAATAAAATTCATCTTTTTGATGTAGATCTAAGTGAAGAGGAATCATATCGTGAATCGGATTATGTCAAAGCCGGAAAGGTTGAACCGGTTATCTATGAAGATGAAACTATAGGGGATTGGGGATTGTCGGTCTGTTATGATCTCCGTTTTCCGGAACTTTACCGCATATTAGCTGATAGGGCACAGGTATTATCGGTACCTTCGGCCTTTACTTATACTACAGGGCAAGATCATTGGAAAGTGCTGCTCAAAGCTAGGGCAATAGAAAATACCAGTTATATTTTTGCACCGGCACAAACAGGTACTCACGGACCAAATAGAAAAACATGGGGACATGCAATGATTATAGATCCCTGGGGCGATATTATTGCTAATGCCGGTAAAGAACCGGGAGTAGCTTATGGTGAGATTGAACCTTCTAAAATGAAAATAGTACGGGAAAAAATCCCTTCTCTACAACATCGTAGGTTTCAACTGTAGGAATTTCTTATTTGGCTCGTTTCATAAGTATGGTATCAAGGGATAGTAGGGTACCGGATAATACAGCGAGGATTATAACGCTGAGAAGGGGTTCCCAAATAATAAAACCGCCTATTAAACCAAGTATCGCCCCTAAATATTGAATATAATGTAGCTGTTCATTCGTAGCAGATTTTATGATATTTGAGATATGCTGTTCATCATAACTACGTAAATTTTCTTCTACTAGCTTTTGAACATTGAGTTGATTGATAAGCTTGTACAGCAGTGATGTAACAATATTTTCGATGGCATCACTGTGATCATCAATTTTTTGGGGCAGTTCATCCAGCAAGTCATCCATCTTGTTTAACCCACTTTCAACAGAGGTCGGGATTTGAATAAGAGCTTCTTCAATAATATGCTGCATCTCTTGGCCTTTTACAAAGGAGTAGGCTTTGAGGGCTACTTTTTCAAAAGATTTATCATGAATTGCATCTTCAATTTGAAGAAGTATACGCCCGGCAAGAGCACCACGAATTTCAGGATCAGCAATCATTTCATCGAGGTAAATAATGACCCATTCTTTTAACTCATCCCGAAACTCTGGATTATCAATAATACTTTTAATGTATTTGGTTGATTCTTCCCGATAACGGCTTATTACATTTGATTCACTAATCTTTTTCTTTATTATTTCCGGATTGATTAAGTCCTCAGATACTGCGTGAGACAAACGATAGGCGATACGGTTTTTTTGTGCCGGAATAAGTCCGTGTCCTAGAATAGGACGTTTCTCAGCAGGTTTGAAAAGCATAGTAATAGCAAGCCAGTTGGTAAAAAATCCGATTAATCCACTTACACTTACTATTTTAAGAAGGCCCTCAAATTTGAGTTGCCATCCCCAGAGTCCCGTGGAAAGCCCGTTAAAATCCCAAAAGAATGAAATGAAAAACATTATCCCCAACAGGTAGGGGACAATAGATAAAAACTTAATGAGTGAGGCACTGTAGAGTGTTTTACGCTGAGGTGGTGTTGTGGGAGGGGCAGAAGTTTTGGTGAGTTCGTCAATCTTGCTGTATTGAGCAACGATTTTCCAAAGGTGACGAGCATGCTCACGGGTTTTATCTTTGGCTACATCAAGTGCTTTTTTACTATCTTCGTTGGTTTCTAACTGTTGTTTGCCCATAGTAAAGTCTGGTTATGAAATTGCTAACAGAAACCCTATACGAAAATATGGCAAAGTAGTTAGGGGAGAACAACTTTTTTCATGAGATAAATTAAGCGATACTAAGGTAATCGTTTTCTTTGGCAGTCATCAACTGCTTCTGTTCGTTTGTTTTATCTTCATAGCCCGCAAGGTGTAATAAGCCATGGATATATATCCGTAAAAATTCTCTCTTTAAGGGTTCATCAAATTCTACAGCCTGTTCTTTAATTCGAGGGGCACAACAGTACATAGTTCCTTCTATGGACTTATTGTTGGTAGATTCATCATACCGAAAAGTAATAATGTCGGTCACATAATCTCGCTCAAGATGATTTTCGTTTATACGGACGATCTCATCTTCATCCACATACACAACTTCAATAAAATTAAATTCACAACCCTCCGATTTAGAAAGGGCAGAAGCTACTGCAATATATTTTTCGGATGGAAGTGGAACTTCATAGTCTGTTTGGTTAAAAACCTGGACATCAGGCAGCTTACCTTTCATTATTGGTCATCTTCCTCAAATGAAAAGTCGTCGAGATCTACCGATTCTGTAAGAGAAAGGGCAATAGCACACATCATAAGGTCTTCAGGAAGCTGAGTGAAATCACTGTTGAGTATGGTATCTCCAACGTTAGCATAGAGGCTGCATCCCGCCGTTTGTTCAACAATAAGACCAGAAGTTCTTCCTTGTTGACGTCCGAAAAAGGTAACCTGTTTGAGCATGTCACTTGCTATAAAGGCAGTACAGTTATGGAGTTGCAAAAAAGTATTTTGCGCATATACTGAAACCATATTCATGTTATCGCCTTTGACATCAAGACCAAGATGAATTTCAAGGGCCAGCTTTCGACCTTCCTCTTCGTTTGAAACTTCCAGCCGATACACATCATTGCCTAAAGGTTTGGCTTCGGTTTTAAGGACGTCGGCGATAGCATCAATATTTTCTTTTGTAAACTGGTGAACCATTGAGTACGAACTTATGACGTATTTTCAATTACGGTGTAAATATACTATTCCGATTGAAGAATAAGAAATTTAAGATTTCTTTAATACAATAAATATCTGATTTATTAGAGTCCATATTGCTCAACTTTTGATTTACTGGCCTCTTTAGAATCCGGGAAGGGAAGCTGTCCGCCCGTAATTTCATTTACTTTATCGTAAAGCGCCGTGGCTTTCTCATCATTTCCTGCTAGATAGTATATCCGCTGAATAATAACCAAGAAGTCTCTACTCCGGGAGAGGTTGCGCGAAATTGTTTGGCGACGCTGCATTACATTTTGGATTCGACTGCGTAGTTGCTGTTGTTTACTCATGTCAGCATTCTGACGGGCCTCCTTGGTTTCTTGATTGAGCTGTTCTATCTCTTGTCGCATTTCAGAAAACTTTACCATGTTTTCTTTAAGCATTTCAATGGCCTTCTTTTCTGCCTTATTCGCTAGTTCAAGGGCTTCAGTTGTTCCTCCAACATCAGCATAATTATAAGCGTACATCACCAGCGGATACAGTCCTGTAGAGGCTTTAAGGAAGGGAATACGTTCTTGTCCCCATTTTAGCCAATAGCGGGCACTATCTGGTTGTCCCAGCTCTTTATATTTATCAGCTAATTCCGTGATGCTTACTTGGTAGTTGCTAAGCATGCGACGAATATTTTCATCAAGGTATACATCTGGGCTATTCCACTTACGGAATCGGAATTTTTTGAGTCGTTTTGCATGAATTTTTGGATTGATCCATCCATAACGATCACCTTTATGCTTATCAGGAACAACCCGGTAAGCCTTGCCCTCAAATCGGAAATAGGACTGTAAGTTTAATTGACTTTGACGCGATACTGTGTTGGCAAAATACACAGGACGAAGCCAGCGGTTAGTTTTTAAAATGTCTAAGATAACTTCGTCTTGTACTTGAGTATAATATCGTTGTTTGCCGTCACGTCCTTTCCCTAGTGAGCGTCCTTTATAATACCATGATACTTCATCATCTAATGAGTCTACGGGCATATCAAAGTCAATCCCTTTTGAATATATTTCGAGGGAAGTGTCAGGTTTTACACCAATTGTTTCTTTGTATTTATTTTCATCAGAGAATGCTTTTTGCAAAAGATTTCTATTAACAGGGATAGAAATGGTATCTGGCTCATGCAGATTGTAATTCTGAGTGAGTTGATCAATCTCGTCATTTGTAAGAGAAATTGGCAGTGGAGGAGACTCATGGGACCACTGATCACGCAGTTGCTTAATGTACCATTCGGTATTAAGAAGGCTCAAACAAACAATACGTACATCGGTACGTATCCCTTCTACCTCTTGTAGATACCACAATGGAAAGGTGTCGTTGTCACCATTGGTGAAGAGAATAGAATTGGGGGCTGCTGATTGTAAAAGGTTATAAGCATAATCGGGTGCTACGTAGCGTTCACTTCGATCATGGTCATGAAAGTTTTGCACGCCAACCAAAACCGGGGAAGCTAGCAATAGTATCCCAATGGTGCTATAGGCGGCTACTTTATTACTGTTAAGATATTCTTTGATCAATTCTATCAGTCCCATTCCACCCATACCAATCCATATTGAAAAGGCAAAGAAGGAACCGACGTAGGCGTAATCTCTTTCTCGCGGTTGCATAGGGGTTTGATTTAGAAATACGATAATAGCCAGACCGGTAAATGCAAAGAGGGCAAAGACCGAGAGGGCCCGTTTCCAATCATTTTGGAAGTGAAAAAGCATTCCGAAAAGGCCTAATAGGAATGGGATATAGTAATAACTATTATGCGCGGGATTATCTTCATGTTCCGTATCTACAAAACCAGCCTGCCATCCGGAATCCTGGATATCAGCATCTCTGCCAATGAAGTTCCAAGCAAAGTATCTCCAATACATATGCTTAAGCTGATAATCTAAGAAGAAGTCTAGATCACTGGAATACTGAGAGTATTGACGTATATGTTGGGGTGCCGTTGAATAACGCCGGGGAAAAAAGGTTTCATTATCCCTGTCAATAGTGCCTTTGGCATTATCATATGAATAACCAGTTAATAGGGGCGTATTCCCATACTGCTTACGTTCAAGATAGTCGATAAAAGATTCAACGGTTTCAGGGTCATTTTCATCAATTGGCGGATCTGCAGATGAACGAATAAAAATTAGGGCATATGAAGAATAGCCTATTAAAATCATCGTATAACATAATATCACGATGTTGGCAGTTCGGTGATTATTCTTATGCGTATAGTAAAGGCCCCAGCTAATAGCCAAAAGAACCATTATTATAAAAGCAATTGGGCCAATAAGACCATAGCTAGCTGTTGTTATCCCCTCCATTATGGACGGTATGGATTGCAGGGTAAAGGGATAAATTAATAAGAAGGAAACAGACGCCAAGCCCGCCATTAAAGCAAAAGAACCCCAGTCGAACTCTTTTTTCTTGAAGTAAATGATAAGAGCTACAAAGAAAAGGGCCAATAAATTCAGCAGGTGGACCCCAAGCGCAAGCCCGAATAAATAGGAAATAAGAATTAGCCAGCGCTCATTGTGGGGAGCATCGTGGTTTTCTGCCCATACCAGTGCCAGCCAAACCACCATGGCTGTAAAAAACAGGGATATCGCATATACTTCTGCTTCTACAGCATTAAACCAGAAGGTATCAGTTACGGCAAATGTCAATGCCCCCAACAGTGAACCGCCATACATTCCGATTTTGTCGATGCTAATCATACTTTCAGGTGCCCCTTTCCATTCTCGGACCAGGCGTACACTGATAAGATAGAGCAACATTACCGTTAGTGCAGAACTTAATGCACTAATAAAGTTTATACTTATGGCTACATAAGAGGCAGGCATGAACATAGAAAACAGGCGGCCCAGCAGCGAATAAAAAGGTGCTCCGGGAGGGTGATTAACCTGTAACCCATGGGCAACAGCAATGAACTCTCCGGCATCCCAGAAGCTTGCTGTCGGTGCCATTGTAAGGGTATATAAAACGAGACTAGCTAAAAAAGTAAATAGGGCTAAAGTACGGTTGGTCGAGGTATGGTTCGAAAACATTCGCGCCTATATTGTTTAAATACAATTAAATTCTGGTTGTGTAGCAGGCAATAATAGCCATAGGTGTGATAGAATCAAAATATCGATCTACAATAGGATAGTTCAACTATTTTTGCCCCTTTTAACGCATGGGATTATCAAATATTTTTAAAATTTGATAACAATTGAATGAAAGGGTTGCCACTCCCCCAAAAATTCCTTAAAAATAGACGCATCTGTTTATTTATTCTAAAACTATGAAATCAAAACTATATTCATGGGTTCTAAAAACCAAGGCAACGAATTCTTTTCATCAAAACTGGGACTTATTCTCAGTGTACTGGGTATTGCTGTAGGTACAGGGAATATTTGGCGATTTCCACGAATCGCAGCACAAAATGGTGGACAGGAAGGAGCCGGAGCATTTCTTGTTGCCTGGATCTGTTGCTTGTTCTTATTTTCGATCCCACTAATTATTGCAGAGTATGGGATTGGCCGGCATGGCCGAAAAGGGGTGGTAGGTTCCTTTATAAAGCTGGTTGGACGAAAATATGCTTGGATGGGAAGCTTTATAGGTTTTGTGGCCACGGCGATTATGTTTTACTATAGTGTTGTAGCAGGTTGGTGTTTATATTATTTAATTGAATCGGTTACCAGCAGTCTGCCGGCAAATATACAGCAGGCTGAAGCAGTATGGTATGGGTTTCAGGGATCGGCTTGGCCTTCCGTTTTTCATGCTGTTATGATGGGTTTAGGCGGTTTTATTGTTGTTAAAGGCATCTCTTCTATTGAACGTATCAACAAGGTTTTAATTCCGTCACTACTTTTAGTAGTAATAATTTCTCTGACACGTGCTATTACCTTAGAGGGCAGTGGTCAGGGGCTCGAATACCTTTTTACCCCGGATTGGTCAATGTTGAGTGAACCAAGTCTCTGGTTAGAGGCCTTAACACAAAATGCATGGGATACCGGGGCTGCGTGGGGGCTTATATTGACATATGGAGCGTATATGCGTACCAAAGACGATGTGACAATCAGTGCCTTTCAGACCGGTATTGGAAATAATATTGTTTCATTGTTGGCAGCAATGACGATCTTTGCAACAGTTTTTGGCACATTGGGAAGTACCATGGCAAATGGGGAAATTTTGGATATCATGAAAACCTCAGGGCCGGCTTCAACAGGACTAACTTTTATGTGGATGCCGCAACTCTTTAATGAAATGGCCGGCGGTACCGCTTTCGCAATACTATTCTTCTTGGGATTAACATTTGCAGCATTCAGTTCCCTTATATCGATGATTGAATTAGCAAGCCGGGTGTTGGTTGATATGGGATTCCCACGGAAAAATGCCACTATTGCAATTTGTATAACCGGTTTTTTCTTGGGTATGCCTTCTGCTATATCAACTGATATATTAGCAAATCAGGATTTTGTATGGGCTGTAGGTCTCATGGTTTCCGGTGCCTTTATGTCGTTTGCTATTATCAAGTTTAATCCTGATCAATTCCGTAAAAAGATTGTCAATAACAATGAAAGTAAAATTAAACTTGGCAAATGGTGGTCAGTAATCATTAAATATGTGGTGCCTGTTGAGGTCATTTCATTACTGGTTTGGTGGATCTATCTCAGTATTACCTCATACGCACCTGAAAGCTGGTACAATCCACTTAGTGCATTTTCAGTAGCGACTATAGCCGTGCAGTGGGGAATAGCAATGGGTGTTTTCTACTTTTATAATGGTAAAATAGCTGATAGAACAATGGCCGGTGATAAAAGTTAAGGTTCTATTTTTTGTTCAATTATTTTTAGTGAATCGCGGATCTCCTTAAGTACGGCCAATGTCGAATCATTATTATGGGCATTGGAAGGATTTGACTTATTTTCCGTTACTATATCACGTTGTTTAAGTACATTAGACCGAAATACAGAAGCGTCTTTAATACCAATTAGGGTGAGGTCTGCACCGTTTTTCGCACTGCTGCCGGCTGTTTCAACCTTTAGTATACTGAGACCAAAAAAACGTAATAGGGGCCCTTCTTTAAAGGTAAGATCTTGTATTTTATCTAATGGAATTGTGCGTTCAACGTGAAATAGGAGACCTTTCTCAAATCGCAAAGCTCGATTTGTTAATTCAGCACTCAGCCGATTAAAGTAACGATCGATTAATAACCATCCTACAATCCACAAAATTGGGAGCAATAGGATTCCAAAAATGGTAGCTGTTAATATCAGTGAAAGGTAAACTATTAAATACACTTTTATTTTGGGATTGAACTCCCCCTTGAGTATAACGTTATCTGATGTAGTCATAGGATATAAGCTGCATTACTGTTTTTGCAAGAGATAAATAATAAAACAGGATCCAATAAAAAAAGGACAGACCTTTTCGTCTGTCCTTCATTACGAAATTACAGCTCATTAGTTAGTATTATTCTTTTTTTTCTTTGACAGGTAGATTTTGCACATCAGTTTTGGACAATTCTTTTTCCTCAAAATCTAAGGCAAGTGAGTTCAGGCAGTATCGAAGTCCGGTAGGTTCGGGCCCATCTTTAAATACATGCCCCAAGTGTGATCCGCAACGTGAACATACTACTTCGGTACGGGTCATAAAAAAGCTGTTATCTTCTTTTTCGCCAATCGCAGATGGTTTAATGGGTTTCCAGAAGCTGGGCCAGCCTGTACCCGAAGCATATTTTGTTTTTGATGTAAATATCGGTTGACCGCAAGCTCCACAGTAATAAACACCTTCTTTTTTATTGTCATAATATTCATTGACGTAAGGGAGCTCGGTGCCTCGGTCTCGTAGAATCCGATATTCAGAGGAGGTCAATATCTGTTTCCATTCTTCTTTTGTTTTTTCAACTTTATATTTCTCCATTGTATCTGATTGTGCTGCCTCTAACTCATGGGTATGCATAGACGCAGCTTCTACCTCAGGTTGATTTGTAGACTCTTTACTGGCACAGGCCAAAAGCAATAGTGAGATTAGCAGTGCTGGATATTTCATGATCTGTCAATTTATTATTATTGGCATTTACCTAACAATACGTGCAATTCCAACATTCGGATTTATGATATCTATGATCACTTGGGGTTTTAATGGGGAATTTAATTTCATTTATAGCTAGATTAGATTTTATGTCAATCTAGGTTTGCATGGTTAATTTCAATAAGAAAGTGCTTAAAGAAATAGATGAGTGGTAGAGAGTAATCAAAAAATAGTAATGCCAGTGTAAAAAATATTGGAGTCGATGCCGGGATTAATAGTTCCCAAAAAGAAATTTGACATATGGTGGTACTTATAACCTAAAGTGAAAGAAAAGTTCTGGGATATCATATACTCAACCCCTCCTCCAAGTTCCAGAGTAAAGTTAAATTTTCTTCCTCGCTCATCTGGAAACGGTCGTTTGAAATACATAAAGCCAGTAGAAGTTTTGAAAAAGGGCTGAATAACATTTCGTTTGCCAAGATTTATTTGGAATCCTAAAGGGGTACCACCAAAACCAGAGAACTCTCCAGAGCCATATTCAAACTTAGTGGGGGATAATGAATAATGGACAGAAATATTAAGTTCAGAAACATACTCTATAGTATGTATATTATTTAATTCTAAAATTTTTCGATTATATCGCAAGCCTAAAACACCTAGGTTACCCTTTGGTATTTTCCCCCAAAATCCCCGGCTAGAGTGAAAGGAATAGCCACCGACTACATGAAATTCATGAATATTACTATTATTACCTCGAATCCACTCAAAATGATCTATGAATTTGGTTTGCGAGGTCTCTTTATTGTTAGCAGTAGATGGAACTTCAGTTTGTGCCAAGACTAATTGTATACCGCTAATGAGAGATATTAGCAGTATGAGTATAATGAATCGGTAATGCATATATAGTAATAACTAAAAGCAGATCGATATTAACGTTGTGTATGGTCCTCAGCTTCTACAAAAACGCGTTTAACTAATGGAAATTCTTTTTTGATCTCCTTAGTGATTTGAGCAATATCATTTTCTAACCCGGATACAGCTAAAGAATCCTTGAAGTCCACACTAATATTTGCAAGTATGAAATTAGGTCCCATGTGCATTGTCAGGGCTTCATTAACATTAAGTATTGCTTCGTGCTGTGATGCAATTTTGCGAATACCTGCAACTATTTCAGTGTCAGCACTTTCACCTATCAATAAGCCCTTCGTTTCATAAGCTAACCAGGCAGCGGTTACACCAAGTATAAGTCCGATGATGATAGATGCAATACCATCAAATATGTGAAGTCCGGTAAGTTGGCCCAGTGCAATACCAACAAAGGCTACTACCAGCCCGAGCATCGCAGCTGTATCTTCAAAAAGCACCACAAAGGTAGTGGGGTTTTTTTCTTTACGAACGGCTTCATAATACCCACGATCACCACGAGCAGCATTAAACTCTTTCCATGCAAAATACCAAGCAAAACCTTCAAAGATCATTGCCAATCCTAAGACCACGTAATTAACTAACGGATTTTTTACGGGATGGGGATCGATAAGGCTGTGAATTCCCTCATAGATTGAGATACCGGCCCCAACTGCAAAAATCATAATTGCAACTACAAAGCTCCAAAAGTAGATCTCTTTACCATGACCAAAAGGGAAATCTTTATCAGCAGGCTTTTTAGATTTCTTAAGACCTAAAAGGAGCAATATTTGGTTTCCGGTATCAACAAGGGAGTGAATCCCTTCCGACATCATTGCTGCACTGCCGGTAAAAAAGGCGGCAAAAAATTTAGTAATTGAGATTAAACCGTTTCCGATTAATGCCGCATAAATTACTTTCTTGGATGATGAAGCCATAGGTTATTTGATACTGAAACTATTGGTTATGGTTTTAAATATATTTTAGAGTAGATAACTAATAGATTGATTAATCACCGGTATAAAAGATTCGCCATATTTTCCCGTTACGAGAGTCTGTTATTAATAAGGAACCGTCATTATGAATGGCTAAGCCCATAGGACGATACTGGGCATTGGCGGGAGATTCGAGGCTGTCTTTCCCTGCAAAGCCATCAGCAAAATCCCAGTAATTACCGGTTGGCTTATCATTTTCAAAAGGAGCGAATACTATTTTATATCCTTGTTGAGGTTCAGGCGCCCTGTTCCAGCTTCCGTGGAAGGCAATAAAAGCACCATTGAGGTATTTTTGAGGAAACTGTGATTTTTTGTAGAACAGCAGGTCGTTAGGTGCCCAGTGGCCTGGAAAGGCTAAAATGGGATCTTCATACTTTCCTTTTTCAGCTACTGTCTCACCATCACCGCCATATTCCGGGGCAAGCATCTTTTCGCCTCGTTGGTGATCGTAGTAGGTATACGGCCAGCCAAAATTATCGCCTTCTTGAACTTCAAAAAACTCTTCCGCAGGCAGAATAGCATTCTGTTCTACGGTGTAATAATCCGGCCATAACGTATGTAATTGGTCTCTACCATGTTGAACAACATATAAATGATCAGTCTGTTTATTCCAATCTAATGCAACGGCATTTCGAATACCGGTTGCATAACGTGTACCATCCTCTTGAAGAGATTGGCCGGTAGTGTTAGCATCGAATTGCCAGATGCCGCCATGGCTTTCCAGTTGGGGGCAGGGGGCCATGCCAGGTGATCCCGGAGTACGCATCTCTTCTTGGCAAGCATTTGATGGACCGCCTATATTAACATAAAGGTTGCCATTTTGATCAAAGGCAATAGATTTAGCAGCATGTTGACGCTGTTCGGGGAAGCCATCAACGACTATTTCGGCATTATTGCTGGGAACAAGTTCATTTTCTTGGAGCTTATAACGAACGATTTCAGTTTTAGATCCAAAATAGAGATAGCCATCATAAATATGTATACCAGTGCCACTATAATCTCCAAAGTACTTTGTTATATCAGCAATACCATCATTATTCTCATCAGCCAGAGCAACAATGCCGTTGCCATTATGGGGTTCTCTAAGTGCGACATATATATTTCCATTCTCATCTACTGTTATATGTCTTGCCTGACCAATACTATCAGTTACTACAGTTGCTTTAAAGCCGTCTGGTAGGTTGATGCCTCCATTATCATCTGCAAAATCAATATTAGAGCTGGTTTGGCTGCTACAGGCAGTAAACGCAATAACAGTTATTAATAAAAGAAGATGCTCTACTGTTTTCATAGTTTTAATATTTATTGAAGTTTATTATACACTCATCGATAGTATAACGATTTACTTTCTGCAAGCCCATCAGGGGTGCCGCCATTAAATAAGGCATTTTATTTGAAAATCGTTAGGTCTAATATTAAAGTAACTGGTAGGTGGATGCTGATTAATATAATCAGCTATTGTCAATTTTACGTTGAGTAAGAAATGATAATCCCCATATTAGCAACCATCCACCGGCCAGGTACCAATGTTGGAAATACGTTAGGGTTCCAGTATTAATAGCATATAATAAGTGACTGAACCATTTGGGGGCTTCTGTTTTTGCTTTGTTCATCATATTAAGGAAATCATCACCAATAAGAACAAACAATTTAACAAAAAGCAAAAGACCTGTGTATCCCCAAAGTAGCCAAAAGAGAAAAGAGTGTTCTACCAAAACGGTAGTAATAATTGTAGCAGTTACAATTATATCAACGATTACGTCTTTGAGCCAGCTCATAAAAATTAATTTGGATAGATTAAACTAGTGCTCTCCAATTAAAGGATTGTAAGACTCTTTATCCAAACAACTTCACTGGAATTTTCACCTATATCTTTCCGAGTAAGGGAGGTTTTAAGTTTCCAGCCGTCTGGTGAGTTCACATTTACAAGAACCCCTTTCATTTTTACGACCTGTCCTTGACGTAATGAAGAAATTTTATCACGTATTTTTTGTGTAGAGCCAATAAGATGCATATTGGCAGCGTGTTGCCACATTTTTTGTTGCTCAAGTGGAGGGCGGGCCATTTCCCAGTAAAAACTACGATCGGACTGTCGAACCATCAAAGATTCAAGGTTCGTTTCGTTAGACATTGGCCCCCAGCCAAAAACAACATCGAAAGGTGTTAGCTCTGAGTATTTGTCGAAATAGTAGCCTTTAGTTGACAGCACTCTTGCTTCAAGTTTAAAATTAGCTCTTGGGGTGAGTATAAAATCCTTATAGCTAATTTTTTTACTATTAAAAGTGGTTTCCTGCACAGGTGTATTGGGGGCAACAATGCCAGGACCATGTGTAACGGGACGGGTGGTCCAATAATAATATATACCTCCTCCGATTAGTACAATTATTAGTAAATGCTTTATCATAATAGCCGTCTGTTTTTTTATTATCCCTTTTTTAACAAGAGAACGAGACCGCTAATTGTTACAATATTATTGAAAAATTTCTTGAATGGGGATTCTACAACGATACGGATACCCCAAAACGCCAACTACGACCGGGAGCTGGTTCATAATATCGCCCCCCAAAGGCATTAACTACAATAGAACCATTGTAACGTGTGTCTAATACGTTCTCAATATTTATAAATGGCTGGACCTTTGCTTTATTGCCTGTTATCGACCAGAGGTAACTGAACTTAATATCGAACACCCCGTAACGATCGTTATAGGCGGTATTAAGATTATTAGCGGTATAGCCACTGTTATAGTTATATGCCAGTTCGCCGGAGAATGTTCCAAACTTCCAGCTGAGTTGGTTGTTAAGTCTGAACGTGGGAATGCCGGGCACTTCATTTCCGGTAACCGATTGGTTTACAGTTTGTTTAAAAATAGCCCTGGTCAAGTTTGCTGTTGAACTCAATTTTAAGTTAGTGTTAAACTGTATCAAAATACGCCCTTCAATACCTGCATGGGATGTTTGGCCCTGATTGCGATAAAAGGTAGGCCCGTTCGGGTCTAACTTATAAGGTAGAAGCATATCTGAAATCCACAGCTTATATGCTGCGATATCATACGATAATGGGTTGTTCGGTGTAGTTTTTCGAACACCGACTTCTACTCCTACTGTTTGTTCTGGTTTTAGGGATGGGTTAAACCCATTACCGCCACCAGGACGATTTACTAATTCAGTAGTTGTTGGGGCTTCGAAAGAAGTACTTACATTTGTATAAAAAGTATGAGGTGACGGGGTGAAACTAATGCCTAAACTGGGGCTAAAAGATTGAAATGTTCTATTACTTGCTTGTTGATTAGTTTTTGTATCTGCTTCGAAAGTCAGGCGATCGAAACGAATACCTCCCATAAAATTTATATTACCAATGGTGTAGGTTCCATTTAAAAAGGCGGCTTGATTCCATACTCTTTCAATCTGGTCTACCGTAATGGCCCCTCGCTGGGCATTCCCTGTGTTTTCAAATTCAGTGCGGTCATCATTCTGAAATTTTGTTTCGATACCAAACTGGAGATTGGCATTATTCCAATCTTTATCAAAGGTAGCCCTAAGACCACCAGCCCAGCGATTGACTGTAATAATACCAAAGGGGAGTGGATTGCTTAAGTCTCTATAGATTCCATATCCAGTGAGATTGAATATACCAGCTGTAGTATCCAGAGTATATGACAGGCCAGCTTGCCCCTGACTTATCGTTTTTCCAGCTTTAGCAGAATCAGCGAATATTGATCGAGCCATTGTGGGATTTTCTTCGGCCTGTTGTTTTGTTAAGCTGCTGGGATGTTGTGCTTCCGGCATATAAATAACTCCCGCTTGGTACTGGAGCTGACTTTTTGAAGTGAGATTGGTTCTTCCGGTTATGCCCGAACGAAACATCTTTACTCCGCTGTAATCTCGAAACCCATCTGATGCGAGATAACTAGAATAAAGCGACATATCATGATCAGGGTTTGATGTTGAGTATTCTATTTCACCCTTTCGCATGCCATAAGATCCGGCCATGGTACGCATTCTCAGGGTATTATCTTTATTATGAGAAGGTTTTGTAGAAAGGTAAAGCACACCACCACTGCTATTGCCCCAGTAGGTAGCGGCAGGACCCCGAACGAGTTCAGCACGTCTAATAAAGGCAGGATCTATAATATTTATCATTGTTTGTCCGTCTGCTACTGTAAGGGGAATGCCGTTGAGGACAACTTGTATACCGCGTACCCCAAAAGCTGCACGCCAGCCAATACCTCGAATAGTCAGCTTTTCACCTAGTGCATAATTATTGCGGTCACTTACCCACAGCCCGGGTAACTGCGCGCCCACACTACTTAGTGAAAGGGGAGCGGATTGATTGAGCTCTTGTTCATTGATTCTGGCTGTAGTAAAGGAGATAGGAGCCGTTTCAGTACTAACAGTAGATTGAATTGCGGTAATTGTAATTGGATCTAATTCTACCTTTAAGCTATCCTTGTTTGATTGGCTAAGGGCATTACCATGAATAAAGAACAAAGCATAAAATAGAATTAAAGCTTTGGTAAAAAGTTTATTAAAATTTTCTATACTTAGTAAAACAGACATTTGACCGATAAGCATTATAAGGTTGGATCGATTTTCTGGTGGTTCCTGTATTAATAGATGTAGAATGTAAAAAAATATAGAACCAGAAGAAGTTAAATATGGAATAGTCTAGCTGTTTACGCAAAATTATAAAGGGTTTTAAAGATTATTAAAATGGATTATCAAATATTAGTAATTGATGATGATAAGCCGATGCATATTTTCATAGATAAGGTGTTATCGGATGACTATAAGGTAGTTCATGCCAATGATGCCCAAGAGGGAATCGATATTTTGTCTAAAGAGCCAATAAATCTTGTTATTGCTGATATATATATGCCGGGACTAAATGGTCTTGATTTTGTACAGGTTTTGAAAAAAGATTCTCTTAAGAAACAAATTCCAGTGTTGGTAATGAGTAATTTGCCGACAGAAGAGAAAAAGGAAAAGGCTTTAACTTATGGTGCTGCTGATGTAATCAATAAATCTGAAATTATCAGCAACCACGATGAATTACTTGAGACTGTACAACTGAAGCTAGTCACTAATGTAGTAGTACCGGAAGTGGGTGATCTTGTAAATAAAAAGAACAAGCTTATTAAAAAAATAATGTCTGATGCGCGTAACAGCGATTTTCAGACTCTTATTAAGGATTTGTGTGACGATATCTTTGAAGAATTCAATCTTGATTATGTTGCTTTTTGTGAAATATCCGATGGTGTGCCGGAACTCATTTGTGATTCCAATAAGTATTCTACAAACGGTTATAGCTTTTCAGAAGACTTGCCTAATGAAGGGACTTTTATAAAGCTAAAAAAAGAAGGTCAGCCATATTTATCTAATAATGTTTTTGGGGAAGGGGAAGGCATTATGCAAAGTTTTTCAAAAAAACATGACCTATCTTCAGAAATAACGGTACCTCTTTTTGCAGCGGATGAAAAGAGATTACTAATGAACGATATGAAAGTGCCTGATAATGCAGAGTTGTTTGGGCTATTCATACTTAAAAGAAATAAGCTTTTTACTACAGAAGAGTATCAAATGCTTTCGCGGTTATTGGTTCAGACTGGTTCAGTTTTATGGCGTATGTATACTAAATCATAGTTAGTTCATTATTTAACGGTCTTACTCATGGGCAGCACGGATATTCTATTGGTGATAGAAGGCACTTACCCTTGGTATCGGGGTGGTGTAAGTGAATGGGTTCACCAATATATGAAGGCCTGTCATAACCAGCGCTTTCATATTCTTCAGGTTGCCACGGACCAATATTTAAATGCCCCGGTTTCGGAAGCTTTGTATGAGGTTCCAGAGCACCTGCATTCCTTTTGTCGAATTCCACCCCCAAGTTTAAAAAAGAATTGGCTGGATGAATCCCAACAATGGAAAAAAAGTGTAGAAGAAAAGACTAAACAGATAGTAAGTAAATGTGATCTGGTTCATATTGCGAATACCGGTTTCGCAGGGTGGTTGGGTAAGGAAGTGGCTGTAGATACAGGAAAACCTCTGTTATTGACAGAGCATGCTCTTTATTGGAAGGAGATAGACATGGGGGCCGTAGCTTTGGAATGTGGATATAAAATTCCTGATAGAGAGCAGCTCAAAAATGAATATACAGAGATGTTTAAAAAAATGGCTGAGGGTATCTATAAGGTTGCTGACCAGGTCGTTTCTGTGTCCGAATGCAATATGGAAGAGCAACATAGAATGGGAGCAACTAATGTGCAGTATATTCCAAATGGCATTCCGGGGAATTGGATAAAGAAAGAAAAGGAATATCAAGGGGATTTAACGGTAGGATGGATAGGGCGGTGTGCCGAAATGAAGAATCCACTTAAATTTTTTTCCTTAGCAGATGCCGCTAGAAAAATGGGGGTCGATGGTATAGAGTTTATGATGCTTAGCTGCGATGCTAATGAACCAAAACTGGCTGATGCGGTTCACAAAAAAAGCAAGGAGTATCCTGAGTTAAGACTGGTATGGAATAAATCTACGGTTGAGTATATAGATAAGATGGATGCTTTATGCATTACTAGTCATAATGAATCACAGCCGCTGGTTTTATTTGAAGCTTTGGCTCGTAAGGTATTACCTATAGGTTGGAAAGCTGGGGACGTTACCAATAGGTATGGTATTATAAAAAATAAAGATGAGAGCACTAAGGGTTTGCTAAACAGTGTTTTATCAGCATGGAATAATCCATTTTATTGGCGGAAAATCGTCAATGAGAAGTCTCTTTTAGTAGCTGAGAATCATAGGTGGGAGCATATTTTTAACCGTTACCGAACAATATTTGATCAGCTATTAAAAGGATGTTCAGTATATAATGATTAACTCAAAACCCACCATATTATTTGAAACTGAGGGATCCTATCCTTACTCCGGTGGAGGTGTGTCTACCTGGGCCCATATTTTGTGTACAGAGTTAGTAGATGATATTGATTTTATTATTATGGCATTGACGGGGAATCCCTATGTAGAGGCCCGTTATCGTAAAACTCCAAATATTAAATCAATTATTCATATTCCTCTGTGGGGTGTTGAAGAACCGGTTAGTCATTTTGATAAGGATCGGCCTTTTTCTGAACATCTGCTCAAAAAGGCTAATACTTCAAATGATGTCATTGAGCAGCTTTTTATGCCAATGTACCGTAGATTTTTAGATCATATCTTTGATCCTTTCCAATCTGCTGAACAGGCAGGTGAACTTATATATGGTTTCTGGAAGTTTTTCCAGCGGTTTGATTACAAAAAGACATTGAGTCATCCATTATTGTGGGATGCATTTAAACGGCGTCTGGAACAGTATTTTGCAGATTTGGGAGATCATAGTGATTCTGAGCATCCCAGTATGCTTGATGTAACTTTCGGAATGCGATGGATCTATCATTTTATGATGCCGTTGGCTGTCGATATCCCAAAGGTGAGTGCTACTCATGCTACCCTGGCTGGTTTTCCAGCAATTTCTTCTATTGTGGCAAAATTTGAATATGGAACCCCCATGGTGGTGACGGACCATGGGGTATATATTCGTGAACGCCTGATTAACGTGAGTCAGGAAGATATGTCCTACTTCTCTCAGCGTCTACTGGTAAATATGTCAACTTTTATGACTCGTGTTGTCTACTATTTTGCCGACCGAATTGCCCCTGTTACTTCAATTAATGCAAAGTGGGAAAAAAAGTATGAGGCAACTGAGGATCGTATTAGACCGATATATAATGGAGTAGATGCTGATCTGTTTCGTCCTCAGCCTAAACCAGAACATACTCAGGATCAACCTACAGTGGTTGCGGTAGCACATGTATTTCCATTGAAAGATATAGAAACGATGATTCGATCCTGTGAGCTGGTTCGTCGTGAAATCCCGGACGTACAATATATTATTTATGGTAGTCTAGAAGTAGATAAGGCCTATGTGCAAAAGTGTAAAGATCTTGTTGAGGAGCTAAACCTGGAAGACCACTTTACCTTCGGTGGATATCATGATACGCCCAGCAAAATATTTAATGAAGGGGATTTATCAATTCTCAGCTCAATATCTGAAGGGTTCCCCTATACAGTATTGGAGTCGATGAGTTGCTCTCGCCCTGTAGTAGCAACCGATGTTGGTGGTGTTAGAGAAGCTGTAGAAGGGTGTGGTATATTATGTAAACCTAGAAATGCCAGGGAACTAGCAGATGGAGTTATAAAACTTCTGGAAGATGATGACCTTCGTATTGAGTTGGGACAGAAGGCTCGTTCACGAGTATTGTTAAAATATACTATCACGAAATCTGTGAATAATTATCGAAATTTATACCAATCTTTTCATGAGCAGAAACATATTCCTCAATCGGGTGGTATAGGATTGTCCGCTGTAAAAAAAGTTATGGAGGAGGTGAAGGCAGATGTCTGAACTTCCTGTTATTGAAAGTAAAACAATAGATTCCGTTGAGGAGCTTACCGAAGAGGTACGAGAACTGGTTGGTAACCCTTTAAGTAGGCGGGCCGTGGCAGCAACTATTGAATCTTTAGGGGTTCGGGAAGTAGATGTTAAAAAAGATTTCGGCTATGATTCAATTTTTGACTTAGCTGACGACCTATATGTTCAGTTGAAGAAAGAGACCAGGAAGCGTGAGGAAGCCAATAGTGGGGAGCAGATTGCCGAAATTACAAATACAGGCTTTTTAGAGCAGGTAAAGTTTTTTTGCTTTTACTATGGCAAAGGGTTGCTTTTTTCACTTCCGATGTTAAGCCAGATTGCAGCCGTCATTATTTTCCGATATTCGTTATGGGCGTGGCTGGAGTTTAATGAGGCCCAGGCTACTGTTGTAGCTTTTGGAACTATAACGGCTTTTGTAATTACCGGGGGATTTATCCAGGTAATGGGCAGGTCGGTAACAACACATAAGAGTAATAATAATTTTAACCTGGCATTTAAAGCTGCCAAACAGATCGTAAGTGCGGGTGTCTCTACGGTATTACTCTTAGCTCTACTCTTTTTTATGGTTAACCTGGTAATCCCTTTTTATCCACAGCCTATGATCGTTTTGGGGTTAGTATATATGGTTCTAATAAGTTTTTTACTATTGGGATCGGGTGTTTTATATGCTTTACAACAACAGATTCCGATACTAGTAATTATTGCCGCAGGAACATTTGTCGTATTATTTAATATGGAGGTTATGAACATGGGGATATATGTTTCCCAATGGTTAGCCATGGCAATTACAACAGGAACATTGTACGGATATGCTTACCTCTTTTTTAAGCTTAAAATACGATTTGGCCCCAGTGAAAATATTGAGCAGTCTTTGGCTGAGCCGGAGGTCCGTTATTACATTAACTACCGCTATTTTATTTATGGATTTGGATATTTCCTTTTTTTATTTTTGGATCGAATTCTGGCATGGTCTGCCGGTCCACCGCCACCGCCCTATATAATTTGGTTTAATACCCCTTATGAGCTAGGGATGGACTGGGCGCTGCTTACGTTAGTTCTCAGTGTGGCAGTGCTGGAGTACAGTGTTGAGGCATTTTCCAAATTCTTAGTGCCTCTACAGAAAAAGGCTAAATTCAGTGAGTTAGAATCATTTAATAAATACTACAAGAGGTTTTATTTTCGACAAATAATTTTGTTGTTACTAGTAAGTGCAATTTCGATAGCCCTTACCTATTACTCCGTAATCAGTTTAAAAAGTTTTGGCAATGAAATCCCTGAAATTCGTGATTTCTTTGCTAACCCCATGACAACGAAGGTGTTCTGGATTGCCAGCATATCCTATGTTTTTTTAAATATAGGCTTGTTGCATACTTTATTCTTTTTCACCTTACACAAACCGAAATATTCAATGTGCTCAATACTAGCAGCGGTAGTAGTAAATATCTTTGTTGGTTATTTGTGTAGCCGAATAATTGCTCTTGAATATGCTGTGTTTGGTCTACTGGGTGGTTCAATCTGCTTTGCGATTATTTCTGGTTTAATAGCTAAAAGATTTTTTCAAAACCTTGATTACTACTACTATTCTGCATTTTAGAATTCTTAAATTATGAAAGATGTTAAAAGTTACGTACAAACTATTGCCAAGAGACTGGGTTCAGCTTTTTCACTCGAAGATTTTGAGCTAGAAGATGAATTGGAGTTTTGGGCTCTGGCTGCTGAATACTTATCAAGAAGTGCAAGCCCCGAATTTCATGAAGTTGCCGAGTGGATGGACATACTCTACAATGCTCCTGTTCATTTTGTTTATCTAAAAGATGAGAAAGGGAAATTAAAACTTCAGTATCGATCTGTTTTTACTGAAAATCTGGAAAGTAAATTTTCGCTTAGTAAACTGAGCAGCAGTGAGCGTAGTGAAAAAGTAGCAAAATTTGAACAGCGCCTTGATAATCTGGAAAAGAGAGTGCTCATAGATGAGGAAATGAAGGAGATGGGGGGCGCTTCTTTTCCTATAGGTCACTGTCATCGTATTCCTTTGTTCAATGAAGATGAATTCTGTGGAATGTACTGTACGGGTCCGTATGTTGAAAATCCTAGTGGTATTATTCCACGCCTGTCAATTATTGGTCGGATTCTTTCTAATTGGTTGATCGAGTCTGACGACCGAGATGATGTAAGAGAAGTTACAGGGCAGGGAATAGAAAAAGAACTCGTGTCTTTAGAGTCTGAGGGGCTTGAAGTGTCGGGTTATGCCAATGTGTTACTAGGTCATCTTACGGGGGTTAAAATGGCAAAATCGGCAGCCTTGGTTGATCTTAGCGAGCCAATGGTGGTCGCAAAAGCAAATATGGCCGATAATTTCGTGGCTAATATTCAATATTTCGATGGTGATAAAGAAAATGCTGACGCCCTTTCTGCTTATTTGAAAGATCAATTGGATCTAACAGAGGATGAAGGTCAGTTAGTTGTTGAACCAATGAATACGCTTTCTCCCAGTACTTTTTTGATTCTTACTGTTGATGGGGGAGAAGGAGAAGATTTTAAATCGTCAGAAAATTATAAGGTGATTTTAGAGACCCTGCAACAGCTCCTTCGGTATCAGGATCAAAACAAGCATATTACCAATCGTATTACTGAAACGTATTACCAAATGCTACGAGAGATTGAGCGGAAAAGGGATAAGACTGCATATCATACGGATCGGGTCATGGCTCTTTGTAACGCTTTTGGGGATTATTTTGGAATGGGAGAAGGCGAAAAAGAGAATGTATTACTTACGGCTAAGCTACACGATATAGGATATTTAAGCCTTCGCCAAAATTCTAACAAGAGAACGGTTGGCTCTGATCTTGAGCACCCAACTCTGGGGTATAAACTGATCAAAAATCTTTCATTAGATGAAAGTGTAAAACAAGGCATACGTACCCACCATGAATGGGTTGATGGCTCTGGAACCCCGAATGGCATTGAGGGTGATGAAATTGTTTGGACCGGAAAAGTTGTTGGCTTGTTTGAGTTTGTAGCACAGTTTATTGAGAGTAGTAAAGATAACGATACTAAAAATGGTAAAGAATGGTTAGATGAATTAACATCAAGGCTTATTGAAAGAGCAGATGTTCAGTTTGATATGATCTTGATACCAACAGCGGTCGAAATGCTTAATGATTTGAATTGGAAAGAGCTTTGTAAACTTGGAGAGGATGCCTAGTATGATAAGGTATGTTGTTTTAATCTTTTGTTCGATATCTCTTTTGATTGATGCGTGTAATACTACTGAATCTGTAAAAAAGATTGATGTAGAACCATTCGCCGCAAGTTATGAGCGCATATCTTCACTTGAGAAAGTAGCTTCAAAGTATGATCTGCTTATTGTAGAGCCCGACAACTATTCAAAAGCAGCTGTTGATACCTTAAATACTCCTGATAATACCTTGTTAGGTTACATTTCGCTGGGAGAGGTTAACAAGTTTCGATGGTATTACCCTCTTATGGAAGAACAGGGCTTTATTGGTATTAATGAGAACTGGGATAGCCCATATCTTAATTTAGCAGATTCTACGACCCGATCTATCTTGCTGGATAAAGTGTTACCAAACATTATGACTAAAGGTTATGATGGACTTTTTTTGGACACTATTGATAATGTAGCACCCTATACTGAGCGTAGCCATTTGCAACCGTATATGCTCGAAATAATTGCAGGTATTAAAGAACGCTATCCCAAGGCGGTAGTAGTTCAGAATGCTGGGCTGTTTATGCTGGATAGAACTCATAAATATATTGATGCCGTACTAATTGAAGATGTAGCTACTAATTACAACTTTAAGCGAAAAGATTACCATCTCAGGTCAACCGAATCATATCGGGAAAAAGTGGATAGAATAATTAAATTAAAACAAGAATATGATCTGCCGTTTTTAATTGTTGATTTTGCTAAAACTTATAGTCTTAAAAAATTGGCGCGTAACAGGTTAGATACTTTGGGCATGCCATATTTTATAAGCACGATAGAGCTAAATGATATTTCAAAAGGGATTTCGAGCAAGCAGCAATAATATATGATTATCCTTTAAAGCTGATATCTGTGGACATTTTTTTTCAGTTACCATATGTGGTAGATGCCTTATTTGCGGCGGCACGTATTATTATTACTTTCGTGTTGTTATTTGGTTTCATTGCTCCACTTTTTTTATCCCATACAAGAAATTTACCTAATATTGAAAAGCTTATCTATTCTTGGGTAGGGTTAGGCGGTATCATTATATTTACTGTTTTTGTCCTTACTGTCCTTCATATCTACGACTTTATAAGTCTGGGATTAACCTTACTGCTAATTCCACTGATTATTAATATATATCGCAGTGATGCCCAGAGTGTGAGAGAATATCTTCGCCAGTGGGAACTACAGGCCCTCATTAAACAAGTGAAAATTATTGAAAATGAAGAAACATCACACTGGGAAGCTGTTGAAGAGAAGGTAAAAAATATTTTTACTATTGAGTCCAAAGAAGGCAGTCACTGGTTTCTTGTTTTTGGTATTGCCTTAACGGGGGGACTCATTAGAATGTATCCTGCCTTGCAACATGCTGCTCCATTTAGCCGTGGGTGGTTTGAACAGCTTGATCGTATTAAGAAGTTGAGATTACAGCAGTATTTTGCAGAAACTCCTATACCAGGAGGTATGCACTCACTGGTAAGTATTTTCAGTATGCTAACACAGATTAGCCCTGAAATGATACTGCACCTGTTAGGAGCACTAACCAGCTTTTTTCTCTGTATTATTGTGTATTGGATATCTCGTGATATTACAAAAAACCGATATCCTTTTGCTTCAATTGTCGGAATGTCTCTGTATGCTATAGTACCAATCTTATTTTTACCTATATCCCTGGACCAACAGGTAGAAGCCAGCAGTATCGATTTAGCCCTCTGTTTCGCGCTGCCAACATTAACTATTTTCATCAGAAATTTACGAGCAACGTACAAAAGTCCTTGGTTTTATATCCTTTCAGGCTTTGTAGCAACCGGATTTACAAACCTGTTTGTGGCTTTTGTTATCCTTTTTCCGCTTTTGTTTTTGGGATTGTTAAGTCTGCCGAGACGAAGATATCTAAAGTCTTTCTTAAGACTTTCGGCTTACTTACTTAGTTTGGCCGTTGTAGTGTTATTACCCTTTATAATCTATGGGTTTTATAAGGATACCGATATGCAGGCTTTTGTATTATCCCAACTTTATGATATCCAAGCATATAGTTATTTCCCGGAACTATTATTTCCAATTCAACAGTTGAGTCTCTACTACATATATATTGCAGGTGGTTTGCTGGTCTATTACCTCATTGATTATGTTTTGAATAAAGGCTCAACTATTCGGGATGAGCTAATATTCGTAGTCGTTTTTATCCTAATTGCATTGCGGTATACCACTTTACTGGATTTTTCTGAACTATTTTGGCTTGATACTGCCCAGCTCAATGAATTTTATGCTTTGATGATAGGGGTTCTTGGTAGTCTTTTGGTAGCAGTATTATTTGAGTTGTCTGAGCGATTGATCGATATTACATCCGCCACTGTTATTAAACTCTCGTGGGTAATTTCAGTAGGTGTTATTGGTGGATTAATTTACATGCAGGGCGGTATTCGAGTAAGCAGAATGCTACCTTCAACGATGCCTGATGGTTTTTTTGAGGCCTACTATCAGGTTATAGATGAACGATTGCCCTATACATATGCTACTGTGGGGCCAGAAGTATTTCGTATTCAAGCCCAAAACAGGCATTTTTATATGGACTATGAATATTTTTTGGATGAATACGGTGCTATTGATTCTCTTTATCAACAGCAATTGACATCAGAATCTGTTGATGTTGTTCCTCCTGCATCGATTTTTGTATTTACCGAAAAAGCCCCATATGGCGATATTCAACAAGGTATTTTGTATGATTCTCCAGGGGTGATGCGTGATGCTGAACAGTGGTTAGCAGATTTTAAAGCGTTACCTGAAAGAAATATTAAAAAATTTTACGATGGACCTTCGACCACTGTTTATGAGATCATAAATCGGCCAACAGAATCAAAAGTTGACGACATTTTGTTTCATATTTTCCCGGGTAATGAATCAGGATATTTGAATGAATAGGCTTTACCTCTATTTGTGTGCTGTTATTTTGGTGATTGCCACTCTTGGTGGGTGTCGTGGAGGGTGTTCTTCGGATCGACAAGTTACTATACAAAACTTTGAGGAATCGAAACCGCTGGTCATGGTGGTTAAAAATCGGTTTGATTCTTCTTCCATTTCTTCTAATGAAAATGTCACACAGGCTTTGGAGTATGCAAAAATCCCATATCAAACGCATGATTTAACACTGGGAGATTCTGAGTTGGAAATACCAAAATCCATTAAGGTAATATATTTTTCCACCGATCGGGTAGAGCAGATGAAAGAGAAAGAAGTGGAAATGTTGCTTGAGTTTGTGGCTGAAGGAAATCAGTTGGTAATATTATCGCCCCTTTATGATGAGCGATTCCAGTATTTTACCGGTTTAGATCCGAATAAAAATCCGGTGCTTAATAAAACAGCAGAAGGGTTTACCTTTAAGAAAAATGTCTTTCCCCATTATAAGGGTAAGCAATATCAAAATAGGGCAACTTTTATTCATAATGGCTTTGGTGGTGAGTATTTTGTAGATGACAAGTCGGTATTAGCAACAGCATCCACAAATTCCGAATACCCGGCAATCATACAAAGAGATATAGGAAAGGGGCGTTCTATCTATTTCAATACAACCGTTATGACCGATAAAAGTTATCGCGGATTACTGTTTTCCGTAGGATTAAAAGCCCTTGAGGGTATCCCATACCGGGTTGCTAATGTAAGCACCATATTTTTGGATGACTTTCCAGCTCCCCTATATAATGAAAAATTAGAACCTGTGGATGAAGAATATGATACCACACACGCTGATTTTGTTGCTCGAATTTGGTGGCCTGATATGAAAAGACTGGCCAACACCTATAATATGGACTATACAGCAGTTATGGCCTTTAATTATAATGCTGTGGTGGTGCCACCTTTCGATTTTAAAGAATGGAAGTCTGGAAAGATAACTTTTGATGGGGAAACATATAATGCTAGTGCCTGGCTTGCCCGGGATATTCGTGACTCGCGGCATGAGCTGGGATTGCACGGCTACAATCACTTTTCTCTTTGGAAGAAGGATTGGAGTAATATTCAGTTTATGCAAGCCTCTCTGCAGGCTGTTAAAAAGCGGTGGCGAATAGATAATCTGGGGAGTTTTCCCGTATCCTATGTACCACCTACAAACAATATTGATTCATTAGGTATACAAGCAATTTCTTTAACCATGCCTAGTATTAAGTACATAAGTTCTATTTATCTGGGTAGTTTTGAGGAGGGAGGAGATCGTGAATTTGGTCCTGAGCCTTATGCTCCAGAGTTATTTGATTATCCCCGAATTACAAGTGGGTATGTGAACGATAATGCTTCAAACTTTAATCAAAATAGTCTCTTCCTTTTTACCGGAATCTGGAATCATTTTGTTCACCCTGATGATGTTTTCCAGGTTCACCAGCGCTCTCAAGATAAATATAGGAGCAGAAATCCCCGGGGATTAGGTTGGCATAGCAATGACGAACATGATATTGGTTTGTATGAGGTTTTTAAAAACCGTGTGGATGAAACTTTGGAACGATACCCTGTTTCACGTTTTCTAGCTGTAAAAGAAGCAGCACCCATTGCACAAAGATGGCTCAATACGTACAGTAAGTACAGTTATGAGGATAACGTACTTAAAATTTCGACCGTCCCCATGGATAGACGGTACTCAAAAAATGAATCAAAATATTGGTTTACTTATGTAAGCGAAGCGAATCAACCGGTTGTAGAACAAGCGCTTTCGACATCAGATATTGCGTTTGAGCAGTCTCCATTATGGGATGGCGCTTTGTATCAGTTTAAAACAACTTCTGATTCCCTGGAAATGCCGGTCTTGGAGAGCGAGGAGGTGCGAGAAAGGGGGCAGCTTGTATCAAAGGTGAAAAGTGATTACCAGGATTATATGAATCCTCCGGAATCTGAAGTTGAAGGAACACAACAGTGGACAGATAAGCGGCTCGAAAAGGCGTTAGCTGCATATAGCAGCAATCACAATAGCCGAGAATTGCGAGAAAAGGTATTGTCGCTGGCTATTGAATTTGATAGAACGCCATTAGCGATTACTGTACTTGAACGGCTTCTGCTGAGCAATGGCGAATGGTATACACAGGATGTAGAACGACTATTGAAATACTATGGATGGGAAAATATGCCTGATCGTGCATATAGATTTACAGAAAAGCTCTGGAAAAAATACCATGATTCATCGATTTTAAAATTCAAGGATATGGTAATCAATCAGTTTGGTGTTCCAAACCAAGAGTTTCGGGATCGATGGTTACAGCGAGCCTATAATTTAACGCCGGATAATCCTGAACTACTTAAATCACTGTTGCAAGCCTCAGATACTTGGGGAAAGCGAAAAAAGTATATTTCAGAACTAATTGATTTAAATCCCCGGTCCGATTCGTTATACGGTTATGCAATTGAGCAATCAATATTTTATGGGGATGCAGATCAAACGATTAATTTACTGCAGTCTTTTCCCGATTCAACCTTCGTCGAAAGGCAAATAATACCATATGCCGATCAGATTGCATATCGATATGCAGAAAAAAATCAATTAACTCGGGCCGGCCTTTGGGCTAAAAAATCAGAAGAGATTGCTGAAACGACTAAGTTGGGTTGGTTGATGCAGCAGCAGCGATATAATGCATTTATTGATCGTAGTAAGCAGTATCTGGACAAGAATCCGGAGAACAATTCGCTGCGTACGTATATCGGTCAACAACTGATCTATGCAAAGTTCAGGGATTTAGGATATGAAACGCTTTATCCACTCTTTGAAACAGGAGAGGCTGAAAAGGAAAGTAAGAAGTTAGTGCGTGATGAAATAGGCTATATGGGATATGAGAAGCAAAAGTCTTTCTATAAAAAGTTTCCCGCTTTCTTTTCTGATAGCCTGCGAAAGGCAGTTACTAGCACATATCGTAAGAGTGAAGGAGTGATAGTGGGTTCAGAAGCTTCATTCACTTCTGATAATTTTGAAAATAATACAGGCTCCTTAGGTATTTTCGGAGAATGGGGAAATCGGACAAAATATGTGCACGGCTTATCAATACATGATCGATATGTTAGTTCTAATACATTAAATGGTAATAGAATAGATTATTTATATAATGTAAATTATAAGTATAAAAGAAATTTTAATAACCAAAGCAGCCAATTAATATTAGGGGGAAGTATTTATTCGGAAAACAATTCCTTGAAGCCTGGAGCACAGTTGGGATACTGGTTTGCTAAAGATTCTACTTATACTTCGGTTGAGGCTAAACTACAGCCGGTATTTACTAATTCTGGGTTGCAGGGTGACATCAACAAAATAGAGGGGACATTATATCGTGAAGACCATTGGTTCGATAATCGTTTTCAAACAGCTCTTTCACTCACTGCAAAATGGTATACTGATAAAAACTTTTCTTACGAGGGATTATTAAAACTATACTATCGTGTTCTTGATAATAATAGATTGACAAAAATACGCCCACTGGTTGATTTTTCTTATGCTGACGCTAAAATAGGATACCTGACCGGGGTTCCATACTATACACCTAATAACCTTGCAGTTAAAGGCGCTGGCGTAGAGCTTGGTTATCAGAATATGCGTAGTGATCCTTCATTTTCAAGTCGTTTAGAAATTTTGGGAAAACATAGTAATAGAGATGGGGCTTTTTTAGCTGCCAGTGGGAGTGTTACTGCACAGATTAATAAATATTGGGATCTGGCACTCAACGGATATTTATCTACCAGTAAAATCTATCGGTATAATAGTTTGAGCCTTAGCATTTCATATATTTTCCCTCGCAGATTGGGCAAATAAATTTGAAACTTTATTTAGGTAAAAGCGTACGTTTATAAACGTTATGAAAGAACAGCTCAAATACCTTTTTAGAAATTATTTTGAAATAACCGCTTTTTCAGTCGGATTGATATTGCTCGCTCTTATGGATCCTGAAATTGCAAACGGACCAGACCTATGTCTTTTTGAACAGGTTGGCATTACCTTTTGTCCAGGCGACGGCTTGGGGCATTCTATTGCGTATACTTTTAACGGAGATATTAGTAATGCCATGCAGTCAAATATATTAGGCCCATTTGCTATTATTATTTTAGTTGGAAGAGTTGGATATTTAATCCATAACAAAATCACTAATAAAAAAAGAAACTACATAGATTATGGCCCGAATGATTGATTTTTTGCCAGAATTAGAGGGGGATGAAGGAGCATATATTGCTAAACTTATGTCGTCGATGAATGATGAGAAAGCACAACGATTCGCCCGCGTTTATCGGGCCCGCAGAAAAGAGCCGCAGATTATTTTATTTACTGCTCTTGTTGGTTTCTTTGGGATAGCAGGCGTTCATCGTTTTGTTATAGGTCAAGTGGGGATGGGTATACTTTATCTATTGACAGGTGGACTATGTGCTATCGGTACAATTGTCGATATCATTAATTACAAAAGTTTGGCTTTTGAATATAATCGGGGAGTTGCTCAGGATGTGATGACACTTTTGGATTAATTTTACAGTCCAAATATCCGGTTTACGTTGAACCCAAATCGGAAATCGCCGGCCCAGAATTGATCTCTATTATTAGCTATAACGTATTGTTCAAGATGCCAGCGAGTGGAGGTGAAGAATAGTTGAAAGACGTGACCGCCTGTTTGAATATTCAGACCTAATGAAAAGGCGTTATTAGTATTACTATTGCGATTACCAATTACTGGATAATATTCTGCAATAAGGGTATACCGTTCTGTAAGATTGATACGGGATCCTACTCCCACTGAAAAAAGATGGTTTTCTTTATTGGCTGTAACAGAACTATAGTAACCATACATTGGAGATAATTGCAGACTAAGAGTTTGGTTGAATTTCTTAGAAACAATAGCTGACGCCAATGTACTAATATCATCTTTTAAGGGTTGTCTGTTTTCTTGGGTAACAATTCCTAGATCACCTTTGAGAGCGATACTAAGAGGTTTCGAATGATCTGTAGTTTGTTGTATCAGCGCATATTTGGTGCGTATATCAACTACATTGAAGCGGGAGGATCGACCAATGCCCACAGACCAACGATCAGTTATTCCATAGTCAAGCCCCAAACGAACATTCTGAATATTATCAAGGCCAAAGAAATTTTGTATTGCCCTGGTCGTAGCAATACCAAAACTATGCATAATGGTAGAATTGAGATTGCGTGCATCTAATGTTTCTGTTGTCGTTAGAGAGACCAGGGAAGGAGTCCAGAACGTTTCAACCGGTTCTGTAATATTGGCTCTTTGTCGTTCCATTTGGGCCTGCCCATTTACGGATATCAATAGTAAAAATAATGGCAATAGAACTATTGTATTAAATAATCGCATATATTATTTGGCTTTTGTATTAGGAGGTAAAGTTGCAGAAATGCGTATATCAATTTTCTCGCTCACTCGGTAAAATAGAATACCTGGTGGCTTGATGTTATAGTCTTTCATATTAAGTGTCCAGTTAGCTTGTAAACGCAGGCCATCACTAGTTTTTTGAAGTGTGCCATCAATAGTTATTGTATTTGAAACACCATGTACGGTAAATTCACCTTGAACAGTTACATTTTGGGGCTGATTATTTTGAGGATTAAAGTCAGAAATCAGTTTGCCATAGAATTCTGCAAAAGGATGGGTTTCAGCATCGAGTGTTTTTAGCATATCTCGATCCCTCTTGCCGATTCCTGTTTCAACAGTGTGCATATCCACATAAAAATCGACTAATGAACTTTGTAGATCTATTTTTCCTACAAGGTGATCAGAAATACCGGTAAAAGAATGGAGGGGCACAGAAGAGTCAAACTCCACATGCCCTGACTTAGTTAGGTAACTTTGACCTATACTTTTGATTGGTATAAACAACAGTACCAATAGTACTGCAAATGAATATTTAACTTTGTTACTAAGGAGGTTGGATATATGCATAACAAAAAGTTAATTATCGGGTGCGCCATCGTCGATCCATGCCTTGATGGAGTCAATTTCAGCTTGTTCCAGAGCACTTCCATTTTCAGGCATGCGGCTTCCTTCATCGGGGTTTTCTTCAATTTTATCTACTAATGGACTGTTATTAGGATTCCCCGGATCTACGATTTTTTTCTCATATTGATTCCCGGTACTATTCATAGTTGCATTATAATCGCTTAGGTTCACACCGCTACTTACACTTCCTGCGTCATGACACCCACTAGTAGCACAGTTGCCGTTAAAAATGGGTTGGATATCCTGAGAATAGCTGACAAGCCGATTTGGGTCTTCAGGCGGGGGGTCACCACCACCGCTATCATCTTGGGAACTCGTAGAGCTACTGCAGGAAAGTAGAAGAAATCCAAGTGAAAAAACAATTATTGACAGATAGTACTTATTTATTGTTGCGGAACCTGTTTTATTACTACATGAAGAGATAGAATAATACATGATATTAGGCCTATATTTGTTAATTGAGTTTTAAAGTACCATCTGGTACTGTACTACGTAATTACTGTTAGAACAGATTGGGATTATTTAATGTTATAATTAATTGAAAATAAGCTACCCAAGGAATAGAGATGAACATTTCCCCAGCCTACCTTTTTAAGAGGAAGTTTAACGAATGGTGTAGCTCTTAAACTTAACTCCTGTGTAATGTCAATTTCATAACCTACCGAAAGAGTGGCATTACTCAACCAGTGAGAGGTTCCGGTGCGCTGATGCCAGCGTTTTTTTAGACCAGGATGATAGCTTTGGTAATTGAATTGATAGTCTTCATCAAGCATGATGTAAGAGGAAAGCCCTGCTGAAGCATATAACCTTGAATGATTAAAATGCATAAAATCATATTTTATAGTAATTGGGATATCAAGCAGTATACATCTACCTATTGTTTCATCCGGTACTCTTCCATACGACCAGTACCCCGGTGGTGGCGAATACTGATCACCCTTGGCTTGGTATTGAACTTTTGTTCTCTGAACACCAACGGAGATGGCAAAATTTCGTGTAACTTTGTATTCAATTGATAACCCAAGTTTGTATCCGGGAGTTTGAAAGTCAGATAAGGTACCCACCGAACTTAGATCAGGTCCTGATAGAAAACCGATGCTAAAACGAGAGAATTGCGGATTGGGCTGTAGGCTTGTGGCACTGATCTGGTTTGATGTTTCTTCTTGTGCTTTTGCCCAAGTGGATCTGTTAACGGCTTTGATGGTTGGGATAGTGGAGGCTATCTCATTAAATCTTGTAGAAAGCTCCATGTTTTTGTCTGTAAAATTGTTAGTTACCAGCTTCTCTAGATTCAGCTGGCCCATTTCTTTAGTATCCTGCTTATCTTCAAGAGCCACTTTATTGTGCAGATTTTCTTGCTCCTTTTCATTTATCGCAGGAGGCTTGTTAATTTTGGAGGCATCTTCGGATTTTGGGTTGTTTGGTTGATCATTTGATACAATATCATCAGATTTCTCAGGAGCTGAATTTGCAGAAGGGGGGACAGTTGTTATTTGTTGTTGGCTATCCAGCTGGTTAGCTAGTTTATTGATCGTAAGCTGTTGGTTATATGTGATATAGGTTAATACAGCAAATAGTAATGCAATAACAGCTGCCGCCAACCATTTTTGTCGGCGTTGTCGGCGAAATTTATCTGCTTTATCGAGGCGCGTCTCCATATTTTCCCAGTCTTCTTCACGATATTCAATATCGTATTCCTGAGATTTTTTTCTGAAAAATTCCTCTAAAGGATCACTATTATTGCTTTGTTCATTCATAATACTGCACTAGCTAAAATTTTTTTCAACAATCGACTGTAGGTTCTTCTTTGCTTTAGACAAGTTAGATTTTGAGGTGCCTACAGTAATATCCAACAGGTCGGCAATTTCTTTATGTTTAAATCCCTCGATAACATGCAGGTTAAATACCGTTCGATATGCAGGAGAAAGCTGTTGCACCATGTCTACAATTTCATTGTAGGATATACCGCTTAATATTTCTTGTTTCTGGCTCACCTTATCTTTTTCGATGTTCAGTTCTACTAATTGATGCTCTTTTTTGTGTTTATGGTAGTGATTGATTGATGTATTTACTATGATCCTGCGCAACCAAGGTTTAAATGGTCGTTCTATATCATATGAATTGATATTGTCAAAGACTTTCATAAAGGAATCATTGAGTATCTCAGTAGCTTGTTGCCGTGAATCCGCATACCGCAGTGTTATGCTCATACCATAGGCATAGAACATCTTGTAGAGCTTTTTTTGACTTTCACGGCGCCGTTTTCGGCATCCTTTTATAATCTCTTTAATCAAAGCGGCTATTCATTGAAATTAAAGTCATATAACTCACCTCTACTAAACTGTACAATATTTGCAGGTAAAGGGTTGCCTCTTTAGAAATATTTCTGTAGTTGATATCCCCCATTCGTAAATGAGTAACACTTTATATTTTAAGTTGTAACATACACTTATGGTGTCCGTAAGGTTTAGAGACTTCAATATAAAATTTTGGAGAATAGTTGTGTTGAATATCATTACTACATTTATAGTGCGGCTAGGTTGCATGCTCGGCATTTATCTCTTTTTTGCAGTGTCGGCTTTTTCATTTACCGGTGGGGGAGTAGATTCAGTTGCTGCCACAGAGAATAGATGGGAACACACTGGTAAACCTTACTTAACGAAAGAGTTTTCCATTCAAGGAGCTGGGGTGCTAAAGACTTTTACTGCCAATGGAAATATCGATGTTTTACCATCCTCTTTGTCCAATAAAGTAAAAGTAGAGCTTTACGTGGATCGCGGATTCTCTTTCTGGTCTAATGCTAACAACCTTGACAATTTCAGAATTACAATGTTGAAACGAGATAAAGAGATTATCGCCTCCGTTGAACGAAAGAAGAGAGATACCGGACTTTTTAGTGGCAGTGTCAGTTTTTCATTTAAAATTTATGTGCCAGAAGCGATGTCATCTGAATTGAAAACACTTTCCGGTGATATTTCTTTGGCTAAAATGCATGGGCGACAGATGGTAAAGACGGGAGGGGGGCACATAAGCGTTACAGACGTGAGAGGTCAATTCAAAGGATTCACCTCTGCGGGAAATATTGAAATTAAAGATAGTCAGGGTACTATTTTTGCACAGTCAGAAGATGGAAATATTACTATAGATCGGAGTAGCGGGGAATTTCGCCTGCGGACCAAAGAGGGACGTATTTGGTCTGAGCGTATTTCCGGAACAATGCTTGCCCGTGTTGAACATGGTGATATTAGAGCTAAGTTTATACAAGTAGGCCAAGGAATTAAACTAGAAACATCAGACGGAGATGTAGATGTTGAATTGCCGGACCGAGCAGGCTATGAGCTAACATTGCAGGGCAGCAGAGTACGATTTCTTGAAGCTGAAAAGGTTGATGGACGAGTACGGGGTGCCAGTATTATAGGGGAATATAAAGGATCTGGGCCACCGATAGATCTTCGAGCCAGAACAGGAAATGTAACTCTGAAAATAAAATAGCTTGGGCGCTCTTTTGAGGGGATTATATCCACATATAAACATATACACTTTTGGGCTGATATTACTATCGGTGTTTCTAATTGTCTCTCCACAAGCATCTGATGCTCAACTAAGGAATAATATTGTTAGTATCAGCAGATCTGATATAAGTCCCAATGAAAAGATAATCTATATCACTGATACCTGGCTATTCAAACCCGGTGATAATGAACAATGGGCCTCACCATCAATTACTGACACTACTTGGCAGAGAAGTAGTACTTATTTGGGATCTTCCGAACTCAGTTTTATTAATTGGGAGGGAATTGGATGGTTCCGCTTCCATTTCAAGGTAGACAGTACATTGGTTAACTATCCATTGGCGCTGATTATGGAGCAGCATAATGGGGCTTCAGAGATTTATCTAGATGGGAAACTACTCTATGAGATTGGTGAGGTATCTTCATTTAAAGAAAATAATATACCCAAAAGAGATAACAATCCACGGCCACTAATTATACAAGATACAGCACATCATGTACTGGCGGTACGCTTTGCAAATTATGATGCTTCAACATTTGAAGAGTACAATAGTACTGCAGGTTTCCGCTTTTTATTTGGTGATTTGCAGCATGCCATTAATTCAACTGTTGAAGATACGACGGGATCTCCATGGTGGCAGCTGTTTTTTGCCGGGGGACTAATAGCATTTACAATAATCCATTTCCTACTTTTCGTTTTTTATCCTTCAGAAAAAAAGAATTTATACTTTGCTGTGTTTACTTTTTTTCTTGCAGCCTTAACCTATTCTGTCGTAGAGAGTAATTTTTCAGAGTCACCGTTAATGGCAATTACTCTTTTCCGTTTTTCTCTTATGTCATGGTTACTATCGGTGATTTATGCACTACGATTTTCGTATAGCCTGTTATCTTCTGAAACTCCAAGGCAGTTCTGGCCTTTTTTAGGAGTAGGATTAATACTGGCGGGTGCTACATGGTTTAATGTTGGAGAAGTGAGTCTTATTCGTGAGCTATTTGTCTTAGTAACATTAGTGGAGATAAGCAGGGTGTTATTTCGACTTTTTTCTACATACAAAAAAGGAGTATTAATTATTGGCGGAGGTCTTGCCGGATTTGCAGGAGGTATTTTTTATACGGTCTTGTCAAACCTTGAAATTCTGAATGGTGAACCGATATGGGGGAACTTAATGGGTGCTTCTGTGCTGATTTTGTCAATGTCGATATATTTGTCTCGTGATTTTGCACAAACGCAAAAGCGCCTCAAACATAAACTGGCAGAAGTACGTCGTCTTTCTGAAAAATCCTTGGAACAAGAACGGATAAATAAGCAGAAAGAACTTGAACGGAAGTTACTTGAAGCAGAAAATGAACGCAAATCTCAGGAATTAGAAAAAGCGCGAACCCTTCAGCTTTCAATGCTTCCCAAACAGATTCCCCAGACCGATAAATGGGATATTGCTGTATTTATGGAAACAGCACAGGAGGTAGGAGGTGATTACTACGATTTTAATATATCTAACAATGGTACACTAACAGTGGCTGTGGGAGATGCCACGGGACACGGAATGAAAGCAGGCATCATGGTAGCAACAGCCAAAAGCTATTTTCATACGCTTGCTACTGACCATGATAACTTAGGAATTATTCAACGCATGTCATCCGGTATTCGAAATATGGATTTGCATATGATGTATATGGGACTAATGCTCATGAAATGCAATGGGCATAACGTCGATATTTGTTCTGCAGGTATGCCACCCTGTTTATGGTATTGCAGTGAAAGTAACGAAATTAAGGAAATTCTGTTGAAAGGGATGCCACTAGGAAGCAAGGTCAAATATCCTTATAAGAACAAAACAATTGAGGTTAAAAATGGCGATACGTTGGTGCTAATGTCTGATGGATTGATGGAACTATTTAATGAAAATCGCCAACAACTTGGTTTAGATCGCGTTAAAAATGTGATAAATGAAAAAGTTGAGTCATCGGCTTCTGATATACTTTCAGAAATTACCAATCTAATTGATCGGTGGTCCGGTACGAAAGACCAAGAAGATGATATTACAGTATTAGTAATGAAAGCAAAACAATAGCTGTAACTTTTAATTGATTGATCTCGTAATAATTACAGACTTTTCAATGAATAAAACGTGAGGATTGCAATGCGTAGGTTTACCATTATCATTGGTTTCATTATTGGATTTTTTGGCTTTGTTCAAGCCCAATCAACGAGTGATTCAACGAATAGTCACGATCCGTTTAAAAATGATCCTTATTTTAATGATCCCATTAAAAAATTCTTTAATAGAACAGAGAAAGAAGAGGATGATACAGATGATAAGCATATGCAAAGATTTGCAGATCTTAATGAAGAAGGATTAGACTTTCAAGGGGTATTTGAAGCAGGTCCCTTTAATTCTAATGCTCTTTACACCATTTATCCTCATCTGCCAATGATCCATTTCAACCGGGTTAATTCATTATTTTTGGGATACCGGGAAGAACGAATGCAATGGTATAATGATGATGACTGGCTTGATATTCCTAATATCCGGATGCATGGGATGCTTGGATATTCAACCGGCCAACGGGATTGGCAATACTCACTGGGGCTTGAAAAAACGATTGGCAGACGAGAGTATATTATCATTGGAGGGGAATACCATAATGCTACTACAACCAATGACAGCTGGAGAGTAGGTCTTAATGAAACATCGCTAACCTCTTTTGCTGCAGGCTACGATTATTTGGACTATTATAAGCAACAGGGGTGGGGTGCCTACCTATTGGCACGATCAAGGCAATATTTTGAAGGAGGTATTGCTTATGCTGATGATCAATATAATAGCATTAATAAAGAAACGGGATGGGCACTTTTTGGAGCAGATGGACGATACCGAGACAACCCACCGGTGGATATGCAGAACGGTGGAGCGGTAGATAGAGTTAACCTATCAAGTATTTATGTCTCGGCGTCATTTAATCCTAAACAGCTGCTGTTAACACGTCATTTCACCCTCTCTTTTAATGGAATGAGTGAATATACTGATCCCAGTTATGGTTCATCAGAATTCGATTATACAAAGTTTACCGGAGAACTGATATCGTATCTCAACTTTGAACCAGGAAGTATTATTAAGCATCGGTTAAGAGTATCTGGGATAAATGGGAAGGCACCTCGTTTTAAACAATTATACCTGGGCGGTATTGGTACTATGCGTGCGTTGCCCTACAAATCTATGGGAGCAGGCAATGAAATGGTTTTAAGTAATTTTGAAATTCATTTTGGGGAACCGGACTTTAATTCTAAAGAATGGATCGATTTTGATGATTTTTATTTGAGTTTATTTTTGGATTCCGGATGGATTAATTACAACCCGGAGCTTGTAGATTCCAAGAGTCCAATTAGTGGTTTTAGTGATTTTGCTATCTCAGAATTGATGCACAATGGAGGTATTGGGATAGGATCGAGTTTGGTACGTGCTGAGTTGGCTTGGGATCTCAACCACACGAGCAAAGCTCCTGTTTTATGGATCCGTTTTAATCCAACTTTTTAATTATCAAAAGGAAACTTTTGTTGGCAAAAAGCAGTTTTGGGTATAAATAATAAAAGCTCCCAACCGTTCAAAGTTGGGAGCTTTTTCTTTAGGGCATTTGGAGCTATAGAAGCATCCAAATTGTTGCTCTTCCGATTCTTATTACGAGCGAAAAAAAAGATTGTTACAGATTAATTGGATTTTTTTTAATAAAAAATTCTGTTAATCCTTCTGTGAAGACGGTATATTTATCTTCAAAATTTTAAAAAGAATAATATTGTATGATTTCTGGAAACCCAACAATAAGTGAGAAGACCTTTCAAGAGGTAGGACAAACTCGACCTGCCGAACAACGAATGACCCTGGAAGGCACAGTAAATAAGACAGGTATTCTCTTTCTAATTCTGTTAATAGGTGCTTCTATTAGCTGGTTTACGCCTACATCGATATTTATGTGGGGCGGAGCTATAGGGGGCTTTATAGTGGCCATGGTCACTATTTTTAAAAAAGAGTGGTCGCCAATAACAGCCCCGATTTATGCAGCGTTGGAAGGGCTATTTCTGGGTGCGGTTTCTGTGATGTATTCGCAAGCTTATGGGGGCATTGTTTTTAATGCTGTACTGCTGACGTTAGGTGTTTTTGCAGCTATGTTGATGGCCTATCGTTCGGGGGTTATACAGGTGACAAAGCGATTCAGGATGGGGGTGGTAGCTGCCACCGGAGGTATTTTTTTGGTTTATCTTGCGAGCTTTGTGCTAAGCTTTTTTGGGATTAATATAAGCCTAATTCACGGTAGTGGATTAATGGGGATTGGGTTTAGCCTGATTATTGTAGGAGTAGCTGCATTAAACCTTGTGCTCGATTTTGATATGATAGAAAAAGGAGTGCAGGCTGAAGCACCCAAATACTTTGAATGGTATGCTTCCTTTGGGCTTATGATTACACTCGTGTGGCTATATATAGAAATGTTACGACTGCTTTCTAAATTACAGGAACGCTAGTTTTTTGATTTAAACTGTGTTGAATATCCGTTCTAATACTGCTATTTCCAGTGATGAGCTCATTATGGGGCTCTTGGTTCTGTTTATATCTGCTTTTTTAGTGGCAGAGTCTCGGTGGTCTCGATTACATAACGAGCAGGCTATATATTCTGATTCTGCCCATCATCTATATCTTCATGAAAAAACAGATCTGACAGAATTAAGTGATTCCCTTTCTAAAGCAGGGATTGTAAAAAATAGAGAAGAACTTCGTTGGGCAGCTGAACTCTTGGGGTGGAAGCGATTTCGTGAGGGACATTATTTGATTGATAAAAAATATACCTATGATGCATTTCTCTCAAAATTAGCTCGTGGCATTCAAGATCCCGTCTCTGTTACTATTTTACCAGGTAAAAGTGTGGGGAAAATTGCTGCTATGGTCTCTGAAGATATGCAGTTTGATTCCCTTTCATTTAGAAAGGTGATTAGAGATAGTTCAATATTGGAAAAACAGAAGTTAACCCCAAGGGGGGTTATCGGACGTTTATATCCCAATACCTATTCTTTGTTTTGGACCGCATCTCCTCGTAAGTTTTTTAAACGAATTTTAAGTGAATTTGACAAAGCGGTCATAAAACCCAATAAATCTAAATTTGAAAAACTGGATTATACCGTTGACGAAATTGTTACGCTTGCCTCAATAGTTGAATGGGAGGCTAAGTCGAAAGCTGAGCAGGCTACTATCAGTGGTCTCTATTGGAATCGGCTGGAACGAGGCATGCGGTTACAGGCAGATCCTACCGTCAATTATGCTGTAGGAGAGCGTCGGAGGTTGCTATATGAAGATTATCGGATTGATCATCCCTATAATACATATCAATATCGTGGGTTACCGCCGGGACCTATAACCAATCCAAGTTCAGGGGCCATTGAAGCAGCACTTTATCCTGAAAAACATGACTATTTATATATGGTAGCCAGCCCCGATGGCACACATTCATTTTCTAAAACCTTTGAAGAACACAAGCGGAAAAGCGCTGAATGGAGAAAGTGGCTTCAGAAACAGTATCGTATCAAGGAGCAACGAAAAAGAAACTCTGAATGATTTCAATTGACCTTTAGCGATATTTTAGCACAGGTTGTACTCCTGTTTTGGAAACGGTGAATATTTTGACTTGCTGATTAACTCGATCTCCTTCAAAAGAAATATTACTAATCAACCCCTCGTAGAGTGGCTGATTTTTTAAAGCATCTTTCAATAGAGCTGGGTTACCTATTCTGTTTAATGTGCGTAAGACAAACCCAGCTGCATCGTAACCAATCATAGAAAAACGATTGGCTTCTATATCGAATCGTTCTTCAAAACGTTTGCTAAATTGTTCTACCTTTTGACTTTTTTTATTGAGATAGAAGCTTTCTGTAAAATAAATGTTCCTATTATCAAACTGATCTTTAGGGACATTTATATCTCCCCAGACTTGAGAACCGAGGATGGGCAAAGTACTGCTTAACCCTTCAAGGTCAACCCAAAGCAGTTCTGCAAGAGTAGGGGCAGCTTGGCCGGTAAAGGGGGCATATATTCCATCAAGCTCGTGGTAACCAAGAGTATCAACTTTGACAGAATCACCGGTAAAATATTTTGTGTATTCCGTGAGCTCAAAACCTTGAGAGGCAAAGTCTTCAATAAAAAAGTAGGAGACCCGTGCCCCCAATCGTTCTGCACGATTGCGAAATTCATAAGCCGCACTTACCCCAAGGGTATTTTTTTCAGCAATTACAGCTAATGTATCCATATTAAGCGTATTTACCGCATATTCAGCCATCTGTTTACCATGGGAACCAAGAGTTGGGTTTGCCTGGTACACATAGGGATTATCACCATCTAGTTCATCGGAATTAGCCAGGGGGGCAAGCATTGGAATTTGGTATTGTTCTGCATATTCGGCCATCTTTTTTGCAGGTTCTGAGAAAAGGGGGCCTAGAATGGCATCTGCGTTAAAGTTCCATCCAAAATTATTCATCGCAAATGCCGCGGTATCTTTATTGGCAGCAGTGTTTTGGAATCTGATAAATGCTTTTTTATTGGGGTGCTGTTGGTTAAATGTTTCTGCTGCTAAAACAAATCCAAAATATAGGCTTCGAGCAACTTCAAAATCTGCCGAGTCATTATCATATGACGGTAGGGCTGCACCAATATTATATGTTAAGCCTTTGGGAATAGTGGGGCTGTTGTTATAAGATTTTTCAACTGCATAGCTTACAGAGTCACGAATCATTTTCGATAACTTCTGCATGGCAGGGATAGTAGTATCTATTTTAGTTTGTACCAATTGACTGTACAGCATCTTTGCTATCGAATAGTCCACATCACCAAAGGCAGCATTTACCAGGTCGTATTTAATTTGTGGAGCATCTGCCTGTTGAAAAGCATTTTTACGCTGATTCATCGTCAAGAAATGCAATATATCGTCATAAAAGTTAATAGCATCTGTAACTAGCTGTGTTTTCCGCTCCTGATCTTTTAATAGGTATAACCTATTTAATGCTTTACCATATTGCCCGAGCTGAAAATCGGCGAGTGCCAGGTTATATTGGGCCTCTAAATACAGTTCAGCTGTATCATCAGAATCAAGTTGTTCTAAATATGACTTAGCTGTAAGGTATTTGCCCAGCCCGAAATAGGCTTTACCAGAAAAAAGGTGTCCTTTATCTGTATCAATCTGTGTAAAAACAGATGCTGCTTCTTTATATTTTCCTTGCTGATATAATTTGAGCCCTTTATCGAAGGATTGAGCCTGCAGGGTACCAGCAAACAGAAAGAAAGAGGAGATCAGTAACAGTACCGTCTTCTTAATGAGAGCATTCTGCAGTTTAAATAAAAATTCCATATAGCGTAAAGGTGAATTAACGAATTATATTCGTTGATACTAACTGATAAGAAGTAAAAATGTTCTCTTGTTTATTCCCACTCAATAGTTGAGGGTGGCTTAGAACTAACGTCATAAACCACACGATTAATACCGGGTACTTCGTTGATAATTCTGTTTGAAACGTGGCTTAAAAATGGATGCGGGAGGTGAGCCCAGTCGGCAGTCATGCCATCAACACTGGTTACAGCACGTAGTGCTGCGGTGAATTCATAGGTGCGTTCATCACCCATAACGCCAACGGTTTGAACTGGAAGCAGAGCTACCAGGGCCTGCCAAACTTCATCATAAAGATCTTGCTTTCGTAGCTCGCTAATAAAGATATCATCAGCCTCGCGAAGCATATCAAGCTTTGATTTATCAACGTCAGATATTACCCGAATTCCCAAACCGGGACCGGGGAAGGGGTGGCGTTTAATAAAATCATCAGGAATACCTAATTCACGACCTACATTACGAACTTCATCTTTGAAGAGTTCTCGAACCGGCTCCACGAGATCAAGGTTCATCTCCTCTGGTAACCCACCTACATTATGGTGCGATTTAATTGTAGCAGAAGGACCTTTGAAAGAAACACTTTCTATCACATCCGGATAGAGTGTTCCTTGGGCAAGATATTTAAAGGTATCATCATGTGAGATGGCATCATCAAATACATCAATAAAGGTATTACCGATGATCTTACGCTTTTTCTCCGGGTCAAAAACGCCTTTCAGATTCTTAAGAAACTGCTCACTGGCATCAATTCCTTTCACCGGAAGATGAAGCTTATCCTCATAAATATCTAATACTTTCTGAAATTCGTTCTTCCGTAGCAGGCCGTTATCAACAAATATACATTGCAGTTGATCGCCAATAGCTTCATAAACGAGTGTAGCTACAACTGTAGAATCAACTCCGCCACTCAGACCACAGACAACTCGGTCATCACCTACTTTTTCACGAATTTCTTCAATGGTGGATTCTATAAATGATTTAGCCGTCCAGTTGCCTTCAAGCTCACAAATGTCAGACACAAAATTACCCAGAATCTGCTTTCCATATACGGTATGAACTACTTCGGGGTGAAACTGGACCCCAAAAATAGGCTTATCGGTATGTCTTACTGCAGCTACATTGGCATTATCGGTATGACCGATAATTTCATATTGCGATGGAAGTTCTTGTATATGGTCGCCGTGACTCATCCAAACTACCGATTCTTGAGGGATGTTTTTAAATAAGTCACTTTGGTCATCAATGATGAGGTCTGAACGTCCAAATTCGCGACGTTCTGCTTTTTCAACGCTACCCGGAATGATATTATGAGCTAATATTTGGAGTCCATAACAGATTCCTAGAACAGGTACATCCCATTCAAAAATATCGGTGTTGAGTTCCGGAGCTCCTTCGTCATTAACACTGCTGGGGCCGCCTGACAAAATAATACCTTTTGGGGGATTGTCTGAAAAAGTATCCAGATCTTTATTGAAAGGATGGATTTCGCAGTAAACATTAAACTCTCTGACTCTGCGTGCAATAAGTTGGGTATATTGAGAGCCAAAGTCTAAAATAAGGATCCAATCTTCTGGTCGATGTTGCATAAAAAATAGAGAGGTATAAAAGAAAAAGGCATCCGATCTAACGGATGCCATGTGTGAATTTAAGCTACGATTTCTTTGTATTCATCCGCGGACATTAACTCATCAAGCTGTGAAGCATCCTCGACCTTTATTTTAGCCATCCAGCCGTCGCCGTAGGGATCGTCATTAACGAGTTCAGGTTCCATTTCAAGTTCTTCGTTGACTTCCGCTACTTCGCCTGAAACGGGAGCATATAGCTCAGATACCGTTTTTACGGCTTCAACAGTCCCGAAAACTTCATCTTTGTCAAACTCAAAACCTTCCGGTTCAATTTCAACAAATACGATATCACCGAGCTCACTTTGGGCAAAGTCAGTTACGCCAATAGTTGCTGTTCCATCGCCATTGTCTCGGATCCATTCGTGTTCTTTAGTATATTTCAGATCGCTGGGATAGCTCATAATTTCGTTAATCTATTTTTCCGGATTAAATGTAAATTCTGAGAGATACTTTGTATTAAATGTACCTTTCTTGAAATTTTCGTCATCCATAAGTTGAATGTGATAGGGGATAGTTGTTTTAATGCCCTCTACAATAAATTCTTCAAGTGATCGCTTCATGCGTTTTATAGCATCTTCACGTGTAGGCGCACTAACAATAAGTTTGGCAATCATTGAGTCGTAATGAGGCGGGATACGATATCCTGCATATGCATGCGTATCAACCCGTACGCTATGTCCACCAGGGGTATGAAAGACCTCAATTTTTCCTGCTGAAGGTCGGAAATTGTGTTCCGGATCTTCTGCGTTAATACGACATTCAATAGCATGGCCCCGCATTTTCAGTTCCTTCTGCTCCAATTCTTTTCCAGCAGCAGCTTTAATCTGTTCTGCTACCAGATCATAATTGGTAACTTCTTCGGTAACCGGGTGTTCAACCTGAATACGAGTATTCATCTCCATAAAGTAGAAGTTTCTGTCTTTATCGACGAGAAATTCTACTGTTCCAGCCCCTTCATAATCTACCGCTTTTGAAGCATTAATAGCAGCTTGTCCCATCTTTTCACGAAGTTCTGGTGTCATGAGAGGGGAGGGCGCTTCTTCTAATATCTTTTGATGGCGACGTTGCAGAGAACAGTCTCGTTCTCCCAAATGAATAATATTTCCATGCTGATCTCCAAGTACCTGTATCTCCACGTGGTGTGGATCCTCTACAAACTTCTCGATATAGACATCTGGGTCATCAAAAGCCGATTCTGCTTCTGTCTTACACATACTAAAAGACTTTTGCAGGTTTTCTGGCTCATGGACGATACGCATACCGCGACCGCCACCGCCGGAAGAAGCTTTTACGATAACAGGATAGCCGATATCTTCACAAACTTTTTGGGCGTCTTCGTAGGTTTCAACCACGCCATCACTGCCGGGTACCACTGGTACGCCACTTTCGATCATGGTTTCTTTGGCCATCGTTTTATTACCCATGCGAGCAATACTGTCGGCCGACGGACCAATAAATTTAATATCGTGTTCTGCGCAGATACGGGAAAATTCTGCTTTCTCTGAAAGGAACCCATAGCCCGGGTGAATAGCTTCGGCATTGGTTATTTCAGCAGCTGCCAACAACCGGGGAATTTTAAGATAGCTTTCAGAACTTGGAGGAGGACCGATACATACGGCCTCATCAGCAAATTTAACTGGGAGGCTGTCTTCATCAGCTGTGGAGTACACGGCAACCGTGTTGATTCCCATTTCCTTACATGTACGAATAATTCTAAGCGCAATTTCGCCGCGATTGGCGATAAGAATTTTGTTAAACATGAATTATATTTTTTCTGATTTATCCGATGATAAATAAAGGTTGGTCGTATTCAACCGGTTCGCCATCCTCTACGAGGATCTTTTTCACTTCACCGGAATGTTCAGATTCAATTTCATTCATAATCTTCATTGCTTCAACAATACAGAGCGTTTCGCCTTTCTCAACATTGTCGCCCACCGATACAAAAGGATCATCATCGGGAGAAGGAGCACGATAGAAAGTCCCTACAATGGGAGAAGTAACCTCTTCACCGGAAACGCCACCACCTGACTCTTCAGCTGAGGAAGCCTGTTCTGCCTGTTGCGGCTGTTGTTGAGCCGGCTGGGGTTGAGCCTGAGCCTGTTGTGGTTGAGCAGGCATCTGGTATTGTACCGGCATCTGCGGTGCTGATGTTTCTTTAACATCAGGTTTCTTTTTAACCTTAATTTTAAAATCTCCTTCTTCAATTGACACTTCATTGACTTCACTTTCAGCAATGAGGTCAAGTAGATTTTCAATGACTTTTAAATCCATGGTATAAAATTAGTTTACGTTACACGTTCAATATATTCGGAAGTGCGAGTATCTACTTTGATTTCTTCGCCTTCATCAATAAATAGTGGTACTTGAATGGTAGCACCGGATTCCAGAGTTGCCGGCTTACTACCACCTTGAGCAGTATCCCCTTTCAAACCTGGACGAGTATCTGCTACCTTTGCTACTAATTGATCTGGAGGATGAGCGTAGAGAACCTTTTCATTATCTACATCTACCACCAGGGTGCAAACTTGTCCTTCTGCAATAAATTCTGCTTTGTTGATATTTTCTTCTTCAACAGGAATCTGTCTATAAGTTTCCTGATGCATAAAGTAATAGAGATTTCCATCCCTGTATAAAAACTGGTAGGGTTGGTGTTCTACTCGTACTTCTTCAACATCTTCACCGGATCGAAACTTCTTTTCGATATTTTTGTCGCTGACGACTCCTTTTAACTTTGTGCGAAGGAATGCGCCACCCTTACCCGGCTTTACATGTTGATAATCGACAATGGAATACAATTCATTATCGATTTTTATAACCATTCCTGTTCGGAAATTTGAGGTCGAAACTTTTGCCATAAATCTGTTTTATCATTCTTCAAATTTAGTGGCACAAAAATACCACGTCGCATGAAGGATAACAAGCACTAAAATAGTTGTTCTATGTACGATATAAGCCCTATTGCTTCTAATAGGTTATATAAAATTGCGAGCGGTGCTAGAAACTTAATAAAAATTGGCCATATTGCCTTAAAAATTGAGCTGTCAAGAGCTGGGTAGCCGTGTTCAAGTTCTTCAAGGGCATTTTCAACGGTCCATACATAACCAAGGAAGTAACAGATAAGGAAACCACCGAGTGGCAGGCCAACGGTACTAAAGATGAAGTCGATTGTACCTATTAATGAGACATCAAATGAGATGATAAGTGAGATGATTAATATTCCACCTCCAATCATCGTAGCAGCTTTTTTGCGTTTAATATTGTACTCATCAATAACATAGGAGGTAGGTACTTCAAGTAACGAAATAGTAGAAGTTAAAGCCGCCATTGAAAGCAATAAGAAAAAGCTTACACCAAAGATAGCACCTGCTGTAGTACTTAAACTATGGAAGAGGGCAGGTAATACCTGAAAAATGAGGTCTGTGCTGGCCAGAAGTTCGCCTGATTCACTGAAAATACTAACTCCAAAGGAATCGGCCATATACATAGCCGGCATAATGAGCAATCCGGCTAAGAAGGCGATGCCAACGTCGGCCAAGGTTACATAAGCGGCTGCCTCTGGGATATTTTCTTTTTTACTTAGGTAGGAACCATAGGTGATAAGAGCTCCCATCCCCAAAGAGAGGGAAAAGAAGGCTTGCCCCATGGCACTAAAAATAAGCGGGGCAGAAATTTGAGAAAAATCGGGCTTTAAGTATTGAGCAAAACCGGTGGCAGCCCCTGGTTGAAAGGAAACGTATCCTATCATAATCATTAGAATACCGATAAGCACCGGCATCATAAATTTAGTTGCCCGTTCAATACCATCACTTACACCACCCAAGATGATAGATACTGTGGCACCCATAAATATGGTGGAAAAGATGCCATTTTTTACTCCATTTGAAACTTCAGCAAAATAATTAGCCCAACTATCGAGCCCCATAAAAAAGAAGATCTCTTCAAAAACATAACTGAAGGTCCAACCGGCAACAACGGTGTAGAAGGAGAGTATCATAACTCCACAGAGGACCCCCCAGAAACCGATAAGGGGATAAAACTTGTTGGAGCTTAATGCCTTGAAGGCTCCAACAGGATTACGGTCTGTATTACGGCCAATGCTCAATTCTGCCACCATCACGGGAAACCCAATAGCAAAACAGCAGATTAGATAGATAAGAAGAAAAGCTCCCCCGCCATTAGAGGCCACCTCTGTTGGGAATCGCCAAATATTACCAAGACCAACAGCAGACCCTGCTGCTGCCAGTATAAACCCTACTTTCGAATTCCAGTTACCCCGAGATGATGTATCTGTCTGAGCCAAAGTTATTCACCGTTAATTTTTATTAGCAAGTACTGCACACTAGTTGTAAATAATTTTGCCTTAAAATGTAATGCAAGAAGATCACTTACAAATCAAATTTTTGAAAATTTACTAATATCCTTGGAACCTATAATATCGTTGTGGTATAAAAAGGGGCAAAAACTGCAGTATTAGCTTTTGCCCCTTCAGAGTATGATATACCGATACTGTTAGGTTATTGGGCTACCTGGTGATGCATCGGTTTCTACAAATTTTAAAGATCCATCTTCCTCTTCACCCATTAGTATCATTCCGTTGCTTTCAACCCCCATAAGCTTTTTGGGAGCCAGGTTTGCTACGATACATACCTTTTGCCCAATAATTTCTTCGGCGTCAAAATCGTTAGAGATGCCCGATACGACTGTGCGTGTTTCAAATCCGAGGTCAATGGTAAGTTTTAACAGTTTATCCGCTTTTTCAATAGCTGAAGCCTCAACAATCTTGCCAGCTCGCAAATCCATTTTCATAAAATCATCGAACTGCATATTCTCTTTTAGTGGTTTGTAATCTTTTGAGTCGGTTTCATCTTGCATTGTGCGTTCTTTGAGTTTTTGGAGTTGTGCTTCTACTTCTTCGTCTTCAATTTTTTCAAATAAAATAGCTCCTTTGTTAATATTTGAACCACTTTGTAGGATGCTGCCAGAAATGTCATTAAGGTTTGGCTTCTGATTCATGTTGAGTTCTTCCCGTAGCTCTTTCATTTTGTTTGGTAGGATGGGATCGAACAGAATACTCAACGCAGCGGTGATCTGAAGACACACGTGCAAGGTATTTCCGCAGGTTTGCATATCATCTTTACGCGATTGCCATGGTTCCATTTCGGTAAAGTATTTATTTCCAATACGCGCCAGGTTCATCGTTTCGGCAATGGCTTCTCGCAGTTTAAACGATTCATAGGCTTCAGTGATCTTATCTTTTTGCTTATTAATCTGAGTAAGGATCTGCATATCCTTTTCGGTGGGATTAATAAGTTCTGGCACTTTACCATCAAAATAGTTTTCTGTGAATGAGGTAGTGCGGTAAACGAAATTACCCAATATATCAGCTAGTTCGCTGTTTACTTTATTCTGGAAATCTTCCCATGAAAAATCGGAATCTTTTGTTTCTGGTAGGGTGGTGCCTAATACATAACGGAGCAGATCCGCATCAAAATCTTTGAGATATTCATCTAACCAAACTGCCCAGCCACGTGAGGTAGAAAGTTTTTTGCCTTCCAGGTTTAGAAATTCATTAGCCGGTACATTTTTAGGCAATATATAGTCTCCGTGTGCCATAAGTGTAGCGGGGAACATGATGCAGTGAAATACAATATTATCTTTACCTATAAAATGGATGAGGTCGGTCTCTTCATCTTTCCAATAAGTTTTCCAGCGTTCGGGGTCACCTTTTTCTTGTGCCCATTCTTTAGTGGCTGATATATAACCGATAGGGGCATCGAACCATACATAAAGTACTTTCCCTTCTCCGCCTTCAACGGGGACAGGAACTCCCCAGGTTAGATCACGGGTAACCGCCCGGTCTGCCAGTCCGTCATTGAGCCAGCTCTTTACTTGTCCTGCCACATTAGGCTTCCAGTTTTCACGAGTTTCAATCCATTTTTCGAGATCTTCTTGGAAATCGCCGAGGGGCAGATACCAATGTTCTGTTTCTTTAGTTTCGGGGGTGTCTCCGGTAATGGCACTCTTGGGATTGATAAGGTCGGTAGGTGAGAGTGATTTACCGCAACTCTCGCATTGATCTCCGTACGCTTCATTATACCCACAACTTGGACAGGTGCCTTTTACATAACGATCCGGAAGAAACATCTCGGCTTTGGGATCATAAAGTTGTTTCTGCTTTTTTTGGACAAAAACGCCATCTTCATACAGTTTTTTGAAGAAAGCCTGTGAAGTCTCGTGGTGAACTTCAGAGCTGGTTCGTCCATAGTAGTCGAAATCAATACCAAACTCTTTAAATATTTTTTTATTTCTGTTGTGGTACTCATCTACAATATCCTGTGGGCTTACATCATCCTTCTCTGCTGCTATGGTAATTGGCACGCCGTGCTCGTCTGAACCGCAGATGTGAATGATATCTTCACCCATAAGGCGTTTATAGCGGACATATAAGTCAGCTGGCAAATAGGCCCCAGCAAGATGACCTAAATGAATGGGGCCGTTAGCATAAGGTAGAGCAGAAGTAACAAGAGTACGTTTTGACATGAATAATAATTTCGCGGTTAATTTTCAGACGTCGAAAATAATAGTATAGCTCCTAAAATAACAAAATGGATTGGGTTTTCAGGAGATAAAATCCAATAAGGTGTTGTATCGTAAATACAGAATAATAAATAGGGTTGGAAAACGTGTTTTATGATCCGTAGTATTAATATTTCACGTATATAAAACGTATTTATAGTAGTTATATGTATCGAGCCCGACAGACCGAGCTTGAGAAGAAAGATTCAATAAGATATGTACTTTTTAAGAGGCAAAAGCCTTTGAGGTATAGAGGTTTTTTGAGCTTGTTACGCCAATCGGAGACTTTCCGCATCTTCTTTATCAAGCTTTTATCAGAAGTTCCCTTTCGAGCTTATCATTGGGAAACTCCGGCTGTAACTAGAAATACCATTGGACACCTATTTGAGTTCGTTATTACGAACAGCCAGAGCATTGACTTGCCCCCGAACCCGGGACCGTTCCGTTCTTATTTTAATGAGACCTATGCCCGCGAGGGGATCACGGTTTTCGATAATTTGGGCGGTGATGCCAAGTTGATTGCTCCTGAACCAATAGGGGAGAATCTCAATTATTCTCATATCGGAGTTTTTACCGAACAGGCTCCAATGGATCAACAACACAATTTTTGGAAAATAGTAGGGGAGGTTACAGAAGAAGAAATTTCAGACGAGCCTATTTGGTTGAATACAGCTGGGGGCGGGGTGTGCTGGCTGCATGTTCGATTGGATAGTCGTCCTAAATATTATCGATATGATGGGTATAGAGATTTTTAAGATTGTGAGACTGTGAGTGTTGAGGCTGTGGGATATGGGATTGTGAGATTTGGATTCTCGGTGTTGCGGAACAGGACGGATTGGAGAAAATATTTTAAATGATATTTAATGATGAACTATCAAAAAAAATAGTACATTGCTAACAGACAGAGTTTTGTAGTCAGGATTGGTCCGTTGGTTTTTGTTTGGCTTGTTTTCATCGAGTTTCTATAGCCATTTCTATTTCGTAAGGTGTGTATTTTTTCACTTTTATCTGAGAATATAAAACGTCGGATTCCCATAAATAATCCGTTAAAAGCTGATTGAGTGCATGCTAAACCCATTAACTGCTTTTATTCATAACAACCATTTGGGACAGAAATACTCATTTTCTAACAATCAAGATACTGAGTAACAGGGACTTGTAGTGAAAACTACATGATCATGCGTTGATGAATCTTTACGAAACACAGACTTTTATGCCAACAACAGGAAGCGATAATAATCCTACTTAACAGCAATTATTGAGAATTCAGTTATTACCTATTTGTTTAACCAAACATAAAACACATGTATATACTAAATATTACCAATAATTATGTGGCAGATATTGAGTTTGACTCAACAACGATTTCTGCTAAAGGGGGCACCCACTCAACAGGCAAGATATCAGGCCAGCATACCATAGAGGGGAAAGGAAATACGGTTTTTAACATTCTGGACCTGGCGAAAAAAAAGCTTCCCGGCTATCCGTCACTGAAGGAGACCTGGGGAGTGCTTTTTGAATATCAGGGAGACGAAATATACGCCCGGTACGAAGGTGACGGGGAGTTTAATATTACGTTTAATGAGTACGGTAATGTCAATGTCAAAGCTGTAAATGGGAAGGCGTTAAAGGTTCGTCTGCCTGGCCTCGTACTTGAGGGAGAAAAGTCTGAAGGCCATTAACAGAACCCCTTGCTAAAGCTCAAACTTCCAGCTTATCATCACGTGTGTATCAAAGCAATCTCCTTTAGAAGCGCTAAAGGGGGTATCCTTGTCTATCCGTGGTGAGAACAAGGTTGTCAAATATTTTTTCAAAAAAGAATTCAAACTATTAATCAACAAATATTATGATAGATTTTTTAATTTCTTCAATTATTGGTTGGGGACCAAAGTGGGCTCCAAGAGGTTGGGCAATATGTGGAGGTCAGCTAATAGCTATATCTGAATACACTGCTGTTTTCTCATTAATAGGAACAATCTATGGCGGTGATGGTCGTACAACATTTGCGCTGCCTGATTTGCGAGGACGAGCCCCCATTGGTTATGGGCAAAGTCCGGGCACAAAACACTATCCTCAGGGTACACGCCAAGGAACAGAAGATATGACGCTAACGGTATTGGAGATGCCTAGTCATACACATAACGCTGTTACACAAAACTTAAGTGCTTCGGTTGCAGCAAGCAGTGAAACAGAAGGGGACACCAATGTACCTGGGCCGAATAAAGTGTTAGCTAAAAGTGTGATTCCTTCAGGTGGGCCCGGTGCCAATGATCCTACTAACACATATATTGATTCTTCAAAGGCTGATACAACATTACACGGAGGTGCTGTCACCGGTAACATCACTAATACCAACACGGGAGGGGGGCAGTCGTTCTCTATCCTTCAACCGGTAACGGCTATTAACTACATCTTCTGTATGCAGGGTATATTTCCTTCCAGAAGCTAATAATACTGATATAACCATTACAGTTCTGGGGATATGATATTCCCAGAACTTTTGAATACAGATTTAAAAAACTACCTAGGTATGTTTCAGCAGCAGATCAAAATTGGGTTCCTCAATCCTTATTCAAGTCTATATCCCAACTATTCCCAACATATACTGGCCGGTTTATTCTTGGGGATGGGAGAGGACCCGTTAAAGCAGGATAAAATAAAATTTGTGCCGCACTATACCGATACCGGTAGCGTGCAAAAAACGAAAGATGCCGTACGGAAACTGATTAATTTTGACCAAGTGGATATGTTATCCGGACTAATCAGTTATGCGGTGCTGCCGGAGATCGTACCCATGCTGGAAAGTCGTGACAAGCTGGGCTTTTTCTTCGATTCGGGGGAGTATATTCCCTATTTCGATTACCTGAGCCCCAATACGTTTTTTTCTTCTAATCAGTTATGGCAGTCAGAGTTTGCTCTAGGTCAATGGGCCCGCTCTGAATACGGAGAGGGCGGAATGATGGTCATGCCGCTGCTGGAATCGGGATACCACTTACATAGTGCCTTTCAAAAAGGATTTAGTATGGGCGGCGGGGGTGAATTGCTACTCTCGGTACTTCCGTTTGATGAAGAAAATCCCCATGATTTAGATATGAATGCGTTATTTAAAAAGATAAAGGATCAAGCTCCTCCTTTCGTGCATGCAATATTTTCAGGGGAAGGGGGCAATGAATTTTTGATTCGATGGGTTGAAGAAGGCTTAAATGGAGAGGTCCCCTTGGTTGTCGCGGAACATATGATGTATGAGGAGTGGTTACAGGATGTTAAAGATCTTGAAATCCAATGCTACTCCTCCTCATTATATGATCCGGCAATAAATACCAAAGAAAATGAAGTTTTTAAAAGGGAATTCCAGCAGACAACGGGTCAGCCGGTAAATATTTTTGCGTTACTTGGCTACGAAGCGGGAATGATGTTCAGAGAAGTTTACCCCTCAATGAAGAAAAGGGACTGGGGGAAAGTCCAAAACCTCTTGCAAGAAGAACATATCGTAGGTCCGCGTGGAGAGCGAGATTTTTATCCAGACTCTGGTTTTGCACTGCCAGAAGTCAATATTACCAAGATGAATTCATCTTCAGGATCTATTAACAAAAATATTATTGCCAAGGGAAAACGACTCGCATATAACCATCATATTTTTGATGATATTCGTAAAGCAGTACCATCAGGGTGGTTTAACCCCTTGTTTTGTGTTTAGACAACAAAAAAAGAAGTACTGCCTTTTGCGGTGCAAATGAGTCTCAGTAATTTTTCAAAAATACGTTGGTATAAAATCCTAATCTGCAAAAAATAATATCGCATACTTTTAATGGTCAGGCCTAATAGCTTTGTATAAGTAGGCAGAACCATATGAGCTACAGCTCTTAATAATATCAAGCCATCATGAAAAGAATAGCTACACTTTTAACGCTCGTAATTTCCACTGTATTAATACAGGCTGCATTTGCCCAAACCACCATAAGTACCGGCAAATTTACTACTGGAGCTACCCTTGATGCTGATGCTAATATCTATGCCCTTCAATATGATTCTGCCAATGATCATTATGATGTGGTGAAATATGATGCTCCCGGCTACTCTAGTTCTACGGTGCTATATAATGGACTCTCGTATAATTCATACCCCACTGATATTGAAATTGCTTCTAACGGTGATGTATATTTCCTTGATGGTTTTGATGGAGGGCCTACTAATGGGCAAATTATTACGTTAGATGCATCTAATGGTTATTCCTCCACGGTAATTGCTTCAGGAGACTATTATTCCGCTTTGGGTATAGATTCCAATGATGACATTTTTGTAGCGCAATATGATGGCTCTTCAACATATGAAGTCGTCAAATACGATGTCTCAAATTCATACAGTACAAGTGTTATTTATAACGGTTTGGGTTTAAATTCACCCTACTCTAGAGGGTTGACGATAGATACGAACGATAATATATACGTACTAACAGACTTTAACTTAGATGGGGCTAATGGAAAAATCATCAAATTAACGGCTCCTGGTTATTCTTCTTCAATTGTGGACCAGGGAGACTACTATGTAGGTCTGGCTGCAGATGGCAATGGTGACCTTTTCGCGACAGCCTATGATGGTACAAACGACCATTACGATGTGGTCCAATATACTAATGGAACTGGAACCCCCTCGGTGGTGTACAATGATCTTACATATTCAGGCAGTGACTACCCATTTGGGTTAGGTTCTAACCGAGCGTTGGGAGACCTGGTGATTCCGGACCCTTTTGCATCTGGCGATGGTGCCTTGTATTACTATGACCGTACCGATCCAGTTACTGATGACGCCGATGGAAACCTGACGGCCGGTTCTGGTGTTTCCGAACCCGTAGGTATTGCCAGCACGCTGGACACCTCGGGCGAAGCGATTGATATTTTTGACTTTATCCTCTCTGACGGGGGTAGCGCCGACGGCTTGGCTATGACGGTATCAGAGATAACCGTAAATGTATCCGGAACCTCTACCGATGCCGAGCGAGCCGATGTCACCTGGCGGCTTAATGGTAATGACGCTTCCAATGTAACCGGCACCTACGACGCCGGGGCCGATCAAATTACCTTTACCGGCCTTAGCATTTCTATTGCCGATGGGGGGAGTGAAACTTACACCATTAACGCCTACTACAACGACAACAGCAGCCTTACTGAAGACCGAACCATTATTTTGTCGGTTGATGGGGATACCGACGTGACTACCGGTTCCGGGGGCACCAGCATGGGAACTACCTCAGCTGTGACTAACGGCTCCGGCAGCACCATCGATATTACAGCCAGCCAACTGGCTTTTACGACCCAACCGGCCAGTTCCACTTCCGGTTCGGCCCTGGGTACCCAACCCTTGGTTACTGCCCAAGATGCCTTTGGAAACACCGATGTTGATTTTGCTGAAACAGTAACCTTGACAGAAGCCAGTGCGGGTTCTTTATCCGGGGATATTGATATTACTGCTACCAGCGGAGTAGCCACCTTTACCGATGTGGCCTATACGGCCACGGCCGACCAAGAATCCTTTACTCTCACCGCCAACGATGAAGATGGTTCGGGTAGTGATCTATCAACAGTCGATGCCAATGCCGTATCTTCGGATGTAGTGGCTACCAAACTGGTTTTTAATACCCAGCCTGCACCCACTACCGTTCAAAGCGGTAGTTCTACTGATTTAACGACAGATCCGGTAGTACAGGCCGTGGATGCCAATGATGTTGTTGATACCGGTTACAGCACGGATATTACGCTGGCAGAAGTCAATGGAGCCGGTTCAGCAGTAATGAGTGCTACCGGGGATACTGACGGAAGCAGTGCTACGGTCTCGATATCGCCCTCTTCCGGGGAAGCCACGTTTTCAGATTTACAGCTTACCTATACTGCTTCGGGAGGAAGTGATGAGAATTTTAATTTACAGGCTTCTTCCGGCGGATTAACCACGGCCAACAGTACACAGTTGACAGCTACAGTAAATGATGATCCCACATTAACGGGACTCCCTTCAGATGTTACAGTTACTGAAGACACTGAAAGCGATGTAGATCTGTCTTCGGCGATATTCGGGGATGCAGACGGAGATAATATTACCGTTACGTTCACGGCTTCGGCCGGTACCTTTAGCACTCCCGCCGATGGGTCGGGCGTAGGAGCAGGTGTGACGGAAACGTTAGTTAGTGCCACTGAAATTACTTTGGCAGGAGCTCCCGGGGACATCAATACCTACCTGGATACCAATACGAACATCAAATACACCGGGGCCAGCAATGTCAGTGGTAATGATGCGGCCACTATTACCGTGGAGGCTAACGATGGCAACGGATCGGGGGATGTTAATCTGGGCACAGTGAACCTGGATATTACCAATGTTAATGATAATCCAACGTTAGCGGGACTCCCTTCAGATGTCACGGTTACCGAAGATACCGAAAGTAATGTAGATCTGTCTTCATCAGTATTTGGGGATGTAGACGGGGATAATATTACCATTACGCTGACGGCTTCAGCAGGCACTTTTAGTAGCCCGGCCGATGGATCAGGAGTTGGAAGCGGGGTGACGGAAACCAAGCTGAGTGCTACCGAGATTACCTTAGCAGGTGCTGTCGGGGATATCAATACCTATTTAGACACCAACACAAATATTAAGTACACCGGTAATGCAGATGTAAACGGAGACAATGCTGCCACCATCAGCGTGGAAGCTAATGACGGGAATGGTTCGGGCGATGTATCTTTTGGTAGCCTCAACCTAGATATCACGGCCGTGAATGACAGTCCTACTCTTACAGGGCTCACCTCGGACGTCAGCATTACCGAGGATACCGAAAGCAATGTTGATCTGTCTACTGCGACCTTCGCAGATGTGGAGGGGGATAATCTGACGATTACCTTGACTGCCTCAGCGGGTACTTTCAGCACCCCTGCCGATGGTTCGGGGGTAGGATCCGGGGTAACTGAAACATTGGTAAGTTCTACAGAAATAACTTTGGCCGGATCTCCGGGCGATCTCAATACCTATTTAGATACTAATACGAATATTAAATACACCGGGGCCTCCAATGTGAGCGGAGACAATGCTGCCACGATTACTGTGGAAGCTAATGACGGCAACGGCTCGGGGGATGTAAGCCTTGGTACAGTCAATATTGATATCACCGGTGTGAATGATAACCCAACCCTTAGTGGTCTCCCATCAGATATTACCGTAACCGAAGACACCGAAAGCAATGTGGACTTATCGCTCGCTTCGTTTAGTGATGTGGACGGGGATAATATCACCGTTACCTTAACTGCTTCGGCAGGGACATTTAGTTCTCCGGTCGATGGGGCAGGTATTACGGAAAACCTGGTTAATTCCACAACTATTACGTTGGCCGGTACTCCAGCAGATATTAACACCTACCTGGATACTGATACGAATTTGAAATATACCGGTGACAGTGATGTGAATGGCAATGATGCTGCCACTATCAGTGTAGAGGCTAACGATGGAAACGGATCGGGTGATGTGACCTTTGGAAGTGTGAATATTGATATTACTGCGGTCAATGATCCTCCTACATTGACCGGGTTGCCTAGTGATGTAACGGTTACTGAGGACACCGAAAGCAATGTTGATCTGTCTACTGCGACCTTCGCAGATGTGGAGGGGGATAATCTGACGATTACCTTGACCGCCTCAGCGGGTACTTTTAGCAGTCCTGTCGATGGATCGGGGGTAGGATCCGGGGTAACCGAAACTAAGGTGAGTGCCACTAAAATTACGTTGGCCGGTGCTCCCGGAGATATTAATACGTATCTGGGCACCAGTACGAACATCAAATACACCGGTGATACAGATGCATTTGGTGATGATGCGGCTACCATCAGTGTAGAAGCTGATGACGGGATCTCCGGTGATATTTCCCTGGGAACGGTGAACCTTGATATAGATGGAATTAATGATGAGCCAACCCTCACTGCTACGGGCACAGATCCAACCTTTATAGAAGGAGCAGGAACCCCGGGAACTAATCTTTTTAACAGTATTACTGCTTCTGCGATTGAATCGGGGCAGACACTTACCGAATTTACTCTTACGGTATCTAATATAGCTGACGGGACTGATGAGATTCTGCGATTCGATGGCAGTGATATCTCTTTAACTGATGGCAATTCGGTTACTACGGCTACTAACTCGCTAAGCACAAGTGTAAGTGTGAGTGCCTCCACCGCTACAGTAAGCTTTAATGGAGCTGCGCTGAGTGCAAGTCAGCTACAAACCCTGGTGGATAACTTGGCTTATCGGAATGCTTCAGATGATCCCACAACAGGATCAAGCCGTGTAGTTACGATTACAGAGATTATTGACAGCGGAGGAACGGCCAACGGGGGTGATGACACAGCGGCGCTTTCACTTAGTTCTACCGTAAGTTTAACAGCAGTTAATGATGCTCCGGTTTTAGCCAATCTTGACGGTAATAATACGGGGGTACAGGCAGGCGGCAATGCTGTTCATATAGATGATGGAGAGGATGCCACGGTATCCAATATTGATTCCCAGAATTATAACGGTGGATTTCTGATCATCACGGATAAAGGGGCTAATAATACGGCAAACGGTGACTTTTCTGTTGATGGGACCAATGCAATATCTGGAGGTGATGCAACCATAGCTGCAGGTGAAACCATTTTAGTGGGAGCAACATCGATTGGAACTGTTCATGCCATAAACGATGGACAAGGCGGTAATACACTGCAAATTGATTTAAATTCCGGTTCCACAAATGCCCGGGTACAAACACTGATTCAAAACCTGCACTGGTCAGTAGCTGCAGGTTCCGGAGCTCAGACTTTTACACTGACACTTAATGACGCTGATGGTACAAGTAACAGTGGGGATGAGGATGTAACAGCTGACTTTTCAATGGTTATAGGCAACCCGCCGGTTGTAGGTAATTTAGACGGGGATACCGTAGATTTTGAGGTCGGTGGCTCGGCAGTAACCCTTGATGACGGCGGGAATGTTACCCTCTCTGATGCTGATAGTCCGGCCAGCTTAAACGGCGGGAACGTGACTGTAACCGTATCTGGAAATGCTGATGCTGCTGAGGATCTGCTGCAGATTGATACCGGTGGAACTATATCATTATCAGGAACTACCGCCGGAAGTAACGTAAGTGTAGGGGGCACTGTGGTTGGGACGTTGGCAAATAATATTGCTAACGGCAATGATCTTATAGTCCACTTAAACACGAATGCCACATTAACCAGGGTACAAGAATTGTTACGGGCAATACAGTATAAAAATACCGCAAGTCCTGTATCCGTGTTTAGCCGAGAAGTAAGTGTTACGCTCACCGATAATGACGGACTTTCGAGTATTACCTCTACGGTATCTGTAAATCTGGCCGGGAATCCCCCAATTATGACTTCCGGCAATGTTACAAAAACCATTGATGAACATACGGCATCCGGAACAGCTATTACTGACAGTGATGCCAAAGATGGAGATGGCGGAGCTGCAGATGCCAATATGAGTTATGCTATTAGTTCAGGTAACCAGGATTATAACGGAGATGGGAGTTCCGCTTTTGCCATCGACATTGACGGGAAACTAACGGTTGATGATGCTTCTGATCTGGATTATGAGGGCTCCCAAACATTCTCATTAACGGTTGAAGCTACGGATACTTTCAATCAGTCGGTTACGCAGTCAGTCACGGTGAACTTGAATGATCTTGCAGAAACCTTTGTGGTCGACGGAGATTCACAGGACTCCTTTGACAGTAAATCAGAAGCCGAAGAGCGTTCCGACGGCGGTGGGTTAGATGTATATGAGGCGATAGGGTTGGCACAGGTAGAATCCAGTAGCCTCGACACCATCCGAATTAAAGAACCGCAAACATCTACGGAACAGATTTTCGTTTCCGGCAAGTCTCAGCAGGTTAATGCGGTAGTGGAAATTGCATCAGGCGTTACGCGTACCGGTACCAACGGAGCGTATATCTTCAGTTCTGACGGCAGCTCATTTGAAAAAATAATCAATAACGGTGATCTGGAGCAGGGGCAGGGTAGTTCAGTAGACCCGGTTTCGGCTTTTTACTTGAAAAATACAACGCTGACCAATGGCTTTGAAAATAACGGGCTTATCAAGAATGACTTTGGGGCTGCAACCAACCAGGCTATAATTATAGATCAGACCTCCACCATTGACGGGGATGTTACCAATACCGGGACGATTACCGGGGCAGCAACGGGTATTGATATCCGGGCCTCAATTAACGGCATCTTTTCGAACAGTGGTACAATTACAGGTGATACCTATGGCGGATACTTCGCAAGCGATATTAATGGAAATGTTACGAACTCCGGCACAATAACAGCTGTTTCGGGTAATGCACTTCGAATTGTTGGTGCTATAAACGGTACGCTGACCAATAAATCTGGCGGAACGCTTGAAAGTACTAATAATGTAGCGCTACAGCTGGGCAGTACAGATCATACTGTTGTAAATCGAGGAGACCTTACCGGCGGTAACGGTACGGCGGTAGAGCTTGGCGACGGTAATGACACCTTTACGGCAGAATCAGGAACAATTACCGGGGTTGTAGATGGGGGAGCAGGGAATGATACATTCAATGGAAACAATGCCGCTGAACAGTTCGCAGGTGGTACCGGTGATGATATTATCAATCCCGGTGAAGGCAGTGATACCATCACTTTTGGAGATGGTGCTGATGAGGTCCATGGAACGGCTCAAGAGCTGAACGGCGATACTATTACCGATGCAGCTGATGGAAATACCGTTGTCTTAGAAGGGGAAACAGGTTTTGGGTACCCGGCGACTGTCCGTACTAAAAAGGATCAGCTTGAAATTGATTTGAACCAAGATGGGTTTGGAAATGCGGATGATATTTTTGTTGATGCGTCCGGTATTGAAGGCTTCTTATTGGTGGTAACGGATGATGGTACCGATACTCGTATAACCATTACTGATAATACCCCACCAAGCATAACGTCTAATAGTACGATCAATTTTGATGAGAATAATACCGGTACGGTCGTCGATGTTGAAGCTACTGACGGCGAGGGCAATGGGGCAGATCAAAATATCAGTTATACTCTCTCGGGAACCGACGCCGGGCTGTTCTCCATCGATGCGAAGAATGGTGAAATAACTTTTAAGAACGTGCCCAATTATGAAACTCCGATTGACGATAATACGGACAATAGCTATGAAGTAACTGCAGAGGCAAATGATGGAATCGTGACTGTAACTCAGGCGATAACAATTACGGTGAAAGATGTTAATGAATCGCCCGCCATAACTGCTATTAGCGATCAAACAATTAATGAAGGTAGTTCTACAAATGCCCTTTCATTTACCATATCGGATGTTGACAATACTTTTGGGGAACTGACCATTACTGCTTCTTCTTCCAACCAAACACTTTTGCCGGATGCCAATATAACGCTCGGCGGTAGTGATGGAAATCGCACGGTTACCCTAAGTCCTGCTGCCTACCAGAACGGCAGTACAACTGTTACACTCGCTGTTTCCGATGGGGCACTGTCTCAGTCTACATCGTTTACGCTTAGTGTCACTGCTGTTAATAACGAACCGGTTATTAGCGGTACGCCAGCCAAGACTATTAATGAAGATGTTGCTTACAGCTTTACTCCTTCAGCCAGTGATCAGGAAGGAGACAATCTTACATTTACGATCCAGAATAAGCCAGGCTGGCTTTCCTTCGACCAACAAACCGGAAGTCTCTCTGGAACCCCGCTTAACGATGATGTGGGCGTTTATAAGGATATTATCATTACAGTTTCAGATGGCAATGGAGGATCAGCAAACTTGCCTGCATATGATCTGACAGTACAAAATGTAAATGATGCGCCGGTTGTTGATGCGGGTATCGCTGATCAGAGTACCGTGCAAAACAAATCCTTCAATTTTACTATACCTGCCGATGCGTTTGATGATGTAGATGCCGGTGATGCTTTAACACTATCGGTTGCCGGCTTGCCCGATGGACTTACTTTCGATGCTGCTAAAAACCTTATCAATGGTAGTGCTACGGCAGTTGATGTTGGTTCTAATACCGTAACGGTAACAGCTGAAGACCAATCAGGCAAAACAGTAAGCACTACCTTCAATTTGGAGGTCTCGGCAGAAGTACCGGGTAAAATTGTGTTATCAAATCCGGCTGATGCACTAACGGATGTGAAGGTGCGACCGCTGTTTGAATGGCAAAAAGAGTTGATTTCGCAGAAGTATGAAATCCAAATTGCTACTACCAGCTCTTTTGCGAGCGCAGATATTGTCATAAATACTGACGTTTCGGGAGATACAAAATTTGAGCCTTCTGCTGATTTGGCACGCAATACCACCTTTTTCTGGCGTGTTCGAGGTATAAATTTGGGGGTTCATGGAGATTGGTCGGCGGTAAATAGTTTCACAACTGTTCCTAAAGTTCCTGCAAAGGTTGTTTTGGATAGTCCGGCAGATCAAAGCAAGGATATAGCTTTACAACCCACGTTGACCTGGAATAGCGCAGCCCGTACTGCTGACTATCAGTTCCAACTGGCTACGGGTAGTGCTTTTGGACAGGGTGAAATCATCATAGACCAAAATAATATCACAAAAACAGAAATAGGTGTTACCAGCCAATTAGACCGGAAAACGACGTATTATTGGCGGGTTCGCGGTAAAAATACAGGGGGAGAAGGAGAATGGTCTTCAACCTTTCAGTTCGTAACACTACCCGCTATTCCGGCCAAGGTAACACTTAAATCTCCGGGAGATCAACATGGAAGTTTTCCTCTCGATGGAACACTTAGTTGGGAGACTGTGAGTGGCGCCAGTTCTTATGAAATACAGATATCGAATGATTCAGAATTTTCAGACGTCGTAGTTTCAAAGAAAAATATCAACACTGAAAAGTATATTTTAGATGGTCAGCTTTCAGACTTTTCAACATATTATTGGCGAGTAAGGGCCTGGAACAGTGCCGGAAATGGAAATTGGTCGAACAGTAGAAGCTTTATGACCGTTGCCCAAGCTCCGGTATTAACGTTCCCGGCTGATCAAGAGAAAGATATTAGTATTGCCCCGGAACTGTCTTGGCAAAGCGGATATGAAAAGACTTCATTTCGCGTAAAAATTGCTACAGAAGACCAGTTACAAGATATCGTAACGGATACAGTTGTAGAATCGACCACATTAAGTCTGGAAGGGCTTGCTACTAATACTCCATATTATTGGCATGTACGTGTAGAAAGTAATGGCAGTACCAGTCCTTATAGTTCAATATATATGTTTAAAACTCATGCCTCTGAAGATGAGAATGTACCTGAACATCAGATTACTTTTGGTGATGAGTCTTCTTCCGGTGGTAATAGCCGAAGTTTCGAGTCTAATGATTACCGGTTGGTTGGATTACCCGGTGATGATGATGTTCCGGTAGAGGATCTTTTTAAAGGCGAATACGGTAAAGACTGGAAGGTATTTTCCGATAATGGAGAACAAGAAGATTATCTTGTTGAACATTCGAAGAATAATCCGCTAACCTTTCAGGAAGGAAAAGGGTATTGGGTGCTTAGTAAAAAGGCCCTTACGGTTGGGGGAGAAATAAAACCTGTTCCCATTTCGAAGAAAGATACCTACAGCATTACACTGCAGCCGGGCTGGTGTATAATTAGTAATCCCTTTACCCGAGCGGTTAATTGGGAAGATGTTCAAAAATTTAACCAAACAAACTTCTCCATTTTTGGGTATGATGGCAGTTTTTATGAGAGCGACAAGTTAAAACCGTTTTTCGCTTACTATGTGTATAATGATGAAGGAGATGAAGTTGAGTTAGAGATTCCTTATACCAGTATTAGTAAAAGAGAACAGGAAGATAAAACAGAAAGCAAAAAACTCTCTTCAAGACCGGCAAAAATTACATTCGAGGTTAAAATGAAGGGGGTAGAACGTCCTGCTAATGTGCATCTGGTATATGATGCGCAACAGAGTAAACAAGACGGGTATACAAAATATATGCCCCCGTTGAAGCTCAGTAAATTTGGCGCTGGAATTGTAAATAAGAAGGAAGCTAACCGAAAAAAATTACTGCATACTGTTGGGGATGTTCTGGATCAGGATCGCAAGCATTATACGATAGAAATTAAAGCTGAGAGAAAAGAGATCATTAAATGGACCCCTAAGATATCGGGTCTTGATAATAATATCGCAGTAATGGTGGCAGAACCTCAAAAAGGCAGAGCCGAAATACTCGAAAACGGAGAATCGTATCCGTTTATGTCTGCTGAAGGAAGAAAACAGTTTGAAGTATATATCGGAAGGAATGCTGAACTTGAGAAAGTAAAAGACAGCATGATACCTCAGAAAATTACGTTGAATCAAAACTACCCGAATCCCTTTAACCCGGCTACAACAATTCGGTTCGGCATTAAAAAACAGAGTGACGTAACCCTTGAGGTATTTGATGTACTGGGAAGAAGAGTAAAGACTTTGGTTAAGGAAAGCCTAAAAGAAGGATGGCACCAAGTTAATTTTGACGGACGGCGTTTAGCCAGCGGTACCTATTTTTATCGATTAATTGTGGACCGAAAAGTACATACCAGAAAGATGGTCTTGATTAAATAGGGAATGAATAATGAAAATTAATATTAGGAAACAACTGATGAAGTTATATAAATCAATCTTTATAATCGGATTCATCGCATTTTGCTGGTCTTTACTGCCTCATTCTTGTTTAGGCCAAGAGTTTGATTTTGAGTTCAAGGCCGATCCTGCTAATAGTGCAGCTCATTCCATTGCTGAACATATTACCGATATCAGGGATGGAATCAATCATCCTAAAAGTTGGAGAGATTTGTCTTTGGATGGCGATCATCCCGCTATTGGCTTGTTAAATCAGGCGATTGATAAAATGGGGATTACTAAAGTTAGGCTGGCAGATACCATCCATATGCTTTCGCTCCCCGACGGGACTTACGAAATCCGAGATATGTTTGTAAAGACTGCTAAAACTGATACCCTGGAACACCAGATTTTAGCATTGCGATTTGATAGTGATGCCCAATTGATAGGTGTAGAGTTGTTATCAGCAGTTAAGAACTACCAGTTAGCTTTTGATCGAAAGGTTAAGGCCACACCTAAAGCAAGGCAAAGAGTGTTAAAGCAACTTAAAACCTTTCAAAATGCACTACAAAAGGGGGATAATACCAAGGTGACTAAACTTTTGACGGATGATGCTTATGTGGTTGTAGGAAAGGTAGCACGCTATTATCATAATAAGGAGTTCGGTCCCTACTACCAATATGCAGTTACTTTACATGAAACATTGGTTTCCGGTAATGTTGATAGGCATCAGGTTAGGCCTGAAGTTCATTATGATAATATCAATGTGTATGAATTACCCCCGTTTGATGATGTTTTTGTAGCAAACTTTTTTCAGGAATGGGAGTCGAAAGGTTATTTCGACAAAGGATATGTGGCAATGGTGTTTGACTTTAGGGATGGAGTCCGGGTTCCGGTACGTAGATGGCAGGATACACCATTTGATACCGGGTACTTAGAAGTAGATCTTTCTCCCGTGGCAGAGTTGGAAGTGCCCCGGCTCGGTAACTTTAATTATAGTCAACAAGAACTTACTGCGTTTAAGGGGATGGAAGATCGTCAGGAAAAGAAGAAGCCGGGTTTTCTCAGAAGAAATAAGCGATTAATCATTTTAGGGCTAGGTACTTCAGCCGCTGTAACAGCTGGAGCACTATTACTGACAGGTGGTGATAAAGATACTGGGTTACCTGGTCCGCCGGGCAGGCCAGCATTTCAGTAAAATGCCCGTATTAGTGTATTATCTGCTGCTGTCTTTCCCACTACGTCGTCACTCCGAACGCAGTTAGGAGTATCAAATCCGCGGTATGGCAATCGAGTCTTGGTAGGCCTGTGCTTATAGTTTGGCTTGATACTCCTCGGAGTGACAGTACGGGGTAGGAGTGAGTTCCAGACTAAGACCAATACTTTTGAAGAATTCCATATAAAGCAACCCCAACAGTAACAGAAACGTTAAGGGAATGCTTGTGACCATATTGCGGTATTTCCACAAAATCATCAATAAAATTCAGTATATCTTCATCAACTCCCGTGACCTCATTGCCAAAAACCAAACAGATTTTTTGATCCTTTGGAACTTCATAATCAGGTAGCAAAGTACTTACGGTTGTTTGTTCAAGGCCTAAAAAAAGATATCCTTCAGCTTTTAACTTTTCTATCTGATGAGGCAAATCTTCGATATAATTCCAATCTACATGTTTCTCCGCACCAATAGCTGTCTTCGAGATCTCTGGTCGGGGGGGAGTGGGGCTAAAGCCAGAAAGTAAGAGCCTGTCAATACCAAAGGCATCAGCACTGCGAAAAGCAGCACCTACGTTATGCATACTTCGAACATCATGGAGCAATATTTTGAGTTGTGAAAGCTCGCCAGGTGTTTCACGATCCAAATTCTGTTCAAGTATCTCTTTGGTACTTAGTTTATCCATAGTAGTGACATAGAAATTCATATCGGAAGTATTGCGACATTAAAATAGAAAGTTCAGCTGGTAATTGGTAATACCTTTAGAGATGGAAAAGAAAGCTAAACGAATTATTGCAGAGAGGGATGTTCAATAATTTACTTATAGCAGGGTGTATATTGGGAGTAATTGCTTTTAAGGCTTAAATTTATATTTGGTATAAGAGTGTTAATCATGGTATTTTATGGAGCTTGTAATGAATAGAATGTCAGCTTCTAGCTGGCATTTATTTTTTGTGGCTTAAAATATATTTCGAATTAAAATTGATCGTCGTGGACAAGAATTATTTATCACGTGAAGGATTTGAAGAGTTAGAAGAAGAGCTTGAAGATCTTAAAGGGCGTGGACGAAGAGAAATTGCTGAAGAAATTGCTGAGGCACGTGCAAAAGGAGACCTTAGTGAAAATGCGGAGTATGACGCGGCCAAAGAGGCGCAGGGTATGCTAGAAAAACGAATCGCGGAACTAGAAAATGCACTAGCTAATGCACGCATTCTTGATGAAGAGGATATCAAGACAGACAAAGCATATTTACTTTCAACGGTAACTATTCACAACCACACGGTTGATAAAGAGGTGAAGTATACTCTCGTATCTAAAGATGAGGCAAATTTCAAAGAGAATAAAATTTCTGTTGATTCCCCGATTGGCCAGGCCATTCTCGGATCTGAGATTGATGATGTCGTGGAAGTAGAGGTTCCGGCTGGAAAGCTTAAATTAGAAATTAAAAATATTGAACGATAATAAATGAATTTAGCAGTAATAGGCACCGGATACGTAGGGCTGGTCAGCGGCACCTGTTTCGCCGATTCCGGTAATGATGTAACATGTGTAGATATTGATGAAGAAAAAGTGGCCCGGCTTCGCGAGGGCGAAGTCCCCATTTATGAGCCGGGCCTGGAGCCGATCTTTGCCCGCAGCATCCGTGAGGGACGCCTCCACTTTACCACGGAGATGGAGCAGGCCGTCGCCGAGGCTGATATCGTGTTCTTGTGCCTGCCGACCCCGCCGGGTGGCGACGGGCAGGCCGACCTGTCGGCCGTGATGAGCGTGGCCGGACAGCTTGGCCCACTGCTGGAGGATTATACCGTGATTGTGAACAAGTCGACCGTGCCGGTAGGCACCGCCGACCGCGTGCGCCGGGCCATTGCCGAGCAGGCTTCCGAGGCCCTCTTTGATGTGGTCTCCAACCCGGAGTTCCTGCGCGAAGGCGCCGCCGTGGACGATTTTATGAAACCCGAACGTGTAGTGATCGGGGCGAGCAGTGAGCGGGCCGCTGAAATAATGACGACCCTCTATGAACCGTTTGTCCGCTCGGGCAACCCTATTATCACGATGGACCCGCGCAGCTCGGAGCTGACCAAGTATGCGGCCAACGCCATGCTGGCCACTAAGATTACCTTTATGAACGAGATCGCCAATATCTGCGAGCGCGTGGGCGCCAATGTCGACAACGTACGCCGTGGCATCGGCACCGACTCGCGCATTGGCAAGCGTTTTCTGTTTGCGGGCATCGGCTACGGGGGCAGCTGCTTCCCCAAAGATGTGCAGGCGATCCACCATACGGCCGGGGAGCATGGCTACGACTTTAAAATTGTGGATTCGGTGATGAAGGTGAATAACCGCCAGAAAACCTCCATCGTCCGTAAGATGGAAGACTATTTTGGCACTGATGACTTCAGCGGCAAGACTTTTGGGATGTGGGGGCTTTCCTTTAAGCCCGAGACCGACGATATCCGCGAGGCCCCGGCGCTGTATATCGCCGAAGAGTTGGTCAGCCGAGGTGCAACGCTCATTGCCTACGACCCGGAAGCCATCGGCACCTTCAAGCAGGCGACAACAGGAGAGGTGCTGGACCATACCACCTTCGTCCATAACCAGAAGGAAGCCCTGGACGACATCAATGCCTTGGTCATATGCACCGAGTGGAATGAGTTCCGTCGCCCTACGGTCGACAATTTTGCCGATGAGATGAAACAGCCGGTAATCTTCGACGGCCGGAACCTCTACGACCTGAACCGGGCCCGTAAGGCCGGTATCACCTATATAAGCGTAGGGCGGCCAGAAATCAATACCCCAAAGCCAGAACCTGCAGAATAGCAAGACAGTTAGTTCTTTTATTGATATGTAATAAGTAAACCTATTGATAAATGGTTTAACAATAAGGACCTTAGATAACTGCAATGCAGTAGTAGTTACATTAAACTTCTAACTCTATCATAAAAGAAGTGCAAAACAAAAAACGTGTCCTCATTACCGGAGGAGCTGGATTTTTGGGATCTCATCTCTGTGATCGGTTTGTTGAGGAAGGATTTGAGGTTATCTGTATGGATAATCTTAGTACAGGAAGTGCAGACAATATCTCTCATCTTATTGGGAATGATAACTTTACATTTATCAATCATGATGTTACCAATTATATCCATGTAGGCGGAGATCTTGACTTCATTTTGCATTTTGCATCTCCGGCTTCTCCAATTGATTATCTGGAGATGCCCATTCAAACATTAAAAGTTGGATCTTTGGGTACGCATAAAGCTTTGGGATTAGCAAAAGCCAAAGATGCGCGTTTCCTATTGGCTTCTACCAGTGAGGTGTATGGCGATCCGCTAACCCACCCCCAAAGTGAAACCTATTGGGGTAATGTAAACCCTATTGGGTTCAGAGGGGTTTATGATGAGGCCAAACGTTTTGCTGAAGCAATGACAATGGCTTATCACAGATTTCACGGTGTCGACACTCGAATTGTAAGAATATTTAATACCTATGGCAGCCGAATGCGAATTCATGATGGCCGTGCATTACCCACATTTATGAGGCAGGCTCTGCGGGGGAATCCGTTAACGGTTTATGGTGACGGATCACAAACTCGCTCATTTATGTATGTAGATGATTTGGTAGAGGGGGTATGGAGATTATCACAAACTGACCATATACATCCTATAAATATTGGAAATCCTGATGAGATAACAATATTGGAGTTCGCCAAAGAAATCATCGAATTAACCGGTTCAGAAAGTGAAATTACGTTTGAAGAACTTCCCAAAGATGATCCGCAGGTTCGTCAGCCAGATATCAGCCGTGCAAAAGAAGTGTTAGATTGGGAGCCCCAGTATGACCGTAAGGAAGGACTCAAAAAAACATTTGATTACTTTAAAAAGAAGGCCTTAAAGGAAGTATCCCAATAATTATGAGCAAATTGGTTGACCTATATCCTTACATCAGGGATAATGGGACTATAAAGCTATTGGTTCTGAAACGTGCAGCTGACGTTATATATGCAGAGCAATGGCGGATGGTAGGGGGAAAGGTCAACAAAGGAGAAAGCCATGTGGAGGCAGCTCGTAGGGAGTTAAAAGAGGAAACCGGTCTAAAGCCGGAACGATTTTGGACAGTTCCTTCTTTAAACCAATTTTACGACCACCATTCTGATGCCATTCGACAGATACCTGCTTTTGCCGCAGAAGTGGATCCAAACAAAGAGATTGAGCTCAACCATGAACATGTCGATTATATTTGGATTTCAGAAGTTGAAATTGAATCCTATATTAGCTGGCCTGAGCAAGCACGTTTGATGAAACTTATTGCTACAATTATTACCAACAATGAAATTATTGACGAGTGGTTAATTTGAATATCCGAGCGTTCAGCGCGACCCTTTTTTCTATAATATTTGCTGTTCTTAGCATTTGCGGCTCCCCGCAAAAAAGCAAAGCACAGTCTTCATATGAACTATTACCGGCACCAGATCTCTGGTATAATAGTATTGATGGTATCAGAATAGGTGGGAGGCTTCGTGGTCAGCAAGCGGGTAGTTTTGGTGATGGGCCGCATAGATTGAATCTTGGTTTTTGGGTAGGTACGAAACTGCCAGAAAATCCGGTATCATATTATATTTCATTTACTGAACCGATTCGTGCTATTTCGGATTTTGGCAGTGAAGCGAATATACAAGTAGCCAGTCAGTTTAGGACTGGTTTGCAGAGGCATGGGTTAACATTTAATAAACGGTGGCAAAACGGTTTTAATGAGGATAATTATAAAGAGCTTTCGGCAGGGTTCAGAGCTGAGCACCGGTTTGATACCGATTATTTATTGTATCCTCAACTGTGGCAAACTGACTGGCTCTACTTAACGACAATTGATTTTGTGATGACTGCCGACAATAGTCTTGGGAGATATATTATATCTATTGGAGCGGATGCCAATTTAGGTGGTAATATAGATTCCTTTTTAAGGGGAGAGGCTTCTTTTGAACAAAAAGTTCATCTGTCGTCCTCTTTCACATTATTTAGTAAGCTATATTCCGGGTTTGCCTCAGAAGCGACTACTCCAGAATATTTGTTTATGCCCGGCCTTAAAACGGCAGTGGGATGGATGGATAAAGGATTAACTCGAGCCCGTGGCACAATACCTCCTTCATGGTTAGAAAGTGGAAATATTCAAGTTACAGGCGCAGGTAATTTGCGGGGATATCTGCAACAGAATATCGATCAACTGAATAGAGGGAGTGCTCCTTTATTAACCTCTTTTTCAACGTTAAATTTAGAACTCGATTATCCAAACCCACTTGACAAAGCGATCGATAATATTTCGATTGTGGGTAATTTTCTTGATTTACGGTCATATGCTTTTTTTGATGTCGGTACTTCATTGGGATTTACTGATTTCGAGGAAGACAGATTGCTTTCTGATGCAGGGTTAGGTTTTATGTTTACACTCAATATTCCTGATTATCTTGGGAAGCCACGGGGTTTGATGATCCGATATGACATCCCACTTTGGTTATCGAATCCGGGAATAGGAAAATCTTTTAAATTTCGCAGCGTTGTTGGTATAGGAGCTGTAATATCACTTTAAAATTTTTGTGAAACTATTTACTAACATATTATTTATAGCAATACTGGGGTGCATTTTTTCAGCATGTACCAGCGCTAGATGGACAGTCAAGGATCAACAAGCAATAGATGAATCTGATCCTGAAACTATAAGTCAAAAATACTTTCTGATGCAAAGGGGAGAAGTGAGTCCCAGCGAATCTATGCTTAGCTTGGACCTCATGGCTCGCACTAAATATCGCTATACACAGCGGGTACTAGCTCAACGAAATATTCAAAAGTACAAGTTGCGGCCAGGTTTCATCGCGGTGGGATTAAGTGGAGCCGCTCTTGCCTTTATCGCAGCTAATTCTAACGCAGTCAATAAAACCAGATCCAAAGCCAGAATGTGGACCCTCAATGCGGTAGGGACAACTATGGTTGCCGCGGGTTTTTTAAATATGAAAGCGGTAGGAACTCCTCGCACTACAGGAGAAGAACGCTTTTTAAAGAAGTCCGGAAATATCGTGCGGATAGATACTGTTGCAATAAAACAGACTGAGGATGCTACTGCATATGTTTCTGTTCAGTATCAAGACTCGACAATTCGAAATGAAGAGATCAGAGCTTTAACAGATGGACAGCTTCAGATACCACTGTCAGAATTATTAAATGATCAAAATATAGCAGGACCAGATCCGGGGAACGTGAGTATTTCGATCCAGTTTAAAGATTCGTTATATGAGTACAAATATCCTGTTTATGATATTCTTGAGCCATATGCTCAGGTTGTGTCGCGCATTACTTCATTACGAAACAGTACTGACAACACAACTACGAATAATATCGTGGCTGACCTGGGAGAAGGGAGTCAAGTTAAAATAGCCAGCACGAAAGATGATGAATGGTTTCGTGTGATGTATGGTATTTCAGAACATTTTATTCATAAAGAAGATGCTGAGATTGTTTGGAGATCTTCAGATTTCAATCAACAAGATCAACTGGTAACAGTACCGAGACTGCCTTTTGGAGAAGTAGATGTTGAAACAAATATACCGGTTCTGCGAACGTCGAAAGATAATGCAATAGCTCTTATTATTGCTAACAAAAATTATTCGGGGCGATATAAACAGAGAAGTTATGCTCACCGTGATGCTCGACTTATAAAGACCTACTTGCAAACTTCACTCGGTTATAAATCGGATAATATTTTTGATGTCAGGGAGATTTCCAGCCGCGATACCCTAAATATGGTGCTCTCAAGAATGCGTTCTATTGCAAACGACAGTACTGAGCTTTCAGTATTCATAAGTGGATATGGAGAAGTGGATAGTTCTTCAGGTAACAGTCAGCTGAAATTCCTTGGAGTGAATGATATAAAAGAAGAAGCTACTGCAGTTTTAGATCTTGAAAAACTTTTCAAAACACTTTCTAAGCTTACCAAGGAAAAAACGATCATATTAAGCGATATAGACTTTAGTCAATCAATGGGCACTAATATTTCTGTATTAAAAACGCAGAGGATTTTAGAAAGTAGCATCCGGAACCTGGGTAGCGAAGATAAGTGGTCCGTATTATTCGGAGCGCAGCTTAACCAAGCATCACAAGTTTACATATCCAGTACCGGCAGTGGAAAAAAACACCATATATTTCCCTATTTCTTTGCCAAAGCTTTACAGAATAGAATTACTGATCTATCAGAGATTCATCAATATTTAGAGCGAAATGTGTCGTACACAGCCCGAAAGCTGCATGACACTCCCCAAGATCCGCTATTACTTGGTAATACACTGTTGGATTTAGGGGAGTAATAAATGGCTTATCTCTATCTGCTTTTAAGCTCTGCATGCTCTCTTACCATTGCCCACCTGCTAAAGCTGACCGAAGTAAAAGAGCTTCGAACGCTGAATACATTGACTGTAAACTATCTGGTAGCTGCAATATTTGCATTTAGCGTTGGCCTCTCCCAAAAGGCCGGTGGAGAAGTGCTTTCACAGAGTTCTTTCTTAATAGTATTCTGTATCATAGTTGGAGCCTTTTTCATTGGCAATTTTGTAGTATATGGGAAATCAGTTCATACCAATGGTGTTGGTATTACTATTGCAGCTATGAGACTATCATTGTTAATACCCGTTGTGATTTCAGTTTTTTTGTATGCTGAGTACTTGGGGATTCTTAAAATAGTGGGCATATTATTAGTATTTGGGGCAATGGGAATGTTAATACCTAAAAAAAACTCAGTAAAGATAGGAAGTATTAGTGCTTCCTGGTTATTGGTGATTACTTTTGTACTTTCCGGTTTTGCAGATGCCTCTCTTAAAATTTATGAAGAAGAATTTAGAACAAGCCTCAATGAACTTACTTTTATGGGGATGGTTTTTGCAGGGGCTTTTATAATTGGATTCGTGTTATGCCTGTTACGTAGTAAACCTTTGATCAGAAAAAAGGAACTGTTGCTTGGAGCAGCTATAGGTATTCCCAACTTATACTCTTCGATTTTCTTAATTTATGCTTTGGGTGGCATCGATGGTTCTATTGCTTATCCCATAGTGAATATATTAAACGTCTTAGGTGGTACATTCTTGGGACTACTGGTTTGGAATGATCAGGTTTCTTATAAACAATGGGGCGGTATTGCTGCTGCTATAATTGCAATTTTACTATTGATATGATGGTTTCTGTAATAAATCGTATTCGAGATAAGGCAGCTTCTAAAAATAAAAAGATTATTTTACCAGAGACTGGCGACCCCAGGGTGTTACGGGCTGGTTCATATTTATGTAATGAGAAAATTTGTGAAGTCATTTTTATAGGGGAGCAAAATGAGATTGTAAAAACAGCTAAGGAAGAAGGTATTGTATTACCAAAGGAGCTCTCTTTTTTCAATTCCAAAGAGATTGATAAGACGCTTGTTGATTATCTGTATGAGCGGCGAAAGCACAAAGGTATTAGCAGGGAAAAGGCCGAAGACGCTTTGAAAGATCCTCTTTACCTTGGCGGAGCTTTGGTAGCTAAGGAAGAAGCTGATGGATGTGTAGCCGGGTCCATTGCCACAACAGGAGAAGTTATTCGGGCAGCTATTCATACTATTGGACTTCGGGAGGGCACAGGCATTGTATCAAGCACATTTTTGATGGTGTTAAAAGATGGCAAGGTGCTAACATATGCTGATTGTGGAGTAGTTCCCTACCCGGATAGAGATCAGCTGGCTGATATTGCTATTGAATCATCCCGAACCCATAGAATATTGACCGGAGAGGAGCCTATGGTAGCGATGTTGTCATTTTCTACCAAGGGGAGTGCCGAACATGAACGTATCCAAGTAGTGACTAATGCACTCAGGATCATTAGAAATAAAAAGCCGGATCTGCCAATCGACGGGGAATTACAGTTTGATGCAGCATTTGTCCCCGATGTAGCTGAAAGAAAAGCACCGAGGTCAGAAGTAGCGGGAAAGGCTAATGTATTTATTTTTCCTAACCTCGATGCTGGTAATATTGCGTATAAAATAACCGAACGATTAGCCGGTGCCAGTGCAACAGGACCTATACTACAAGGACTTGCCAAACCAATGATGGATCTATCACGAGGATGTAGCTGGCAGGATATTGTAAATGCTGCTTGTGTTTCCATATTAATGAGCGATTCGTAACTATTCATTAGATCCAATTTGACCATTGCCCCAGCCAATAATACTTCCGTAGATTAGATGAAGTAATAGTGTCATGATGAGGTACTTAGGACCCGTTTCTAAGTATAAAGGAGAATCAACAGCTAATTTGTTGGCACTGCCAAAGCCAAAAGGTCCCCAGCCAATAATTGGGCTCAATACAATCATCATAAAGGCCCAGAGGGCTATTGCCAGGTAGATTCCATTCTTGATAGAAACGTTATCTTTTAAGAAAAAATAAAGAGCCACAGACCAGAATATCCCATAACTAAAATGCACAATTACAGGCAGTGGGCCTATATTTAACCCAAGAGTATATAGGAAAGCCGCTGAAGGAGGTATATTGAATGGGGCTATTCCCGTTACATTAATACCAACTGTCATAATAATAAACATTACCAAACTTCCTACTAATCCTGTAATAGCACTTTTAACCCATTTCATATTAATAACAGTTTAATTTACATTTCCTTTTACAAACTATTGACTTAACGTTTCTAAATATTCTTACTTTATTCATAGAGGCAGATCCGCTGACTGACAGAACACTACTGAAATTATATTATGGAAAAACCTGTACTGCGTAGAGATCTAAAGGAGAACACTCAAACATTATTAAAGACTATTTCATATTTTTCAGCAGATAAGTTTAATACAGTACCGCCAAACGGAGGGTGGTCAGCAGCACAGGTATGTCAACATCTTATATTGGTAGATGGAGGTGCTGTACGTCTTCTTACAGCAGAGGGGAGAGAAATAGATCGGAAGCCCGGAGACAAGATCCCTGTTTTTAAAAAGCGAATGCATGACTTTGAAACAAAAATGAATGCAACAGATCCTATTACACCTGATGGCAATCCTAAAGACAAAGAACAGATGCTTGGGATGTTGCAGGATATTAGGCAGCGAATGACCAGCCTTATCGAAGCTAAAGATTTGACAAAGCTTGTAGTAACCTTTGAGCATCCCTTTTTTGGGGCATTAACTCGGCTAGAGTGGATAGTATTTAGCATCCACCATAGTCAACGGCATATTTATCAATTGAAGAAAATTGCTTCCGCAATTTGAAGGTTGATAATACCAATTCCGAAATAGTTTTTACCTATTTGATAAATAGTATCATTCTATTGGTATTAAGAAGCTTTTATCATCATTTTTCGAATGCAGAAATGTGCAAAGAACAGACAATGTTATTCGCTGAAATAAGTTTAAGTTGCTAGTAAGTTTGTTTATATTCCGTGCTCGGAACAGAAAGCGTCTCTGAGGTTGTTTCCTAGAGGTAAGGGCTGTAATTCCAAGTATCACACCGTGTCTTTATTCTGAGCGTCGCACACTGTTCTGGCGTTTTGTTAGTCAATTATCAAACACATTATAAATATACCGCAGATATCAACTTATGAGTGAAACTGAAGCACTTGAATCCATGGTTGGTGGTGAGTATAAGTATGGATTTACCACCGATGTGGAATATGAAGATTTTCCAACAGGTATTAACGAGGATATCATCCGGGAAATATCTCGCCGCAAGGACGAGCCGGAATGGGTATTGGAGTTTCGTCTTGAAGCTTTTGAGAAATGGAAGCAGATGGAAGAACCCGACTGGCCCAATGTCGAATATGAGAAACCAAATTTCGATGATATTCAATATTATTCATCTACAAAGAAGAAGGATGGTAAAAAGGCTGAAAGTCTTGAAGACGTAGATGACCAGATTCTGGAAACCTATGAGAAACTGGGTATTCCCCTTGAAGAACAAAAGCAACTACAAGGTATTGCTGTAGATGCGGTATTCGATAGTGAGTCGATCTTTACTACGTTCAAGGAGAAACTTGCTGAAGCGGGCGTAATATTCTGCTCTATTTCGGAAGCTATCCAAGATCATCCCGAGCTTGTTAAAGAATATATGGGTTCGGTTGTACCCAAAGGCGATAACTTTTATGCAGCTCTTAACTCAGCGGTATTTTCTGACGGTTCATTTGTATATGTGCCGGAAGATACGGTATGCCCGATGGATCTTTCTACATATTTTCGTATCAATAATATGCAGTCTGGTCAGTTCGAACGTACTCTTATTATCTGCGAGGACAACAGCCATGTAAGCTATCTTGAAGGTTGTACTGCGCCGATGTACCAGGAAAACCAGTTGCATGCTGCCGTTGTAGAGCTTGTTGCTCTTGAGGATGCAGAAATTAAATACTCTACCATTCAGAACTGGTATTCCGGGGATGAAAAAGGGCAAGGCGGTATCTTTAACTTTGTTACTAAGCGTGGACACTGCCGTGGTGATAATTCCAAGATCTCCTGGACCCAGGTAGAAACGGGATCTGCCATTACCTGGAAGTATCCAAGCGTAATAATGCAGGGTGATGGTTCTATCGGAGAATTCTTCTCTGTAGCGGTAACCAATAATCGTCAGCAGGCCGATACGGGTACGAAGATGATTCACGTAGGTGAGAATACAAAGAGTACTATTATCTCAAAAGGTATCTCGGCCGGTGAATCTGATAATAGTTATCGTGGACTTGTTAAAATTAGTCCGCGCGCAGAAAACGCTCAAAACTATTCGGTTTGTGACTCCATGTTAATTGGACAGACCTCTGGGGCGCATACATTCCCGTATATTGAGTCGGCGAACCCTACTGCAAAAGTTGAACACGAAGCTTCAACAAGCAGGGTCGGTGAAGATCAGATCTTTTACTTACAACAGCGCGGAATGGATGAGGATGATGCAATTTCACTCATTGTAAATGGTTTTTGTAAAGAAGTGTTGCAAGAACTACCGATGGAATTTGCTGTTGAGGCCGATAAGTTGCTTGGTATCAAGCTTGAAGGAAGCGTCGGTTAGTCTTCGCATAAATCATTTTTAAAACTAAAAACAATATTAGAGGAATAAGGTAACGTGCTAGAAATAAAGGATTTACATGTATGTGTAGAAGAGGATGGAACGGAAATCCTCAAAGGTGTTAATTTGACGATTAATGAAGGAGAGGTTCATGCAATAATGGGCCCTAACGGTAGTGGAAAGAGTACTCTTTCCAAAGTTGTTGCCGGACATGAAGCGTATGAAGTAACACAAGGTGACATTCTGTTTGAGGGGGAAAGTATTCTCGAGCTTGAAGCAGATGAACGAGCTCATTTGGGACTTTTCCTTGCATTCCAGTACCCGGTAGAAGTACCCGGTGTCACAAATAAGAACTTATTACGCCAGGCTTACAATACCATTGCTGCAGAACGAGGACGTGAAGAATTAGATCCACTGCAGTTCGAAGATTATGCCAAAGAGAAGCTGGAATTGGTTGATATGAAGCCGGAATTTATTGAACGTAGCGTCAATGCCGGTTTTAGTGGTGGTGAAAAGAAGCGTAATGAGATTTTTCAAATGGCTGTCTTAGATCCTAAGATTTCATTTTTGGATGAAACTGATTCAGGACTCGATATTGATGCTCTTAAAACGGTAGCCAATGGAATCAATGAGATCTCTGATGATGAGAATGCTGTTGTCTTGGTAACACACTATCAACGTATTCTTGACTACATTACACCAGATCATGTACACGTTATGATCGACGGTAAGATTGCGAAGTCCGGTGATAAAGATCTTGCTATCAAGCTCGAAGAGCAAGGGTATGACTGGTTGATTGAACCTGCAACTGCATCTGTAAATGGAGAACAGCAATAATCAAATGGCAAAAGTGAAGCAGAAGAAAGAACGTACATTTTTACAAGATCTACTCAACTTTCAGGGCTCTTTAAACGGGAAATCACAATTTCTCGATGAAGTGCGCTTGAAAGGGGCAGAAGGGGTTCGTAGCACCCCATTTCCCACGAAGAAACTGGAAGACTGGAAATTTATCAGCCTTCGGGATCTTTATAGAGACTCTTACGAGCTAGCTGCAGATGTGGACGTTAATGTTCCTGATTTCAGTGAACATTACCTGCCCGAATGCAAAAACTCACGCTTGGTATTTGTTAATGGCTCCTTTTCCGAAGAGCATTCTTCAATGGACGCTCTGCCGGACGATGTTGTTATTGGCAATATTGCACAGTTGGCAGCGGAGGATAATGACCTGCTAAAGGAGCATTTAAATAAATATGCGGATAATAATTTCGAAGGCGATGTTTTTACGGCATTCAACAGTGCTTTTCTGAAAGACGGTGCCTTCATCTATGTCCCGGAAGGGAAGAAAGTAGATACACCTATTCACCTGCTGAATATTCAGACTGATGCGGATGAGAAATACTTTATAACCCCTCGTACAGTTATAGCAGCAGAACAGAACTCCGAAGTAACTGTTATTGAAGACCATGTAGGGCTTTCTGACAATAAATATTTCAACCTCCCGGTTGTGGAAGTGAATCTTGAGGAAGAGGCTTATGTTAAACATACCAAGATTCAGCGTGATAGTCGTGAAGCCATACATATAGCTCGAACTGCTGCTTTTGTAGCAAAGCATGCAGATTATGAGTCATATACCATTACACGAGGTGCAAAACTTTCCCGAAATGAACCGCGCATCTCTCAACGTGATGAAGAAGTCGAATTTACGGTAGATGGCCTAGTTCTAATTGACGGAGAACAGGTTTCTGATACACACTCTGTGATGGATCACCGGTTCTCTCATGCCGAAAGCCACCAGCTGCATAAGTGCGTGATTAATGGTAAGGCACATTCTGTGTTTAACGGCAAGATTTTTGTTCAACGAGATGCTCAGAAGATCGACTCTTTCCAGGAAAATCGGAACCTTCTGCTTTCTCGCAAAGGATTGGTGAATACCAAGCCCCAGCTTGAGATTTTTGCAGATGACGTTGTTTGTACTCACGGAGCTACAGTAGGACAGTTAGAGAAAGATGAACTGTTTTATCTGAAAAGTCGTGGACTTAACGAACAGCAGGCCCGAGAACTGTTGATCTATGCATTTGCACTTGAGACAATTGAAAACATCACCGTTGACTCTGTACAAAATCTATTGGTAGAAGAAGTTCGGAACTTTACCAAGCGTCAGCTCGACTCTGAATTAACGGTTTAAAAATTATGGCAGAAGCTGCACCATCAATATCAGAAGAGAAAACGGATTTTAGTAAAATTCGTGACGATTTCCATGTGCTTAAACAGCAGGTGAAAGGGAATCCATTAGTGTATCTTGATAATGCAGCTTCGAGCCAGATGCCGGCTTGTGTAGCTGAACGTATGGATAATTACCATAGAAATGAGCATGCTAATGTTCATCGTGGCATTCATACTCTCAGCCAAAAAGCAACAGATGCCTATGAATTAGCTCGCAAACGGGTTAAAACCTTAATTAATGCCGAGCATGAAGAGGAAATCATCTACACAACTGGTACCACAGATTCTATCAACTTGGTTGCCCATAGTTTTGGGTCACAATTTATTGAAAAGGGGGATGAAATCCTCATATCTGAAATTGAGCACCATGCTAATATTGTTCCTTGGCAAATTATTGCTGAACAAAAAGGGGCCAAGGTTGTTGTTGCACCGGTTAATGATGCCGGTGAGCTTATTTGGGATGAATATCTGCAAAAATTGAATGAGAATACGGCAATTGTTGCTATGGGGCATGTCTCGAATGCCCTTGGTACAGTACATCCCGTTAAAAAGATGATTGCGGCAGCTCACGAAAAAGATATACCGGTCTTGATTGACGGGGCACAAGCTATCCCGCACAGTCCTGTTGATGTACAAGATCTCGATGCCGATTTCTATGCTTTCTCTGCACATAAGATGTGTGGACCTACCGGTTTTGGGATTTTATATGGCAAAAAGAAATACCTTGAAGAAATGCCTCCATACCGATCTGGTGGGGACATGATTGATAAGGTTTCCTTTAAAGAAACGACCTTTAATGTTATTCCCCATAAGTTTGAAGCAGGTACTCCACCCATTGTAGCAGGTGTTGGTTTTGCCGAAACAATCGATTATTTAAGTAGTATTGGCATGGAACGTATTGCTGCTTATGAACAGGAACTCCTTGAGTATGGAACAGAGCAGCTCTTATCAATTGACGGCCTAAAGCTTATCGGTACTGCAGAAGAGAAAGCATCTGTACTGTCGTTTGTTTTTGATGATATCCACGCCACTGATATAGGCACTATTCTGGACCAGCAAGGTATTGCCATACGAACAGGGCATCATTGTGCTCAACCAGCTATGCGTCGATTTAACGTGCCTGCTACTGCTAGAGCTTCTATCTCCTTTTACAATAATAAAGAAGATATTGATAGACTTGTGGAAGGGATAAAAAAAGCAAAGACGATATTTTAAAAATCTTTTGTTTCGATTAAATACAGCTGTCAATTGCAATAGATTATATTTATATTCGTTCTAAATAGTGAACATTTAATAAGCTATTAGTTTAAACTGTTATGCCTAAGATCAAAGAAATTGAACGTACACCTAACCCCGATGCAATGCGATTTGTATTGGGCGAACCTCTCACCAACGGAGTCACTAAGTCTTTTGAGAATGCCGGTGATGCTGAAGGTAACGAGCTAGCTTCCTCATTATTTGCAATCGATCACGTTATTAACGTTTATTTTGTTGATAAGTATGTGACCGTAACGCAAGATGGAGATGCAGTTTGGTCTGAACTACTTCGACAATTAGCACCACCTATACGAGAAGCAACGCCACAGACAGATGCGGTAGAAGACGAAGAAGTTCATGCAACGAAAGAAGTTCAGGAATCTGATGATCCCCGTCTTAATGAGATCAATAAGATGCTAGATGAGCAGGTACGCCCATACTTATTGGCTGATGGTGGAGGATTAAAGATTTTGGGTCTGGATGGAGATCGTTTGAAAGTACACTATCAGGGAGCTTGTGGAACATGTCCTACGGCTACCAGTGGTACTTTATATGCAATAGAAAGCATGGTTAAGCGTATTGATCCGGAAATTCAAGTAGTCTCAGTTTAAAGTGGGTTAATATATGTCCATTTCTATTACTGAACGAGCAGCAGAACGCATAAAAAAAATTCGAAAAGAGCAGCAAATTGCTGATGATGCCAAACTCCGTGTAGGAGTTGTTAGCGGCGGGTGTTCAGGTCTGACATATGATCTCGAGTTCGACAGCACCCCTGAATCTTCAACTGAAGAAGACCAAGAGTTCGAAGAGAAAGGCATTAATCTTATCTGCGATATGCGCAGTTTCTTGTATTTATCAGGTACTAAACTCGATTATACGGACGGACTTAACGGCGAAGGATTTCATTTTCATAATCCGAATGCGAACCGCACATGTTCGTGCGGAGAATCATTTTCAATTTAGATTATGGTACAAGAAACCAAAGGTGAAATAGTAAATAAGGTTAAACAATCTGAAAAACTGGTCACTATTGACCTTCAGCAATACTTTGATACTACTCCTCGAGCAGAATTAGACCTTAAACAATTTCTTTTTAAGGGTATGATTCTGAAAGAGGAAGATTTTAGAGAACAGCTCAATGAGTTTGACTGGAGTCAATTTGAAGATCAATACGTGGGTATATTCTGTTCTACCGATGCGATCATATCTAAATGGGCGTATATGTTGGTAGGACAACACTTGGCACCACACGCTAAAGAGGTATTTGAAGGAGATTCTGATGATATGCTGTATGAACTATACCGTCGTAACCTTAAACAAGTAGACTGGAGTTCTTACCAAGATAAGTTCGTAATTTTAAAAGGCTGTTCAAGTAAAGAAAAGCCCGTTCCCGAGAGTATTTATCTGCATGCAACCCAAAAGCTCATCCCATATGTCAAAAAATTAATGTATGGAGAAGCGTGTTCTAATGTACCGGTATACAGGGCATAAATAATGGACATTATTAATTTCTTTTGACGATATAAGAATTGCCAGTCGGTTTGTAAGCCAATCGTTGTTACATTACATTCTATGTAATAGAAATGTTAAGAAATTCCTAGTCTTTTGTACGCATTAGTTACCGGAGCATCACGTGGTATTGGCAAGAGTATTACCAAATCATTATTAAAAGAGGGAGCGGATGTTATAGGTACCGCTCGCAGTTCGGAATTTCCAAAGGATTTTCAAAATAATGACCGTTTCGAAGGTCTGTATGCAGATCTTTCTAATCCTGAAACTTTAAAAGCAAAACTACTCCCCATTTTTAAACGGGATACAGTACCGAGTATCTTAATTAATAATGCGGGTATTTTTTTGGAATCCGGTTTTGATAGCGATGATCACTCTTGGCTTGATGCCTGGGACAAAACTATGCAGGTTAATCTACGAGCTCCGGCCTTGTTATCTAAATGGGCGCTTAACCGGTGGAAGAAAGACCAAGAAGGTGGTATATTGATTAATGTATCTTCGCGAGCCGCTTATAGGGGTGATACACAAGAGTATTCTGCTTACGCTGCTTCAAAAGGAGGGTTGGTTGCCTTTACAAAAAGTGTAGCGCGGGATTATGGAAAACATGATGTTTCTGCCTATTCTATTGCTCCGGGTTTTATCAAAACTGATATGGCGATGGACTCTATTGAAGTTTATGGAGAAGAGTATTTAACGCAGGGTATGGCTTTTGACGAAATAACATCTCCTGAAGAAGTAGGAGAACTTGTTGCCTTTTTGGCCTCCGGCAAAGTGCCGCATATGACCGGTACTACCTTCCATATCAATGGCGGAAGCTATATGATTTAACGAATTTTTTACTAATGAGCATAAAGCAGCGAAAAAAAGACCATGTTTCTTTAACAACTTCGGGAGAAGTTGACTATGAAACGGAAACAGGTTTTCAGCAGTATCGATTTATTCATAATGCCCTTCCGGAGGTTAATGTAAAAGATATTTCTACGGAATCTGACTTTTTGGGACGTACTTTTTCATTTCCTCTTTTTATCTCATCAATGACAGGTGGATACACTGACGCCGGAGCAGTAAACGCTATTATTGCTCGTTTTTGTGAAGATTACAATTTGCCCTTTGGCGTAGGGAGTCAGCGTATTATGCTTGAAGATAAAGAGGCCGTTTCTTCTTTTTCGGTAGTCCGAGAGAAAGCCCCCAATGCATTCATAGCTTCAAATATAGGTGGCGCACAGCTGGTGGAGGGACTTGCCAAAGACGATATGAATCTTTTGATAGATTCAATTGAAGCCGATGCTGTAATTGTCCATCTCAATCCATTACAAGAGCTCATGCAGCCCGAGGGCGATCGCAGGTTTAAGGGTATTGAAAGTGGAATCGACGAACTTTGCAGTGAGAGTCCAGTACCGGTAATCGTTAAAGAAACCGGGGCCGGAATCTCAGCCAATGTTGCTAAACGTTTATTGGATTCGGGTGTGCAAGTCATTGATGTTGCCGGGGCAGGAGGAACCAGTTGGGCAAAAGTTGAAAATGAAAGAGCTACTAATAAAACACCAGATAATGATTTTAACGATTGGGGGTTGCCAACACTGGAATGCATAAAGCAGGTAAATGCGCTGAGATCTGATTACAAATTTGATTTAATAGCCTCTGGGGGAATACGTTCCAGCCATGATATCGCTAAAACCCTTTGTCTTGGAGCAAATTTTTCAGCTTCCGCTCAGCCGGTAATTAAGGCGGTGATCAACGATGGTTATGAAGGCTTGGAAGTACTCTACAGAAGTTGGCGAAAGCAACTTATTACCATATTGGTACTCTTAGGCTGCGAACACGTCAATGAGCTTAATCGGAATCATATCCAATCAAAGTGATTTCGATCGTAACATCTTTCGCTAAAATTCTTATATTTGGCCTTTTATAAATTCAGCATTTGAAAATTGGAAAATACGAAGCAACAGCAAAAACTTTCTAAACGTATTGATGCTCGGCTTTCTGAGCTTGCACTGCCTAAAGAACCGTCGTTATTGTACGATCCAGTGCGCTATACATTATCGCTTTCGGGTAAGCGGGTTCGCCCTTATTTAACACTTGTGGGGTGTGGAATTTGTGGAGGTGAAGTTGAAGAAGCATTGCCTGCTGCCGTTTCTATAGAGCTGCTGCATAACTTTACGCTTCTTCACGATGATATCATGGACGGTGCAGAAAAACGTCGTGGTAAAGCGAGTGTTTTTAAGAAATGGGATGCTAATACCGCCATTCTTTCCGGCGATGCTATGTATGCCAAAGCCTTTAAGCAGTTGCAAGTATACGGTAGAGAAGAAGCCTATACAAAAGAAGATTATAGTCTTATTTTGGATATTTTTCTGAATAGTGCAGAAAAAGTTTGTGAGGGACAGGCTTATGATCTGATGTTTGAGACAGAAGAAGACGTTTCTATAGAACAATATCTGGAAATGATTGAAGGTAAAACAGCAGCCCTTATCAGTGGAGCTCTTGCAATGGGAGCAGCTGTAGCAGGAGCAACGGAAGAACAGATTGAAGAGCTCAACTACATCGGCAAAAAAGTTGGGATCGCCTTCCAGATTCAGGATGATTTGCTGGATATTCTGGCTGATCCTGAAAAGTTTGGTAAGAAAAGAGGCGGGGATATCGTTGAAGGTAAGAAAACGTATCTTTCTTTAATGGCTCTGCAACGCAGTGAGGGTTCCCAGCATAGGCAACTTAAAAAGTTGCTGTTGGCTGAAAATAACACGCAAGATGAAATTACTGATGTTATATCTGTTTTTGAATCGCTGAATGTTATTGAGGATACCAAAAGTGCTATGCAGTATCATTACCAAGAAGCTATAGAGCACTTACAGAGTTTTGGTAACTCCTCATACAAAAATGAAATTACTGATTTTTTTAATCGTTTGATCTCTCGGGAATATTGAAAGCTAAAAAGTGTATAATGAAGAATACTTCTACTATTATTATAAAAAGCTCAATTGTATTGCTAATGTTCGTACTGTTGTCGTCTTGCAAGAACCAACAGTTTATACAGCGTGGTGATACTTTACCTGTTGCTTATAAAAAAGCGATGCGATTATTCCAATCTGAAAAATATTCAGATGCAGCTAATGCCTTTGAAACAATTATTCAATTGGGAAGAGGTACAGATTATGGAAAGAAAGCCCAATATTATTTGGGTGAGTCATACTTTGAAGGTGAACGCTACTTACTAGCGGCTTCTGAGTATGAACGCTATGTTTCGCTGTTTCCTCGTTCAGAAGACCGGCAAAGTGCACAATTTAAAGAAGCCTACAGTTACTATAAATTGAGCCCGCGTTATAAGCTGGATCAAAGTTATACCCGAAAAGCTATCGAGAAATTCCGACTCTATAATTCACGGTATCAAAGTTCTGAAAAACGCCAAGAAGCTGCCCAATATATTACAGAGATGCGGGCAAAATTGGCTAAAAAACTCTATCATGCTGCTGATCTTTATATGCGGATAGATGATTATGATGCAGCTATAACATATTACGATCTTACCATTGACAAGTACCCGGAATCTACGTGGGCACAACGTTCTTTAGTTGATAAGATTAAAGCATATAATACTTTTGCTGGGAGAAGTATCTTATCTAAACAGAAGGAGCGTTATCAGAAAGCGGTTTCTGCTTATGAAACGTTTATTCAGCTTTTCCCTAATGGCGAATATCGCAGTGAGGCCGATGAGTATGTTGATGAAGCACGAGCTGCACTTGCAGAGCTGACAGTGGAAACAAATGAAGGGAACACAACCCCTGCCGGAGACACAGGAAGCGGTTATTAGTAATGACGAATGAAAAGCAAACGGTTGGGTTATTTGGGGGCAGTTTTGATCCCGTTCATAACGGACACTTATCAATTGCCCAATCGTTTTTAAATTCAGAGTTTATCTCATCACTTTGGGTGTTACTAACTCCTAATCCCCCCCACAAAGAGGACCAATCATTAACAAGCTATGAACTTCGACTTGAGATGTTGAAGTTTGCTTTTGAGGACTGGGATGATGTTACCATATCTGATATTGAAAGCAAACTACCCATCCCTTCTTATACTATTCAAACGGTACAGTATTTTTCTAAACAGTTTCCAGATAAAGAATTTTACCTCTGTATCGGCGAAGATTCCGCCCATCATTTTAAATCATGGTATCAATGGCGTAAAATATTGCAATATTGTGATCTGTTAGTTGCCCACAGACCTTCAGACAAAATATTGAAACTGGAGCCCGAGGTTGCCAGGAATGCTCATATTATAGATCATGATCCCATTAATATATCTTCAACTGAAATCAGAGAATTAATTAAGAATGAGGGTGATATTTCTGACCTGGTACCATCCCGGGTTCAGGATTTTATCAATAAAAATAATCCCTATTAAAGGACCCATATTATGGATAGAAAAGGATTTCTTAGACTCGTAGGTATAAGTAGCCTTGCCCCGGTTTTAAGTTCGGCAGGTATAATGGCACATTCATCAGTAAAGCAGGGTATAATCAAGCCAAAACGATTAGGAAAAGGGGATACTATTGGTCTGATAAGTCCTTCTAGTAGATTGCCAGAAAAGAAGCTGTACAATAAAATTGTAAAACAGATAAAAAAGTTGGGCTATAGGGTAAAAGAGGGCATGAATGCTCGTAATCAGTATGGTTACTTGGGGGGCACCGATGATGAACGCGTTGCAGACCTTAATGCAATGTTTGCCGATGATAGCATAGATGCCGTCATGCCGTTTCGTGGTGGATGGGGAGCCAATCGCATACTTGACAGTATTGACTATGAGTTAATCAGAAAGAATCCTAAAATATTGGTAGGTTTTAGTGATATTACATCACTGCTGCTAGCAATATATTCTAAAACAGGACTTATTACTTTCCACGGGCCGGTAGGAAAATCAGAATGGACAGACTATACAAAAGAGCACTTCGAAAAAATAGTTTCAGGGCAGAGAGTGGTTCGAATTGAAAAGCCAGATAATGAAGTGTGCAACGGTTGTGACAAGCATACGGTAATAACCCCCGGCCGAGCCTCTGGGCGTATCCTAGGCGGCAACCTCACTGTTTTAACGGCTATGGCAGGTTCGGACTACCTGCCGGATTGGGAAGGAAATATCTTATTCCTAGAAGATGTCGGAGAAGATATTTATCGTATAGATCGTATGATAACACAACTAAAGCTCAATGGAATATTAGACCAGATTTCTGGCTTTATTTTTGGCCAGTGTACCAACTGCGAGCAATCAAATTCATACAGCTTAACTCTGCAACAAGTGTTTGATGATCATATTAAGCCACTTGGAATTCCGGCCTTTTCTGGAGCTATGTTCGGGCACACAAGTAAAATGATTACGCTACCGGTTGGACTTAGAAGTCGAATGGATGCTGAAAGTGGTACCATTCGTTTTAATGAAATTGCTACTATACCATAAGTTAAGGGAGGGAAAGGTATTTCCTGATTATCCATTCGCATGAAAGCAGTAATATAACGACTATAAACCAACCTGCATTGCGATAAAGATAAAAGAAAGAAGTTTCTGTTTTCTGTTGCTGTTTCAATAGGTCTTGTTGCCTAAGCGTTGGCCAGAGGCTTGAGACAGAATCAAAGGTAACATATGAACCACCCGATTGGTCAGCTAAAGTTCGTAATAACTGGTCGTTGCGAGAGGTATTAATAAATTCAGCATTTGATTTAGAAACAGCGAACTCACCTTGTTGGGTATCAATTTGGCGCCCGCCTTTTTGTGCAACAGCTTTAAAAGAGTAAATGCCTTCGGCCATATGTCCTAGGTCTATACGATATCGTCCCGATCCTATATTCTCCATAGAATAGAATCTATTTTCAAGAGTGTCTGCAGATAAGGAAAGGTCCACTGATGCATTGGTTTCCATCTCTCCACGTTCATTTTCAAGATACGCATCAATGATGATATTCTCTGTTCCGGAGAAAGTTGTTTTAGCAGGTTCAACCTTTAATAATTGGTTATTGGGATCGGTAGCTGTCCAGCTAACAACATTAAGGAGCAATTCACTAGCAAAATTTTTGATTTCCTTATTATTAATTTGATTTAACTGGTACCATCCGTATGAGCTAAAAAATGATATACGTCGATTGCCCGTTTCTTGTACTGATAATACCGGCTTGTTCGTTTGCCCATCTCTATAACTGCTACTAAAAAGCTGTGTAGCAGTTGCAGAGGTAGTTATATTATCAATAGGAGCCCAAAGGTAAGGAAGCTGATTATACTTAAGGGCAGGCAAATTCATAACTGGGTGGGATGAAGCATTCTCTTGAGGAAGGAGGCCAACCTCTACATATTCCCAGGAAGCTATTGAACGGATCGGTAATGAGCGTACATTTTGTTCAAATTGTTGAATAGCAAAAAGGGGGGTAGCAAATATGATAATTGGAATTTCATTGGCAAGCTGCTTCACTTTATCCTCTAAATTAGCAGGTAAACCGGAGCGGGGATATCCGTGTATTATAGCCAGGTCAACTGTATCAGCTGAGATATTGAAAGCACCTTCAATAAAACGATTACCGGTTATCCAGGTTCGATTGGTAAGTTCGGTATTTTTATCGGACCGAAGCAAGGAACGCATGTATTTAACATCTGGATGTACTTCAAAAGCAAGGGAGACAATTGATTGCTTGGCGTCTTTGACATCCACTGAAAAACGTTTAGTGTTATTACTGCTTGTCCATTCATCCTGCAATGGTGGTATAACGATTGTGTATTGTTGTAGCCCTTCCTCTTTGGGCACTAATTCAAAAGTGATTTCATGTATGTCTGAATCTAAATCAGGAGTAACAGTCCTAGATTCTAAAATGGTATCTCCATTTTGCAATTGAACGCTAAAGGATTGGTCGCGAAATCCATTACTGGATATAGTAACGGCCAAAGGTTGAGGGGTATCAATGTAGCCGGTGGAGTTGGTTGAGATAGAACGGACAAGGAGATCTTCTTGCGTAGTACTATCACCAAGCCCTACCGTAAAGACGGGGATATCCAGATTACCGGAATTAAAAACAGGATTTTGTCCCTGGGTATAGATACCATCACTAATCAGGATGGCAGTATTAATGTCATGTTGATTAGTATTAAGAAAATTGATTGCACTTGAAAGGTTTGTTTGTTCGGCATCAAGAGTAAGAGAATCTAAATTAACAGGGGCTAAGGTATTGCCAATGGAGTAAAATTCAAGGTTTAAATCTGTTAATTCCCGAAGTTCCAGCCTATCCAAAGTCTCTTGGTAGCTTTCAACACCTTTGTAAGATTTTTTCTGAATTGCCGTACTGGCTGAGTTATCAAGCATTACCGCTATGGAGGGTTTTTCAAGATAGGAGGTCTCCGTCTTGATAAAGGGATTCAGCAAAAGAATAAGCAGTATTACAAAAACCAAAGATCGTAATGCTATGAGTAGGTATCGGTAGATGGGACTAATACCGATATGTTCTTTGTATGCCCACCACGAAAGCAGGGTAGTGCTTATAAATATGAGTACATAAGTCCACAGAGGCAGAGTCGACTGAAATCCTTGGAAAATAAAATCCACAGCGTTGGTAGTAGTTACATTTCGTCGAGCAACATGTCTATAAGTTTATCGGCTGAGAGGCCTTCGGCTTCGGCCGCATAGTTATTGACAATGCGATGGCGTAAAACTGGTTTAGCCAAGGCCCGAATATCTTCTTCGGTTACGTTATACCGTCCTCTTGTCAATGCCCGGGCTTTACCCCCGAGAACAAGAAATTGCGAAGCACGGGGTCCGGCGCCCCAGCTCATATATTTTGCAATGAAATCAGGAGCAATATCAGATTGGGGACGTGTTTTAGTGACAAGTTCTACTGCTGAGGCTAACACGCCCTCGGGTACCGGTACCTCACGAACCAGATTTTGTAGTTCAATGACCTGTTCGATATCCAGCACAGCTTCAATATCAGTCTCTTCAAGAGCAGTATTTTGACTTACAATATTTTTCTCTTCTTCCAGAGAGGGATAATCGAGCCACAGGTTAAACATGAAGCGATCAAGTTGAGCTTCTGGCAATGGATACGTTCCTTCCTGTTCAATGGGATTTTGTGTTGCAAGCACAAAAAATGGCGGCTGCAGAGGATAACTATGACCGGCAGCAGTAACATGAAACTCTTGCATACCCTCTAGCAGGGCAGCTTGCGTTTTGGGAGGGGTGCGATTGATTTCATCCGCAAGTACGATATTGGCAAAAATAGGTCCTTTTACGAATTTAAACTCTTTATGGCCGGTTTCCCGATCATCTTCTATCACTTCAGTGCCCGTAATATCTCCGGGCATTAGGTCCGGAGTAAACTGGATGCGACTAAAGCTTAGGTTCAATGTTTTAGAAACCGTACGAATTAATAATGTTTTTGCCAGGCCGGGTACCCCAATCAATACACAGTGGCCCCTCGAGAATAGGCAAATTAATAACTGGTCAAGAATTTCTTTTTGGCCGACAATAACTTTACCAACTTGCTCTCTGATTTTGGAAACCGAATCCTGGAAAAAATCAACAGCTTCAACCGAATCTTGGGGAATCTGGCTCATAGTCGTTCTCTATAATTGTTTGTATTTCTCGGGCACAGAAATTTTATACTCGACATACATCTCTTTACGAAGTTTATCCAGCAATTTGGAAAACTCCCGCTGCTGTTTTTGTTGTAAAGCCGCTGATTTAATACGAGAGTAATCCTGTTTAAGGTTTGCGGTGTGCTCCTCAATTTTGTCATCAAGGTGTACAATACGGTATGCGCGTTTTGAATTGTTTTCATTTCCCATCTGAAACTTCTTGGGCTTTGAGATGTCACCTTCTTCATCAAGCAATAGAACGATGCGATATAAAGCGGGTTCCAAGTCTTGAAGTGGGATGTGACGTTCTCCTGTTTGCGGGTGCAGTATTCGACCGCCCTGAGGCCCAGTATTGGGATCATCAGAGTGTTTGCGTGCCATTTCAGAAAAGGTGATATCCTCATTTGTTTGTACGCTATCTTTAAGCTGTTTTAACTTGTCAATGGCAGCTTGGTCATCATAGCTTTCATTATCAATTTTGATGAGAATATGATTAGTATCAATTTTATCTCCTTCACGTTTATTCAAACGAATTACATGGAATCCGAATGATGTTTCTACAACCTGCGATATATCTCCTTGTTCCAGCGAGGTTGCTGCGGCAGAATATTCTGCTACTAAGTCGTTAATAGCCATCATTGGTACTTTTCCGCCGTTTTCGGCATTTGGTCCATCACTGTGATTTTTAGCCAGTTCTTCAATGGTTTTGCCATGATTAAGTACAGAATCACGTAGTTGTTCAGCTAAATTACGTGCTTCTGATTTAGCATTAGCAAGGGTCGGGGGAACAGCAACAATTTGAGATACCGCTACCTGTTCTGGTATATTTGGCAGTGAATCTTGAGGGATTCGCTCAAAGTATTCTTTAACCTCGGGCCGCGTTATAGAAACTTCAGATCTCTTTTGTTGTTGAAACCGTTGTATTGTCATCTGTTCACGGTAGTTTTCACGAAGATCTGCACGAAGTTGAACAATACTTTTTCCCAACTGTTGTTCAAGGGCTTCTTCACTTCCGATACGTTCAACAGATTGCTGTATACGGCGGTTGATCTGTTGGTCAACTTGTTCTGTAGGCACCGAAATCGAATCTATTGCGGCCTGATCAAGCATAACATAACGGTCAATCGTATTTTGCAACACCGTGTACCAGATATCTTCGCCAAAAGAGACCTGTTTTCCCTGCTGTTGTTGCATCTGCATCATATATTGCTGAACCTGTTGATCAACCTCAGACTTGAGTATAATATGATCATTGACAAGGGCAACGATTTGGTCTAGATTTTTGCCCCCGTTCTTTTGTTGTGCTTGTAGCGAAGAGGGGATTATAGTAAGTGAAATAAGTAAAAGTAGTAAGAGATAAGCTTTATTCATCAGTTGAGTTGCTTTCAAGAGTATCTTCAAAAGTGGTTGTTGGGTTAGTTTGTGTAGGTAAAACGTTAAATGTCTCTACTTCATTATTTGATTTCGCTTTAAGATAAAGATTCTTTAGATAGGAACTGAAATTTCGACGCTGTTTATTTAAAAGCATCCAGTCCTTTATTTTATCGAGCAGCCAATCCAGGTCAGGGAGCTCGCCTTTGGCACGACTGTCGATAAGTTGTACAAAATGATAGACTCCATTTACCCGTTGAATCGGCGATATTTCACTTTGACCAATGATATTTAAATATCGGTTCATGATGCTTATATCACTTAAGGCCATGGAAATAGGCCAATATTGCTCTGCTTTTTCCAAGGCAGATTCCGGATTTATAGCATAATCGTGCGCGACTTCTTCCCAAGACACTCCCCCCAGCAGATCTTGCTTTGCCGCTCGAGCTTCTTTTAATGTGCGAGCACGCATATGTCGGAATTGTACAAACTCTTCATCCAGTGCAAACTGGTTCTTGTGAGCTTGGTAGTAGGTTCGGGCCTCTTCATCGGTAATAGTAAGGGCTTTTTCTTTAGATGCGGTAATGGTTTTTCTCAAGGCTTCACGCAGTATTTCTTCTTCAGCCTGTTTGAGCTGTTGTTGGACTGCCTTTTTTTGAGGCAGTCCAAGACGTTTAGCTTCTTGTAATAAGACTTGCTGTTTGATCCACTGGTCACGATACTTTTTGAGGGCCCCAATGCTGTCTTGTTTGAGTAAAAAAGGAGGTACTGACTTCTGTGCTTCATCAACTGTAAGGTACTTCGTTCCTACCCGTGCTAGTGCATTCTCTTTTTGCTCAGAGGGGGTAGGTGTACAGGTAGCTAATACAGTTAATGCTGTACCGACTAAGAAAACAATAACTATTTTTTTATGTGATAACATCATTAAAATAATATACCTGCAATAGTAGCAGTCATTAAGTTAGCAAGGGTACCTGCCAATACTGCTTTAAGGCCGAATTGAGCTAGTTCCGATTTTCTACTTGGGGCCAAGCCGCCAATACCGCCGATTTGAATAGCAATAGAAGAGAAGTTTGCAAAACCACAAAGAGCAAAAGTGGCCATTGTGATTGTTTTAGGACTCAAAGAGGAGGCTTCTACCATATCCGAAAGTTGTAAATAAGCTACGAATTCATTCAATACTACTTTGGTTCCCAACAGTGAACCAAGGTTTACAGCATCGGCCCAAGGCGCACCAACAATATAAGCAAGAGGAGCAATAATCCATCCCAGAACTTTTTCAATTCGCAAGTTGCCATCAGCAATCATTTCGTTAATACCGGTAATGCTGCCAAACCCTTCGAGAAAGTAATTTCCCATTGCTAGTAAGGCAATGAATGCCAGTAACATAGCACCAACATTTGCAGCAAGTTTTAATCCAGTTTTAGCTCCCGTTGCTGCCGCATCAATACCATTGGCATCTGGTTGATCAACTTTCATTTTTACATCTCCCTTTGTAACTGGTTCATCTACTTCGGGATACATGATTTTTGCTATAACCAGGGCAGCAGGTGCTGCCATTAGGCTGGCCCCCAGCAATTGTTCAGCAAACATGAGTCGTCCAACATCCAGTGCTACATCGTGGGCCTGGGCATACGAATTGCCGAGCATCTGTACATAGGCGGCCATCACACCGCCGGCAATGGTAGCCATTCCACCGGTCATTACAGCTAAAAGCTCCGATTTTGTCATCTTCTTAATATAAGGCTCAATAACGAGGGGGGCTTCTGTTTGACCTACAAAAATATTTGAGATCACGGAAAGTGATTCGGCACCGGAAGTACCCATTAATTTCTGCATCCCTGAGGCCATAAGGCGAACAATCCACTGTAAGATACCATAGTGATATAAAATGGCTGTCAGAGAAGCAAAGAAAATAATCGTGGGCAATACCTGGAAAGCAAAAAAGTTGCCCATACTTCCATCCATGCCAGGACTTTTAGCCAAATCACCGAATATGAATTTGGCTCCTTCAGTAGTAAAATCTAAAACAATAACAAAAAAAGAGGAAACCCAGCTAAAGAAATCTTTAGGCCATCTCAAGGGACCCCAGTACTGAGCCATTTGATTGCCTTTGAGTATAAATACCGCCAAGATAAATTGAATGCTAAGGCCGGTACCGACGAGACGCCAGTTTACTGCTTTGCGATTTTTACTGAATACTAAGGCAATACCGATAATTGCCAGCATTCCAATCATACCGCGTAAAATATCAATCATCTGAGACTTGGTCTTCGTTGGTGTTTTCTTGTGCAGAAATAGGAGTTATAGGCCGGCCGCGTCGTTCATCAACAGGAGGGCGGTAGCAGTGTCGTGACCGTGGTTCGTAGGCATCAGTCTCACCCACTAAGACGCGATCTTTGCTTTCTACTACTCTTTGTGAATAATGGGCCATTGTACCACTTTCAGCACACACTGCATGCAATTTCGTTACATATTCAGCAATGGCCAGCATCTGTGGCATTGGTTCAAAGGGTTGGCCTTCAAAGTCCATATCCAATCCAGCAACAATAACTCTTTTGCCATCATTAGCCAGCGTATTGGCCACATTCATTAGCTGTAGGTCAAAAAATTGTGCTTCATCAATACATACTACTTCGGCCTCACCGGTCAGTAAAACAATTTGATCTGCGGTATCAACAACCAATCCTGGTAAAACATTTTGGTTATGAGAAACCACATCTTCTTCATCGTAGCGGTTATCTACCTTGGGTTTTACAACTACAACCTTTTGTCCAGCGATATGAGCTCGTTTAGCTCTGCGAATAAGCTCTTCGGTCTTACCACTGAACATCCCTCCGCAAACTACTTCAATCCATCCCACTTTTTGCGGGACCAACGATGGTTCATTAAGCATAAATTGTTAAAAAATAGAGTTTCTGGGTGTGCTAGCTAAAGCATGGAATATATCTTTGTGAGGTTAAAAATAAAAAGATGAATTCAAGCCCTTTTATTTCTGCTAATAATCCGGTAGGGATATAACCTCTAATCAGAAATATAGTTTATTAGAAGAAATATAAATCATACCCAGAGGGTTTTGCAAAACATTGAGTCTTGATCGGAGGTACTTCTATCCTTATCACATATATGGCATCTGTATTGTAATTCATTTGGAACTTATGTTTGCCAGCTTTTTTAAAGCTCCCTTTTATGTTCTTTGAATTTCGCTCTCAACATTTTGGTAGAGCGTGCAATTTTTATTCTGTTTCATTTTTATGTTCTTCCCAAAGTATTCGACTGATACCTGTCGGAACAGGGCTTTTTGTATAGGGGAAACAGTTTAGATCTGCGTTTTTTTCATAAGTTTACGCTGCCGATACATATCTATAAATACCCAAATGATGGGATAGGGGGGAAATAGGACCGAAATAACCAGCTTAGTCGTTTTTTTTCTGGAAGGAGGATGCTGTGATATTCCGGCTATACCGGCCATCCAAAAAATGAAACAGAGAAATATAAACATGGCAATACCAATGGAGCCGAGAAAACCGAAGTTGTTATAAAAGGTTTGTAGCATTGAGTTTCTACTCTACTTTAAGTAGTTAATTCATTATTTTTAACGCTTATCACTGAAAATAACATATTAAATAAAAACTCCCACATGCTCCCTGTAGTTTCTATCGTAGGGCGGCCCAACGTTGGCAAATCTACTATCTTTAATCGTTTAATCGGCAGCCGTAAAGCCATTGTCGATGATCAGTACGGTGTAACACGAGATCGCCATTATGGTGAATCATATTGGAATGGTCGTGATTTTAATGTTATAGATACCGGAGGATATCTGCCCGGTGCCACCGATGTCGTTAAGAAAGGTATTCGCGAACAGGTGCATATTGCCATTCGAGAATCGGACCTTATACTCTTTGTGGTTGATACCGAAGCGGGTATTACTAGTTTGGATAGTTCTGTGGCCCAGTTGCTACGTGAACAGGAAATGCCCGTATTATTAGTAGCAAACAAAGCTGATAATGAAGAACGGGAATTTAATGCTACTGAATTTTATGCACTTGGCTTTGAAGAGCTATACCCGGTATCGGCCATAAGCGGTCGAGGCACCGGTGAGCTGCTCGACCGAATGGTTGAACTGCTCCCGGAAGAACAAGAGGAACCGAAGACAACCATACCTAAGCTGGCCGTAGTTGGGCGCCCCAATGTAGGAAAGAGTAGTTATGTTAATGCTATGCTTGAGGATGAGCGCTGTATTGTAACGGATATTCCCGGTACCACTCGTGATTCTATTCACAGTAAACTGCTTTATAATGAAAAGGAATATATCTTAGTTGATACTGCGGGCCTACGTAAAAAGGCAAAAGTACAAGAGAATGTTGAGTTTTACAGCACGGTGCGCACAGACCGGGCCTTAAAAGAATGTGATGTGGCTATCCTAATGCTTGATGCTATGCGCGGATTTGAGGCACAGGACAAGCGTATTATTAGGAATGCAGCTGACTATAATAAAGGACTTGTTATCGTACTCAATAAGTGGGATTTGGTGCCGGAAAAGGATACGAATATCCACAAAGAGTTTGAAGAATATGTGTATTCACGTATTCCACGTATGAAATATGTGCCGATCGTTTCTATTTCTACTACACATCGTAAGCGGATTCATAAAGTTATTGATGTGGCAGATTTAGTAATGAAGGAACGAAAGAAGACTATAAAAACTTCTCACTTTAACGACTTTTTGAAACAAATACTTAAAGAAAAGCCGCTGCCGGTGCGCAAAGAAGTACCTCTTAAAATAAAATATGGCACACAGGTGCAGGCAAATCCCCCGGTTTTTAAGTTCTTTATGAACCATCCTGAGCATCTTCCAGCTAACTACAGGCGATATATTGAGAATAAAATCCGGGAAGAGTATCAATTTACGGGGGTTCCCATCACAATGCGATTTGTCCAGAAATAAACGTATTTTTGTTTTGATGTGAATGCTTGAATCAGTTATTTTTCCAGCGATATTATGCTGAGTAACAATCAATATTTTAATTGCGAATTCAGATGGCAACACCACAAAATTTAGAGCAACCACGTGCAAATGCGCTCAACGAGAATTTTGAGCGGGAGCGTTCGTTCTCCTTTATGGAGAAATTGTACTTGCCCGAAATTTTTAAGGCCCTTTGGTATACCTTTAAACAGATGTTTCAGCCAAAGGTGACTATGCAATACCCGGAAGAGAAGTGGGATCCTCCTTCCATATTTCGTGGTCGTCCCGTTCTGGTGGAAGATAATGGCAAAGAGCGTTGTGTGGCATGTGGACTTTGTGCCCGTGCTTGCCCGCCACTTGCAATCAGCATGCAGGCCAACGAAGATTCTGATGATCCCAAAGAACGTTATCCCAACTTCTTTGAAATTAATATGCTGCGCTGTATTTACTGCGGCTATTGTGAAGAAGTTTGCCCAGAAGAGGCGATTGTGATGAGTAAAGATTATGATATCGTCTTTGAATCCAGGGAAGAAGCCATTTATGACAAACAACGACTGTTGGTGCCTAAAGAGGATGTGAAAGAACGCCTTGATTTTTTACGTGAATATAAAAATCGACAGTTTGGTCAGTTCTGGGATTTCCAGGAAGAAAATAATATCCATTCTGTGAGAGATCGCGACCGCGATTTTAATTCGGGACTGTCTTTGGTAGAGATGCTTGAGCAACAGGAACACAATGACAATGTTCAAGCAGAATCTGAATGGGCACGATAGGTAGATGATGGCAGATCGTCAAATTACCCAAGAAGAAATTAACGAACTAATCGAAGACGCTTCATACCTGCAGGATGAGGCAGAAGCGATGCAATATGTTATTGATAATGTACCGTATGATGAGCGTCCGCCCGACGGGCGTTCGATTTCAGAGATGTTGTTGCTTATAGATCATGCACAGTTATCATATTATCGGCCTATCTTGGAAAAAGCCGTAGAAAATAAGCGACCTACCCATCTCGAAAACTTTACGCACTATCGCGAAAGCTTTGAGCCGGATGAAGAAAAGTTGAAAGATGTTCAGAAGATACTTAAAAAGCTTGCAAAACATCGCGCAGGGTTGGTCAATTCCATTGATAATATCCCGCTAATAGATTGGGAAACAGTAGTTTATCGCAATGACCAAAAAGTAATGTTATATGATTTTATGCAAGAGATGATTCGTTTTGAACGGGGAATTCTTCGCGATATTGCTCAGCAGGTTAAAGTGTACAATCAAGAAAAGGAAAGAATGCGTGAGATTGAGCAGCGTCGTTCACAACGTGAAAACCAGCAGCCCACCGAAAACTCCTAATATATATTTCGATGCCTTTGACAACGTTCTTGTTGGTTCTCGTAGTCGGATATGTGGTTGTCAAATTAATAGGTCTAACCCAAAGTAGGGGACGGATAAAGTTTTTAGGCCTCACTATTGCTGCGGTGATATTTTTTATCATGCAGCTGACTGCACTTACTAATTTCTTTATCGCAGATGCTTTTTTTTCGAATACTGCCGCATTTATATTTGAATGGGGCCATATAATATGTTTGGCTTTTGTACTTAGTTCACTGGCTGTTTTTATAAGGGAATCGAAGCCGGCTTTTGCGCAATTTCCAATGCTTTATACCGGCTTACCCTTACTTATTGTCTTGTCATATCTACTCGTCAAAGATACGTATGCCTTGAAAAATTGGCTCATAACAATATATCAGGGTGGGGCTATTACCGTATCCATACTGATGTATTCTGTGTATACCTACCGCCGAAAGCAGTATGCTATTATTCTCAGCGGTAGTATCATTTTACTTTTCAGCTATCTGCTTTACTGGTTTGTACCGGCGGTCAATGGACCGTACACCTGGTTATGGGAATTATTTTTGGCCGCAGGGCTATTAACTACTGTGCTGGGATATGAACATGCTGATTCAGCGGTTATAACAGCAGATACTCAATAATTTAACAGTTACTTTTATGGAAAATAGCTTAGCTGAAGGTACAAAAGCTCCCGAGTTTACATTGCAAAATACCGATGGAGAAAAAGTAAGTCTTTCTGCTTTCAAAGGGGAGAAAAATGTAGTTTTGCTGTTTTTTCCACTTGCATTTAGCGGTACATGTACCAAAGAGCTTTGTACCACGCGAGATAATATGAAGTTATATAACTCATTAGATGCTGAAGTCATTGGTATCAGCATAGACAGTTTTTTCACCCTCAAAGAGTTTAAAAAAGCGGAAAACCTGAACTTTACTCTACTCAGCGACTTCAATAAAGAGGCGTCACAAGCATATGGCGTTTTAAATGATGATTATTTTGGAATGAAAGGCGTAGCCCAACGGGCATCTTTCGTAGTAGATAAAGAAGGGATTATCCGACACCGTGAAGTACTTGATGAATCAAGTAACTTACCTGATTTTAAGGCAATACAGAACGTTTTAAAGCAGTTTGACTAGTGTAAGAAGATTTATTTCCTGTTGGTGGCTACCTGGTACTTTAACCTTATATAACATATACAATCAAACATTACTGACAAAAGGGATACCTGTTAACACTATTACTATTACGTGCAAATTTTGCAGACCACTTCTTCACCTTGCGCGTAGGTCTCGCTTCGTAGAGCAAACAGCTTAGAATCCCAAACCAGTATGTTACTATATTAATTTTGGGGTTTAATATTTTGATTCATGTGAAATAGGTTATCCGGATCATATTTTGTTTTTAATTCCATCAGTCGTTGATAGTTGGAACTATAGGCTGCGGATATCCTGTCTTTCTCATCCTCAGTCATGAAGTTTACGTAAGCGCCTCCGGAAGCATAAGAACGGGTAGCTTCAAAAAATTCTCGTGCCCAACTGACGCACTTCTGGTCTTCTATTGGTTCTACCCAGCGTCCGTGCACATTCACGACAAATTTAGCATCGCGAGCGGCATAGGCGGTGGCCTCGACGGGCACTTCATTTGCTACTCCTGAGAGCATACCCAAGAATATCTCTGTCTGCAGGGTGGGCATGGTACCAGCAAATTTGATGATGGCATCAATCAGTCCATCACTGATTTCGGTAAAGTTGTGTGATTTCCAGTAGTTGCGAGCTCCGGGTGTGAGCAGTGGATCAAACGCCTGCTGCCACTGCACATAGGGTTGTCTGCCTACATGTTCGCCCAATGGATTACCAAACTTGCGGAGATAATTCACCAGGTTTTCTCCTTTACGTAGATCTCCATTGTAGAATACGGGAAGGACGACCACCATTTTATTGTGAATCTCTTCTGGAAGGAAAGGAAGGGGTGGGGCATGACGAACTACGATCCAGACATTGAGTTCAAGAGGTGCCGATTTTGCAAACTCCCGATATCGATTCAGCACTTTTCTTACCTGTTCAAATGGAAAAACGATAAGCCCTCCAAAGGTTTTAGTTCCAATATCATAAAGCTCAAATTCAAACCTTGTGATTACACCGAAATTACCGCCTCCACCGCGTATAGCCCAAAATAGATCGGTATTTTGTGTCTTACTCAGTGTTAACTGCTCCCCATCGGCTGTCACAATATCAGCTGAGACAAGGTTGTCAATGGTAAGTCCATACTGGCGGGTGAGCCACCCAAAACCGCCTCCCAGAGTGAGTCCGGCAATGCCGGTAGTGGAGTTAATACCGGTTGGAGTGGCAAGCCCGTGTACCTGAGTCGCCTTGTCAAAGTCACCAAGGGTTGCACCCGGCTCAACAGTTGCTCGCTTTTTTTGGGGATCCACTTTAACCTTGCGCATCATGGAGAAATCGATGGTTAGTCCATTGTCTACTATTGAGTTTCCTGCAATATGATGTCCGCCACCACGTACCGAAAGTTCTAATCCTTTTTCTTTTGCAAAATGGATCGCGGGTGGTACATCCTCGGCTGAACCACACTGCACTATAATAGCAGGTTTACGGTCTATCATAGCGTTCCAAATGGTCCGGGCTTTATCATAGTCGACATCCTCAGGCAGAATAATCCGGCCTTCTATACTGCTTTTCAGCTTTTCGATCTGACTTTTTTCTACTTGTAACATGGCAATCCCTATATGTTTAGATTAAATAGGAAACAGCAGGTAATTAATGCTGTTCATGTTATGAAGTAATAGCCGGTGAGAATCAATATCTCAATCTACAACAAAATTGAATTAAATAATAGACTGTGATAGTTTATTATTGGGGCTGGAGTTTTTTTAGATATGCAAGTAATGGTATTAATTTAAAGACAAAAGTGTAAGAAGCGTAAAAGATTACTTTTTTAATAAACTATCTGAGTGAAGTGCGTAAGCATTTTAACTATTTGAAAATATTTCCATTCATCTTGTTAAATAACAAGGAGCCAGGGTGATAATTGATTACACAAAATGTAATTTACCCAGAACGGAACGACTTGGGATATAATAATAGACAGGGTTGGAACGTCTCCTATCAGTTAAAGATCTGTGATAATTCCGTTAATATTGCTATTGATTTGGATTAACTACGGTTAACCTATACTTATACCTATCGTTTTTATAAATCTCATGGTATGCCATAATATTACCGAAGGTATATTATCCGATAGGGAAGTGGGAAGTAGCATCAATATTTGTATTGACAAGTCCATGCTGATTATACTATAACTGAAATAGGTTATCCGTAAGACTTAAAGACAAATATTCATAGTAAATGAGATGTCTAACACAATCAGACACCAAGTAAGAATAGGATTTAAATTATTTTATTAAGGTAGTCCGTAAATATTAAAGCGGTTGTCTCTCGATAATCGTTAACATAACTGCAGTAGAATGTGATATAAAAGAAACTATTTCTATTTTACATAATATAAATTATACGACAAGAATGCACTATGTTAATCACAAATCCACTTTTTATTTTAAATATTCTCTAATACATCATGCTTATTCATTTTGCTTGATATGAAGATATATGGTTCGAAGGTTCATTGAATATCATCATTGACAATCCTGTCTCATTTTTCCTGGAGTTTAAATATTGCTCTTCGACTTTTACCAATCTGATTTCTTTTAAGCATTAGCTAAATTAATTTCATGCCACTCTCCATTTTTAATCTAACTTTTGCTTTAGAATCGGTTACATTGATGCTATTATGAGTTTTATAATTGGTACTACCTCTTTATCATCTTGAATTTATGACTTAACACTGATATCGGTCTTAAATTAGTTGCATTTAGCCATAAATACGTTAAAACCCATAAAATCACCCTTAATATGTCCTAAAAGGCGAAAGTGCCATATTTCTATTCTAAGCGGCTAAAATTAATTCTTAATGTCTTCGGTAGGCTATTTTCCACATAATTTCCCAATTGTTTCCATTATCCCGTGATTTTTCCCATCTCCAGGTGAAAGAATCTTTTTTAATATCATAAAATACCATGCGCTGAATTATTGTTTTCCCATCGGCATTCGTTGTCTTTCTTTTAAAAATTCTTTTATTCTCAATAAATGATCCGACAAAATCTAGGTATGTGCCTTGGTTATCAACCCAGGTTTGTTTCCATTGCTCTGTTTTTGTGTCATAGACGGAATAACTTTTACCTACGTAACCACTTAAAGAACCTTTGGTAGCTTCAAAATTCTCTTTTATTACTTTACCGTTCAGGATCTTTTCAATGTTATTGGTTCCTTTACCTATAGTACCATCCGCTGATTCCCAACTTAATTCCCACTGACCAATCCAAAAATCAAAATATTCGGATGGATTTAAATCATTATTTAATTGTTGAGCTGTTACATGATGTACGCCCATCATGATCAGAATCATAAATAAAGTAAACCTTTTCATAACAGCCTATTCTTATTAAAGATTATAATACTATATAATTAGTATTGACGGAGCTCTACTTTTTGTAATGTAATTTTGGAACTTCTTTAATTGGTATATAATCAAAATCCTGTTATAATGTGAATTAGAAGTCAGCAAGAGAGCCCATTGTAAATTATTTAGATCCCTGATCAGGAGATTAATTATGGAATATTTAAGGCGATTTATTACTCTATCGGTTTGTTTTGTAGGTATTATGGCCGCTTCAGAGCTATGTGAGGCGCAAAATATTATGGACAAGATGAAACAACATGAGCAAGCTAAACATTTTGCTCGTGCCATCGTTGAGACCAATTTAGATCAAAAGCTCAATGATTCTGGCCCTTATACCCTTTTTGTACCTTCTAAAAAGGTGTTTAACTCATTAAATGAAGCCCAGAAAGTTAATAAGCAATTGATTCTCAATCATATATTCACCGGTATGGCAACAGAAAGAAGCCTAAAGGTGATGAAAAATGTTACTTGCTTAAGTGGAAAGAAAATCACAATAAAGTCAGATAGCAATAATAAAATGTCAGTTAATTCATTTCGACTGCTATCTTCAAATATTAAAGCCAGTAATGGAGTTATTCATATTATTAACGGAGTTATAAAGTAATCTAAAGCTTGCAAATAACAGACAAAGCACCGCTAAGTATTGAAACAGTAAAGTCGGTTTCCCCTGATTCTATAATTTCGCCATCGGCATGTATATCTACCGGTTGATCAATAGTAAAGTTTATTTTATCGATTTGTTGATATTGCACCTGGGGTAGTTTTGAAGCTTTTCCGAAATAAAATACCGGTAATAAAAGGGGAATAAGCCATCTTCTTACTTTGCGAATAGTAACCATATCCAATTGCTGATCAGTAATTGAGGCTTCAGGGGCTATTCGAAAGTTTCCCCCTTCTACCCTTCCATTAGCAAAGGAAAGCATGATTACCTTTTTAGGATTATCAAACCAATCAGACATTACGATAAAAGCGGAATGGGTAAATGTAGTACGTATTGCGGCTACTATATATCGTAAGAAAGAAGGCAAACTATTGAAATTATAGGAATACTTGTTAGTAAGTCCGTCAAAACCTAATCCAAGGGTATTTAAAAAGATGAATTCATTGCATTTTCCAACATCAATAGCTGTTGCAGTTTGTTGAAATAAGATTTCAAGCGCCCGGTCCATATCTTTGGGTATGCCTAATGTCTTACACAAATCATTACCGGTGCCCATAGGAATTATTCCTAACTCTTTAGTAGTATGAAGCAGTTCCCCGGCAATTTCGCGAACAGTTCCATCCCCACCACATGCTACAAAAACATCATAATCCCCTATGTGCTGTCGCACTAACTGGGTGATATCTCCCTTCTTTTTTGACTTTAACAGGATGCAATGGGAGTGGGTATCTATTTGTTGCTTTAACCGGTGAAGTTGTTTATTTGACTTGCCGTTGCGAGCCGCAGGATTATATATAAATGCGTACCGTTTCAAACAGAATAGTTATTTAAATATTCCGATACAATGTTGAGGGTACGTTCAATATCTCTAATAAAAACCCGTTCTCCTTTTTGATGATATGGATAGATGGCGGGTTCAAGGGCAACAGAAACAACCGCCTTATCAGCTTTATTATTAAATACTTCTCCGTAATGCAGGTAATCGTTGGTATTGTTATCAATTTTGATACGGGCATCGATACGGATAAACCGTCCTACGGTTTTTTCAGTAGCTTCAATAAGGGACTCTGAAGGTTCTAAGTCATTATATTCCCAATGTTTTGAATAGAGAGCTATACCAGGTTCCCCTTTAAATAAAGGCGTAGTATCCAGGGTAATCACTTCATCGGGAACCCAATCATGCTCTACACAATGTGTTGCTATACGCTTTGCTCCCATTCCGTGGGTATAGCCACTTCCATTATTCTTAAGGAGTTCAGGATGTTCTTTAAGCCCTTTACTCTCTTCCATTTCAGAGAAAAAGAGTAACAAATTAGGCCAATCATGATCAGATTTCATTTCGGCGATCGTTAGAAGCATGCCAAGACCGGCACAATCATCCATAGCTCCTTCAATATAATCATCGGTTACTTTTACCGGTAGCTGTTGAGGATATTCATCACCATAATGATTAATTTTATCAAGATGAGCAGCTAATGCTATAGTCGGGCGATCTTGCTGATCTCCAACTTTATAAAGTAGGTTATTGCCGTGAACCTCAATTTTATTAACCTGTGGCAGTTCGTTAACAACAGCATTAATATAGGGATGTAACCGTTCCTCATAACTACTAAATGAGGGAACCTGAGCTGTACCTGTAATATGTTTTATAGCTCGTTCAATCATAATGTCATGAATTTGAGCTGAAACCGATTTTAAAAAATCCGTCTGACTCTGAGGCAATCTCAATTTTATCTATTATAGCACTGGTATCAAGGGCTTTATATAGATGGGGAAACTTCTCACCGGTTTCTTCATCTTTTTCGTATTTAATATTTTCACCTAAGGTAGAGACATCGATTACCAGTAAAAGGATTCTGTCATTATTTTTATATAAACGGTTGGCCGTATCCTCAACTTGTTCCCCACTTGAAAAATGGATAAATCCTTCTTCATCAAGGGATTCCGGTTCATACCTACTGTTATTTTGATACTCTTTAAACTCTTCTTTTGTAGTAATATGAAATAGCAGATCGTCGCGCATAATGGTATTAAGTATTCGGTTAAATTATTGATGGTATGCAAGATGGAGTAAAGCGTCGCCCTTATGAACAACGGGCGCATAATTGAGTCCGATTACTCGGCCTTTATATGGACAAACAAATTTAAATCGTTCATTGCCATAGGGATCGGTGACATGACCCAGAACCTGCTTTTTTTCTACGCTGTCTCCAAGTTTAATTTTAGGTTGAAAGAGTCCGGCGTATTTTGCCCGAACCCAAGTAGTTTTTTTGAAAATTTCTGTACTATGTTCAGCTTCAGGAGCTTCCTCTTTAAGTCCTAGGGATTTCATCAGCCGTAATGTTCCATTGATCCCTTCCTGTATTCCGGTCTCATCATAGCGGGTAGATTCGCCGGTCTCATAAACTAAAATGGGTTTACCCTTATTATGAGCGGCTTTCCGAAAAGATTTCTTTATCAATGATGAATGGACTATAAATGGTGGCTCAAAAGCTTTGGCAAGCTTCATATTTTCATCAACATCAAAAGTACAGCGAACTTGCGGGTAGTTGGCACGTGCAGACCCTCCGGTATGAAAATCGATCCCGTAATCTACCTGGGGTATAATTTTTTTCATCAGGGTATGGGCCAGTAATCGAGCTAAAGAACCGCCCTTACTGCCGGGGAAACTCCGATTGATATCTTTACCGTCAGGCAACCCTCGTACATTTTGGATAAAGCCGTACACATTGACTAACGGTAGTGCAATAACGCTTCCGCGTTTGGGCATTAGCATATCTTTGTAAACCATCCGACGAACAATCTCTATACCATTAAGTTCGTCGCCATGAAGTCCGCCCGTTAATAAAAGTGTGGGTCCCTCCTTTTCGGCTCTAAAGACATGTACAGGCAGATCAATATTAGTATAGGTCGGCAGCCGGGCAATATTAAGTTGAATTTGCTGTCGCTCTCCGGGACCAATCGTATGATCATCGATTGAAATTGTATCAGACATTATGTCTTAGGCTATTGTTTGATGTGGAGAGTCTTTCATTTCCTCGGATTTACGCTCAACAAAAGAGATGATGCGTCCTGCAATATTTTTCCCGGTTGCAGATTCAATACCTTCCAAGCCCGGTGATGAGTTGACCTCAAGTACCAGTGGTCCTCGTTCTGACTGCAGCATATCAACTCCGGCAACAGAAAGGCTCATAGCACGTGCAGCAATAAGTGCAGCCTTGCGTTCTTCGTCCGTAAGTTTGATAAGCTCACCACTTCCACCCCGGTGAATATTGGAACGGAATTCCCCTTCAACACCTTTACGTTTCATAGCTCCAACTACTTCTCCATCTACAACGAAAGCACGAATATCTTCCCCTTTGGCCTCTTCAATGAATTCCTGCACAATAACACGGGCTTTCATACTATGAAAGGCCTGTATGATAGATTCAGCAGCTTTAAAGGTAGGTGCCAACACCACTCCTACCCCCTGTGTACCTTCCAAGAGCTTTACAATAAGTGGCGGACCGCCTACCGAATCAATTATTTTACGGACTTCAGTAGAATAGTTAGTGAAAACAGTTTTAGGCATGCCTACACCTTCGCGAGCCATTAGCTGTAGACTTCTCAGTTTGTCCCGTGATCGTACCAAAGCCTGAGACTCAACTGCCGTAAAGACTTTCATCATTTCAAACTGGCGTACAACAGCAGATCCATAAAAGGTTACAGAAGCGCCAATGCGAGGTATGACGGCATCTACGCCCGCTACACGAGTACCTCGATAATAGATACAGGGATTATCTTTTTCACTGACGATATCACATTTTAAGTGGTCTAAAACCGTTGCTTCATGGCCGGCTGCTTCAATAGCTTCAACCAGGCGGGAGGTAGAGTATAGTTTAGAATTACGAGAAAGGACAACTATGTGCATGTGTACTATATTTTCTTTTCTTCAATTTTTTGTGAGATATATTTTTGGGACACATCAACCAAAAAACGTCCATTTAGCAATTTACGTCCCAATAAAACGGGATAACGCATTTCTGAACGATCGGTGAGAGAGAATTCAGCCGTTAATTTTTCGCCGAAAAGCTGTATCGCTGATTTCACCACATAACGTTCTTCCGTAGATCCGTTCGAGCTTTTTACCATCTTTGTACGATAAATGGGCAATTCAAACGTTTTATTTTTGTATGTGTCGTGGGATGGATCTAATAAATTGAACCTTACATAACTTTCCCCATCCCGTTCGTAGGGTTCAATATGATGGCAGTGTAAACTTGAGGTATAGGCGCCGGTATCGATTTTGGCATTGATATCAAAAATATTCCATTCTGGAAAGTCAACGCGCTCGAGCCTACCAATGATTTTTAAATTATCAAATTGTGAAGCCATGTTATCCTCACACTGTTTTTGACCTACGAGATGTTTACCTTAGTATACAGGTTATTCAGCTTTGTATCATCTGTCTTTAAGCATTAAATATTGTAGCACTACTGCCCTATTTTTGATACGTTCATATCTTGAAAATAAACATAAATTTAAGGCACGCTTTTTTAGTTATGTTTCATAAAGGTTCGCTTCTAACAATAGTATTAGTAATAGTTGGGTTTATCGTTACCACCGGCTGCAGCAGCTCAGCTCCTGTTCTTGATCATCCCACAACCAATAGCACGCTTTGGATGCAACACTCGGCAGAATATAAAGCCATTACTACTTCTATATATAAAACGGCGGGTGCTAATCTTGCACTGGCATTGGAAGACTCCTATTGGTCGGCCTATACCGGGAAAACTGAAGAGAATTATCGGACAAAACCCCCTGCCGTTATTCTTGATGTAGATGAAACAGTACTTAACAACGCCGCATTTCAAGCAAGAATGATCAAACAAAACAGTAAATTTAATATTGCGGCATGGAACCAATGGGTTATGGAAGCAAAAGCGGATGCGGTAGCCGGGGCCCTGACCTTTACAAAATGGGCAGATCAAAAAGACGTTAACATTTATTACATCACAAATCGGGAAGCAAAGGTCGAGGAAGGCACACGCAAGAACCTTAAAAAGCTTGGATTTCCACTCTCTGAAGATGACGATCATATTCTAAGTAAGAATGAGCGTAAGAACTGGACCTCTGCCAAAACTGCTCGAAGGGATTATGTAGCACAAAAGCATCGCATTTTGATGGTTTTTGGGGATGATTTGAACGATTTTGTTTCAGCTAAAGGCATCAGCCAGCAAGAACGTGCGAGCCTGGTACAAAAGCACCAAGAGAAGTGGAATAAAAAATGGTATATCTTACCCAACCCCGTTTACGGATATTGGGAATCAGCGCTCTATAATTTTGAGAATTCTTTATCTAACTCACAAATTGATCGCAAAAAACTAGAACAATTAGAATCCCAAAAAGAGTAACGGTATGTCTATTTTCAAGAGAATAATACTATTCATACTAATCGTGTTAACAGTTTCTATTACATCCGTTCAAGCCCAGTTATTTGAACGTCCGACAGAAGTGCCCATACCGCAACAAAGTGTATATTTGGAACTTGGGGGTAATGCCTTAGTTTATTCTCTTAACTATGATGTGTTGTTCCAAAGTGGTTGGGGATTCAGACTTGGAGGCGGTTATGCCCTATCCCAAACTGATTTTATACCCTATCAGAAGCCTTATTCCACTTCAAATGAATTCTTAGGAGTAGCAATGGGACTTCGGTCAATCGGAAATAACAACCATAAACTAGAATTAGGCGCAGGTATACTGATTGGGACATTATCAGGAGAGAATAACAATAACTTTGTTGATCCACCCGGGGCAACATTCTCTGTAGGATACCGATTTTTACCTGTCGAACCTTCCCACTTTACCTTCAAAGCGGCATTTACCCCCGTTATAAGCTCATCAGGATTTCATCCCGGTTTTGGATTATCCTTTGGCATTACTCTGACCCCCGAAGGAGATGCGAAACTTAAATAAGTAGAGATAAAAAATTCCCGACAGTCAAAAAACTGCCGGGAACCATACATTGTGGGTATCTATGCTTATGTCGTAGTGGGCTCTACTTAGCCTGTTTTTTTTCTCGTATAAGCATAACACCCAACGTAACGGCTAATAATATGCTGGCTCCAAACAGGTATACTAATAAATTATTGGAATCGGGCTTCGCATGTTGTGCCCAAGTATCAACTCTCGCATTAAGGGTAGCCATCTGTGGCTTCTCAATAATTCCGGCATCAACAAAATTATTAGACCATTTGATTTCTAGTTGGTTCCAAAACTCTTGGAACTGTGTGAATTTTTTGTAATTGGCTTTAGATTCGTTCTCTTTACTGTTCTTTATCTGTTTATTTACATACGAGCTCAGAGAGTTATAGAACTCGTCCGAGTTTTTAAATTCATTCAGCTGAATATCATATTCAGAAAGCGAATCATGAAGTGCTGCAAATGTTTGTGTTTTTAGTTTTAGATTCCATTGGTTGATGTTATGATCTACCTCTTTTGCAAGCATTTCGGCATTTTTGCCATCATAAACTTCCCGTATTTTATTACCCAAGCGGGTCCACATTGTTTCAAATTGCTGTTGGACCTCTGCCATACGCATATAGTCATTTAAACGAAGTTTATCAGCATTTTTTTCTAACATTCTTAGGTTTTCCTCAGAGATATCATGAACCATCTCCAAGGCATTACCATTAGATTTTATGCGTGATTTTTTATCTATATTTTCCAGATCTTGCAAGGCTTCTAAATCCATTTGTTGATAAGCTACCACCATAGAATCGATGAAAGCCAGGATCAGATCATCCCTTTTCTCAAGGCTGCGGCGATATTCACTTAGCGAAGCAGAAAGCTTCTGTTCACTTTTAATAGATTTTGCCATCGCCTCCTGCAAAGAATCGGTGCGTTTGTTCAGTTGATTAAGATCCTTCTGATATATAGCCAGCTGCGTTTGGAGCTCATCCAACTTTTTCATTTGCTTGCTAATTGTTGTCAGACGTTCATTGGTAACTACAGAAGATCGTTTTAGGGCTGCTATCTTCTGGTCATACGATTTGGGATGGAGTGCTTTATCTAGCAAATTGGTATGTGCTTGATATTTTTTGTCAAACTCCTTGATACTGTCAATCAGTTTCTTTGCTTTATCGGGTGTAGAAACTGTTTCAAGTTTTTCTTCAAACTGTTCATACTGCTGTTTGAAATTCTTCTGAATTTCATAATCCGATTTTGCCTCCTGTGCTACGGCCCCACTTGTTAATAACCCACCTATCAGAACAAAAAGTAAAATTCGTAATTTCATAACTAATTCCTCTCTCTTTTGACTATTTGTGAATTGTTTTTCTGGATCTTATCAGGGAGTAGTTTCCAGCTTTGTCCAGACGTTCTATTGAGTAACTGCACATATGATGCCCGTTGGTTCAGTGCCGGCTTTTCAATACCATTCTCTGATATACTTAACTTCTTTTTTAGCGTAAGCTTCCCTTTCTCCGGGTTCATCACATACACATTCTTGTAATTTGGAGCAGTGATGTAATAGTAGCCCTCTTGCCCTCTGATATAACGTATCTGCTTTGTTGTTACTTTTGAGCTGTCTTGCGTTTCGGCATATTGCAGTGGTTTGATATTAAAGGTAAGTCCATGTTCAACATCCTTAACAAGCCCATTTTCATCAGGTGTTAACACTGATTCGATTGATTGTGAATAGTCAACCTTTTTAATGACCATTGTGGGCTTGCAACCCATAAATAGTGTTGCAGACAAAACTACAGAAACAACATAGCTGTATATTGTTGATTTCATGATACCTTTATTTAATGGTTATTAATTGTACAAATGATATATATTGCACAATTAATTATAGACGGTATCTAAGCTTTTGTTCCCTCTTTTATTTATATGGCATACAAGATTTTAGAGTAGAGATAAATTATTATACGTTTATGGCTGCCCTGTTTTCTAATATTTAGTCAATAGATATAAGAATTTCCTTGGAAATATCAGCCGGCAGCTTGTCAACTCCCTGTAATGCTGTAAGCTCTATGATGAAGGAGTAGCCTACTACTTCTCCCCCTAGTTCTTCTACAAGCTCTGTAGCGGCTTCAGCAGATCCACCCGTAGCAATAAGATCGTCATGAATAAGGATTCGATCCCCTTTTTCAAAAGCATCTTTATGCATCTGGATCTTATCTTCACCATATTCAAGAGCGTAGGTAGCTGTAATGGTTTCGGCGGGTAGTTTGCCGGGCTTCCTGATGGGGATAAAACCGGCATGAAGATCTTGTGCAAGGTTTGTACCAAAGAGGAATCCCCGAGATTCTAGTCCTACTACATAATCGATATCCATATGACGAAACGGACGGGCAAGCACTTGTGAGGTAAGCTCAAGAGTATCCGGATTTTTTAACAGCGGAGTAATATCTTTAAATTGAATTCCTTGTTTCGGGAAATCAGGAATATTACGGATATTCTCTTCAATCAGGCTGATGATTTGTTGTTTTACCGCGTCCATATGTTGTATTTTAGGGTAGTGATTTTTACGCTGCAAGTGTAATTTTATATCGACCTGATAATAGCTATTTGAAACCCAAGGAAGCAAATAATAATGAATACTGATATCCCTGGTGCCCAAAAGCATCTACAATATATGCAACAGGCTTTTTTCCTGGCTGAACAGGCTTACGATGAAAAGGAAGTGCCTGTGGGGGCAGTGGTTGTAAAAGATGATCGTATTGTGGGGAAAGGCTACAATCAAACGGAACGATTAAACGATCCTACCGCCCATGCCGAGATGTTGGCGGTATCAGCAGCATGCTCTACGCTGGGACAAAAATATCTTCAGGATTGTACACTATATGTAACACTGGAGCCCTGCCCTATGTGCACGGGAGCCTTAGTATGGTCTAAACTTGATACCGTAGTGATCGGTGCTTGGGACGCAAAGGCGGGTAGCTGTGGCAGCGCATTTAACCTTTCAACTAATGATAAGCTAAATCACCAAGTTGATGTTATTCAAGGGTTTATGGAAGATGACTGTGAGTGGATTCTAAAAAAATTTTTCGAAGAACGACGTTCAAGCGGTAATGGACTAGTTTTATAGCTGCAGCACAATTTTTTGTTGGGCTACTGGGTTATAGTCCAACGAATCATAAAAGCTAAAGAATGCCTCTTGGTATGCCATAAAACTATTTCCAGGTTAAACTCCCCCCTATCAACTACCACTCTTCTCGAAGAGGGACAATAAGTAAGTCGAGTACTTTCTTATGATCTTTCTTTGTAGTGTTGACTTGGCAATGACTGCAATAATTGCGCACAGGCTTCAGAAGTAATATCTCGCTGGGGAGTTCCCAACATCTCATATCCCACCCTGAACTTTTTTACCGTAGCAGACCTCAGTAAAGGAGGATAGAAGTGCATGTGAAAATGCCACTCAGGATGCTCTTGTCCATCGGTTGGGGCAGGATGAATTCCTGCTGAATATGGAAATGAAATTTCAAAAATATTATCGTACCGTACCGTAATTTTTTTTACAATATCTGCCAGTGATTCTTTTTCTTCATCAGACATATCGGTGAGCCGTGCAAAAGGACGTCGACTTATAATTAGTGTTTCAAACGGCCAAAACGCCCAATACGGTACCAGAACAACATAGTGTTTGTTCTTGGCTACAATGCGTTTATCAAGTTCCAGTTCAAGCTCCAGATAATCAGCCAGTAATGTACTGCCATGGTTCTCGTAGTACATATTTTGTTGCTTCATTTCTTTGGCAGGTTCATCTGGTATTGTTTGTTGGGCCCAAATTTGCCCGTGGGGATGCGGATTGCTACATCCCATAATCTCCCCTTTGTTCTCAAATATTTGCACATAATTAATTTCTTCTCGTGCTCCCAGTTGGGTATACTCATCAACCCAAAGGTCAACGACTCTCCTTATCTGGAGTAATTGCATCTCCGGCAAGGTCAAATCATGGCGTGGAGAAAAACAGAATACCCGGCAGATGCCCTTCTCCCCTTTGGCCACAAGTAAATCGTTGTTATTTATGGTTTCAGAAGGGGTATCAAGTTTGAGGGCACTAAAATCGTTGGTAAAAACAAACGTAGACTTGTATTCCGGATTTTCAGCATTTCCTGCCCGAGCATTCCCGGGGCATAAATAACAATCAGGGTCGTACTCCTTTTTTGAGGATAAGGTAGGTTCCTCCTCTTTGCCCTGCCAGGGGCGCTTGGCCCGATGAGGAGAAACTTGCACCCACTCTCCTTTTAGGGGATTGAATCGTCGGTGTGGGTCATTACTTAGATCAAAAGACATATTGGTGTGGCTGAAATTCTAAATTTATATTATCAATTAGTTGGCAGAAGTAAGCTCACCTTCGGTAACAAGGTGAGTGCCTCCAGAAACTTTGGTATCATAAACAGATAATGGTTGATCAAGTTTCTGTTCATATTTACTCGTGATCTGTTTTTTAAAAACTGGCAGCTGTTCTTTTGTAACTAAATTGATGGTACATCCTCCAAAACCGCCGCCCATCATTCGAGCGCCCAATACCCCTTTTTGATTTTGTGCAATCTCTACCAAGGTATCCAGTTCTTTACAGCTGACCTCATATTCAATGCGGAGCCCCAGGTGGGATTGATACATCCGCTGGCCGAATGATTCGAAACTATTTTGTTGTAGATCGTTGCAGGCCTGTAATACCCGCTTATTTTCTTCAACAACATACTTACAGCGTTTGAATACATCCGGGGGGAGCTCCGTCTTATGCTGCAGTAAAAATGAAAGTGATACATCGCGGAGGCTGGTAATACCCGGTTGAAACTCCTGCAGTGTGTTTACGCCTTGTTCACACTGAGATCGGCGAATATTATACTCAGAGGTAGCCAGGTCCCGGCGAATACCGGTATCACAGAGTACAATACGGATATTGTCATTGTTAAAAGGATAATATTCGTAGTCCAGTGAACGACAATCCAACTTCAACGCCTGCCCAGCCTTACCATTCAGACTTATAAACTGATCCATAATACCGCATTGCACCCCCACAAATTCATTTTCTGCTTTCTGGGCAATACGGGCCATCTTGGTGGGAGGAATCTCAAAATTGAAAAGTTTTGTCAGTCCAAATAGAAGACCTCCTTCCAAAGCTGCAGAAGAAGAAAGTCCCGCCCCGATGGGGACATTACCGCCAAAAACACAATCAAAACCACCAACGATAAAGTCATTTTTACGCAGCTGATCAATAACTCCCAACAGATAATTGGGCCATTTTTTCTGTGATTGAGTGATCTCTTCCGAGATATCAGATTCAAAAGTATCATCCATATCGGTGGCAACAAGCCGAACGGTATCCGTACCATTGGGCGACAGCGCCAAAACAATACTTTTGTCGATGGCAGCAGGTAAAACAAAGCCCTCATTATAGTCAGTATGCTCCCCGATCAGATTTACCCGACCGGGCGATTTTACCACTATATATTCCTCAGTAAAACGGTTCTCAAATTCGCGTTCAATTTTACGGATCAACGGGGTCATTTATTTATATGAATGTTAAAATTACGTTACCAAAATACGGCATATAAAACAGCAACCAGTACCAATATCACATAGGCTCCGATATTAAATGCAGGACTAGTTTTAAACAGCTTAGCTGTGGTATGAATCGCTTTGGGATCTTCGTCGTGGGGATTCGTTGTTAAGCTGACACCTGCAATAATGGCCATTGTACTAATAAGGGTGTAAAACATCTGATCTAAAAAAGGCAACTGGACGGCCGGGGTTTTCAAGAACACCGCAATAACAACTGATGCCAATACTCCATATATGGCTCCTTTAGAGGTCGTTTTTTTCCAGAATAATCCCATAAGAAATACCGCCAGTATGCCGGGGCTTACCATGCCTGTATACTCCTGGATATACTGAAAAACCTGCGGTACATTATCCAGTTGCGGCGCCATAAATACAGCAGTGATAAGAGCAATAGCCGCTGTAATACGCCCCATATTTACCGTTTGTTTGTCGGTAGCTTCTTTATTGATGTAAGGGATATAAATATCCATCGTAAATATTGTTGCAACCGAATTGAGCATGGAAGCTACAGAAGAAACAATAGCCGCGGCAAGTGCTGCTACCACCAAGCCCAAGAATCCCGGAGAAAGAAAGATTTTCATCAGCCAGGGATAAGCATTATCATATTTAATACTTCCATCCGATTGAGTAAACGTATCTATAATGCCTGTGATATGAGTGGTCCCTTCAGGCTGATTATACAGTACGTATACAATGATACCTGGAATAACAACAATCAATGGGATAATCAGCTTTAAAAATCCGGCAAATATAATTCCCTTTTGAGATTCTTCAAGCGATTTTGCGGCCAGCGTTCGCTGAATAATATACTGATTGAATCCCCAGTAATACAGGTTAGCCACCCACATCCCCCCAATTAACACCGCAATGCCCGGTAGATTTTTATACTCGGGATTTGATTTATCAAGAATCATGGTAAACTTATCGCCTGCTACCTCATAGATATGGACGAGACCATTAATAATGCCTCCTTCGGGGGTTACGTTATAGAGGCCGGCAAAGGTAACTACGGAGCCTCCCAACACAAGCAACCCTACTTGTAAAACATCGGTCCACGCGACTGCGGCAAGTCCCCCGTATAAAGAATATGCAGCTGCAATAGCCGACAATCCAATAAGCGCATATATCATCAAGCTGCCGTCGCCGGTACCCATGATTGTATCCAGAGCCAATGCCCCCAGGTAAAGAACCGTTGTGAGGTTTACAAATACAAACAAAGCAATCCAGAAAACGGCTAAAATAGTCTTTAATGTGGTGTTAAATCGCTTTTCAACGAACTCAGGAATGGTAAAGATCTCTTTTTCAATAAAAATAGGCAGAAAATATTTACCGACCACAATAAGCGTTACCGCCGCCATCCATTCATAAGATGCAATAGCCAGACCTACGGCAAACCCCGATCCTGACATCCCGATGATCTGCTCAGCCGAAATATTGGCGGCAATCAACGAAGCTCCTATTGCCCACCAAGGCAGCGACTTACCGGCCAAGAAGTAGTCTTCAGCATTTTTTTGATGTCCTTCTTTATCTCGCGACACCCACAGGCCGATTCCTACAATGAGCAGGCAATAGAGACTAAATACAATAATATCAATGGTCGTAAAGGTCATATACTATTTCGTTAACGCATATAAAAGTTATAGTTCAGTCAATTAAAGACTCCCATTCGGTAAATGGAACGCGAATTGTACGTACTATCGGGCTCAAGCACAACCGATGGAAAGGTCGCATGGTTGGGTGAATCGGGGAAATGGTGTGGTTCCAGGCAGAAACCTGTTCTGCAGTAATATGGAACTCCTTCTTTACCAATATCGCTGCCATCCAAATAATTGCCGCTGTAAAACTGTAGTCCCGGCTCAGTTGTGCTAAGCTCCAGGTAGCGCCCGCTTTTCGGTTCTTCTACCCTAGCTGCCTTATGGAGTCTATGTTCAGATGTTTTGTTAAGTACAAAATTATGATCATATCCGGAACCGTATAAAAGCTGATCATTTATCTGGTCTAAATCTTTGCCTATTGCCTTGGATTGTCGAAAATCAAATGGGGTATTTGCAACATCGGTAATTTCGCCGGTAGGAATAAGGGTATCAGTAATCGGAGTATACCGGTCCGCATTAATCATCAGTTTATGATTGTCTATAGTGCTCCCTGCCCTACCACTCAAATTAAAAAAAGTGTGATTTGTAAGGCTAATAATGGTAGGCCTGTCTGTTTTGGCGGTATATTCAATCGTAAGTTCCTGCTCATTGGTAAGCTTATACTCTATATAGACTTCCAGCCTGCCGGGATATCCCTCTTCCCCATTTTCGGATACATATTTTAAGACCACTTTGTTGTTGCCACACTGGTAGGCTTCCCATATTTTTGTATGAAACCCTCCGGGACCTCCATGCAAATGATTTCCATCTTTTCCATTACTCAAATAATACTGCTTTTCATTTAGAACAAAAGTGCCGTCTGAAATTCTATTGCTGTATCTCCCGATTATGGCGCCGTAATATTGATCAGAAGCCTCTATATATTTATCGATGCTATCGAACCCCAAAACAATGTCGGCAAGTGAACCTTGTCTGTCCGGGGTTAACCAGCTAACAATTCGGCCGCCATAATTAGTGAGTACAATTTTAGTGTCACCATCAAGGGTCAAAGTAAAAAGTTTTATTTCTTTACCGTTAAGTGTTTTTTGGAAATTTTTTTCAGGAATGTTCAAAAAAATCGTTCTTCGTTAATAGATACATCATTATCAATTAGTGCAGACTGAGGATATATAACTGACTGCCCAAGCCCTTTTAAATGTTATCGATAACATATATAAAAATGATAAGTTGTTCCAATTTTCTTTTTAATACACAATATTTACAGCAACTTTCCATATTCAAATAAATATGGAAAGTTGCTGTAATATGTACCTTTAAAGTTAATAAACGGTGATATATCAGTTATGCATTCATAGTATGTGCATCTATCAAAAGCCTTATCCTCTCCTTTTCTGTAAATCATACTTGGTATAATTATGGGATTTTTTTTCATCAACTGTTTGCAAATACTTCAGAAAACTTGTATTTAGTGTTAGCGATAACATTTAAAGTTTTGCACACCAAAATCCCAAGAAAATTAAGGTAGTATATGTATAAGGTTAGTTTATATATCCGGCATGTAGCAGCATGCTTACTATTTATAGGCTGTATGTTTTTGAGTGCTGACCTGTTGGCTCAGTCTCAACTAACAGTAGAAGGAACAGTGATTACGGAAGACACCCAGGAACCGCTGGCCGGGGTGAATATCAGTGTTAAAAATGAAAATCGCGGTACGGTTACCGACACCAAAGGGAAGTATTCTATTTCTGTTGCAAATACCGATACCCTGGTTTTTAGTTTTATAAGCTTCAAAAAGAAAACGATTCCGGTTAATGGTCGCACTACGATTGATGTGGTCATGGAAACCGATCAAATTATGGCTGAAGAGATTATTGTAGTCGGTTACGGAACACAAAAGAAATCTGACATTACGGGATCTGTTGGTTCTGTAGCAATGGAAAATGTTGAGAAGCTCTCTGGCAGTAATTCCGCAGATATGCTGCAGGGACAAGTTTCGGGAGTAAGCGTAAGTTCCGGTTCCGGAGATCCCGGCTCCTCCCCTAATGTCACGATCCGAGGTCTTGGAACTATTGGCAATAATGATCCCCTCTATATTATTGACGGGGTGCCGGGGGATATCAGTAAGGTCGATCCCAGTAATATCGAATCCATCGACGTGCTTAAAGATGCGGCCTCTGCAGCTATATATGGCTCCAGGGCTTCTAATGGTGTCATCATTGTGAAGACCAAACGAGGTACCAAGGATTCCGGATCAACCATCAGTTTTGATGCGTATACCGGGGTCCAATCGCTGGATAACAGAATAGACCTGGCTAACAGAGAACAGTACAATACGATTAGCAAGCAGATGTATAACAATGCTGGGTTACAACCACTCGCCTATACTACCGGTGGTGGAAATTATGCAGACACGGACTGGCAAGACGCTTTTTTTGATCCGGGTATAGAGCAAAAGTATAACCTTTCTATTTCCGGCGGAACCGAGAATCTAACCTATACTATTGCCGGTGGCTTTTACGATCAGGAAGGCATTGCTACTAATACCGGGCATAATAAATACAATTTGCGGGTTAATGCTGATTATACCCACGGTAAACTAAAAGTGGGCGAATCGTTCTCATACGTCCGCAGTAATACCCAAAACTTAACAGGCGGTTCTTATGACGGTGGCTATGGTACTATCTACCAGGTAATGGATATGCTGCCTCATACTCCGGTTTATGATGCAAGCAACGAAGGTGGTTATGCCGGCCCTCCCCACCCTGATATGCCAAAGAGTTCAAACCCTATGGCTACCCAGGGGCTTACCACAAATGAAAGCCAAAGTGATTTTATACAGGCCAACGTTTACGGTGAGTATGACATCTTGGACAACTTAACCTATGAGCTTCGATTTGGAGCAAATGTTGACAACGGATATTTAAACTATTTTGCACCAACCTACTACACCAGCTCAATTTATAAGCGAGAAGTTTCATACCTGTCGCAACAGCGCAGTCGAAATACTGAGACTTCTATCTATACCTTGCTGAGATATACTGAAAGCTTTAACGATCACGATATCGAAGCAATGGCTGGCTACTCCCAAGAGCGGTCAGTATACAAGTCTTCAAATGCTTCTATTGACGATCTTCCCTCTAATGAAATTCGTGCCCTGAGCGCAGGCAGTGGTAGTGCTTCGGTATCCGGCTCAATTTATGAAAGCACTATGCGATCTCAGTTTGGTCGGTTGACCTACTCTTACGACAATCGCTACCTCTTTACCGGGAACATTCGACGTGACGGCTCATCACGTTTTGCAGAAAGTAATCGCTACGGAATTTTCCCTTCTGCATCGGTAGGTTGGAGAATTAACGAGGAAGCATTCTTTAATGTGGATGCAATTACAAATTTGAAGCTTCGTGCCAGTTGGGGTAAACTCGGTAACCAGGAGATTGGTAACTACCAGTTCATCCCCACTATTTCTGCTGGCAGCAATTTCATCAACTATGTGTTAGGCCAAGAGCAGAATATTTATAACGGGGCTATCGTAACTAACTTTGCCGCTTCGGATATTAAATGGGAAACAACCACTTCAAGAAACTTTGGTGTGGACCTATCTTTATATGATGATAAGGTTCAGTTTACTGTCGACTACTATAATAATGTAACCAGTGATATGCTGGTCAATATTCCTATCCCCGCTACTTCCGGATCTTCTGCCGGGCCACTAACCAACGGTGGTGAGATGGAAACAGAAGGACTCGAGTTTTCGGCTCGTTACAGTAAAGGAGAAGGACCTTTTACCTATAATGTCCGAACGAATTTATCCACATCACGCAATACAGTAACAAAGCTGGGTTTCAAAGATGAAGCATTTACCGGAGGATATATTGAATATGGCACCCATCCTACTACACGAACAGTGGTAGGCGGAGAGGTGGCTCGCTTCTACCTTTACGAGACGGATGGCCTGTTCCAAAACGCCCAGGAAGTACAGAATCACAGTAGCTCAAATGGCCTGTTGCAGCCCAATGCAGCGCCCGGGGATATTCGTTTTAAGGATACAAACGGCGACGGTGTCCTCAACGAAGATGACAAAGTATATATGGGCAGTGCAGCTCCTGATTTTGAGTATGGTCTCACATTCAATGCCAACTATAAAAACTTTGATCTGAGTGTATTTGTACAGGGGACTTATGGAAACAAGATGTATAACGGTACCAAGTTCTTAACCCACAGAACCGATAGAAACACCAACTATTCTACCGACCTGTTGGATGCCTGGACCCAACAAAATACCGATACGGATGTACCGCGTAATATTTCTGGGGATCCCAACGGCAATGCCCGTCCCTCGGACCGATTTCTAGAGGATGCCTCTTACCTGCGTCTGAAAAACGTACAGCTGGGATATAGACTGCCGGCCAATTTTTTAGACAATTACGGGGTTAGCAAGTTTAGGGTCTATCTGAGCTTCGAGAACCTGGTAACGCTTACCAATTACAGTGGATTTGATCCAAGCCTGAATAACTTCTCGTTATTCAGACGTGGCGTTGACAGTGGACTATACCCACTGGCCCGTACATCCATGATAGGCATCCAAACACAGTTTTAATAAACAACAGACAAATATTATGAAATTTACCAACTATTTACTGTTACTAACGTTTAGTCTGCTGCTTTTAACAGGCTGCGACGACGGCTTCTTGGTGCAAACCAATGGTAATGAACTTAACAAGGAGCTTTTCTGGAAGGATAAAAGCGATGCCCAAAAAGGTATAATCGCAACCTACAGTCAACTGCAGGCAGACAACCGATGGGCATGGTTTGAAAACCACTATATAGCTCAGAATTACCGTTCTGATCTTATTCGGGCTACGCGTAAAGACCTGCCCTTTGCCCAAAAAATTGCTGGCTTTACCTTTACTTCTGATAACAAGTCGTTCAGCGATCTGTGGCAGGACTATTACAACGGCATTTTTTATGCCAACCAGGTAATAGAAAACGTACCACAAATCCCGGAAATGTCAGACAGTGACAAAAAGCACTTTCTGGCAGAAGCAAAATTTCTGAGGGGCTACTACTATCTTAATCTGGTTACCCTATTTAAAAATATCCCGCTGGTAACTTCAGTCCCACAAAACAGTGACGAGTATTATGCCGAACAAGCTAGCCCAGAAAAAGTATGGGACCAGATAATCGCAGATTTTGAAGAAGCGAAAAGTACCCTTCCTGCCTCCTACTCGGCAGCAGATAAAGGACGTGCTACCAAATGGGCTGCCCAGGGGTACCTTGGAAAAGCCTATATGTTCCTTCACGAGTTTGATAAAGCCGATGATGAATTCAAAAACATTATCGATAATGGCGGTTTCTCACTGATGTCAAACTTTACTGATAACTTTAATGGCAATGGAGAAAACGGACCGGAGTCGCTTTTTGAAATTCAGCACTCTTCAAAGCGTCCCAATGGATTCACAGAATCTACGCCCTTGTATAATGAGCAGGCTCCCGGCATCATGGGTGGTTGGGAAGAGTTCTTCCCGTCTGACTGGCTTTTCAGCCGCATGATGGAAGATACCACCGCATCCGGTGAGCTTAGCGACCGTGCAATGGGAACCGTGTTTTTTGATCATCCCAACTCCACCGCAGACGGTATTGCCTATGCTGATATTAAAAGTGATCTTGGTAGCGAAAAACGTTTCTATAAAAAATACCTCTATAGCAATGATATCTCTGATGGTAATACCACCCGGAGCGGCATGAATGTCCATCTTATGCGCTACGCCGATATCCTGTTGCTGTATGCAGAAGCACTCAATGAGCTGGGACAAACTCAACAGGCAATTCCCTATGTGAACCAGGTTCGTCAGCGTTCAGAAAGTGCAGACCTTTCAAACAGTATGAGTCAGTCGCAATTACGAACTCACCTGCGCCACGTTGAGCGACCTGTAGAGTTTGCTATGGAATTCGGCATCCGATGGTTCGACTTGGCTCGATGGAACAAAGGCAACCTCAGCATCAAAGATGTGTTAACAAACCACGGAAAACCTGATGCTGCAAACTTTGAAGAAGGGAAACATGAACTCTACCCTATTCCCCTTTCAGAAATCAATAAGAATGCAAAACTGGAACAGAACTCCGGTTATTAATCCCTTCTATTAATTAAAAAGCCCGGACCCAATTTAGTCTGGGCTTTTTGATTAGCAGAAGCAAAACATCTAGAAAATTGTGTACCTTCAACCCTGCTCCCCAGCTATTCCACAATTGGGAGCTAATATAACACAGATATAATTACTATAAGTATATGGATATGTTTAGAATACGGGTTTCATTTGTATTAACCTTTATTTTTCTGATTACAACTTCACAATCGGTTATCTCACAAACAACGAACGTTTGGGAGAACCCCACTGTTTTTCAACAAAACCGGATGCAACCTCACGCGCCCGTATTTCCTTTTACCTCCCAATCCAATGCGTTAGCGGCCCCGATGTCGGAGTCTGAAAATTATCAAAGCCTCAACGGTACGTGGAAATTCAACTGGGTAAAAAAGCCAGCCGATCGACCGAAAACATTTTATAAACCGGAATTTTCCGTCGAGAAGTGGCATGATATCACCGTTCCGGGCAACTGGGAACTACAAGGTTTTGGCACCCCCATTTATACTGATGTTGAGTACCCCTTTCCCGCCAACCCACCATTACTTCCTCATGATTACAATCCGGTAGGCTCGTATCGTCGTACTTTTACCGTACCTGATAACTGGAACAACAAGAAAGTCGCTTTACATATCGGTGCTGCGAAGTCAGCAATGTACGTTTGGGTAAATGGCGAAAAGGTCGGTTACAGCCAGGGTTCTAAAACCCCCGCTGAATTTGATGTAACTCCCTATTTGGAGGAAGGCGAAAATACACTGGCCCTACAGATCTACCGCTGGAGCGATGGGGCCTATCTTGAAGGTCAGGATTATTGGAAGGTAAGCGGTATTGAACGTGATGTATATCTGTATGCCCTGCCCAAACTCCATATTAACGACATTGAAAGCCGTGCTACGCTTGTGGATGAGTATACCAAGGGACAATTTTCAGTAAAAGCAGATCTTTTAAACAGTGCCAATCAAACTCATACTGGCGAGCTCAAGGTCGAGCTTCTTGCGGATAACGGAAAATCTGTGTTTACAGAACAGCGGTCGTACTCCATTGAGCAGGGAGCATCTGAGAGCCTTAAACTCTCTACCACCTTATCAAATCCTGATGCATGGACTGCCGAAACCCCCAATTTGTATACACTGCTTGTTACTCTGGAAGATGAGCAGGAAAACACCTTGGAAGTGGTACAAACTAAAGTGGGTTTCCGTACGGTAGAAATTAAAAGCGGGCAGCTGTATGTCAATGGTAAGTCCATCTATCTGCGTGGGGTCAACCGCCACGAACATGACCCGGTAACGGGGAATTACCTCTCTACCGAACAGATGATCAAGGATATCAAGCTGATGAAGCAGTTTAATATAAATGCCGTACGAGCTAGCCACTACCCTAACGATCCGCGCTGGTATGAACTGACGGATAAATATGGGCTTTATGTGATTGACGAGGCCAACGTGGAGACTCACGGGTTACAGAAACATCCCGATGGATTTGCTGCCATTGCCGACAATCCAGACTGGAAGGCCGCAATCCTGGATCGTACCAAGCGCATGGTAGAGCGTGACAAAAACCATCCATCAATTATCATCTGGTCGCAAGGTAATGAAAGCGGTTTCGGTTCTAATTTTAAAGCCGGTTACAAATGGATTAAGGACCGCGACCCTACCCGCTTGGTTCAGTACGAGCCGGCATGGCGGACCGAGTATACCGATATTGCGGCTCCGATGTACCACCAGATAGAGGAGATGATGGAATATGTAGCTGATGGGGTACGTAATAAACCGATGATTCTCTGTGAATATGCCCATGCCATGGGTAACAGTGTTGGTAATTTGCAGGATTACTGGGATGTAATGAAAAGCCATCAAAACTTTCAGGGCGGTTTTATTTGGGACTGGGTAGACCAGGCATTACATAAAGAAAATGAAGATGGAGAAAAATACTGGGCTTACGGCGGAGATTTTCCCGAACCTATCCCTAACGATTCCAACTTTGTGGCCAATGGGTTAGTACAGGCCGACCGTTCGTTGAAGCCACATATCTGGGAAGTAAAAAAGGTGTATCAACCCATTAATTTTGAAGAGATAGATCTGCCCAGCGGTACCATTCAAATTGCCAATGAATATGGATTTCGGAATTTAGATGAGTTTGAACTCAGCTGGATTATTGAAGAAAATGGTGAAGTGATACAATCGGGAACTCTTCCTGCGATTGACCTGCCGGGCGGTCGCCATAAAGAGATAACGGTCCCCTATTCTAAAATCACCCCTGAACCGGGTGCAGAATATCATCTCAGGATAATGGCTAAAAGTCGCAGCGAGCGCCCCCTTGTTCCCAAGGGACATACCGTTGCTTGGGAACAGTTTCCATTGCTTTTTAACAAGCCTCAACCTCCTGTTGTGGTCTCGAAGATGCCTGAGGTCACCCCTGATGCCGATAACCAGTTCCAATATGTACATGGGGAAGAATTCAGCGTCGGCTTTAGTACCGATACCGGCTTGCTAAGCTCAATTCAAGCAGATGGTAACGAGCTGCTTGAAGCCCCGCTAGAACCCGGTTTCTGGCGCCCGCCCACCGATAATGACCTAGGTAATGGCATGCCACAACGCAGCAGCATTTGGAAAGCTGCCTGGGATAGCGCAAAACTCACCAAGCTCCGATATGACAGAGAAGCACCGCAACTGATGAAGGTAAAAGCTACTTATGTACTACCTCAACTGCGGGCACAGTACAAAATAATCTATAATGTATATGGGAACGGAAAAATTGATATTACCGCCCATTTTGAACCGGGCAATACCCGTCTGCCGGAACTTCCCCGCTTCGGGATGAATATGCAGATGCCTGTCCGCTATGAACAGGTTGAATGGTACGGGCGCGGTCCCCACGAAAGTTATTCGGATCGCAAGAGCGGTGCTGCCATAGATCATTATTCGGGCACGGTACATGAACAGTATCATGCCTACGTGCGACCACAGGAAACCGGAAATAAAACGGATGTACGCTGGTTCCACCTTACTGATAAGGCCGGATACGGGTTGAAGTTCAATGGTTCACCAACGGTAAATGCCAGCTTTTATCCCTTCCCAACCTCGATGTTGGGGTATACCGAAGGCGGGCCAAACAGGCATGTTACTGATGTATATCCCACAGATATTATTACCGTAAATATCGACAAGGCTCAGATGGGCGTTGGCGGGGATGACAGCTGGGGAGCACGCCCCCACCCCGAGTACCGGCTACCGGCACAAAGCTATAGCTATGAATTTTCCATCACCATTTTAACCCCTTAGTAACGCTTAGTCGCTATTAAAGAGATTGCCCAACATATCATACTGCCCCGGTACAATCTTGGGTATTTTCGCAGCATAAAACGCTTGTCTGCCGGTTTTGCCAATGAGAATTACAAGCTTACTACAGATCGCGGCAGCGTGCTGTTTCGGGTCGTTAAACAAAAGGATAAGCATGAACTGACACATGAATTGCAACTGCTCGATTTCTTGGCTGATCATGATTTCCCTGCCGCCTATCCGCTGCCGCAGGAAAACGGTTCTTATATAAATGATGACGAGCATCTTATTGTACTATATGAGTTCCTGGAGGGCGAAGAACCGACTCTGAATGAACTGGTAGCACAAGAGATTGGCGATGCTGCTGGCCGGCTTAACGCCTTGAAAGAGTGGCAAGAGCTGGAGCGGGACAATGCTATTACACTGGAGAAATGCAGGCGCCTGATTCCCTTTTTTACAAACAAGGATGCCCAGCTTTACCCCATTTTCACCTACTTTGAAGAAGAAACAAAAGCATTAAAGTCGCCGCTATCGACTGATTTACCCACCGGTATTGTCCATGCAGATCTGTTTACCGATAATACCGTATTTAAGGGGGACAAACTGGTCGGGCTCATCGATTTCGAAGAAGTATGTATCGATCAGCTGTTATTTGATGTAGGAATTGCTATTAACGGCTTTTGTTATCCCAACAACAAACTCAATAGCAACCTTCTTACCGAACTGCTGAACGCCTACACCCAGCACCGCCCTCTTGAACCCTTAGAACGCGAGCTACTGCCTTGGTTTATACGATGGGGCGCTCACAGCCAGATCTACTGGCATCTGCGCTACGGCCTCCTCGATCATCCCAATAAAAAACAACTGCACCGCGTACAGGAACTAATACAGCGCGTAGAATGGGCTCGTGAGTACAGGAAAGAACTTTCTGATTGTATTAATCAATGTTTTAGAACTGCTAATTAACCGCTATTTATGCAACTGAAGAACTCTACATATCATATTCAAGATATTAGCATGCAAGCGCTTGCCGAAGAGTACGGCACCCCGCTATTTGTGTATAACGCATTTACTATTGACCGACAGATTAATCGCCTGCAAAATGCCTTTGACGGTTTTCCCCATCGTATCAATTATGCCGCTAAGTCATTGACAAATATTGCCGTGCTGAGGCTGATACGCAGTTATGGACTGGGGTTAGACGTAGTTTCGGTGAATGAACTTAAAATGGGGCTGGATGCCGGTTTTGATCCTGATGATATTCTTTTTACCTCTAACAGCGTCTCATTCGAGGAGATTAAGCAGGCCATAGACCATGGGATTAAGGTGAATATCGATAGCCTTTCATTGCTCGAAACCTTTGGCAAAACGTTTGGAGGCAGTGAGCCGTGCAGCATTAGGCTGAAGCTGGACCCACTGGTAGGCGAACATGAGGCCTCAACGAAGTGGCATAATAAATCGAAATTTGGCATCCATTATTCTCGTCTTGATGATATCAAAGCCCTTATTGACAGCTATGACCTAAATATTGTGGGTCTGCATGTACATAACAGCTCATCGTTTTTGGACATCCCGGTGTACCTGGAGGCTGCTGAGCGGATGTTTTCTATTGCTCAATCGTTTGAGGAACTCGATTTTGTAGATTTTGGGGGTGGAATAACGATTCCTTTTCACCCGGATGATGAGGTAATAGATGTTGAAAAGCTGGGCCATGTGTTAGCTGTGAAGGTAGAAGCATTTTATGATGATTACGGGAGCCGGCCGGAAATCTGGTTTGAACCGGGTCGCTTTTTAGTGAGTGAATGTGGCTATCTGCTCACTACAGTAACAGTACTAAAAGGAGATCGGGACCTGCCTTATGCGGGAACTGATACCGGTTTTAACCACCTGCTGCGTCCCAAGATGTATGATGCTTATCATGAAATATGCAACATTTCCAATGCAAAGGGCGAACTGAAACGATATCACGTTACAGGTAATATGTGTGAGACCGACTTTCTTGGTCGGGATCGGGAGATCGCCGATATCCGGGAGGGAGATATTCTTTGCCTCAAAAATGCGGGTGCATATGGTGCTTGTATGGCCTCGAATTACAATTCAAGGGTACGTCCTGCTGAGGTGATAATAAAGAACGGTGAGGTGCATCTCATCAGAGAACGGGAAACATACGAGGACCTCGTACACAAACAGGTTGATATTGATTGGTAATTCCATTTTCTAATACAACATTTTAGACTATTTAACGATCAATACTAATTGATTGAAATAACGATATTTGAGGACAATAACTCCATGAAATATTATAGATTACAACTGTTACTTTTTGTACTGCTTGCATTTACACTGTTTTCATGTGATTCGGTTGAAGTAATAAACGAAGATAAAATGATTTTAGATTATCCCGATGTACTTGCTATGAAGGGCGCTCCCGACAGCACCAAAGACGATAGTATTTCGGTATTTACTGACCAGGGGTCGTGGTTTGGCTTCTCCTTTACAGAAGGTAAGACGCTACAAGAGAAGGTCGGATTTTCGGGTCCCTATCACATTTCAGACAGCTGGCAAACACCAAGCCTTTGGGAGGGAAAAACGATTGCACAATTGCAACTTGTCAAGGACTCCGGGAACGGCCAACTGTCCCCTGTTGATATAGTCTCTCATGCTTATCCGGGACGTATGCAGCAACAGATCTCCTATGGAGATATGGAAGCAACGCTTACTCTTATTTTTGCTACTGATGAAACGGCCTTGGTGCGAACAATTATTAAAAATAACGGGAATAAGGTCCGGACACTCAGACCGGTTTGGAATCAAACACTTTTCAATGACCATTTTGAGCTTATATTTAGCAACGGAATCGCCCAGCTGGCGCAGGATGGTAATAAAAAGTCGCTATACTTAACCTCTGATAAGCCTCTGTCTTTTGATCGTGGCAGTAATAGATATCTCATTGAGGCGGCAAATTCTATTGAGTTATCCCCACAATCTTCTGATACCTTAACCCTGGCTTATTCCTACGCTAAAAAAGAGCCAGCGAAGATTATTATTGATGCTGCTCATTATTTTCATAAAAATAAGAAACGCTGGTCAGGGTATATCAATGATGTTTTAGCCGCTTCAACCTCTTGGAATAATAAAGAAAGGCTGCAGCGCCTATCGATAAAAAGTATTATTACGCTTATCAATAATTGGAGAAGTCCGCACGGAGATCTAACCTATAACGGTTTGTTTCCCTCCTATGCTTACCAGGGATTTCATGGCGTTTGGTCGTGGGACTCATGGAAACATGCTTCTGCCCTGGCCCTTTTTGATTCGGAGCTGGCCGAAGACCAGATGCGGGTGATGTTTGATTATCAGAATACTGCGGGCATGGTACCGGATGTTATATACGCTGACAGTACAGAAAATAATTGGCGCGATACCAAACCGCCGCTTGCCAGCTGGGCCGTATGGAATATCTATAGCCAATCAGGCGACAGTACTTTTTTAAATGAAATGTACCCTAAATTAAAGCGCTACCACCAATGGTGGTATGCCAACAGGGATCACGACGGTAATGGCTTGTGTGAGTACGGTTCTACCGACGGAACGCGCATAGCAGCTGCCTGGGAGAGCGGTATGGATAATGCCGTGCGTTTTGATAATGCGGTAATGGTGAAAAACCATGACCATGCCTGGTCACTAAACCAAGAGTCGGTTGACCTGAATGCATACCTGTATGCTGATAAGATCTATCTATCTAAAATAGCGGATAACCTTTATTTGCCCCGGGAGTCGGCGACACTATATGAAGAAGCACAGGCACTAAAAGACCAAATTAATGAAAAGATGTACGATGCGGAATCCGGTTATTATTATGATAAAAAGCTGGAGTCTGAGAAGCTTATACCGGTCAAAGGTCCGGAAGGATGGATTCCCCTCTGGGCTGGCATTGCCAATAAAAAGCAGGCAGCCACTGTACGGAATATTATGATGAATAAAGATCATTTTCGTTCGAAGGTTCCCCTTCCAACGCTACAGGTCTCGCATCCCAAATTTAACCCCCGTAATGGTTATTGGCGCGGCCCTGTATGGCTGGACCAGTTCTATTTTGGGATCAAGGGGCTTACCAGCTATGGATATAATAAGGAGGCGTCTGTGCTGGTACAGGAACTGCTGCAAAATGCGGAGGGTTTGACGGATAGACCTGCTCCCATTCGTGAGAATTACCATCCAATGAGCGGTGAAGGCCTAAATGCCCGCCATTTTAGCTGGTCGGCAGCCCATATTTTGATGTTGAGCCAGATGGATGAATTGGAGCTTTAACCCAGCACTTTTTACAGGAAAGCATTCCTATTCCGGCAGAACGATGAGATAGGTCAGAAGTGGGACCCCTCCACGTTATAAAGATTCATTTAGCTGGAACAGCCGCATGACTGCCGTATTTTAAGGGTCGTAAGAACTTCAATATTTTCGGCCGGTTCATCAGGATTATCAATGCTGCGAAGCAGACGACGTGCAGCCCTCTTCCCTACTTCGTAGGCCGGTTGATGAACGGTAGTTAAGGGTACTTCCAACAAAGGAGCTCGTACATCATCCGTAAAACCAACAACAGCAATATCTTCGGGAACTGATAATCCTGATGCTTTTATTGCATTGATTGCGCCCAGAGCAGAGGGATCGTTTACAGCCACTACCGCCTCGGGACGTTCATTTTCGGGCAGTTCCAGGAGCTCTTGCATCGCCTGTTGAGCAGATTCTTCCTGGAATCCCCCTTCTGTGATCCAATTGTCGTTAATTTCAATACCGTGATCTCGAAGAGCATCCAGGTACCCTTCTTTACGCTTTTTACCTACTGAAACTTCGGGCGGACCACTAAGATGTGCGATTTTGGTATACCCATGGACCTCAATAAGATGTTCTGTTATCTGCCGGGAGCTGGCACGATCGTTAACACTTACACAGCTGGCCCCGATATTTTCGATACAGCGGTCAAAAAATACGATTACAGTACCGGAGTTTATGATCTCCTCATAAAAAGAGTAGTCTTTAATATCTTGAGAAGAGGAAATTAACAGGCCATCTACTCGTTTTGACTGTAGGGTACGTATGGCTTCCTTTTCTCTACTGAACTCTTCATTGGCATTAGTTAAAAAAAGCTGGTAGTTGGATGCATTGGTAACCTCATCAATACCTCTTACTACTTCAGGAAAAAAAGAATGGGTTATTTGTGGAATAACAACCCCGATGGTATATGTTTTACTGGATACCAAGCTCTTTGCTACATGGTTCGGAGTATACCCCATACTCTTCGCCTTCTCGATCACCCTTTTTTTTGTTTTTTTACTGACGTTAGAGCGGTCATTTAACGCCCGTGAAACGGTCATTGCCGACAATCCCAATTCCTCTGCAATGTGCTTTAAAGTAATATTTGAGCTCACAAAAATTTGGGTTTGTTTTTATACAGTTAAGAAATTTATTGATAGTAATAAATCGATTTCAAAAGCCCCAATGGTACCCGATATATTTTATTTTAAGAATGTATCCCGAAAGTAACCTTTTTTGGGAGGGAGAACCAACAATAATTAAATGAATAACATACGATATTGAACATTTTGCTTTTTTAAAAGCCTCAGTCTCCACATTCAATGTAATGTGCCAGTGATTCCGCATAGCCATGTAGTTCATTTCAATGCTGTCTCTTGTACCATAGTACTAAGAACACAAATGGTCCCCTAACCTCTTGAACAGCAACACAATGGCTCTCGCACTTATCACCATGGAACATACTAAGGACAAGCATAAGGTAAATGGTCAACGGCAACCAATTAAAACGACTGAAGCACTGATTGCTCAATCACAAATCGAAGTCTTTCACCTCTCCCCTGAAGATCCGCATCAACGTTTATTAGCATATAATGGAAACCGATTCATTAATATGCTTTTGCATATTGAAGTGCACCACAGCCGGACTCTTAACATTAAAGGAGCAAGAGAAGAACTCACCCTAAAAGGCAATTGCAACCAGCGATTCCATGAGCATACCATTGTGATAGCACTCGAAAGTGATTTAGAGGCGATTTTAGAATGTTACGACGATACCGGGTATGCTACCATTCGTATACTTGAGGTCTATTAAGCGTCTCAAGCGGCGATCCTAATATACGGTCATATAAAAACAGTAATGCTGAAAGTGCCTGTTTTTGTATTGCCAGTGAATATTGTTTGGTTTCGGCCAAGTAGATCAGGAACCGCAGTACATCTTCTTCGTCCAGTTCAGCGGGATGCTGCATGTTATGATATTTCAAAAATTGAATTACCCATTTAATGTAGGCCTGCTCGGTAAAATAGCTGTACTGCCGGCGGCGTATTTCGGTGCGCATTTTACTAAGTAAAGATGACTGTGCCATAATCTCTCTTTTTAATAAGTATGATCCCCCAGAGGGCCAATCCTTACAATAAATATACTGGTTAGGGGTTTTAAAAGGGTATCACATTCTTTTAAAGGATTGTTGGATTAGCGGAGACGCACCCTAAGAATCAATAGGTGACTGTACCACACTCCCTTTATTTTTAATGACGTGGGTATAAACCATGGTTGTTTTAACATCTTTGTGCCCTAGCAGTTCCTGTACCGTTCGGATATCATAACCATCATTTAGAAGGTGTGTAGCAAAAGAGTGCCGAAATGTGTGGCTGCTAACCTTTTTAAGAATATCTGTTTTTTGTACTGCTTCTTTAATTGCTTTGTGTAGATAAGATGACGACCTGTGATACCGCTGTTTTAATCCCGACCGTGGATCCGTACTGATTTTATTTGTTGGAAATAGATATTGCCATCCCAGTGCTTTATTCAGTTTGGGATATTTTTTAGATAAAGCTTTCGGCAGTATTATACTCCCATAGCCATTATTTAAATCTTTCTTATGGAGCACCTTCACTTTTTCAATCTGCTCTTTAAGTTTTTGTTTACTTTTCTGAGGTAAAACGGTAGTCCGATCTTTATTTCCTTTGCCATTGCGTATCCAAAGCTGATTGAATTCAAAATCTATATCTTTAACTCGTAATCTCAGGCACTCAGACTGCCGAAGACCACTTCCATAGAGGAGTTCTACCATTAGTTGTGCATCACCATTCATCAACCCAATTATTTTTCGGGCCTCATAACGTGACAGTACTACCGGAAGGTGGTTTGATTCTTTAGCCCTGGTAAGATTATCAAATTGCCCCAGTTTCTTTTCCATCACCTGTTTATACAAAAAAACAATAGCACATAACGCTTGATTTTGTGTAGAAGCAGCCACATTCCTTTCATTAGCTAACCAATTTAGATACTCCATAACCTCTTCTTTGCCCATCTTTTCAGGGTGTGTTAACTTATGAAATTTCACAAATCGCGTTATCCAACGGATGTAGGCTTTCTCCGTACGATAACTGTAATTTCGTCTTCTAATTTCCTCTCTTACTCTTTGAAGTAATTGGCTGGCCATATTTGCCCACTCTTTCTTGATCTTATGATTTAATAGTAAGACCAACCCCCATGCAAATCCTTACACATAATATGATATTATGCATAGACATTATGTGTACTAGTACCAATAAATTGAGACACATAACATGAGTAAAATCAGGCCTTAAACCTTATTGAGGACACTTTTGCATGTTATGTGTATGATAGGTACTATAGATCTCATACAAATAAGACTATGTTAGGCCAAAATCATCAACTATGAGCAACAATCCATTTAATTCAGATTTTGAATTAGATAAATGCGCTTTTTGTAAGTTAGACAGAGAACTTAGAGAGAGTCATATAATTCCTAAATCTTTTGGAAAATGGGTAAAGAAGACCTCAGCTACCGGCTTTTTACGCAATGCAGAAAATCCAAATCTTAGAAGACAAGATGTATGGAAGACAAAATTATTATGTGATGAGTGTGAACAGAGGTTTGGGGTGTACGAAAAGAAGTTTATGGAGAAAATATTTAGACCCTACCATAAATCTGCTGACCAAGTTTTAGAGTATGATATCTGGCTCCCAAAATTTATAGCATCAATCAATTGGAGAATTTTGAAGTGTTATCAATTAGCCGGTGCATTAAATAACTATCCGAGAGGCCTTCGAATTTTAATACCGAAAGCATTAAGTAAATGGCACGATTTTATTGTTGGTGAAATAACAAGTCCAGATGGTTTTGAACTTCACCTATTACCAGTAGATTTGCTAGAATCTCATACATTTCATGACCTCCCTTCAAATTTCAATCGTTATATGGCTCGAGGCTTTGGTACTGACATAGTCTACAGTAGTAAGGCAGGTTTTATCTATACAAAATTAGCTAAATTTATGTTGTTTGGCTTCATATCAAGAGGTGATCAAGACTGGAAAGGAACAAAAGTCACATTAGGTAAAGGTAAAATTAAGCCAAAAACAAAATATGAGTTGCCAGGTGGGTTTGGTAATTACTTAATAGAAAGATCGCAAAAAGTACAAGATATATCTTCTTCCTATTCAGAAACGCAAAGAGAAAAAATAAATCAATTTATTAAAGATAATCCCGAAAAGGTTACCAACACAGAAATGTTCAAAGCTTTTCAGCAAGACCTACAAATGTTTGGAGATCGAGCATTTCTTGAGGAAGAGTAATTTTGGCCTAACCCACGCATTAAGGGGACAGGCCTCGCCTATTCTTGCCAACCTGCCATTTATTAGTTACCCTTTCATTTGTAACCAATTCCAACACGTTGGTGCCTGCAGCTTATGCGCAATGTCGTTAGGCATACTTCCATAAATTGAATTTTTAATTCAAAGACATTTTCAAATTTTTCTTATGAAAAAACTACTTGGTTTAATTTTTCTCGTTCCATTCTTAACAGGGTGCTTTAGTTCCCCTTATACAAATCCTGGAATGAGTACAAACGCTGGCAATCCCTACCGGCCTTCTGTTGAAGAACCTGAAAAAATGGAACCTTGTAATTATAATTCTCTTGATGGTGAAGAGATAATTTTATCTAAAAATCCTAAAAGTACTACTGGTTATTCTCAATACAGTGCGTCCCAAAAAGAGATGGCTAATAGTATGATTTCCAATGGGTTTCCATTAGTAAAGGTAAAGCCTTCACTTACTGCTGGTAACCTTTCCTTTAAAAAGTATTCAGAAATGGAAGGAAAAATTATTGAGAAAGTTGAGGCAGAATATAATAGCGCTGCTGAAAAGCAAGGCGTTTTAAGTAATGTCCAATTTACTAATTACTATTACAAAATTGTCCTTTCAGACTGTAGTATTGCATACACTAATACTGGAGTTGGACAAATGCAGTATACTTCAAAAGAAACCTATGATGAAGCAAAAAAACTGGTTGGAGATTCTGTATGGGTCGATAAAAGGGCTGATTTTGGTATCTATTCAGGCTCTGATTTAACTCATTTAGAAAATGTAAAAATTGTCGGAATTGAACCCGTAAGTTTCAACAGAGAAAATGAGTATATGCAAAGTGAAACGGTTTCTTCAGTTATTTTGATGGTTAAAAATTTCAAAAATGAAACTACAACTCTACCCTATAATAAAGAGTTCTTTTTTTCTGAAAATCCCATTAATCAATCTTGGCCATCAGAGATCAAATATGCAATTAAAAACCAAGAAATTGTGATCGGCATGTCAGAAAAACAAGCTCGTCTATCATGGGGACAACCAGATGATATAAATAGCACTGTTACAGCTGAAAATAGAGATGAGCAATGGGTTTATGGAGATGGAACTGAAAGAACTTATCTCTACTTCGAAAATGGAGAGTTAACAACTTATCAAAACTAAATAAAAGTATGCCTAACCCGCGCATTAAGTGGGACGTGCCTCGCCCATCGACTGCCGGTTTCGATTTGTTCAGTTCCATAGTACATTTTAAAACATAATCAGCGTCATTTTTCACGCCCCTTATGCGCCAGGTCGTTAGGGGTATAAGCTAAAAACATAAATATGAGTTCAACTAGAGAATGTGCTTACTGCGGAAGCAAAGAAAACCTAACGAAGGAACATGTCATTCCTGATTGCATTAACAAACGAAATCCAGACCAAGAGATAAGTTACTTTAGTAGAAAAAATAAGATTTTTGGAAGTGATTTAACTATCAAAGATGTTTGCGAAAAATGCAATAATGACTACCTCTCAACGCTTGATCAATATATCTGTGATTTACATGACAAATATTTCTCAAGTTATGTTGAAACTGATGAACAAATTATTTTCAAGTATGATTACGATCTACTGTTGCGAAGCCTTCTCAAAATACTATATAACTCTTCTAGAGTAAATAAAACTAGATTCAAAAGTTTACAGAAACTAAAAAAATATATATTACATGGTGAAAATAGGCCTACCCATATAAAACTTTATTTAAAATTAATTACACCTTACAAACTGAAGTTTGGTGAATTAATAAAAGCACCTCCAGAGTTTAAAAAAACTGGAAAGTTACCTCCTGAATTTACTCGTGTTACTACTTTATCTGCAGATATTGAAAAGATTGATATGCCAACGGTAGCTTTTAATTCATACTACTTTATGCTTGCAATTCCTCAAAAAAATATCACAGCACAAGAACAAAAAGAAGCAATTTCAAATTTAGAAAATCTAACTGATTCTCCTAAACAATTACTTTCAAAATCTGATTCACTCAAGACAAAAGGTTCAAGTTGGGATATAGCCAAGGTTTTTAAAGCCCAAGGTTTAAATTCAATGAAAGCCCTACTCGAATATAATGCTAGAAATTAGCTTAACCCCTAACCCGCGCATTAACGCGGACGCACCTCGCCAATTCTTTGCCGCTCTTGGTTTTAAGAGTCTACTTTCGTTAGTTGCTAATTCAACATCAATCCGTGCGCCGGTTATGCGCAATGTCGTTAGCCATTTTTACTCAAAGCTATAAGTATGATTCAAGAAGACGAAATATCAGCTGGTATTACTGGATTTATTGATATCCTAGGCTTCGGAAATAAAGTACTGAATTCAAATACACTTGAGGATATAAACAATGTTGCAAATGAGATTAAGAAAGTTCAAGAAGAGTTTGAATACAATGATCCAGAGAGAGATGCAATGGATTCGGATCTACCCACAAAAACGGTTTTAGCTTTTTCTGATTGTGTTGTAATTAACATTCCCCTTGAATCAGAATCAACTGTATATACAGGTACTTTTGATGGGTATATGTTTGAATTTGTACGAATTGCTCTGGCCCAAATAAGATGCATTCAACAATCAATTTTTTTAAGGGGAGGTATTGATTCAGGATGGTGGTATAACACTGATCATATAGTCATAAGTCAAAGTCTGACACAAGCATATAAAGTTGAGGGAAGTGCTGATGTTCCTGTTATTGCACTATCTAAGGATCTTTATGACAAGTTTGAGAATCATCCCGATAAAAAAGAATTTTATGGTGATAATTCCGGTGTATTGGAAAGCATGTTTGAATTATATGATTCTGGAGATAACACCTTTCACTTTATCAACTATCTAGAAATTGTCTTACAAAATATTAACTGGCAAACTGATGCAGAGCAACGTAAAAAGTTTGATGCGGCAGAAACTGCGGAAGAAAGAGATACAATTAGAAACCAAGGTTATCAAAAAAATACCGAGCACTGTTTAGAAGTCCATTCTTCACAAATAGAATTAGCTTTCAAAAATGCTAAATCAGAAAAAGTAAAAAATAAATACCGATGGCTATCAACTTATCATAATAAAATTGCAAAACAGTGGTCCGATAACGAAGATCTAATTTGTGAAATTTAAATAGTCTATAAATCCCATTACAAATTGAGTATAAAACAATTTAAAAATGATTTTATAAGATGGGCAATTGAGGATTACCATCTTCCAAAGGGTAAAGTTGACAAACTAAAAGATGTAATTGACAATAAATTTTGGGAAGAGCTTCGAACAAGAAATACTGAAAAGTATATTGTATTAAGACCACTCAGTAATTCTGAATATTTAAGTTTAGAATACAGTTCTTCAGGTGAAATACTTTATCAAAATACTAATGAAGAATTAATTGTTGGGACTATTACCCCATCCTGGAAAAGAGGCTGGAGGTTTATAAAAGATGAAGATGTTCAGGACATAGTTAAATTTTTTCTTCATTTCGCAGAACAATTTATTGCAAGATCAAGAGCTTTAAACATAACAGGCGCTATTGCCTTAACCTATAAAAGGGCTTGTGATTTTCGTTTCAAAGGAATTTATGCCTCACACCTAGAATATTTTAACATTGACGACATAAAACTTCCTGAATACAAGAAAGTGAATATTGATCCTAACTTTGAACTCAAAGAAGAATTCAAAAATTGGATATCAATACTTAATTGCTTAGACCCGCTAATCCATAGGACCATTTATAATTATTGGAAAGGTATAAAACTATTTGAGCAAGATGATTTTGAAGAGTCAGTAACTGCATTTGTTGCTTGTATAAGTGTGATCAGTGAGTATTGTCAAAATAGATTAGATCAAGTATCTGGAAATAGATTAAGCAAAATAGAATCGCTAAGTATAAGCCCAGATTTAATTGCTTATTTAGAAGACCTTGAAACCCTTAGAAATCATTTTGGCGCACATCCAAGTCATACAAAATGGTGGGATTTTGCTGAAATATTTGCCGATGACCTTGAAATAATAATCGATGTATTAGATAAAATTCTACTTAAACTTTGTGAAAACGAGTCAAATAACAGAATAATAACTCGTAATCCTGACGAATGGGATACATGGCTACAAAAGAATTGTGTTCATGTATTTAATGCAGTTTGGTTTCACAAATTACCACCTTTAGTTGGTGATTACTAAACTATCAAATGGCTAACAAGCGTTTCAAGCGGACTCGTTTAGGGTTCGGAATCTTAATTTTAACAACTCGGCTCGCCGCTTAAACGCAGGGTCGTTAGTTGCACTCCCAAATTCACTCTAAATTCAAAACAGTTTAAAAAAAAGAATGGGTCATTATTCAAACCTACATATAGGAGATGAAGAACTATCCTGGAAATATTATCTCCCACCGCATGTTTCATTTTTGTTTGGCAAAGACGATTATTTTGAAGATTCGGAAGTGATAGATGAGGAAGAAGAGTTACTATACTTTGGATATAAAACTACATGTGAGCAAGCTTTAAATAAGTTAGATCAATGGGGCTTTGATTGGGAATTAATTGAAACCTTCTACAAAAGTATTTATGAAGAACTAAGGGAAGACTATTTGTTTTCATTGAAATATGATTTAGAAGATCACCGCGAAAATGGAGATGTTGAGAAAAAAATTTCAGATCACTTAGAAAAATTCCCAAGATTATCACGTTCGGAGGAACTTCAGGATTACATTAATTTTATACTTCCTTTATTGAAGGCTTCAAAACATGGAGAAGAATCTACGGTTCAAAGTAAAGACGGGAACAGTTATTCAATCCAACCAAGCAGTACAAATAGTGGTTCTATTTATGTCCAACATGATCTTCATCAATTTCTTTTTGGTAGAACTTTAAAATACCCTCCTTGGATTTTCATAATTTCAAACTTGTTTGAATATGATATAGAAAGGGATTACCAAGAAATTATATCAATAATATATTTTCGATTTCTTCTTGAATCTCATCCAAAGGAAGAGCCAGTCATTTTAGACCTTGCTGATTTATATGAAGAACCAGAAGAGATAAAGAATTTCCAAGAAAAATCAGCAAATCACTTGATAAAAAAGGTCAATATCTTCAATAAGTTTTTTGAGTCGATAATTAATGAAGAAGAAAATCTAAAAAAGTTAGTTTTAAAGAATAAGATCACTGAAGAACTGGATAGAATTGACAACATTCCTTCAGGTTCAAATTATTTAAAAGGTAAAGCATTAGAAGATATAACTGACATAATTTTCTCGAATATTTCGGGCCTAGATGTAATTGATAAAAAATATTCGAATGGTGATGAAGAAATAGATTTATTAGTGAAAAATGACCTTAACAAACCCTTCTGGAATGCATTTTCTAGTCCCTTAATTTTTATAGAATGTAAAAACTGGAAGGAAAAAGTTGGTACAGCGGAATTAAGAGATTTTGAAGGTAAATTACGAAATCATTCAAAACTGGTTAAAATTGGGATTTTTGTTGGTTTCAATGGCTTTTCAAGGGAAGTGGTAACTGAATTAAAACGGTCTTCAAAAGAAGACTACCATATCGCATTAATAACTCGTCAAGATTTAGAGAGTTTTGCATCATCAAAGGATTCTATTTTGAAATGGTTAGAAGAATTAATGGTCAAAGTTTATTAGAATTATAAATAAATACCCGTGCAACTAACCCGCGCATTAACGCGGACAGGCCTCGCCATCTCCTTGCCTCCCTTCCATTTATTAGTTAATCTTTTGTTTTAAAACCAATTCGACATCTTAGCGCCTGCCGGTTATGCGCAATGTCGTTAGGCAAACTTAAAACCAAATACCCTAATTTATGTTTGAAAAGACTATTTATTGTAAAAAATGTCGAGAGAAAATTGGAAGAGATATTTTAAAAATTGCATCAGATGATAACTCAGAAGAGTCGCAATCAAAGCAAAATAATAATCCAAGTTTTGATCAGGAATTCATAGACCAGATTGATGCAGAAAAGACAGAAAAACTTGGCTTTATAGTTCGGATTCCTTGTCCCCATTGCAGTGAGTATAATTTTTTAAGTATGTATTAAAATAAAATGTTGACTTTTTAACTATTACGGACTATTTAAATAGCCTTTATTAATTTTAACAAATCAAGAAGATTACATTATGGGAGTAAAATTTGGAGAAGTAGACTCAAACCAGATACTTGAGAATGAATTTCGAATCGGGGTTTTGGAAAGTATTTTAGATCGTATTTTCCAAACTAATCCGACAATAAATGGTCCAAGCCAGAGTGAAGTGAATAAAATTAGACAACAAGTAGCTGATCAACTAAAAAAGAAATACCCAAATTCGGGTATTGAGTTTAAAAAGGATTAACCATCCTCCTCAAAATTATTTCAATTCAAGGCTTCTCTTTTTGGGGAGCCTTTTTAATTCGCTGCCCTAATTCTATTGTTGCAGTTTGCCTAACCCGCGCATTAACGCGGACGCACCTCGCTCTCCTACGCTTCAAACCCAAAGCTTTGGTGAGCATGCCCCTGCCGCTCTTGGTTTTAAGACTCTTCTTTCGTTAGTTGCTAATTCAACATCAATCCGTGCGCAGGTTATGCGCAATGTCGTTAGGTCCACCTAAAAACTTCATCAATTTATGACCAAGAATAGAGATCATACAAAACAAATTTCACCTGCTGCTCTTCATGCTTTAAAAGAGGCGTTAACTTACATTTACTGGTTTAAGTCTGATTTAAGAAGTTTCTTATCTCACAGCCTCCAAGATTCTCAATTAATTGCTAAACTTAATTGGGATGATTATAAAAGAAATGTGGTAGGTAACCTTGTTGACTTTCTTGCTCGAAACGAAGATGTATATCAAAGAAAGCTTTTGAAGTTGATGACTGATGTAGCCAAAGTTAAAGACTTTAGTCATTTGGCACGTATCGAAGATGGTGAAGAAAAAATTGAAAGAGCTGAAGATTCAGTAAAAGCCCTCCAGGAACAAATAAAAGGTCTTGAAGATATTTTGGAGGAAGAAAAAGAAATTGAAAGAAGACGTGAAGAAGCCCATCAAAAAATGATGGAGACCACTGCTGTCAAAGAAAAGCTTAAAGAGCTTAAAAAAGTTTATTATGAATTGCTTTCTTCTGATGATCCACAGCAAAGAGGTTATCAGTTAGAAACGATCCTGAAGGATTTATTTGAGCTTTTTGATCTCGATCCCAAAGCTTCTTTTAAAATCAAAGCTGAACAGATTGATGGTGCTTTTACATTTGAAAACACTGATTATCTATTTGAATGTAAGTGGCAAAATAATCCAGTTAATGCCCAAGATTTAGATAGCTTAGCAGGTAAACTATCGCGAAAACTTGAAAACACCTTAGGACTTTTTCTCTCAATTAATGGCTTTTCACAGGATGCAGTTGAAGTCCATTCTTCTGGACGAAGCCTAATGATTTTGATGGACGGTAGTGATTTAATGGCAGTTTTAGAAGGAAGAATTGACCTAATCAAACTATTGCTAAGAAAAAGAAGAGCAGCAGCCCAAAAAGGAAATATTTATCTTCAAATTCATGAAATACTGGTCGGTGGAACCTAACCCGCGCATTAAGCGGACAGGCCTCGCCTATTCTTGCCAGCCTCACTTTTTATAGTTAACCTTTCATTTGTAAATAATTTCAACACGTTAGCGCCTGCAGCTTATGCGCAATGTCGTTAGCTGGCTTAACAAGTAATTCAATTCATGGAAAACAGGAAACCTTACACTTTTGCAATTCATGGTGGTGATTATACCCTGATCAGAGAAATCTCCAGAGATACTTTCAATGAATTTGATAGGATTCACTCAAAATTGAATTACTATTACAGGGATTTTGATTTAGTATCAATTTTAGAAGCTAACTTTATCCAATTCGAACATTCTTTTTCAGAATTGCCCAAAGAATTCAATCCTCAACATTTTGACAGAGAAAAGAAATTAAATGCTTTGTTTAATGTAAACAGACATGCTGCAAACGTACTCATGGCATTCAGATTATTTCTTGATCATACCGAAACAAGGTTAAAACGAAGCTATGGAGAAAATTCAGAGATGTTTGAACACTTTGATGAAACAACATCTCATTTTTATGATGAAACAGATGATTATTCAATTATCTATCAACTCAGGAATTTTGTTCTACATGTTGGAAAACCGATTACCGCGACAGCAACCGCAAATTTACAAGATAAGTCAGAACAAACTTATAACTCAGAAATAAGTTGGCATCTTGACAGAGATGTTTTATTAAATAAGTTTGACGGATGGAAGGAAATAGAAAAGAAAAAACTAAAAGAACAGCCTAAAGAAATTGACCCTTTAAAACTTTTTGAGTCTGCAGTAAACTACATAAAGGGCATTGATGAGAAGGTTAGTTCTAAAGAAAAGGCGATTCTAAGAGATGATGCGATGAAACTAATGAACCTGTTCGATAATGAAATTGAGAAGGCTATAAATTTTGCTGTTGGATTAGTAAAAATCGAAGATGATAATGGGAAAATGGAAGCAACTTTAACCAAGTTTCCATTTGGTCCCTTGTTAGATCTAGGTTTTGAATTTGAGAATATTGATAAGCCAACCAGCTAACCAGCGCATTAACTCGGACAGGCCTCGCCCTCACTTGCCACGCTCCCGTTTATTAGTTAACCTTTCATTTTGTAATTAATTCGACACTCCGGCGCCTGCAGCTTATGCGCAATGTCGTTAGCCACATTAAACCTAGGGAGGTACAAATGAAAAAACTTCTACTTGCTACACTAATTGTTTTGTTTACATCAAATGTACAAGCACAATCCGAAAGTTTTGAAAGTTACGTTCAAAAGCTTATTCAGATTTCACAAATTGAATCAAACGATGAAAGACTTAGTGAGTACGACTTGCTCGCTGAAGAAGCTCGTTTATTATTAGATAGATTAAATCAATCTGAAAGTGCAGGAGATTGGCAAGTTCAAACTAAAACGAACCCACTTGATGATACAAAAACTGTAGTCGGTGTTATTGAAGCAAGCCAAGGAACAAATGAATATGGCAGAAGTCCTGTTTTAGTTGCTAGGTGTCAAAGTTTTGAAATAAATTTTTATATAAACTGGGGTCAATATTTAGGAGATAATGCCCGAGTTACATATAGGTTAGGAGATGATGAGTCTCAAACTAGCCGATGGAGTCTTTCCACCGATTCACAAGCCACCTTCTTTCCTAGGGGTGTAACCGACTTCCTAAAAGAAATGCAAAATCATGATAGGTTTGTTGCCCAAATAACACCTTATAATTCAAGTCCAATTACAGCAGTTTTTAATATTGGCGGTGGTGAAAGTATTATTCCTGATATTTTATCTTGTGGCAATTAAATGTGGCTAACAAAGCAAATTAAGCGGACTTGTACACTGTTTGCTCGTAGGTAAATTATTTTGGTTGTAGTAAAAATCATACATATTTACTAACTCCTAAGCGGTAAGTACAAGCCGCTTATTTGCCAAACCGTTAGCCAAACTTAACTTAATCTAAAATTTGATAATGGATTCGAGTGAACAAAACTCAGATTATGAAAAATTAAGAGATGAATTATTCGAGGTAAGAGTTGACTATAAATCTTGGTTAAGAAGTTTAAAAATAATAGCGACATCTATTTCAGTCATACTATTCATATTAGCTTTTTTTGGATACTCAAAGATAGAATCGATTGAAAATACTATCTATCAACAAGTTGATGAAAGGTTACAGATAACTGACTCTCTACTTTCCTCAATAGATCAAAGTAAAATTGACTCTTTGAACTCGAGATTAAGGGAAAAAGAAAGAGAATATGACCAAACGATTAAAAATTTGGAGAGTACAATTGATAAAAGTAAGGAGCTACAAGAGAAACTACTTGAATCAATGCCTGCAAATAGTAGGACTCAATATTCATTGGAATCACACTATGAATATTCATCAGAAGGATTATTTACCACTAATACCATTCCTCAGCAAATTAAGCCGAATTCTAAATTTGATATAAACTTAATAATTCATGAAGAAGTAGATTTGAATAAAATTGATGTAATTTATCTTTCTATCATAAAAAGAGATGAAGATGATAATAGAATTCTAGTAAAAAATAATTTTTACGAACTCAATGAAAGACTAAATAAAATACCTGTCAGATTTGATTTAAATAAAGGTAAGTTCAACTTAAGGGTTGGTTATATCGTAAGTGAAGACGGGGAAAATTATTTTTACAACAAAAGAGTGCCCATCACAATCAAATAAAGTTTGGCTAACCCGCGCATAAACGCGGACGCAACTCATACCAGGGTTGCGTCCTTTGCTTTTGGGGAAACATTTTCAGAACGTGCAATTCATCAAGATCCTGTTGCGCCGGTTATGCGCCAATCGTTAGGCATTAACCCCAAACAAAAATAGATTATGAATAAATTACTTGAGAGTATTGCTTATATCCTTCTACAAGGAGAATATTCATCTTTTATCCAATTAATTTTATCTGTAGCTATATTAGTCAAGGTCTTATCATTTATTACAAAAACCCTTCAACTTGAGTCAAGCAAGAGAGCAATAAAGGCCTGCAAAGGAATAGCTATAAAAATTGGCAAATGGTTTTTAGCAGCTAATAGACATCCATTCGAACCGAGCCCCTTGACATTAAAATTTCTAAAGTGGTCAGAAAAATTAAGTTACTGGAGTTGCGCGTTATATTTTTTCGCCTTCTTTTTAACAACTTTAGGTCTTTTAATAATAAATACACCAGAAGGGCTAAAAGGTTATTTTGCTTTTTTATTTGTTTTTTCTCTCTTCTTTGCATCGAATATCTATTATGTAAAGGGACTAAAAGTCAATACACAAATAGATAGTTAATGCCTAACCCCTTTAAAAAGGAAAATGTCAAGCAGACAGTCCTCACCTAGGTGTTCGTTTAATTTTACTCAATAAATCCTATAACCATAACCTGTTACTGGCAACCGGTTTCGTTTGATCACGTTCGGATTACCTGCCGGCATCCAAACCCCTTTTCGGGCTTATCCTCCGCCAATGGGCAGAAGCTGCAGCTCTTACGGGCTGCCCCTTAAATCCTTTATACTCTTCGTTTCTTGTTAACATATACCACACGCCTTTGGCCAGTTCCTTGGCGACCACGGCTCGGGCTACCGGGCGGCCGCTTCGGCGTTTAATCTTGTGGTAGAATTTCTTTACCACTTTATAATGAGTGTAGGCAGAGACGGCCGCTTGGCCGAAAGCTGCCCGCAGGTACTTGTTGCCATCCTTGTTTCCTGATTTATGTCTGCTCTTCCCTCCGCTGTTTTTACTACCCGGTACTAGTCGACAGTAGCTGACAAACTGCTTAGCACTCGGAAAGCGGGTGATGTCGCCAATCTCGGCCAAGATGGTCCAAGCACCGACCTTGCCCAACCCCGGCACCGCCATCAGCCGCTCGGCGGAGGCCTCAAAGGGTACCTGCTTCTCAATCTCTTCTTCGATGCGATGGATATGGCTCTGCACCTGGCTGATTTGTTCAATTAATAATTGCGCTTGCAGGTTCGCAGCAGGGGGCAGCTGTGGCCCCAGCCAGTCGCCCAGCTTATCCAGATAGCGCCACTGCGTGCCGCCGATCTGCACGTTATACTTGATAGCCTGACCCCACAACGCAGACTGCAGCTTTCCGCGCCACTGGATCAGCCGCAGGCGTCCGCGGGTCAACTCCCGCAGCTCCCGCCGGTCGTGTTGTACCTGGTAGGCTTCCGGGATAAGGTCCGCCCGGAGCAGTTCGGCCAGCGTCTTCGCATCCACGGTATCGGTTTTAACCTTAGCATAACTGATGGCTTTAACCATTTTCGCGTGAACCAGCGTCAACTCGACGCCGTTCGCCCGACACCAGTCACTGAGCCAGTACCAGTTGCTCGTACATTCGACCACTGCCCTAACGGGCCCCTCGAAGTCGCCGAAAAAATCTTCCAGTGATCGCCGGGACGTCGGCAGCTTTGCCTCCCTTATCACCTTCCCATTGCCGTTAAGTGCTACATTTACCATATTATTAGCGTGAAGATCTATTCCTACATAGGTCATGGAGTCCTCCTTGGATTAGTTACAGTTGATACTTCTAATCTAAGTGAGGACTTCCTTTTTGGAAAGATCCTGCGCATTAAGGGGGACACGCCTCGCCCATTCTTTGCCCCTCTTGGTTTTGAGTCTCTTCTTTCGTTAGTTGCTAATTCAATATCAATCCGTGCGCAGGTTATGCGCAAGGTCGTTATAGGGCTTAACCATTCACAATATTTTAGTTGCCCGAATTACTACTAAATAGATTATTTTATAAAAAGAGATTTTGTAGTTATATGTGATATGCTATGGAAACAAATAAAAATATAGGAGATGTTTCTAACCTTTCCGAAGCTCGAATTTCACGAATTAAAGAGCAAGGTTATGCTTTGGGATATAGCAAAGATGAAATTTGTCAACATGCAGTCGGCAATCGGTTTGCCTATCAAATGTGTACACTATTATTCACTACTGGTCTTATTTTAACAAATATTCCCATCTTAGCAGTGGCCATGCTAATTGCTGCTTTGACAGTTTTTTTGCCTTACCATCCATTTGATTATCTCTATAATCACAGTTTGCGGCATTGGCTTAACAGACCTAAACTCCCACCGAGAAGTGCTCAAGCAAAATTTGCCTGTGGAATTGCTTCTATTTGCTTAGGTGTTATAATTTATTTGTTTTATCAATCACTATATCTATGGGGCTATTTGTTAGGAGGAGTATTATTTGTTGTTGCTATACTTGTCAGTACCGTTGATTATTGCATTCCTTCGAAAATTTATAACGCTTTATTTCAGAATGATAAAGCTGTTTAACAATTTTGTAAACATGCCCTATAACCCCTTTAAAAAGGAAAATGTCAAGCAGACAGTCCTCACCTAGGTGTTCGTTTAATTTTACTCAATAAATCCTATAACCATAACCTGTTACTGGCAACCGGTTTCGTTTGATCACGTTCGGATTACCTGCCGGCATCCAAACCCCTTTTCGGGCTTATCCTCCGCCAATGGGCAGAAGCTGTAGCTCTTTGGGAACTACTATCCCAGATCTCCGGCCGGCCAGCCAGCCTATTCCCCAATCCCGCGCACGGGCTCGGTGTCCCTCTTAGGCGTTCGGGTTTATAGGCTGGGGCCAGCAGGTTTGCGAGGCTACCCGTACAGGGCGCCCCTTATGCGCAAGGTCGTTAGGTGTACAACACTAATCAGCATAAATTTGTAGTGGCAGTTGGGTTGCTATTTGGTCAAAGTCTTTATCATGATGGAGTAGCTCCACTTCATGTTCAATGCACCAACTTCCGATGAGCATATCTACCGTTTTTCTAATTGTTACTCCTTTCGATCGAAGAAAACGAAAATTAGATGCTGCTTTTATTGCCAGAGTCTTCCCTCCCAAATGAACACAGTCTAACGGATTAAGAGCTTGTTTGGCCAACCTAAATTCTTGTCGATATCAAAACCTTGTAGAATTTCGGTGAGAATAATATCTCCAACAAGAACTGACTGCTCAGAAAGGATCCGGTCAAGGCTTTCGGTTTGCTTGTGTTCTATGCCATTGAAATAGTCAACCCATACGCTGGTATCTACTAAAATCACTTCTCGTCAGTCCTCATGTCTTCCAAATCACCTTTCCAGTGCAATTTTCCACGCGAGGGCCGAATATTAACCGCCTGAACATTATATGACTTTCCCGTATCTACAAACCCTATTGGCTTTATTATATTCAGTTTCCTCTTAAGAAAAGTGCTAGCACAAAAGCATATTCCTCAGTATATTTTTTAATGCTTAAGCTAAAAGTGAGGGTTATATGTCAGGTAAGAAGCCGAGGAAAGATGTGGAGAATTTAGTACACGGCCATAATTGGGAGGAATCCCCGCTGGGGCCAATGGAGGAGTGGCCGGAAGCCTTTTCTGGACTATTTAAAACGATTTTGGAGATCAAAATACCTATTCTAATATGTTGGGGAGAGAGTCTGATCAGTATTTATAATGATGCGTATCGACCTTTGTTGGGCAAAAATCCAAAGGTGATGGGACAATCATTTAAAGAAATTTCCAGCGAAGCTCGTGAAATTGTCGGGCGGCAAATTAACCAGGTTCTAACCACCGGTGAACCCGTTTTGATAAACAACGTAAAATTCCCGGTATATCGAAATGATAAGGAGGAAACGGTCTGGTTTGATTACTCTTACAGTCCAATTCGAGATTACAAAGGTGATATTAAGGGTATCATTAAAATGGCTATTGATGTTACCGATAGGGTTCGAGCGGAAAGCGAACTTACGAAACTGCATAAACTGATCAACAATGATGTATCTCAGCAATCTTTAAATTTGAAGGATTATAAAAATCAACTTCAGGAGCTGATCTATCGATTAAATAAAGCACAAACCACAGAAAGTCATAAGATCGGTAAGTTGATTCATGACCACTTGGGGCAACTACTGGCTTTATGTATTATTAAAACAGACCAGTTGCGAGGGGAAGTAAAGGAAGAGGGAATACTTGCAAAGATAGAAGATTTAAAAGAGCTCCTGCTGAAAGCAAATGACAAAACCTCAGAGTTTATCAATATGCTTAAACCTCCGCCAATCCTAGAAAAAGATAACCTTGTAGAGTTGATGCAATGGTTGGCAGAACAGATGAGCAATTATAACTTAGAAGTGACTATAGAGGATGACGGAAATCCAAAACGTGTTAGTGAAGAAAATCATTTGGTCCTGTATGAAAGCGTACGAGAACTTTGCTTTAATGTAATTAAGCATGCGGGCATAGACGAGCTGACTGTAAAACTCGAACGAACGCATAATCAAATTCATATCATTGTTAAAGACAAGGGAAAGGGATTCGACGTGGAGAAAGAAAAAAATCAGTTTGAAATTGATGGAGGGTATGGTCTATTTAATATAAATGAGCGGATGAAGAAACTAGGTGGAAGTATGACTATTGAATCACAAAAAGAAAAAGGAACTAAAGTACATCTCATTTTCCCAGCTATTGATTAGCATAAACTGCACATTTGAAGGTGGCACCTTGCCAAGTTTTGCTACTTTTTTTTAAAGTATCGTGCTTCGATAGTTGTTAATTAATATCAATTTGCATGCATCTTATGTGTCATGTTTTTATACCGCTTAACTCATAGAAATATAGTTGAAAATGAGATACCTGATTTTAGTATTGATATTATTTGGCTTCATATTTAACTCGTACTCGCAAGAAACTAATAATAAACAAATGAGAGAGGACAAAATTTTAGGTCTTAGAACGGTAATTTATAAAGTTGATGATCTACAAAAAGCCCAAAAGTGGTATTCCAATATTCTCGACAAACCTCCTTATTTTGCTGAATCTTTTTATGTTGGATTTAATGTTTCAGGCTTTGAACTTGGGCTGCAACCTGTTGAAGGGGAATTAACAAAATCAAGTAATGAAGTTGCTTATTGGGGGGTAGAAAATATTCAAAAATTCTATGACCGATTAATTAAATTAGGTGCCGACCCTGTGGAGAAACCTCAGAGTGTTGGGGGAAATATAAAAACAGCCACCGTAGAAGATCCTTGGGGTAATGTATTTGGCATTATTTATAATCCAAATTTCAAAGCAGAAGATTAGTATCGCAATGAATAAAGAAGAAGCTATCAAAGAGCTTTCAACAATTCCCGGTGTAGGAAAATCAATTGCCAATGATTTATGGAATATAAATATAAAGTCAATTTTAGATTTGAAGGATAGATCACCTGAAAAATTATATGATTTAAGTAATCAGAAGGCTGGTGTTGTACAGGACAGATGCCTTCTTTACGTATTTAGATGTGCAGTCTATGTTGCGAATACTCCCCAATGGCAACAAGAAGAGGAAAAGTTAAAGTGGTGGAATTGGAAAGATGAGGAATAAATCTAAATTGATTTTTATTAGGAAACGTCAAATGGTATATCTGGAGCATTAACTCTAAGGCACCTCCCCCATCGTTCCGGATTTAGTTTTGCAACTTATTTTTCGTCACTTGCTTAGTCAGAAACGATCCATAAACAGGTTATGCCCAGGTCGTTATACTGCTCAATGAATGCTAGCTTAAAAGTTGTTTATGGAATTTTATGCAGAAGCTGTTCAATAACTTGCATTTATTAGTGCTGTGTTCAGTAGACTCGCCTTTACTGAAGCTGCCTCATTATTAAATGCAGGAACGGCAACCAATGCCCCTTTTATTTGGAATCATTTATACCTTTGTAAGATGGTAAAAGTGACTAAGTTGAAATTCCTGTACATAGACTATGTAATCCTTACAATTAACAACTACCCCCTAGTCAGAGCTTCCTCCCCCCTTCGAACTACTTAGATAGAGATTTTGTCATAATATTTGTTCTATCCGTGATTCGCACCAGTTGTTTGTGGAGATGTTTGTCGTTATACCATTTTCACCTAGAATACTCAGCGCAATAGTTAGTAAAATATAACCGCTGGATTGTGGGGGGGATAATAACTTAATTCAAATTTCAATTAGATTCTTTATATATATTAAAAAATAATGCACTGAAAAAATGTTTAGCAGTTAATATTTGTTGGAACATTATCAAGAAACTTAGTAGCACTATAATTCCAGAATAAATTGAGATCCCCTGTATGAGTTGGAAAAGAACAGTCATCCTTTGTCTCGCCATTCTTTTAGGAAGTGCTTTGATGGTTTTATTCATCTTTTCTACTGAACCTTCTGCACAAAAAACGGGAGCTACTCAAAAAACAGCCATGCTCGTTGAAACAGTAGAAGTTCAGAAGGGATCTTATCACCCCCGTATCGAGGGTATGGGGACAGTAATACCGGTCCGTGATATCATGCTGAGTCCACGTATAAGCGGCCAAATATTGGAGGTAACATCAAAAATGACACCCGGAAACTATGTCGAAAAAGGTGATACCCTGCTTAAAATAGACCCCACAGATTATCAAAATGCCTTACAACAGAGAAAAAGTCAGCTTACCCAGGCAAAATCAGATTTAGTAATTGAAATGGGACGTCAACAAGCTGCCCGTAAAGAATATGAAGCCTATGGTGATACGCTTCCTGCACAAAATAAAGCATTAGTACTTCGTAACCCCCAGTTGCAATCGGCACGTGCCCAGGTACAATCGGCAGAAGCAGCTCTATTGCAAGCCAAAGAAAACCTTGCCCGCACTGTAATTACTGCACCATTTAATGCTCAGGTTCTAAGCAGAAATGTTAATATTGGATCACAGGTAGCTCCGGGCAACACCTTGGGCCGCTTGGTAGGTACCGATCATTTCTGGGTTGAAGCAACAGTGCCGGTCTCAAAATTGAAGTGGATTCCTATTCCTGAAAATTCTTCATCTGATACTGTGGTAACAATTAAAAACCGATCGGCTTGGTCTCCAATACAAAAACGTAAAGGGGTTATCGATAAAGTACTCGGTTCACTTGAGGGACAGACAAGGATGGCCCGTATACTCGTAACTGTTCCTGACCCTCACACCTATCAAAATGAAAGTAGCAGTCGCCCAAAGTTAATGCTGGGTTCATACGTGCAAACAATAATAAAAGGCAAACAACTGCCAAACATCTTTAGAATCGACAGAGATTATATTCGGAATGACGAAACAGTTTGGGTAATGAAGAATGGGAAATTAGATATTCGGTCGGTTTCCATCCTGCTACAAGATGCAAAGTATGCATATATCTCAAATGGGTTAGAGAATAACGAACAATTAGTAACCACTAATTTATCAAACCCCACCCAAAGTGCTCCGCTTCGTCTGCAATAGCTTTCCGATATAAAATTGTTCTAACTTTCATTCTATATGGCAACAAATACAGACATGAATAATTCCCAGTCTACCAACAGTGGTATTATTGCATATATGGTGCAAAACCCTATTGCAGCTAACCTATTGATGTTTATTCTATTGGGAGGCGGAATATGGTCGATGTATACTATCCAGAAAGAAGTTTCTCCACAATTTCAACTCGATATCGTAGAAGTAAGCGTCGTATATCCAGGTGCAGCTCCGAGCGAAGTAGAGCAGGGTATTTTGCGACCAGTAGAAGAAGCCATACGAGGTGTACAAGGCATAAAAGAAGTCACTTCTACAGCTAATGAAGGCTCAGGCGATGTATCGATTGAACTGATATCCGGCACCAATCGCATGAAAACGTTCCAGGATATTGATCAGGCAATTAATCGTATTCGCACTTTTCCTGATGATATTGAAGAGCCTGAGGTACGCCTTCAATCCAATCAGCAAGAAGTAATGTCTATTGGAATCTATGGGGATACAGATATTTGGACTCTTCGCAAGTTAGCGGAAAATATGCGTGATCAGCTGTTAAACAGCAATGAAATTACACAGGTAGAGATTGGCAATGTTCCTGATTATGTGACTCATGTTGAAATACCCAGCAGTAATCTCAGAAAGTACAATATTCGTCTCGCAGAAGTTGCAGATCTAATTGCAGAATCCAGTGAAGATATTCCTGCCGGTGCAATAGAGACTAATGCAGGTGAAATTTTATTGCGCCTGCAAGAACGCAAAAAATGGGCCGAAGAATTTGAGCAGATTGAAATAATTTCTTCGGGCACCGGGGCTTCCATAATGCTTGGTGATATTGCTACAATTACTGATGGTTTTGAAGAAACGGGTTTTCACGGAACTTTTAATCATAAACCTACGGTAGATCTGCAAATTTACCGTGTAGGTACGCAATCTCCACTTGATATCGCCGAATCAGTGCGCAATATCCTTGAGAATGCTAAATCTTCTTTCCCTCCCGGCGTTACCTACCGCATTGATAGTAATAGTGCCCGTGACTATCGAGATCGTTTATCTCTGTTAACCGAAAATGGATTTTGGGCGATCATTATTGTCTTATTTATCTTAGCGCTTTTTCTTGAATACAGGCTGGCCTTCTGGGTAATGATGGGAATGACTATCTCTTTTATCGGTGGCCTCCTGTTCCTCCCTCTTATTGGGCTCAGTATAAATATGATATCAATGTTTGGTTTTTTGGTGGTACTGGGTATCGTAGTTGATGATGCCATTGTGGTGGGGGAAAATATCTTTGAGTATCGACAAAAAGGTATGACCTTTATAGAAGCCGCTATTGCCGGAACGCGTGATATGAGCAAGCCGGTTGCTTTTGCGATACTTACCAATATTATAGCCTTTATTCCCCTGCTATTTATTCCGGGTACCACTGGTAAATATTGGTGGCCTCTTCCAGCAGTAGTTATTGTTGTATTAACAGTTTCCCTGTTTGAGGCACTATTTATTTTACCGGCACACTTAGCTCACAGTTCCAAAGAAGAAAGTAACTTTATAGCCGGCAAGTACCTACATCGCTGGCAGCAGGCATTCTCAAAACGTTTTAACAATTTTATAAATACATACTACAGAAGATTTTTAAATACTTGCCTAAAATACCGCTATGTCACATTAAGTACAGCTATTGCTCTACTAGTTATCATTGGCGGATATGGGTATAGCGGGCATATGGGAATGGTTATGATGCCTGAAGTGGCTGCTGATGAGATTGAATCAGGGGTATCCCTGCCGGTAGGCACTACACCGGCCCAGGCAGAAAAAGTGGCGAAAGAGATCTCAAACTCTACTCAAAAGATGTTTGATGAACATAACCTAGATCGTGTAGCTGAGGGGATCAAGACAAATGTTCGGGGGCAGAGTTTTATAGATGTTGAAATTGTTATGAAACCTCCCAATGAACGGGATATGACGGCAAGAGAAGTTATTGAGCTTTGGCGCAATGAAATAGGTAATATAAAAGGTGTCGATCAAATAAGTTTTGAAGCAGAACGGGGTCCTGCCGGTTACCTGCCCGATATCAGTGTAGATTTAAGTCATTCTGATATAGAAGTACTTGAAAAAGCCAGCCAATCATTTTTAGAAAATGTTGAAGCTTTTGATGCTACTCGCGATGTTAATGATAATTATAACAGAGGCAAAACACAGTACGATTTCAAGCTATTGCCCGAAGGTCGTCAAATGGGATTAACTCCCTCTATTGTCGGAGAACAGCTGCGAAATGCTTTTTACGGGGCTTTAGCAAAACGTCAGCTACGAGGAACAAATGAAATTGAAGTGCGAGTGAAACTCCCCTATGAGCAACGTAAGGACCTTCACGAATTGCAAAAATTTGTTCTTCAAACCCCTGATGGGGTCGAAGTACCTCTTAAAGATGTAGTGAAAATTGAGCAAGGAGAAGCTTTTACTTCTATCAACCGAAGGGATGGACGCAGGGTAGTTTCGGTAAGTATGGATGCTGAACCGGCTGATGCTGTAGGACGTATTCTGGAATCCCTTCAAAAAGAAACACTGCCCCAGCTTAAACAAAGTTTCCCCGGAATCACATGGAGTTTTGAAGGAAGCCAGGCCGAAATGAGAGAATCTACCCAAGCCCTATGGGGGGGATTTGCGTTTGCTATGATAGTTATATACGGAATATTAGCGGTAGCTTTTAGCAGTTATTGGCAACCATTAATAGTAATGGGCGCCATTCCATTTGGAATTGTCGGAGCAGTGATAGGACATATTTTACTGGGATATAACTTATCTCTGGTTAGTCTAATGGGGGTAATTGCACTATCAGGAGTAGTATTAAATGATTCCCTGATAATGATAGATTATGCCAATAAAAAACGGCCAAACCAATCAGCCTTTGAAGCAATTAGTGAGGCCGGGTTGCGCCGTTTCCGACCTATTATGTTAACAACCTTAACAACTTTTGGAGGCCTCACTCCTATCATTTTGGAAACTTCGGGGCAAGCTTACCACTTAATACCAATGGCTATTTCGCTGGGTTTCGGTATTATCTTTGCCACCTCTATTATATTGGTGATTGTGCCATGCCTGTATATGATACTTGAGGATACAATATCGGTATTAAAATCTACATAATAACAACACATTCTTATTTGAGTTTTTGTATTCAGTCACAATAGGTAAAAATTGTACCGGTTAAAGCTATTAGCAAGAAACCACATGTTATAAATATTGTTGGATGTAATGCGTAAGTTATTTTATACCATGAATTTACCTAAATTTATATTCTATATATGGTTTTCAATGTATGAAGCTGTTCTCCATTGACAGAATCCGAGCCATCATTATTATTAGTAATCTCTTGTATTTATAGTGCTTCTCCTCCGAATTTTTTGCAAAAAAAGTAAACAATACGCTTAGGTAATAAGGAAACCTTATGCGATGCTTCAACACTTAAGGAGATTGTAAAATTTTTGTTTACGAAACCTACTTTTTCTTAAATGAAAGTGTAAATACCGTCCCCTCACCTGTTGACTGGTATTCATACTCTCCGTCAAGCTGCTTTGTTAGTTTATCAATAAGATGGGTGCCCAGAGAATCTGATCCGTCTGAGATATCAAAGTGATCCGGCAGACCAACACCATCATCTTCAATACGAACCTTCACAAGTTGCCCTTCTTTTTGCACCCCCAACATTAGGCATCCTCTTTCTCTTCCCTTAAAGGCATGTTTTAATGAGTTTGTTATCACTTCACTAGCCACAAGAGAAGAAGGAATAGCTTGGTTTAGTGATAAATCGACTTCTTTAAGGTCTGTTTTAATATCAATTTCGATATCAACTTTCATTGTATTAACCAGTTTATCAGCTATAGTCTTGATATTTTGAGAAAATGCTACACTTGAAAACATCTCCGATTGATAAATATGCTCATGGATGGAAGCCATTGTACCTATACGCGCTACATTATCAAGTAACTTGGACTCCAATTCCGGATCTTCTTCCTGAAATGCCTGTAGCTGCATCATACCGGAAACTACGGCCATATTATTTTTCACCCTGTGATGAACCTCTGCCAATAATGTCTCTTTCTCTTTAAGTGCCTCCTTGATATCTTCTTCCGCTTTTCTACGTTCTGTAATGTTTGTGAGTGAACCTACCATGGCAACCGTTTCCCCGTCTTTAACTATGGGAGCTTCATTTACTTCTACCCAAATTATTTCACCGGTTTCTTTTTGCAGCTCCAATTCGAAAGGTTTCTGTGTCTCTCCCGTAGCAATCGCTTGTTCTGTCTTTTTAAGGCCTTTTTCATTAATAGGATTGTCAGTAGCAAATTTAGTCCACTTTGTTTTAGCTTCTTCCGGGCTACAACCTAAAAATTCTTTCGATTGGGGACTCACATACGTTAATACATGATCGGGGGTATGACGGTAAAACATGTTTGTACTGTATTCAACGATTTCACGAAGTTTCTGTTCTGCTTCATTGAGTTTATTCTCAGCTCGTCTTCGAGCGGTTATATCGATAGCTAACCCTCCTGTTGAATCTTTGAGACCCGGCACATCATTAAGCGGAAACATGGAGGTGACGAAATAGCGCTCCTCCCCATCAATCGTTACACTTTCATAAAAGGTCTTTGTTACTTTGTCTTTGAGTATCTCAAGATCATGTTCATAAAATTTTTCAGCTACCGGTTTACCTAATAAATCAAATATATTCTGTCCTACCACCTTTTGATTTTCTAGTCCAAACAGCTGTTTCCATTCATAATTTGCAAGTATTATTTTGCCCTCTTTATTGCGAACCCAGATTGGAGTCTCAACATTTTCTGTAATTGATTCAAGTAAACGACGGTGTCGCTCTTCTTTTTTCTTGGCTTCCTTACGTTCAGTTATATCCTGCATTGCTCCAATAATACGAACGGCCTCTCCATTATGATCTCTAACAAGAGATGCTCTGTCAAAAATATGTTTGTAACTACCGTCTTTACATTTAAAGCGATACTCAAGTTGAAAGCGATCTGTCCCATTTTTTAGAACCTGATCAAGTTTATTAATAACACCTTGGCGATCGTTGGGGTGTATCTTTCGCTCCCACCATTTTTGTAAATTTGCGATCTCTGTTTTGTCATAGCCAAACATGTCATAAATCACTTTATTATAGCTAATTTCATTCTTTTGAAGGTCAAGGTCATAGATGGTATCACTTGTTGCTTGTGCTACAATATCGTAGCGTTCCAGGCTTTCTCGTACTTTTTCTTCTTTTTGAATCTGTTTAGTTACATCTCTTTCAATGGCAATAAAATGGGTGCAGTTTCCGTCATCATCAAAGATGGGGTCTATGGTAATATCCAACCAAATTTTCTCTCCCTCTTTAGTGTAATTTAAAATACGTTTTCTGATAGATCTTTCGTTACCAACAGCTTTTGCCAGCTGAGCAACTGTTTCGGGGGCTGTTTCATTGCCCTGCAAGAATTCCCCGGGCACTTTACCTGCTACCTCATCCTGGGTATAGCCTGTTAGTTCTTCAAACATGGTATTGACCCAAATGATACGTTCCTCATCATCTGTAATAATTACGGCATCGGTCGTTTTAGAAGCGACCAAGGAAAGTCGCTCAAGTTTTGTATTTAAATCATTGATTTTTTTAAAATCTGTAGCTGTAATAAGATATCCTATAACAGTAAGTAACAAACCAAATCCGGCTATAAACCAAAAAATAATTGCTCGCAACCCATGGGCTACTCCCGTTAATGCAGCAGTAAAAGCATCTTCATATTCTGTTAACTCCTCATCAATTTGAGCAACCTTGTGAACATACTCTCTTCGTTGCTGTGGTAGTATATTGCCTTCGGTAACTTGTTGGTGAAAGTTTCGGGCAATAGTCTCGAGTTCCCTGATTTTTTTATCAGCTTGTTTCCAAATATTGAATGGTTTTTCAACATAGGTTAAATCATGGAAATTACTTCCCAACCATACCATAAGTTCAATATCCTTAGAATGGAGCTGGCTTACCTGAAATCCTTCGCGGGCAGTTTTCAAGTCAGGAGGATCTGAAATCATCGCTTTTCGGGTATCAGAAAACCGGTTGTGCAGGTTGAGGGCTTCTTTAAACTGTTCATAATCTTGCAATTCTTCATACTGCATATACTCTAGAATATGCCTGGTTGCACTTTTTTGTGCTTTAGACCACAGCCCCTCTCCCGTTACATAAGCCCGCACAGAAGACATTGTTTTTGTACCATAATAGGATGCAATCACCAAAAAGGCGGCCAGAATTATAAATACGGCAAGGATCCGTATACGGCCGTTAGCCTCCCTAGATTTTCTATTAAATAAAGCCATCTATTTATTTGGCACCTATATAGTTAAATGTATAGTAAAAAATAAATGCATTATATGACTATATAAAAATGTTGATTTAAGTCGTAAAAATATAGTAGTATGATCTCATCTTATATTTCTATATTCGTCTTTATCATTGACTAATTAATTATTTTAAATAATGCTTTTTAAAGCTGTTGTTATTTAAAGACTGGTGATAGCCATCTTCATTCAGTATGGTACGTTATTTGTTCTACAACAATAAATAAGCAAAAAAAAATTCCTGCCTAATTATTTATAGCAGAACGCTATAAACTATTTCTTGCATTTTATAACTCATACGTTATTATCGGAAAATATTCAGCCAGGTTTAGCCGTATTACTTTGGTGTAAAAGTTATCTTATACTTAACTTCGACATCTTTCATATATTGCGAACGGCAATCTGTATTAAGCAACAACGCTATAACTAATAAGATTTTATTTTGAAGATTTCAGATTTCAAACAAACTGTCCCTATCGACCAAGTTGGAATAGAACAACGGGTAGCACGTCTTAACTCCAGGAGTATCAAAAAAGAGTCGAAAGTACAGGCCTTGAAACTGGCGTTAAGTATGGTAGATCTTACGACTCTTGCCGGTATGGATACTCCGGGTAAAGTTACTCAGCTTTGTCATAAGGCCAAGAAACCCTATGCAAATTTACCAGACCTGCCCTCTGTGGCGGCTGTTTGTGTCTATCCTAATATGGTGAGTGTTGCTGAAAAAGCGCTTCGAGGTACAGATATCAATTTAGCAAGCGTTGCTACTGCTTTTCCCAGTGGTATGGCTACACTCGATGCTAAGCTTGATGAAACTCGTAAAGTGGTTGAAGACGGAGCTGACGAGGTAGATATGGTGATCTCACGCGGTGAGTTCCTGAAAGGAAACTACAGTTATGTCTATGATGAAATTGCTGCCGTTAAAGAAGCCTGTGGTGACGCTCATTTGAAAGTAATTTTGGAAACCGGAGAACTGCAAACCTATGAAAACGTTCGAAAAGCAAGTGACCTGGCAATGCACGCCGGAGCTGACTTTATTAAAACATCTACCGGGAAGGTAAAGCCAGCCGCAACACAGCCGGTAACCTTGGTGATGCTAGAAGCTATCAGAGACTATTTTTATGATACCGGACGCATGGTAGGCATGAAGCCGGCCGGAGGCATCCGCAAAGCCAAACAGGCGATTCAATACCTTGTGATTGTAAAAGAAACACTGGGCACAGACTGGTTAACCCCTGAGTATTTCCGCTTTGGAGCCTCTTCGCTTGCTAACGACCTGCTTATGCAGATTGTGAAACAAAAGACCGGGGTGTACCAGAGTGCCGACTATTTTTCTAATGATTAATTATACCTTATAACGGAATCTAGCTTTATTCCACTTGTCAACTTGAACTCGTTTCAGGATCTGAATATAAGATTCATTATTTTACCCTTAGCTAAGTGGCCATTGGTTTCTTGCCCGTTTTCAAAGACTTATTAACTTTTCAATTGATCAAATACTATGTCCGAAGATCAACAAACTGCCGATCCCATTGAGGAAAAGCCATTTAAGCCTTCCTCTCCCAGCTCTAAGCTTAACTTTGATGGATTCTGGGAATATGATGATGCCCCACAAGGCACCGATCATGTTGAAGTGAAGGAGCAGTACAATCTTTTTATAGGAGGAGAATTTGTTGCCCCCGCAAAGGGTCGATATTTTGATTCTATTAACCCGGCTACTGAGGAGGTTCTTTGTTCATTTGCCGAAGCAACACAACAAGATATTGACAAAGCAGTAGAAGCTGCTCGTAATGCTTTTGAAAATGAGTGGTCAGAGCTTGAAGCCAAAGAACGCGGCAAATATATATTCCGTTTAGCCCGTCTGATACAGGAACGGGGCCGAGAGTTCGCCATTCTTGAATCGCTGGATGGTGGTAAACCTATCCGAGAATCCCGGGACGTTGATATACCACTTGCTGCTGCCCATTTTTTCTATTATGCCGGTTGGGCTGATAAACTGGAATATGCTTTCCCCGGGAAAAAAGCAGAACCTCTTGGCGTAGCGGGACAGATCATCCCCTGGAACTTTCCTCTGTTGATGTTAGCCTGGAAAATTGCCCCTGCCCTTGCAACCGGTAATACGGTTGTACTAAAACCGGCAGAAACCACCTCCCTGACAGCCCTGAAGTTTGCTGAGCTGTGCCGGGATGCGGGACTACCGGATGGAGTTGTTAATATTGTGACCGGAGCAGGACAAACAGGCTCTACTATTGTTAATCATAAAGGCATCGACAAGATTGCCTTTACAGGCTCTACCAAGGTTGGTAAGATTATAAAAGAGTCCCTTGCCGGCACCGATAAAAAATATACTCTGGAACTGGGTGGTAAAGGTCCTAACATCATTTTTGAAGATGCTCCCATTGATCAGGCCGTAGAAGGAATTATTAATGCGATTTTCTTTAACCAGGGACACGTGTGCTGCGCAGGATCACGCCTATTTGTACAAGAAGGTATTGCTGATGAAGTAGTTCAGAAGCTGCGTGATCGTATGGAAACCCTTATAGTAGGAGATCCACTTGATAAAAATACCGATATTGGGGCTATTAACTCTGAGCAGCAGTATAATAAGATTAACGAATATCTCGAGCTTGGCGTCAATGAGGGTGCTGATATGTATCAAAGTTCCTGCCAAATCCCTGAAGAGGGATATTTCTGTCGGCCTACCCTCTTTACCAAGGTAGCCCAGTCGCACCGCATTGTACAGGAAGAGATCTTTGGGCCGGTACTGACGTTACAGACCTTTAGGACTGCCAAAGAAGGTATTGAGAAAGCCAACAATACCCCTTACGGGCTTGCCGGTGGTGTGTGGACCGACAAAGGGTCTAAAATATTTAAAGTTGGCAGTAAAATCCGAAATGGTGTGGTATGGTCCAATACCTATAACCAATTCGACCCCACTTCTCCTTTTGGTGGTTTTAAAGAAAGTGGCGAAGGACGTGAAGGCGGGCTTCACGGTCTGTATCCCTATGTTAAGCTAGTTTAAAGTATTCTTTAAAAGAACTTACAATATTAGATCTTAGTTTTATGTCTGACAGAATAGAAGTTTTAAAAACCTATAAAACATATGTAGGCGGCAATTTTCCGCGAACAGAATCCGGACGATACTATAAAGTCTATGATAAAGATGAAAACGTACTGGCCAACGCCTGTCAATGCTCGCGTAAAGATCTTCGTGATGCCGTAGTTGCAGCTAGAGATGCTCAAGATGGCTGGAACGACCGAACCGCTTATAATCGCGGACAGATACTATATCGCATTGCTGAAATGCTAGAAACACGAAAAGCACAATTTATAGATGAGCTGGAAACCATTGGTTACAGCAATGATGAGGCCAAAGAAGAGGTCAATACCTCTATCGACCGATTGATTTATTATGCAGGCTGGTCTGACAAATACCAGCAGGTTTTCGGAAGTATTAACCCGGTTGCCAGTTCTCATTTTAATTTCTCTTTGCCCGAACCGATGGGAATCGTCAATATCTGGGCTCCCGAAGAACGCCCCCTTTTGGGATTAGTATCGGTGATGGCCCCTGTTATTGTGGGGGGCAACAGCTGTATTATCCTGGCGTCTGAGAAGTATCCATTAAGTGCGGTTAGTTTTGCGGAGGTTCTTAACTCCTCGGATGTACCCGGCGGAGTAGTCAACATTCTAACTGGATATCGCGAGGAACTTCTTGAACATATGACGACCCATATGGATGTTAATGCCTTTTTCTATACCGATCCTGATATTAGTCAAGAAGCCCGGAAACAAATTGATGAGAATGCCACTTTAAATCTTAAGCGAGTAATTCGAAAACCGGTCGAAGACTGGTTGGCTGAAGATTCCCAGTCGCCCTATTTCATCACCGACTTCCAAGAAATTAAAACTACCTGGCATCCTGTTGGTCTTTAATAAAATGATTCAATACCCACGAAATACCATTTGTTTTCTTTTAATTGCTCTTTTAGCCATGCTATGGGGGTGCTCTACCTCTCAAAAAGCTACAAATAGGGATGGGCGAACAATAATAGCAGATACTGCAGGGGCTACTGAAGCAGTAGCACTACAACAATTACTCGATGATAACAGGAGCCAACTAAGCGATCTTCATATCACCCAACAACACGATATTCCGGCGAAATTTCTTAAAAGTGATTCTGCGAATAAGGCTTTTAACAGAGATCCATTTGAGGGCTACCGCGTGCAAATTCTTTCAACTCGTGATATCGCATTAGCTGATTCGGTTACGACCTCCTTTCGATTATGGGCTGATACTACTATCGCCGGTTATAATGCGAAAGCCTATCAATCGTTTCGGCAACCGTATTACAAGGTCCATATTGGAGATTTTCAGGATCGCGATAAAGCCAACAGTTTTTCTCAGCTCATTAAAGATCGCTATCCCAGTGCATGGGTTGTTCATGATCGTATCAATCCATCCGATGTGCCGGCCGACACCGCTTCATTTTCTTTCAAAAAGAATGAACAAGACTCCTTGTCTATTAATAACTGAGGAAGCTTGTAAATTCTTAAGCCTCATTTTACGGTGGTTCTTTCCCAGTTGCTATATGGTGTAACTGGAGGGCATTTTCCTCAGATCTTATGCAAAACTCTAACCTAAAAATATACTAGGTTAGCATTGTAAGCTTCTGCTGCTCTTTGTTTTACAATAGTGTATAATTTTAAAAAAGGTACGAACTTTTGCCCGTACCTTTCTCTTATTTTTTTTACGCTATACGTTGAAACGAAACAGCATTACATCGCCATCTTGCACAATATAGTCTTTGCCTTCCTGACGCATTTCACCGGCATCTTTGACCGCTTTTTCAGATCCCAACTCTTTATAGGTTTCATAGCTTACGGTTTCAGCCCGAATAAATCCGCGTTCAAAATCACTGTGAATAACCCCTGCAGCTTCGGGAGCTTTTGCACCTCTGCGAACAGTCCAAGCCCGGGTCTCTTTGGGACCGGTAGTAAAGTAAGTAATAAGTCCCAGCTCTTTATAGGCGGCTCTAATTAACCGTTCAAGACCCGCACTTTCTACACCAAGCTCATCCAGGAACATCTCACGTTCCTCTTCATCGAGTTCGGCAATCTCTTCTTCAATTTTGGCACAGAAAGTGACCACTTCGTCATCAAAGCGATCGGCAATTTCCTGTACTTCTTCTACCCATTCGTTACCGGTATCCAGATCTTCTTCAGAAACGTTGCATGCATAGAGTACTGGTTTGTCAGAGAGTAAAAAGAGCTCACGGTAGATCTCAGCTGCATCATCACCAATTTCGAATGTGCGGGCAGCATTGCCATTTTCTAAATGCTCTTTAAGATTCTCAACGATCTCCAGGTTTTTGAGATCTTCCTTTGCACCACTCTTGGCCTCTTTTTGAAGCGTTTCAACTTTCTTTTCAACGGACTCAAGGTCCTTGAGAATAAGCTCATCCTCGATAATGTGGACATCACGAGTGGGATCGACATCCCCTTCAACATGAATCACATTTTCATCATCAAAACAGCGAACAACATGTACGATAAGATCTACCTCGCGAATATGAGACAAGAAGGCATTCCCTTTCCCTTTTCCCTCGGAGGCACCCTTAACAAGACCGGCAATATCAACAAATTCAACACTGGTCGGGATTTTTTCATCTGATCCAACAATATCATAAAGGGTATCTAGTCGCTGGTCGGGTACCGGAACGACCCCAATATTAGGGTCGATGGTACAAAAAGGAAAATTCGCGGCATCAGCACCAGCATCACTTAAAGCATTAAAAAGAGTGGACTTTCCGACATTAGGAAGTCCTACAATTCCACAACGTAAACTCATGTGTTATAGGTGGTTAAAAATGTTAAAAATAAATTACTTGTAATTTTAGTCCAGGCAGTCTTGTTGAATAAACTCCACCTCAGGCAATTTTACTGCCGTCAATTTTCCGTACCCACTGCGAGAATAAACACAACCGGTATCAATACCGATCATCATATCTCGCTGCACCGGTTCTCTAGTAGGAGTGTGACCAAAAACAACGATCTTTTCCCAAGCGGTTTCAATTGTTTTTAAATGAGAACGCTCCCATAAAAATTCTTTAACTTCGTCCTCTTCTTTGATGCTTTGGCTAATGGTTTTGGCCGGTGAAAGGCCCGCATGTACAAAAAAGTAGTTATCAGTGTTGTAATACATTTGCGTATTCTCATAAAACTGTATATGCTCGTCCGGCAGGTGAGCCAACTCATTATCAATACCATAAGACTGCAATGTGGTTCGCCCTCCGTTCATCATCCACATAGAACGCTTATCCTTATGGACAGCATCAAGAAGCATCTGTTCATGGTTGCCTCGTAAAAATACTGTGTCTACTTCATTACGTAGATCCAGTAAGCGATCTACTACCTCCCTGGAATTAGGGCCACGATCAATATAGTCGCCTACAAAAACGAATTTACGATCTTTATAGGTCTCCAGCTTTTCAAGCAGAGCTTCCATTGACCGAAGACAACCGTGTATATCTCCGATAGCTATAAATTGCTGTTCATTCACTATGGGACAGGACTAAGAATTGAGCGAAGTTTCTATGAGTCCCCGACCCTTTTTCTCGATGCGTCCGTCTTTGTTAAGCTGGTTTAGGGCCGAGTCGAGGATACCATTTACAAAGTTACCGGACTTCTTTGTAGAATACTTCTTTGCCACTTCGATAGCCTCGTTCATTGAAACCTTAGTAGGAATCTGTTCAAAATAAAGAAATTCAGTAATAGCCATGCGCAATACCAGGCGATCAATTGTTGTAAGTCGCTCAATACGCCAGTTATTGATATGCTCGCTAATAATCTCGTCAATTTCATCCAGGTTATTTACGATCTTCAAAAAGAGGCGCTCAGCAAATTTAAAGGTGTCAGTGTCGCCGCTTACCTTTGGTTTTATTACTGATTTGATAATCTGGGTCCACTGCCCTTTGCCAACATCGCTGGCATATAATGCTTGTAAAACTGCTTCTCGTGCTTCTCTGCGTTGGGCCATTACTACTTCTTTGTTTAACTTCTTGGGAATCTTAAAAATACAAAACCTCCCTCAGAGCTGAAAGAAAAAAGGATTACTTATTAAGAGTTTTGCCAAACCGTCCTTTTGATTCATTATTAGTTTTTAGTGTCTTTTTAATCTTCATTTTTGGGAAATAACGTTCGTTTTGAAATTCAATCAAGCATTGATCTTAATCAAAAATCCTGTTTTTCCAATGGACTTCTTTTTGTCAAAATGAAGAATATCGAATTTTTGGAAATGATTTTTGCGATATAGTCCTAAAGATGAGTATATTAGGCGCTCTCGGGAAAACGCATCAGTTTCTTTCTTGGGTGCTTAGCTCAGTTGGTTTAGAGCGCTACCCCGACACGGTAGAGGTCGCAGGTTCGAATCCTGCAGCACCCACTCAAAAGCTTGGTAAGTCGCAAACTTGCCAAGCTTTTTTTATTGTCCCTCACATTAGTTCTTTTAATGCTATATCAATATGTGTGGACACCTCCTTCACCGGCCGGTAAAGAGGCAAAAACTTCCAGTGATCGCTTTGTCGCTGGTATCTTCCCCTCCCTTTTTAGATAATCCCGCTTTTTAACTCGGACGCACTTCGCCTGCACCTTGCATATTTTGTTTTCTGAGTGCCAACTACCAAACTAAAATCACATTCACAAAAATTCGTGCGTACTTTTTTTGCCAGAACATTAGGCTGCGTGGTAAAGCCTTCGCGTTTGGGTTCACCGTTTTTGCTATACTATTCAATTCATCTTTTACTGGATCCACAACGAGACCATAATAGGTCTTATCATATCTCATAAATAATATGTTATTCTTTGTGAAGAATTTCCCCACAAAAAATAAGTGGCAGATTGCACATTTTTACTACGCATTAGCTATTAACTTTGGGCGTTGGCTTGAGACGGCCACTCCATTTGTAATTACACATAAAAAATTGAATTGTAAAAAATGGAGGTCATTATGGCAACTTCGCGCAAACGATCTGAAGTTGAAAAGGAGATGAAGGAAACACTTGGTCTTGTCCCAAGTTTCTTCCAAGGCATTCGAGACGAGTTCTTCGATTATGAATGGGAGCTTTTTAAACGATTAGAGCTTGGTGAAACGCTGATTCCCAACAAGTATAAAGAGCTAATGGGTATCGCTCTCCACTCTGAAACTAAGTGCCAGTATTGCACGCTTTTCCATACCGAGGCCGCCAAGCTATTTGGTGCCACGGATGAAGAGATACAGGAAGCAATACATTATGCAAAAATGTCTTTGGGATGGAGTGCCTACCTAAATGGTATACAAACAGACTACGATATGTTCGCGGAAGAGATGGAACGTATTGTTGATTATATCAAAGAAAAAGAACCGGCAGAATAATGCGACTCGAATCTGTAGATTCGACCAAATACCGGGTAACGCTTCATACTTATGAACTGGCAGCCCTTATTTCTGCAGCCCGATGGGTTGTCAACGATGCTGGAGGTGAGATACCGAATGAAGCACGGGAACAATTATCCCGAATCGTAAACTCATATGATGCAGAATCTAAACGTATAAACAAGACTAAAAACTGATCCGATTTTAAAATTCAAATTAAACTAAAGGGACGGCTTGGGCTGTCTCTTTAGTTTATCAGTTGCTGCCCCATTGACTTATTCCAGCAAGGCGTTTATAGGCGAAAAATTCCTCCAGTGTTCGTAATTTGGATAGTAATGTATTTATTAACAGCTCTCCGTCGCAATTACTCACTCCATTGTCCATATCTTCCTTGGGTTAGTTACGGATTATACCCACTAATCTAAACCGGGACCTTCTTTTTGGAAAGATACCACTCATTTAGGGTGACAATCCTCTCAAAGCCTTGCCAATCTTTCGCTTTTTGGCTAATCTTACTTTTGTAAACCTCTTTAAAACCTTGGTGCCCGATCTTATGCGCTAGCACACTAAATAACCATGTGAAATAGATTAATTTATTTTAGCTATGATTTATAGCATCAGGAAAGCCTTGAATTATTCTTTGTCATTCTTGAGCAAAGTTATTTTACCTACACTATTCATTTTATTAATAGGTGATATTAAGAAAATACGTGCCCAAGACTCTGAAAAGCCAAGTTATTCATGTACTCAAGTAATCGGTTTTAGCCAAGTTGGACAAACCGGATCAAAGGATCAACCAGGCCCTGGATACGGTTGGTATATTGCAGGAGGAGTTTTTGAATCTGCCGTAGACGATAACCGTTGGCAATTGCTTTGGAAAAGCGGTGGTAGCGTTGATCAATGGGCAAATCCTGAATACGATGGTTGGGACCAAAGAATAGTATCTCCTTGCAAAAATAATGATGATTCTCCAGACCGTGTACTTTTTTCAATCAGTGGACTATATGGTAAGGACATTAAAGGGTGGTCAACAGCCATTGAAAAAGCAGTAAATACCATACAACATAAATTACCTACCGCAGAAATAATTATTTTACAGCCAGTAGTAGGTGGACCCAATGGTGATACCTGTCCTTGCACTCGCAACTGTAATTTTGAAAATTCACCTTTCAAAAAAACTTTTAAAGAAGTACGAGCTTCTTGGCAACATTCATATATCGGAAAGGCAATTGAGCAAATAATCGCAAGCCCGATGAAAGAAATTACCGTTAAAGGTTATTTCCCACAGGTGGGATCTTGTTCACATTACATAGATGGACTTGGTCATTTAACTAAAGAAGGAGGCAAATACGTTGGAGAAAAGCTTGGCAACGATTATAAATAAGATCATGTAAAACTTAGTCTATGACCTCCAATGTCAAGTACACATCAATATTGAGGCGGCATATTCATTTACCTATACTTTAGTGCCACTCCGTTAGATCTTTACCTCACTCTCATTGTTCACCTCTTAATTCACCTGATTGATAATATGTAATATTATCAATCATTAGTCCTTCCTTTTTATGGGCGGAAAGATTTCTATAAAATCTGTTTACATAACGGCAACAGTCGTATGTGTTCATCCAGGCAGCAGTTGTAAAGAGCAGACTGCTGGAATCTTCGCAGAGAAACTTGCAAAACTCGGATATGTAACCATCGTATTTGATGCCTCTTTCCAGGGAGAAAGTGAAGGATAACCGCGATATATTGAAGATCCCGCCACTCGTGTAGAAGATGTACGCTGTGCAGTAGACTATCTAACAACGCTTGGTTACGTTGATAATAATCGCATTGGCGTACTAGGTGTTTGTGCAGGCAGCAGGTATACAGCCAAAAGCAGCAATGACAGAACGCCGAATAAAAGCCGTTGGTACCGTTGTGCCAGCTAACTTAGGCCGAACATATCGTGAAGGCGACGGTTCTCTCAATGCTGCTATCAAAACATTAGAGACAATTGCCAAACAGCGTACAGCAGAAGCCAATGGAGAAGAGCCCAATATCACCAACTGGATACCTAATTCCCCGGAAGAAAGAGAAGAAGCCGGAATTACAGATATCGATATTGTAGAAGCTGTAAAATATTATTGCACACCGAGAGGTCAGCATCCTAATTCTCCTAATAAGTTACGTTTTACCAGTATGGATGGTGTACTTGCTTTTGATGCCTTTAATTTGGCCGAGTAGTTGCTTACCCAGCCTTTACAAATAATCATCGATGATATCCCCGGAGGATTCGGTTCACACAGAGATGGATATGAACTTTTCAATAGCGCAGCTTCAGATGATAAGCATTTGTTTGTTGTTCAAGGGGCAAGTCATTATGATTTATATGACCAACCGGAATATGTAAGCTAAGCTGTTGACCAACTGAAATCTTTCTTTGGAGTACAACTTTAGAGGATCCATTTATAAATATTATACATTTCCTTCGAATGCTGGCAGGAATCTGCCAGCATTTTTTTAGATTTTATTCCTATTTGTAATGTTTTATCCCCTTCAAAAGGAAAATGTCAATCCGCCGGTCGGCGGACTCATTCAGTGTGTTTATTTCTAATGTAATTTAAAAAAAATATCAGGTTCTTAGCTGTTAATTAAAGCTCCTTTAAGACTTTTTTATATTCACTGTTAGCTTGTCTGTAAACTTCTGCCCACTCTTCAAATTCTGAATCCATATGCTTTAGCATTAAACCATCCCCCCTTTTTTCTATATTTAATTTGTCACCTATATTTAAATGCAGTTTGTCTACAAGCTCTTTAGGTATCACAATTGCTACGTCATTACCGATTTTTTTAATTTTCGTTTCCATATCAACCCCATTCTTCTGTAATATATTTATGCTACACAGGTAAGTATTTTACTCTCCCTTTTAATACCGTGTAATCATATCAACTATAAATATTCAAATATCATTCTCTTGACTAGGCCTTTCTTTTATGCCGGCTATAATTATTATTAAAAATAAAAAAGGGACAACCCAATATGAGCTGTCCCTTTAATTTAAAGTTTGGAATCAGTTAAGTTGATTACCAGTTTAACTGTATTACCATATCAACTGATCATAGATTTAGTCAAGATCAAAACGATCAAGGTTCATTACTTTATCCCAGGCTGCTACAAAGTCCTCAACGAACTTCTCTTCAGCATCATCAGTTGCATAGACTTCTGCTAATGCCCGCAGCTCTGAATTTGAACCGAATATCAGGTCTGCTCGAGTACCCGTCCATTCAACTTCTCCTGTATTACGATCACGTCCCTCGAATACTTGTTGGTCATCCGACTTGGCTTCCCAGGTCGTACTCATGTCAAGGAGATTTGTAAAGAAGTCGTTGGTTAAGGAACCGGGTTCATCGGTAAATACGCCATGATCAGAGCCATCGTAATTAGTATCCAGCACGCGCATGCCCCCAAGTAGTACCGTCATTTCCGGTGCAGTCAGGCTCATAAGTTGTGCTTTGTCTACCAGCAGCTCTTCTTCAGTGGCATTGCGATTGGTATTACAATAGTTGCGGAAACCATCTGCATCAGGTTTTAACCACTCAAAAGATTCTTCATCCGTCTGTTCAGCAGTAGCATCTGCTCGGCCCGGAGTAAAAGGAACCTCCACGTCGTGTCCGCCATCTTTAGCTGCTTTTTCCACGGCAGCACATCCCCCGAGTACTATAAGATCAGCTAGTGATACTTTTTTATCACCAGATTGAGAACCATTAAATGATTCCTGTATCTCTTCTAGGGTTGATAGCACTTTTGCCAATTGTTCAGGATTATTTACCTCCCAATCTTTCTGTGGAGCTAAACGAACCCGAGCCCCGTTGGCTCCGCCCCGTTTATCAGAATCTCTATAAGTCGATGCAGAAGCCCATGCGGCAGAAACCAACTCAGAAATAGTAAGATCGGAATCAAGGATCTCCTCTTTCAACTCAGCAATATCTTCTTCATTGATAAGTTCATGATCAACTGCCGGAATGGGATCTTGCCATAGCAAATCCTCTTCAGGTACTTCGGGACCCAGATATCGATTTTTGGGACCCATATCACGATGGATTAGCTTAAACCAAGCACGAGCAAAGGCATCGGCAAATTCATCCGGATTTTCATAAAATCGCTTCGATATTTTCCTATAGTCAGGATCTGCTTTCAAAGCAAGATCCGTGGTGAGCATCATCGGATCATTCTTTTTAGACGAATCATGAGCATCAGGAACCGTGTTTTTGGCTTCTTCATTTTTAGGTTCCCACTGCCAGGCGCCGGCAGGACTTTTTGTCAACTCCCATTCATATTCAAATAAATTTTCGAAAAAGCCCATATCCCATTCAATAGGATTACTGGTCCAGGCTCCTTCTAACCCACTTGAGACAGTATCACCGGCTTTTCCGCTACCGTAATCACTTTGCCAGCCAAGTCCCTGTTGCTCAATAGATGCAGCCTCAGGTTCAGGACCTTTATGATCTTCAGGAGCAGCGCCATGCACTTTACCAAAAGTATGTCCACCGGCGATGAGAGCAACGGTTTCTTCATCATCCATCGCCATTCTTGCAAATGATTGACGAATAAATTTCGCCGCTTTTTCAGGATCGGGATCAGCATTAGGCCCTTCTGGATTTACATATATGAGTCCCATATGGTCAGCGGCAAGACGGCCTTCGAGATTTCCATCCTTATCGTGGCGCTCATCAGCTAACATTTCATGTTCCGGTCCCCAATTAACGTCTTTTTCAGGTTCCCAGATATCTTCACGACCACCCCCAAAACCGAAGGTCTCAAAACCCATCGATTCCAGTGCACAGTTGCCTGCTAGAATCATCAGATCGGCCCACGAAATTTTCTTACCATACTTTTTCTTTACAGGCCATAATAATCGACGTGCTTTATCAAGGTTAACATTATCGGGCCAGCTGTTAAGGGGTGCAAAACGCTGATTACCGGTACTACCTCCTCCGCGCCCATCTGCTACGCGATAGGTTCCTGCACTGTGCCAAGCCATACGAATGAAAAGTCCACCGTAATGCCCCCAGTCTGCTGGCCACCAATCTTGTGAATCAGTCATCAAGTCATATAGATCTTGCTTCACTTCATTCAGATCTAACTTTTCAAACTCTTCAGCATAGTCAAAGTCTTCCCCCATTGGATCAGAGAGTGAGGAATGTTGACGTAGAATATCTAGATTCAGTTTGTTCGGCCACCAATCTTCATTTTTTGTGCCTCCCCCTGCACTTTGCTTAGGAGCTCCGTTATGAAAAGGACATTTACTTTCATTTTCCATAGTCTTTTTACCCGTATTTTCTGATGAGTTATGATTTTATTATTGCCAGAATTTATTTCATTCAAACATTTAATTATTTGCAGTACTTTACCAATAGTTATTTACTATAGACTCTATTTTATTTAGTTATCTGAGTTTCTGTATCCATATCTTCTCCTATCTTAAACTGATCAAATTTTACACAAAATACTATCAGTAATATCTGTTTTTATGATCGTATTATATAAAGAAGAAAGAAGATCATTTAAATACCAACTACTCTTCATAATTTAGAATTGATACATGGAGATCTAAGGAATTTATTCAGACACACCCTATCTGATGAAGAAATGTGAGGCTAGCTCAGTACGGCTTGTGTAGAGTTAATCTTTCGATAGTAGCCTCTCGATACCATAAAGACACCTACTATTTAACTCTAACCAAGAGATAAATATCAAATAAGGAATTTAAAAATATCGAGGGCTTTAGAGGTAAATTTAAAAGTATCCAGAAATGAGGTTCAGAACTAAAAATATCTTTCAATATTCAGCATAATTAAATACATAAAGTCTAACATATGATCTTGGATACTATTTATTTGAAGCTATTCCCAACAAGGTTAATCCTATAAATCGGTCGGGGAGATTTTTCACTATATAATGCAAAGTGAGAAAAGGTGATTGCATCGTTGCTCGTGCATTTAGCAACACTCCCACCCCTTCTTTCGCAAAAAAGTTCTAAATTCAGTAGCAAATAAAAAAGCCCTGCTTGCTAAGATAGCAAGCAGGGCAAAAAGTACGTTTTCTTTGTCTAGAACTTGTAGAAAAGTGTTAGACGTGGAATTAGGTCAGTATCTGGTTGTGGGCCAATTACTGGGTCACCATACACAATGGCTTCGATATTGGGCATTAGGCGGATGTTGTCTTCAAGCTTAAAGTCTACTCCCCCAACGATAAAAGTAGGTTCTGCATTTTCCGCAAATGGGATGTACGAATTACTACTCCCACCTACATACGGATCAAATAGGTGATCAACCCGTAAGAAGCCCTTTGTATTTTCATTAAAGGCCATATTTGTAAATGCTGAGACCAAGTCTAGTTTTGTTGCCGGTACTCCCAACGTTCCATCTATATGTCGATTTGCATATAAAGCCCCAAAATTAAAGTTATCAGACTGATAGCCACCAAAAAATTGTATCGTTTTACTATCAGTTTTTGAGGGATCATCGGCTGAATCATTCCAGTCACCATAAACCTCAACAACAAAATGTTCGGTTATCTCATATCCTAAGGAGAGCATAAGTTTTTTGCCCTTGTTAACCTCGGCCTTATTGCTATTTCCATTTCCTGCAAAGAAGTGATAGTTAAGCTTATCCGCCAGTTCCCCTTTGAAAGAAAGCCCCATATCCCGGGAACTGCCGAAATCAAACAGATCAAGTGGTGACTTCTCTACCGATCGATATCCCCATACATCTTCTACAAGCCCCCAGGTGGGAGTAGATGAGATACCGGCCAAAATTTGATGCTGCTCATTTTGCCATTTCAGATAGGCATCTTTAACATTCGGAATCATTTTAACGCTGCTTGAAAAATCTCCAGGATTACTCATGGAAAAACGCAAGCGACTTGAAAAAGAATCACTAAATTTACGCTCATACGTTAGATAGATACGACGAAACCAGAATCCGTTCTGACCTTCAATATCATCATTATTGTTTTGAGCCATCCAATAGTAGTCGCTGAATATTTTGCCTTTAAGTACACCCTTTTCACCAACTTTAACCTGAGCCTGAGTTAAAATTGGTAATGTACATAGTAAGCCTATGCATATTGCGAAAATGCGTTTCATAGTATCAATTTAGTTTTAAGTGCTGATCTTTTTTGTGTGCTATAAAAAATATGCAGGATTAAATGAGGTATTGAACAGTTTCAAGCAACCTGCAAACCCGATAAAATAAAATCTGGCAAGTACTATTTACGTACTTTTATTGTTATTTGAGTTCCGTTTTTTATGCTTAAGAACTTTAGCTTCCATATAGAAGATGAGCTCTTCAGCAATATTCTTAGTTAAATCGCCAACCCTTTCTAATTTTCGAATAATAGAAAAGAGGTATAAGTAGTTTTGAGTCTGCTCAACATCTTCCTGAATTAATTTGGCCGTTACTTCAGATGTCTCGCGATTTATCTTATTTAAGGTCTTATCAAGTTTAAAAACCTTACGTGCGAGTTCGGTATCCTCGGTAATAAAGGCATTAAAGACGTTACTCATCATTTTGATGGAGGTATCATACATCACTTTCAGTCGCATAGACTCAAAAGTTTTATCCTCAATAGGCCTTCCAAAATCTACAATATACTTTGCAATACTATTGGCATGGTCTCCCACCCTTTCAAGATCAGAGTTAATTTTGAAAGCAGCCATTACAAACCTAAGGTCTACGGCTACCGGATTATGTAAGGCCAACAGTTCCTCACAATCTCGATCGATCGTAAGTTCCAGACTGTCAACTCGTTTTTCATTGGCCATAATTTCATGGGCCAGTTCCTCATCAAAACTATCGAGCGCCTTTTGTCCTTTCTCGAGTTGATTCTTAACCAAAAACATCAACTCCAGTACGTTATCTTTTAATAACTTTATTTCAGTATCGATGTGCTGTGACATATGATGATCCTTTTATAATATTTTGGCTTGCAATTATCCAAATCGACCAGTGATGTAGTTTTGGGTTCGGTCTTTTTCGGGATTGGTAAATATCTTTTGAGTATCACCATACTCAATAAGCGATCCCATATACAAAAATGCCGTATTATCACTAACTCGACCCGCTTGTTGCATATTATGCGTAACAATTACAATAGTATAATTCTTTTTTAGCTCGTGAACCAGATCTTCAATCTTCCCGGATGAAATGGGATCTAATGCCGAAGTGGGTTCATCCATCAACAGTACAGAAGGTTTTACGGCCAGGGCCCGGGCAATACATAGGCGCTGTTGCTGTCCTCCAGAAAGAGATAAAGCAGATTTGTCTAAATTATCCTCAATTTCACTGAATAGAGTTGCCTGTTTTAGTGAAGTAATAACACGTTCTTCAATGAAATCCTCATCCTTAATACCCTGTATTCGCAGGCCATAGGCTACATTTTCATAAATTGACTTTGGAAATGGGTTCGGTTTCTGGAACACCATACCTACCGTCTTTCTAAGTTCTTCTACCTTCACATCGGGATCATAGATGTTTTTATCATCCAGTAAAATATTCCCGTTCATGCTAAATCCATCTATATAATCGTTCATACGATTGAACAACCGCAAAAAAGTGGATTTACCACATCCCGAGGGACCAATAAAAGCAGTAATTGATTTTTCGAGAATCCCAAGGCTAATATTATTAATAGCCTTAAAATCGTCATAAAAAACATCTACATTTTTGGCATGCAGTTTATAATTTTGGGTCTTGGAATCCATTTTAGGCTTCGTCTTTTCTTGCGTTGCCTTTGGATTTTTTGTTTCCGATTCCATGATCATTTTTCACTAAATTGAAAATATATAATGTTTACCAGTTCATTTTGTTTTGCCAGCGGTTTCTCAGATATACCGCAATACCATTCATTATAAAAGTTATCAATAAGAGGACGATAATAGCTGCTGCAGCATTTATGACAAATTCATGTTGTGGACGCGACACCCAGTTAAAGATCTGTATGGGAAGTACTGTAAACTCATCCATCGGTCCCTGTGGAGCAAAAGGCACATAGGCCAAGGCCCCCACAACGATAAGGGGCGCTGTCTCGCCTACCGCCCGAGAAAGGGCTAATATAACTCCTGTCAAGATGCCTCCAAAAGATGCCGGTAATATTTGATTCCAGATAGTTTGCCACTTCGAAGCTCCCAATGCATTAGATGCATCGCGAATAGAACTAGGTACAGCACTAATAGCTTCCCGAGTTGAAACAATAATAATGGGTAATATTAATAGAGCTAACGTCAGTGAGCCAGCTAATATACTATTTCCCATTCGCATAATACGCACAAAGGCTTCAAGACCAAGCAAACCATAAATTACGGAAGGAACCCCTGCCAGATTTGCAATATTGATCTCTAAAATTTTTGCCAGCTTATTTTTCTTACCATACTCTTCCAGGTAGATACCGGCACCAACACCTAACGGAAATGATATAATGGTCGTAAGTATCAGTACCCAAAGTGTACCAATCCATGCGGTATAAATACCCGACTGCTCAGCAAAACGAGAAGGTAAACTTGACATAAACTCCCAGCTTAACCGATCTATTCCCTGGTAGATAATAAAACCGATAAAAACAGCGAGTATTAGTACACAAGCAACGGTTGTACTAATGCCAAGTATGCGGAATGCTTTATCTTTAAATTTACTTGTATCCGTACTATTCATATTTCTGTTGGTATCTGGCTTTAATCCAGTAACTAATATTATTGAGTATAAAAGTGAACACAAAGAGGGTAATACCTGCTGCAAAGATAGTCTGGTAGGCTATTGATCCGTGAGGTACATCCCCCATACTTATCTGAACAATATAAGAGGTAATAGTTTGGATGGGAACCATTGGATCAAATGTGAACCTGGGCTGACTACCTGCGGCAATAGCTACAATCATGGTCTCTCCTATAGCACGAGAGATTGCTAATATAGCCGAAACAATAATTCCGGAAGATGCTGCGGGTACCATCACTTTAAAAGCAGTCTGGAATTTCGTAGATCCCATTCCAAAAGAGGCCTGCCGCAAAGAATCAGGAACCGCACTCAATGCGTCTTCACTTAAGGAAGAAACAAAAGGAATAATCATTATCCCCATTACTATACCGGGTGATAAGGCGTTGAACCCAGAAAGTCCCGGAATAAATGATTGTAGAATAGGAGTAACAATCATAAGCGCAAAGAAACCATATACTACTGTAGGCACTACAGCCAAGATTTCCAGCATCGGTTTTAGAACTTTCTTGACCTTTTTGGGAGCATACTCATTCAAATATACTGCAATAATAATACCCGTGGGTAATGCTACTGCAATAGCAATAAAAGCTGTTAAGGCTGTACCACTCAATAAAGGAAGTATACCGTAGTTCTTTTGTGTGAATAGTGGAGTCCACTGGGTAGATGTTGCAAATTCTACAATGGATACTTCTCCAAAAAAGCTAAAAGCCTCTATGGCTAAGATAAGTATGATGCCCACTGTTGTAAGCACCGTTACCAGCGCACAAGCCGCCAGTATCTTTTCAATAATTTTTTCTTTTAACCTCATATTTATCTGCTAGAGCTAAAAAGATAAGGCTGCCGTCAAAACAACCGCAGCCTTATATGTAATTCTATTTTGCTGAAGATGTTGAATCTACTTGTGAATGGAATTTCTTGAACTTTTCCTTCTGTGCTTTGTAAGCAGAATCTGGCATAGGTACATATCCAATCTGCTTGGAAAGTGTTGGCGCTTTGTCCAAGTAGAAGTTGATAAATTTCTGAACATTTTTTTCTTGTGCAGCCTCTTTTCGAACGTAGATGAAAAGAGGTCGGGATAATGGTGAATACGTATTATTAGAAACGGTGTTAAGTGAAGGCTTTACTACTTTCCCGTTTTCGTTTTCAATAGGTACAAGCTTTAGCTTATCCATATTTTCTTCATAATAAGCAAGACCAAAGAACCCAAGAGCAGAATCATCCGTACTTACGCCTTGTACAAGCACATTGTCATCCTCACTGGCTGTGAAGTCACCGCGACTGGCACCACTCTCCCCTACAATAGCTTCAGTAAAATAGTCATAGGTTCCTGAAGCAACACCAGGACCAAAGAGGTGTAGTTCTTTATCCGGCCATTCATCACGAATATCACTCCATTTTGTGACTTCGCCCTGTGCCGACGGCTCCCAGATTGTTTTTAATTCTTCGACGGTAAAATGGTCAACCCAATCGTTTTCAGGATTAACAACTACAGCAAGACCGTCAAATGCTACAGAAAGGCGTAAATACTCAATACCATTTTCTTTCGCTGTTTTAACTTCACTCGGCTTTATTTCGCGAGAAGCATTATTAATATCTGTATCCCCGCGTAAGAACTTTTGGAATCCACCACCAGTTCCGGAAACACCTACCGTTACCCGAACATTGGGTGCTTCTTTTCTGAACTCCTCGGCAGCAGCCTCAGTAATAGGGAAAACTGTGCTTGAACCGTCAATTTTAATTTCATTATTGCCTTCCGATCCACCAGAACCGCATGAGACAATAAACAATCCGCTGAATATAACGAGTGCTAAAAGCTTTTTAACCATTTTAAGTTAATTTAAGAATTGAGTTATGATGTGTTTGGCATGCTAATCTTACGGAGTCCAAAGGTATCTTAAATTTTGGAACCTAGTGTTAACTCAATATTAAGATTTAACTATTTAGCTCTAGAAAAGACACACCTGAAGCATACAATCATTGCTTGCATATATTTTGATATCGCCGACTGCGCAAAAATACATTAATAAAAATACCCTAAAGACTTTGCTTCTAATATTGTACCTTAATCTCTTAAGATTCTGAAAAGCAATAAGAAAATAACTAACATTCGCTTTATTACAAATTTATGGAATCCAATATTTCTGATAAGCTAGCCGTACTTATTGATGCAGATAATGCGCAACCTGCTATTGTTGAGGGACTTCTGGCTGAAATTGCCAAATATGGTACTGCCAATGTTAAACGGATATACGGGGATTGGACATCTACTAAATTACGCGGTTGGAAAGAGCATTTGCTGGATCACTCCATACAACCTATCCAACAATTTGGTTACACTACCGGTAAAAATGCGACCGACAGTGCTATGATTATTGATGCCATGGATCTTTTGTATACCGATCAATTTGATGGTTTTTGTATCGTTTCCAGCGACAGTGATTTTACAAAGCTGGCTGCACGCATTCGTGAAGCAGGTTTAACGGTATATGGATTCGGTGAACAGAAAACCCCGGACCCATTTGTTGCTGCCTGCGATAAATTTATTTACACCGAAGTTTTACGTAGTGAGGAAGAGAAAGAGACTGATCGTTCTTTCAAGCAAATGTCTACCAATGAGTTAAAGCAAGATACCAAGCTTGTAAACCTTACACGCAATGCTATTGAGGCTTCATCAGATGAAAGCGGGTGGGCTCACCTTGGACAAGTTGGCAGTTATATCGCCAAACAATCTCCGGAATTTGATCCCCGTAATTATGGCTACCAAAAACTGGGAGAGCTGGTGAAAGCAATTAGACTATTTGAAATTGAAGAACGCTCTACCGGACAGGGACAATCCAAAGCAATCTATATCAAAGATGGCCGAAATTAGATAAAAAGAGAATTTGAGTTTCTACTCAGAAATGGAAGTTTTCTTAATAAACCTTCTTGCCGCCCATTGACTTCCCAGAAAACCCATAAACATCGACAACAATAACATAGCACCACACAGATAGTACCATCGTCCAAAGGGCCATTCCAATATTCCGAATTGGGGCACATAGTGGGGCAAAACATATTGGAAAGAGATATACATTACCCCTATAGAAAGCAAACCGGCTATTATTCCCTGCATAATTCCTTCTACCACAAATGGGCGACGAATAAAGGTATTAGTAGCCCCTACAAGTTTCATCGCTTTAATAAGTCCGCGTTTGGCATATATAGTAAGCCTGATCGTATTGAAAACGAGTACAACAGCTGCTAAAAGGATTAACAGCCCCAGTCCTACCCCAGCAGTGGCAAATGTCCTAAAGCGATCTTCAATCATTTGCAACAGCTGTTGGTTGAACTTCACTTCCTCGACACCGCGGTAGTTCTTAATCGCTTGTACCAAGGAATCAACTTTAGTAATTTCTGTTTCCGGTTTTATTTCCACTCGAAATGATGCCGGTAAAAAATCGAGCTTTGCCAATGATCCCCCACCTGCCCCAAATTCTTGCTTAAAAATAGTTGCTGCACTGTCCTTAGAAATATAATTCACCGTCTGAACTAAGTTACTCCGGTCTATCTTGTTGGAAAGCTCACGGGTAGTGCGCTCATCTAAATCCATCAAAAATACTTCTACATCAATAGACCTTTTAAGGGATTGGCCTACTTCATAAGCGTTATAAGAAACCCTTGTTAGTACCCCAAGTAATAAAACGGCAATGAAGAGTGAAAATATAGAGGTGAATGCAGCTAGACGGGCACGGTTCAAACCAGCCATCCCTTCTTTAATTATATATCCTAGACTCATTATCAGTATCTCATTTTAATTTCTAAATAATGCACGTACACCAAAAATGAAGCGACGTTGCGACATGGGGTATTGAGCTGTCTCAAAGTAGCCGAGTTGACTAACATCATCAAGCACATTTTGCCAACGCAAAAGAAAAATAATAGAGCGAACACGGGCTGTAATATCCACATCCATGCGGTTATAAACAGGCAAAAGCTGATCCTGGCTTACTGGTTGCCAGGTATCTAGTTCTGGATTGTAATGGTCGGCCTGGTATTGAAATGGAGCAAGCATCCCGGAGACTCCTGCTTTAACATAGGTCGCACGATCAAAAAGATAACCCTTCCAATAGGCGCTTCCCTTAAGCCATATACGTTCAGACGGGTTCATTGGAATCTGGTTATCCGGCTTCAAATAACTATCTGCAAAACGATGTACAGTAGCCGATCCCTTGAATTCAAAATGAGTTAAATCCCAATTAAAAAAGAAGGTAGCAGACTGCGAAGAATATCCATTCACATTGGTAAAACTGGAATCTGTAGCCATGATACCATCGGTAATATCCTTATATTGCCCTCGCAATCCTATCTCGGTTTCAGGATTAAAATGATAGCTTAAGGTACCCCGTACTTCCTGAATATTTTCATTGCTGAGTTCTGAATTGCCTTTATAACGTGTAGAATTCCAATACAGCTGTTGCTGAGTAGGCATCAGGGTACCAGATGAGGCTCCAGAAGTCAACGTAAAGCCTCCTAAGTGTAAATCAGAGCTTACATTGAGTCGGTAAGACTGAAACCCATCACTCCGCAATTTGACAGCCGCCCCCCCGGTAAAGTCTATTATTGGAGTAAAATCTAATGAAATACGTCCTTCCCCATTTAGCAGTGCCCAGTTTGAGGTGGGCAAACTTCCATCAGCAGCTGTTTTGTTAAAAAATTGCTTGCCTTCAGCCGACGTTTCGATAGTGATATCCCCGACAGACCACCACTTTTTTGCTGTGGCCCCAACAGAACTAACTTTATAACTTGTGGTATCACTGTTCTGGGTAAGAGATCGCTCATTGCCACGGTAATTAATACCGGCACGAAAGTTATCCTTTGTCACCAGGGAATCGGACTTCCGTTTATAATAATTCAGTGCGAGTAAGCTCGAGGTTCTTTGAGAGTTACCGGAATTTTGATTGGCTGTAGCTCTAAATCGGTCAAAGTTATATAGACGCAGATCGGGAATACCATATCCAAATGGACGTCCGATATCATAATTATTATTGATATAATTGAGCTTCAAATACTGATTCCTAGATAAATGATAGCTCACCTTTCCAAAAATTTGGCGCCCAGTGATTTCTGAGTTTGGATATTCTCCACCTGCCCTTCGATCCCAATAACTGAGTTCGATATTCATGCGACGAGATAAATTATGGCTGACCTCAAATTCAAGGTCCCGTTTAGAAAACTTACTTTCACTATAAATGAGTCGTGATAATGGCTTGCTTAAATAGTTTTGCCGTAAAAAATAGGTCTGCCGGTTTTGCGTACCTAAATCCTGCTGGTAGACAGTACCGATTTTATGCTGTGGAATCAATGACCAATGAAGGGCTCCCGAAACGGGATCATTTAACAAAACTCCTTCCCAATATAACTGCTGGTGACGAGGTTCATGCGCATTGTACTGTACGGCATTGGAACGCATACTTGTTCCCATCCGATAACTAATCACTCCCGGATCTCGATTCAATTTATAGGTCCAGTCAGGCCATATCTGCCAGCGAAGGGTACTGTCAGTAGCACTTACTTCTGCACCAAGGGGAGCACGAAATTCCCAGGGCTGTACGGTAAAAGCTGAGCCACTTTTCGATGACGAAGAATCCGAAAACTCATCAATAGACACCGTTTGCAAGAGAGAACTATCAGCAATCACAGAATCGATGCCTACTACCTCAGTAGCCAATGTATCTACCTGGGCTGTTGCAGCGCTATAAAATGCTGCAAAAATAAAGAGTGTGCAATATGTAAAGCGCAGTATTCTCAAGCCTGATTCTTTTTGAGTCCGTATGGCATTTCATCGATATCCAGAATACAGCGTCGAACCATTTCTAATGCAACGGCTGCAGATCTTTCTTTATTGATCAAGCGATCATTAGTAAAACGAGCATCAAGGGCAAAATGCTGTTTGTTACTGTAAAAACCTATCCAAACAGTACCCACCGGTTTTTCTTCTGTCCCTCCCCCAGGTCCGGCAACACCGGTAGTAGAGATGGCCATATCTGTACCCAGTTGTTTGGCAGCTCCTTCTGCCATTTCAAGAGCTACTGCTTTACTTACAGCGCCATACTGCTCGATACTTTCACCATTGACGCCCAATTGATTCATCTTCACTTCATTAGAATAGGCACTAATACCCCCTTTGAAATAACGGCTGCTGCCTGGAATATTAGTAATTGCATTCGCAACATATCCTCCGGTACAACTTTCAGCCGTTGCCAGCAACAACTTATGTTCTGCAAGTGTTTGTCCAACAGCTTCAGCCAGTGTCAGATCTTTACCCTCTCCAATAATTAGATATCCGGCTTTTCTTTTAATATGCTCAATGACCGGTTTGATCTTTTCATCCACCTCTTCTCTGGAACTACCATATGCGCTCACACGTATGCGAGTCCCCTGCGGACTCGGAAGATAAGCCACACTCACCTCCTTGGGAAGTGTAGCCGTAAGATCGCCAATAATTCTATCACTCAGTGTACTTTCTCCTACTCCTGCAGTGGTTATATAATGCGAATACCGAAAGACTGATTCCCTATAACTGCTTTGAATTTTTGGCAATACCTTTTCATTCATCAGGTGCTTCATCTCGTAAGGTACGCCTGGTAATACAGCAAGTTTGGTCCCCTGTCTGTCAAACCACATGCCCGGAGCAGTACCCTGGCTATTGAACAGGGCTTCGCAACAATCTGGCACTTCTGCCTGATGATAATTTGATTTACTAAAGGGAATATTCCGCTCTCTAAATACTTTTTTTATAAATTCTAGAATTTCCTTGTCCACTTTCAATTCACACTCAAAAAGTTCTGTAACCACTTTCTTAGTGATATCATCATGTGTAGGGCCAAGACCTCCTGTTGTTATTATAAGGTCAGCTTCATCGAGTGCCGTATTTAACGTTGCTTTCATGATTGCATAATCATCACCAATAGTGTGAACATGTGTCACATCAATACCAATTTTAGTAAGTACATCACCCAGCCAGCTGGCATTGGTATTGATCGTATCTCCTATAAGAAGTTCATTACCAATACTTATAATATGGCACTGCATACACAAAAAATTATTATTTTTATGGTGATAAAATCGGAAAGCAAAATATTAAACTCTGGCAGCTTTTCGAAGCTCTTTTATTCTTTTGAAAAAAGATTTAATTCTATATAACAATTAGTATCTTTGACGCGTGCGTCAATTACCCAACATATTAAGTACGATCCGGATTATTCTGGCTCCCATTTTTCTCATGCTATACGTGCAAGAAGAAGCCGTATGGCGTGCCCTCAGTGTAGGCATTTTCGCTGTTGCCGTTGTTACCGACTTTTTTGATGGCTACATTGCCCGACTCTATGGCGCACAAACCGATTATGGTGTTTTCCTTGATCCCCTGGCAGACAAGTTCTTAACCTTTGCAGGTTTTATCTGTTTACCCTTTATTGATGCGAACCAATTTCCATGGTGGGCCATTGGTGTTATTGTTTTTCGCGATATCCTTATAACAGGTATGCGCATTCTGGCCGACTATCGAAATATCAGCATGGAAACACGGTTTACAGCCAAAGTAAAAACGATGGGGCAAATGTTTTTCCTTTACATGGTACTTCTCGTCGGGGTTTTTGTAGAAACCGACGTTTGGTTGAGCACCTACTGTATAGAACTAATGCAATCGGGGATATTATCCTGGATGATGATTGCTATCGTTATGCTAACCGTCTATTCCGGCTTCGAGTATATTTACATTAACAAAAACCTTTTTTCGTATCCAAATAATGCAGAAACTGAAACCGATCCTCGGTAGCTTTTTTTACGCAGGCTTTTTACCTAATGCACCCGGAACGTGGGGCAGTCTATTTGCCTTAGTTCCAATATATTTTATCGGTGTTTATACCCCTTGGTATGGTATTGTACTATTTACAATATTCACTTCCTATTTAACAGTTTGGGTTTCCGAAGAGTGTGAACGGGTTTGGGGTGGCGACCCTTCTCCCTTAGTTATGGATGAGCTTGCCGGCCAAGGAATGGGGTTTATTGCTATATCTTTTACAGGAGTTATTAATTATGATCTACTTCTGTTATTTTTGGGTTTTATATTTTTCCGATTTTTCGACATTCAAAAACCACTTGGGGTTGATAAACTTCAGAAACTGCCTGGTGGTTGGGGTATCTTAGTAGATGATCTGCTGGCCGGTTTTTACGCCTTTTTATGCTTAAAGGGCGTTGTGTGGGCCTTGCAAATTATATAATACATTATTTTAATACATTGATAATCTGAAAAGACTATCATCAGTAACAGCATTAACAATTAGATTTATGATAATTGATCAACAGTTCGCAGAAGAAATAGCATTAGATTTATTAGATATAAATGCAGTCATTTTACGACCTAATGACCCTTTTACCTGGTCTTCAGGCTGGAACTCACCAATATATTGTGATAACCGACTGACCATGCGGTATCCCAAAATACGTAAGAAAATCGCTCAAAAACTTGTTGCTTTTATTAAAAAGGAATACCCCGATATTGATGTAATAACCGGAACTGCAACTGCAGGTATTCCGCACGCGGCTTGGGTTAGCGAAAATATGGATAAACCTATGTCTTATGTTCGAGCCAAAGCAAAAGCATATGGGCTCGGAAATCAGATTGAAGGTGGCATACAGAAAGGGGAATCCACAGTCGTGATTGAAGATCTAATCTCTACAGGCGGCTCTGCCATGTCTGTAGTCGAAGCCTTACGCTTCGTAGGAGTTAATATTGAGGCTGTACTTAGTATCTTTACCTATGGCTTTGACAAAGCAATCCAACGCTTTGATGAAGCTGATATATCAGTATATAGTTTAACCGACTACCCTACCCTTATCCAAGTAGCGAGTAAAAATAACTATGTAGATGCAAGTGATTTAAAAACTCTGGGAGAGTGGCGGTTAAATCCTGAAACATGGCCTAACTAATTACTGCTGGAATCAAATCCGAAATCCAGATCCGGGTCCTTAAATAGGTGCCAGAAGTTTTAAAACCTATCAACCATAAGGCCCGAAGAAATTGCACTCCAAATAAACATATGAAACGGCAATCGCAGTATCTCAGAGCGAGGTTAAAGAATTTTCCTTTCCCTCTTTGAGCATAAGCTTATCTCTTTCTAGGACGGTAACCCGGTAACAGAAATGAACGGAGATAATTTTTAAAAGAGGGAGTTTATTTTAGGTTCTGGTTACTCTATTTTTACTAATCTATTTAGCTTTCATAAAAAGTCTATCTCTTCTTATATTTCATAGCTTAATCAATCAGCAATTAAACCCCGTATACATTGGATCAACGCAACTTTTATATTGAGACATACGGCTGCCAAATGAACGTCTCAGATACCGAAATAGTTAATTCCATTCTTATGGAAGACGGTATGGAACCAGTAAATGAGCCCGAAGATGCAGAAGTTATTTTCGTAAATACCTGCTCTATTCGTGATAACGCTGAAGAACGGGTTTGGAATAGGTTAAAAGAGTTCAAAGCACTAAAAAGGGAAAAAGACGGTGACCTAACCGTTGGGGTTCTTGGCTGTATGGCCGAACGAATCCGTGATAAAATCATGGAAAAAGAAGAGTTGGTTGACTTAGTTGTGGGGCCTGATGCATATCGAGACCTTCCTAAACTTCTTGCTGATGTGGACGATGGCCGCAAGGCTGTGAACGTGCTTCTTTCACTTGAAGAAACCTATGCTGATATTAAACCGGTCCGTCGTAATGATAATGGTGTAAGTGCATTTGTCACCATTATGCGAGGGTGTGACAACATGTGTGCTTTTTGTGTAGTCCCCTTTACCCGTGGCCGTGAACGAAGCCGGGATGCTGAAAGTATTATCGAGGAACTTGAACAGCTTAGTGAACAGGGATACCGTGAAGTCACATTATTGGGGCAAAATGTAAACTCTTATGATGATGGAGAACATTCATTTGCCGACCTGATGTATAAGGCAAGTCAAGTTGATCCTGAAATGCGGATTCGCTTCTCTTCTCCTCACCCCAAAGACTTTCCAGAGGAACTTTTACAAATAATTAGCGAGCAACCAAACCTTTGCAACTACATTCATATTCCGGCCCAATCAGGTAACAATGCGGTATTAGAAAGGATGCGTCGCCCATATACACGCAAACAATATCTCGATCTTGTAGATAAAATGCGCGAAATTATACCAGGGGTAACGCTTTCTACAGATATTATTTCTGGTTTTTGTGATGAAACTGAAGAGGAGCATAAAGATACTCTGTCCTTAATGGCTAAGGTTAAATATGATCTGGCCTATATGTTCTCCTATTCTGAACGTGGTCGCACGCTGGCAGAACGCAAATATGAGGATAACGTGCCAGAAGATGTTAAAAAGCGACGACTCTCAGAAATTATTGAACAACAGATGGATATACAGGGAGAACTGAATGAAAAAGAAATTGGGCGCCGTCATTTAGTCTTGGTCGAAGGCACCAGTAAGCGCTCTGATGAACAACTGTGTGGACGAACAGATACGAATAAAATGGTCGTTTTTGATCGACCTGGCCATATTGAAAAAGGTGATTATGTAGAAGTAATGATTAAAGATTGTACTTCTGCTACCCTGATGGGAGATTTTGTCAAGAAAAGTAGCATAGAAGAATTTGACCAAGAAAAAGTGGCCGTATAATAGTTTTTCTTGCCTATATTCTGTTTCCTCTTTATAAAAAAACGGAGTGCTTGTTTGCACTCCGTTTTTTGTTTGGCCTTTACTAAGGTTTATTACTACTAAAAGAATTACTTTTTACAGAAAGCAATCTTATCATACCGATTATGAGGTGTATGGTCCCCGTCAGTAAGTAACACTTGTACACTCATACTCACAATATATGCACAAGGATTTAAGTCAGCAACGCTAAAGTTAGGTGTTGCTGTTCCGTAATGATCACCTGATGTTGGAGCTGCAGGAATATTAAAACCATACGGACCGCCCGGACCTGTCATATTAATATTAACCGCTCCCAAATTGGGATGAGCTGCCGTGAACAATATGTCCAACTGATCAGCAATACCAGAACACCCATTGCCTTGTAGTTGATCAATGTTAACCATTGTTACAGCCAGCTGGTCATTTCTAACATTAGAATACCACGATGGATGACTATCAATACCATCATATAGAGTGTTATTGACAGCAATATGCTCACAGATACCTGTAACCATTTCAGTAGCAGAATTTCCCTTCTCTCGAACAATCATCCGGATAGCAAAGTGTTTGTTTTCTACAAGGGGTTTTCCTGTTGAAGTCGAACTATCGCCCGTAACCAGCCCCGATAGGTCTACATCGTTGAATGGAGCCAGAGTTCGGGTATTTAGAGCTACTAGATTATGATTTGGTGTAAAGTAGCCTCCCCCTGAAGAATCGAGTGGATGATCATCTTCCTGTGGCACCTGTATCCAATCTTTACCACTGCTATCAGTAATAATGGATACCGGTATTTCATCAGGTTGATTCGGCTTTATGACGTAATCCACATTTTTAATGGGATTTGGACTTGATGCCGGAAAGGCAGGATTCGATTTTTGTAGTACTCCCATTTTTTGCTTACCAAGTTGGCTTTTCTTGACTTGTTTCCAACTTCCTGTTGGATTTCCATTTGAATCAACCTCTCGTGTTTCAAAACGGTACTCTAACTGTTTGCCATTGTACTTTTTTGACAATGTGCCGTTTAATCGGAGGGTACGAAAAAAGGCCCTACCTTGTCCATTAGTTAGCCCGGTACCTGGAGGTATGCTGTCAATGTCATTTTCATAGTCATAGCCACCGATGTTCGTAAAAGCTGGCTTAGGTTCTGGTGGTGGCGGTATTTTATCATGCGACACACACAGATTTACGCAAAAACAGGCACCTGCATTTTCCCGGTCAGGTTGTCTACCTCTTGAAGGATCCTCAGCTAAAAGGGGAGTGCCCATTGGGGTTTTTATGGAAAAGTATAAGTCAGGTCCGCCTACCAGTTCAACATCTAAAACAGTACCTTTTTTGAAGTCGCTGGCGGAGTAGTAAATTCTAAAATATCCATTAGCGTCCGTATATCCCGACCCAAGATCATCATCTTGTAACCAATCACGGTCATGAGCAAAAACTTCAACATTCGGTATAGGGATTTCGGTTTTGCAATCCAATATTTGGCCACATATAACATAGCCCCCCAATTTTTCCCGTATACGGCACCAATAACGGTAAGGAACATAATACTCCCAACCAGCTTTCCTTTTATCTTCTTCACCCCTGGGATGCGGTTTATACACATCAGCTGTAAATTGAACAGGATCAAGATTTTGTGGGCGTTTTTCTTGGCCGGGAACTGATTCTACGTACACATCAATTTCAAATGACTCCCCATTATATCCTTTTATTTTATCCAGATTAAAATCGAATCCGCCATTGATATTAGTCTCGGTTTCGGCAAGAAGATAATCTTGCTTTGCCTCTAACTCTTTCTTTGTTAATATCCGGAAATTATTCTTGGGTTCATCAGTTGCTAAAAGCGTTTCATCTTGGGATTCTCTTAACCTATATAATCGTATTTTAACATTTGGTATTTTTTCATTACAACCGTCACAAAGACGTCCATATAGTTTACCTTCAAAAATATAACTCATAGTATACTCTCTTGGTTATTTTTGTCATTAGAAATGGTAGTAATCCCCAAAGAATATGAGGGCTCTTAAGATGATTGTATTATTATACAATAGTAGGACCTCTGGAAAGGGGAAACCTTACATATTAACTAAATTTGGTTCAACATAACTACTCAATGTACTTGATATAAAAAAGGCCCACACCCAACAGATGGGTGCGAGCCTTGGGCTTCGGGGAATAGTACTTAATTAGTTGGATGAGGGTACTGTTACAGTACCGATATCATTGGTTGATTCAACAGTGACGTTTACTCCCTCTTCAATAGTTTCGCTGTAACTATCGTTTCTAGGATTAACAGAAACATCATATGCACCCTCTTCTAATCCAATTAGCTTGAACTCGCCATCCGCAGTATCGGCAATGGTAGATGCCAATGTATCTGAATTTGCGATAGCATAAACGACTGGTTCAGCTTCAATAGGGTCAACGGTACCTGCTATATTACCTGTAATAGCTTTTTCTTTGGCATCAATTACAGGTTTGAGTACATATTTTCCACTTTCACCTGCTTTAGTAACTGATCTGCTTGCTTCGAAGTCCAGCAATAGCACGTACTCAATATCTGGTTCAATTTCTGCATTGATATTAAGTTTTACCCCTGTCTGTTGACCACCCGGAGCTTTCATTGAGTATGGTTTTCCGTCTACTACAACACTATGTCCGGTACCACTTAAAATCAAACGAATTTGATTGTAGGTCCCCGCCTCCAGTTCACTTGTTCCTATTACCGAAGTAGCACCGTTTACAAGGTCCAACAGATTGTATTCTTGTTGAGGCTCATTAAGGGTAATCCACCCCGAGCCGTCTTGGGATTCCACCTCTACTCTTTCTATGAATACATTTACTGCATCGGCTGAATCGATAGGGGCATCAGTCATCTCTACAGTCATCGTACCAGTATCACCATCAGAGCTGGTGTTACAGCTAACAAAAACCATTGAAATTATAATCAGAAGAGCAATGGGGAATGAAAGTATCTTTTTAGTTATCATAATATTATACCCTTTATTAAGATTTAATTCTTAGACCATTTCTACTTTATTCTGTCCTTATGACGAGTGGAATAACTAATGGTTACAAGGTATTTTCATTTTTTTTAAAAAGATAAGGCTGCTATTTTACAAGCAGCCTTTTACGTACATATAAATTGTAATGAGCTTTATTCGCCGTTTCGTCCTTGATTGTTACCCTTATTCCCTGTGTCTGGTTTGTTCTTTAAACCAGGAGGGATATCACCCGGAGGACCGCCTCCAACCTTACCATTAAATAAGTTTTGTAGTATCTGCTTTGCGGGAATGCCGCCTTTCATTTGTCCTGCTACCCCTTTCACTACAGACGCTGCAGGTAGTTCACTTTGCTGTTGTGCCATCTTCATGGCTGATGGTAATTTTTGAAGGTCAGAGGCTTTAAAACCACCTTTTACGGCACGTACAATAAGTTTAGAAGAAGCATTTGAGTTATCAGCAGACGAAGGGAGATCAGGTAATATCCCCATTGCTGCAATAACTTGGGGCGGACTAGACTTTGCTAGTACAGACCGGTTAGCAATTTCGTTCAATACTTCAGTTACAGCTTCAACAGACATATTCTGCATAATGGATTTAGAGGCTGTTGTTGTAAGCTCGTCTCTAAATTCTTCTTTTGTCATTGTTTTTTGCCTGTTTACCATCTCCTGCACTTGGGGCTTTTTCATCCACGGATCAACAATTTGTGCCGATTGCTGAATACTTCCCTGCATTTTTTCAACTACCGTGAGCACCCTTGGTCCCGGTATCCCTTTTGAAAACCCTTCTAAAGCTTTCTGAATAATAACTTCAGATGGTAGGTTTTGGTTCGCCATGGAAATAGCGGGTTTCATTACTCCTTTTGCCTGCTCCAGGCTCAATCCTTTATTTACAACTCTATTTTGTAATTCAGTCAACACCGTCTCGCTGATTCCTGCCTGCTTAGCTTTTTCAATCCATTCTTGCATATCAGCTTGCTGGGCGAATATGTTAGCTGAAGCCATAAAAATCATGGCCACTACTAGTAATAATGTATTTATCTTTTTAACTAAAGTCATAATGCTTCTCTGTTTTATTCAACCAATAAAATTGCGTTCTCACTTCCATATCCATCATCTACCGTATAGATTTCCTTAGCAAACGGTAGCCATTTCTCTGAATCCCCTTGCCGCTGAAGAATTTTATATTCATAACTGCCTGGCGATAAATCAAGCTGGGCTGCGTAGTTATTATTGTCTTGCTTTCGAAGCGGTATTCCCGCCTTATTCCAATTATTAAATTCGCCTACCAGATATAACCGTCCCTCAGTATTGTAATTAAGGTGTAGATGCTGACTGCTTTCTTTGATCGTCCATTTTGGACGAACGTGATCGGCGTTTTTTCCAAACTCAGGTGTAAAGCTGAAACGCACTCCGCCAGAGACCTTATAATCACTGGTTGTGATATTTGAGCTCTCAGAATGAAGCTGTAGAAATTGAAAAGAAGCAAAGAGAGTAAAATATTCGTTAACAGGCAGTGAACCGCTACTCCCTAATTGAGCTATGCGATCAGTGTTTTGTACAGTCGTAGTAGTTTGTCCACCACCGGGACCTGAACCCGGAGGCCCTCCTCCAGGGGGACCTCCCCCTGTATTAGTCTCCTCAGAAAACTCTGTTATATATTGTTGAAGACCAATATTTAACCCGATATTGGCACCATTGCTAAAGTGATAACTTACTGTGGTATTCGCATTAAAACCTTCTTGCAATCTGGGAAAAGTATTAAGAGAACCATATAAACCAGCAGTAATACTCCATTCATAACTTGGCCATGTTTCCAATTCCATGCCGTATATATCAAATCGACTACTGCCTGTTGGCCGATTTTGAGCATCCTGGTAATTCCTGAAATTCGAACCCGCCTTAATACGAACAGAGGTAAAAGGTGAAATAAGCCAGGTTATTTTAGGTTGAATCCATCCTATACTTCTACTGTAGGTAGAACTAAAGTAGCTACCTCCCACTTCAACTCCTGCACTTACGCTATTAAACCGATGGCTATAATTAACAGTGCCCATACCTCCTTTCCAGTTTTCACCAGAATTAAATATCGGCTCATAAAGCCCCCCTGCCGTAATGGAGATAGAGTTTTTATTCTTATGCCAATAAGATTGCCATAATACAGATGTAAAATTATATCCCGATTCTACTGAACTATCCCACTCAGCTAAAAATGGGTTAAGATAGCTATTGGTCGAATAGCCAAAGCGTGAATCAACAGACACAGTATTTTGCCACTGCTGACTTTTACCCAACGTTGTTATTGCTAGTGAAATACTCATAATAATTATGAATGATCTCATATGTATATAACTGCATTTTTATTCCCGAAGCCATCATCGCGGTGTACGGGCGCAAGTGGATCAGTAACCCATTCTTCTCCATCTTTTATAAACATATAATTATGTTCGCCACGTCCCATTGATACAAGCCCTGTCCAAACGGTTTTACCATTAATAACTTTTTTTGATAGTTCTACCGGTTCCCAATTGCTGAAATCGCCAGCCACAGCCATAGATTGCGCCTCATCATCAAGGTACATAAAACGTAACATCACATCGTTTGTCCCCGAGGAAACTTGCTGTATTGAGGAATCTATTTTTTGTGTATTCTCAATTTCATCAGATAACATTGAACGTTTCTCTTGCAAAAATAGTAACGGATATGACAAAGAGATGAGAACTAGAAGTCCAAATACGAAACTGTATGCAGGTCGCCATTGTATTGGGCGTGGTTCCCAAAGTTGTTCTGTCCAGTTCTTTATTCTTTCGATTACCCCTGTCCGTTGAAAGCTTTCAGATTCTTCATTAATCTGATTCATTACATTATCAGTAAACCCTTTGGGGACTGTAGCTTCTTTCTTATCAAAAACACCGGCAGAAAAATTACTGGAAAGCATTTGTTCGAAACGTAACATAGATCGCATATCAGGGTCATCTGCAATCATATGCAATGCCTCTCTCTCTTTGTCATCAGAGAGTTCTCCATTTAAGTATTTTCGGAGTAAAGTATCTTTATCCATAATAATTAACCCCGTTTTTCAATATAGTTCTTAAGTTCTTTTTTAGCTCGGTAAACACGGACTTTAAGTGCACTAACAGATGCATCTAGCCTGTTTGACATCGCTTTATAGCTCATATCCTCATTATACTTCATCATAAAGGCCTCAGCATACTCAGTATTTATATTATCAAGTCCTTCTTGCAAGAGTGCTATCCATTGTTGACGTTCAACTTCTTTATCCGGCAACCCATCATCTCGCAGGCGGGAATTAAGATCCTGTTCATCCATCTCACTAAAATTGCTGTTATTCCTGCGAATATTTTTAGCATAGTCCCTACAATGATTTTTTGCCAGTGAATAGAGCCATGAAGAAAATTTTGAATCTCCTTTAAACGAACCCAGACGTTCATAAGCTTTCACAAAAATAGCTTGTGCCAACTCTTCTCTATCTGCTTCAGCATCAACAAAGTTGTTCACGATACTAAATACCATAGGTGCATACCGATCAACAAGCGTTCTATACTCACCGCTTTGTCCATTTTGTATTTGTTCAATTAACTGTCGTTCCTTTTGCTGCTTCATGCTACCCTGTTGTCTGATAGAACCATCAGAAGGAACCTAAATAAATAGATGCATTTAAGTTTAAAGTTCATCTTCTGAATGTATGACGATTAAAACCTAAAATAGTTACTTAACTTTAAAATTTTCTAATAAAATAGCATTTACTGATGACAGTATTTTAAATAATAAAATATATCAATATCTCAGCTGGTTATAATAATATCAGAATCTCTTTATGTATCTAGGAGTGGAATTCTTACCTTTAGAGTCAATAAACATTGAATGATTTAAGACAGATGTAGCATCTCTTTATGGATCGGGAAGCATTTCAGGAAAGGTTTGGACTTATTGGAGAATCGGCTGCTCTAAAGCAGGTTATAGACAAAGTTGTACAGGTAGCCGATACAGATATTACGGTACTACTGCAGGGTGAGAGTGGTGTAGGTAAAGATGTAACTGCCAAGGCAATTCACGAAATAAGCAATCGGAAACACAATAACATGGTCATTGTTAACTGTGGAGCCATTCCCGAAGGAATTATTGAAAGTGAGCTTTTTGGTCACGAAAAAGGAGCTTTTACAGGCGCACATGAAGCACGTAAAGGATATTTTGAAAAGGCCGACGGCGGCACCATCTTTCTTGATGAGATTGGAGATACCCCTGCCAATGTGCAGGTAAAACTCTTGCGAGTACTAGAATCCGGTGAATATTTTCGTGTAGGAACCAGTAAAGTTCGTACTACTGATGTCCGTGTTATTGCAGCCACGAATAAGGATCTTTGGCAGCTGGTACAGGAAGAAACTTTCCGGGAAGACCTATTTTATCGCTTAGATACCGTCAAAGTAAAACTACCTCCTCTTCGAGACCGTCCGGATGATATTATCCCAATATTTAGAAAATTTGTTACTGAATTTTCCGCAAAGTATGACTCCGTTTTCAAAGGATTTTCTGACGAAGCCAAAGAACTGTTGGTATCATACCGTTGGCCGGGCAATGTGCGTGAACTTCGAAATGTAGCTGAGCAGCTGGTCGTTCTCGAAAAATCCCAATTCATTGATACTGAAAAACTTCAGAAATACCTTAAGGGACGACAACATACCGGCTCTGCAGATAACCTACCTGTTTTAGCAGAACAAAATGATAGTAATAAAAACGGAGCTTTTGGTAATGATGATCAAAAATTGATTTATCGTGCTCTTGTAGAATTACAAAGTGATATCGGGGATTTGAAAAAAATGCTCGCGAACTTTTTATATTCTACTTTTTCACAAAAAAACATCAAAGCCCTGCCTCAAAATATACAGGATGAAGTAAATAATCCTGAAAATACCGGCATGGATATTGACATCGGTAATGCGGCGGAAGAAGATATTGGAGTTGAATCTTATGCTGAAGCCGATATTTCTGAGGAAGAAACAGAAGAAGATACCTTTTCTGAATTTTTCACCAGTGATGAAATTCCCTCTATAGAGAAGACAGAACAGTTCTTAATTGAACAAGCTCTTCGTAAATATGAAGGCAATCGCCGGAAAGCATCAGAAGCCCTTGGTATAAGTGAACGAACTCTTTATCGAAAGCTCGACCAATATGGACTGCAATAAATTACGAACTTTTGTACTGCTTTTTCTAATGTTTTTTGCAGTCTCAGGCTGTTTCAGGTATAGTTTTACGGGTACTTCCATTCCCGAAAATGTCAACTCTATTTATATCCCTTTTTTCGCTGACCAATCAAACAGTGGAGTCAGTAATTTAAGCGATATTCTTAATCAAGCTCTTATAGAACGTTTTATCAATCAAAGTCGGTTAACTCTCGCTAATTCACGGGGCAATGCTGATGCCGTACTTGAAGGTTCAATTCGAAGATATACCAACCAAGCGTTTAGTCTCAGTGGCAATCAACAAACAAGTCGTAACGAGGTTGAAATTTCTGTTCAGGCAACCTACAAATATACTGACAAAGAACAAGCTGAATGGAGCAGTTCTTTTAATGGATCAGCAACTTATGATACTAATGAAGACCCTATTGAGGGAGAAACGGATGCTGCCCGTGAAGCCTTAAGCCAAGTTGCTGATAATATGTTTAATGATGCTGTAAGCGGTTGGTGAATTTACTTTTTTATTGACTGCAAGTACTTTCAGTTTGTATAATAGCTTTAACGTTGCTCGGGAACCTTTTACCAAATATTAATGCCTCAATTACCTTTTGAAATACCCCAATCATTAGCCTCTTATGCCGAACATTTTGATAATGATCCTATAAAGGCAACCACCCGACTAAAAAAACAACTTCAAAAGAGAGGTCCCGATGCCGTAGGACATTTTTTGCTGGCATGGTTTTACCATCTGAAAGGATTGGACGAGCAAGCAATAGAAGAAGCCTTAAAGGCACGCATGTTTGCACCGGGGAGCCCTTTCTTCGAGAAACTCCATTATTACTTAAGTCATCCTAATACGTTTAAGGCTTGGACTCCTGAAGATCTCCCTAATAGCAGTTCTACGGATTCATCTACTCATGATCCCGGTCCGGTACTAGATCTTGATAACTTAATTCAAAAGTTATCAAGGGTAGAATCTAAACGTATTAAGCCGGGAAAGATGGAATCCGAACAATCATCCAAAAAAGAAGGGAGCTCAGATAATGTAGATGATATCGCATCCGAGACACTGGCCTCGATACACGAAAAACAAGGCAAATTTGACACAGCTATCAACACCTACAAGCGATTAAAAAAAAGGTACCAGGAAAAGGAAGACCAGTATAATAAAAAAATTCAACGCCTCCAGGAGCTTAAAAAAGAAAATAAAGAAAAAGAATAGTACCTAAAAAGTTAGCCTGCTGGCTTTACAAATGGATTAGCTTGTTTCTCATGACCTATTGTTGTCTCAGGACCGTGACCAGGATAAACTACAGTATCTTCGGGAAGTGGATATAACTTTTCACGAATAGATTGTTCAAGTACGTTAAAGTCTCCTTTATATAAGTCTGTTCGCCCAATACCTTCTTTAAAAAGGACATCACCGGCAATTAGCAGCCCCCCCTCTTTGCTATACAATGATACATGGTCCGGAGCATGGCCGGGCGTATAGAAAGTATCAAATACAAAGTTACCAATCTCCCAGCCTTTCTTTATAGGTAATGTTTTGGGATCAACAGAAAAGCCATCAACCCGGAACCCAAACCTTGAAGCCTGTGAAGGAAAGTTATCCCACAAATAACGATCTTTCTTACTCAAATACACCGGCACGTCGAAATCATCAAGTACTTTTTGAAGCCCCAATACATGATCAACATGTGCATGAGTAAGAACAACGCCCTGTAATGAGAGGCTCTCTTGCCCCATTTTGTTTTTTATTTTTTCATATTCTGCCTGTTCCATAAAGCCCGGATCAATAATAAGTGCTTGATCTGCTTTAGATAAGAGATATGTATTTTCGGCAAATGGTCCAACGGTTAAACAATGTAACTGCATAAAAATCTGTTGGTTTAAAAATAAAAAAAGGATGCATCTCAGTAAGAAATGCATCCTTAATTTCTTCAAAAGCAAAAATTAGTCGTCGCTGTTTCCGTAACGTTTCTTGAAACGATCGATACGACCAGCTTTTTTCTGGTAATTCATGTTACCTGTGTAAAAAGGATGGTTTTTTGAGTCAACCTCACTGCGATAGACACCGTCTTTGGTATCCATGGTGCTTCGAGTTTTGAACTCAGTACCATCACTTAACTTAACAGTAATTTCGTTATACTCCGGGTGAATTCCTTCTTTCATGGGATCAATAAATTTCTTTGTTGCCTTAAATTCAGTGGTAGAATATAAGGGTATATTCATCTACTTGCAATGCCAAATTATTAATCAAAATCATCTGTATTGTTCAGGTCATCCATTGACCCTAGCATACTACCCAACATGTCTGAATAGGATCGGTGATTATCCATCTCTTCTTTACCAAGCATCGAATGTTGATGTAATCCCTCAATAACAAAATCCATTAGCACTAGCTCTGTTTGTGCATGCTTTTCTGCCAAATGCCCTTTAACAAGTGATTGTAGGCCCGGAATCTCCTTTAATTTTTCTTCGTACTGGTTCTGGTTTTGCCGATCGGTAATATCAAGCGTATTACCAGCCGCGAACCAATCGAGTATTGGTTTGTATTCGCTATCCCTCTCCTTTTTCTTTTCAATTTCAGGATCCGGGAATAACTGCAGAAATATTTTTTTAATAGCTTTTCCTATAATATGTTTAGCGACATTGACGGTCCCCTCCTGTTCACCTTCATACACAAGTTCTAATTTGCCTGTCAGTGCCGGTATCATATGGTATATATCAGTAATGCGAATAACTGTCTGTTCTTCTCTATTGGTTAACGCTCGTCTTTCTGCTGCTGATATTAGCTGCTCCATCGCTGTAATAGTCATCCGCGTAGAAACTCCACTTTTCTGGTCAATATATTCCGAAGAGCGAGCTTCAAATGCTATGAGTTCGAGCAGTTTTTTAAAAGCAAGAGGAACGGTAACCTGTACATTACTACCACGTGAAGTCCAGGCTTCCTGTTCAGTAATTTGCATACCCACCTCCACTTTTTGTGGATAGTGTGTCAGGATTTGAGAATCAATTCGATCTTTCAGTGGTGTAATTATATTTCCCCTATTTGTATAGTCTTCCGGATTAGCTGAAAAAACCATTAACAGATCTAAAGGAATTCGAACATTAAAGCCCCTGATTTGTATATCTCGCTCTTGCATTATATTAAGGAGTGCAACCTGTATACGCGGTTGTAAATCGGGCAATTCATTGATCGCAAATATCCCCCTGTTCGTCCGGGGCACGAGCCCAAAGTTGATAACATTTTCATCTGCCAGCGTCATTTTTTGGGCCGCAGCTTTAATGGGATCGATATCTCCGATAAGATCAGAAACAGCTGTATCGGGAGTGGCTAATTTTTCTCCATAACGCTCACTGCGGTGAAGCCAGCTCACAGATGCCTCATCTTTCTCTTCATTGAGAAGTTCTTTGCCATGTTTGGAGACCGGATTATAAGGATCTTCATTCATTTCAGTATCCTTGAGAACAGGCAGGTACTCATCCAGTAATAAAAACAGTTGCCGTAATATCTTTGTCTTGGCCTGCCCCCGCAATCCCAATAGAATAATATCATGTTTTGATAGTAAAGCATGCTGCAAATGAGGAATGACTGTATTATCATATCCCTTAATATTAGGAAATAAGTCCTTTTGGTTTCTTATTTTTAAAATTAGGTTCCTTCGAATCTCTTCCTTTACGGAAACAGACTCCCATCCCGATTCTTTCAAAGCACCTACTGTGTTAATTGATCTATGGGCCTTTTCCATGAGTGCAAATCTATTTAAATGTATTGGAATTGAATAACTGATTCTACGAGTCAATAATTTCATTACTGCAACCTTTCAAGAATAGTTTTCAAATTATTTTCCTGTTTTTTTGCATTGGATTGCAAAACCACTCCTTGATTTTTGAAATAAGCCTTGAATTAAAGTCCAAAAATTGTTAGATATAGAACTGATGAAAGCGCTTACATTTATGAGGGGACTCATAAATAACTGAAAAACCTTTAACTCTGCTTCTTTAAGAAGCCGAAGTTTTTTTAACCAAATAATGTAAGCGCTTACATTTGTGGTAAGACTAGCTGAGCAGCAATTATGAATCCAAAATATGCAACAACACCTGAGGAAATTTTCAACGGGATTTACCGAATTTTCTTCGGTTCACTCAATGTTATTCAGTAAACAAAAAGTTAAAAACACTTAATAATAAGGTAATTAAAAGAACATCTACCCTATCAAAAAATTGGCAAGGTGTTTGCTCTACCATTTAAATACTAAACCTAATTCATATGATACCTTTGAAAAAGATACTAATTACGTCATGTCTCATACTGGGGTTGGCATTGCCCGGTTTGGCACAGATTACCGTTACAGGTACTGTGACTGATGCCGAAACGCAAGAGGCATTGCCTGGTGTGAATGTAACAGTAAATGGAATGGCTACCAGAGGTACGTCAACAGACCTCGACGGGAACTACTCCCTTAAAGTACCGTCAACCCAAGATACTCTGACCTTCTCTTTTGTTGGATATATCAAACAGGTAGTACCAGTAAGTGGACGTTCAACAATTAATATTCAACTTGCACCTGATGTGCAACAACTCCAAGATGTTGTTGTGATCGGATACGGAACGCAGGATAAGGATGATAACACGGGATCAGTTACCGCCGTTAGTGCTGAAGATTTTAATGAAGGAGCAATAACATCTCCCGAAGAGCTTTTCCAGGGTAAGGCCGCCGGTGTAACTGTTACATCCAATGATGGAGCTCCTGGTAGTGGTGCTACCATTCGTATTCGGGGTGGATCCTCCCTATCAGCTGATAACAACCCGCTATATGTAGTTGATGGAGTGCCTCTTGATGGTGGTAATGTGTCTGGAATGCGTAACCCATTAAACACCATCAATCCCAATGATATTGAATCCATCTCTATTTTAAAGGATGCTTCTGCAACAGCTATTTATGGCTCACGAGCTTCAAACGGGGTCGTGCTTATTACTACCAAAAGAGGTGTTGAGGGACAAGATTTTGAGATAAGCTATACCGGTAAAGCTTCTTATCATATGCAGTCTAATGAAGTGGACGTGCTTTCCGCTGATGAATTTCAAACTATTGTTGAACAACAACACGGGCAAACGGGCACCCAATTGCTTGGGGATGCTAATACTGACTGGCAGGATCAGATATATTCCAATTCCTTTAGCCAAGACCACAACCTAAGCCTGTCGGGCGCATATAAGAGTTTACCCTATCGCCTGTCTGTAGGTTTTTCCGGCAATTCCGGGCTTTTAGAAACATCAGATATGGACCGTTTTACAGGCTCCATTGCCGTAAACCCCACCTTTTTGGATGATGCGTTAAAAGTTGATCTGAACCTCAAAGGTATGCAGGTTAAAAATCGTTTTGCCAACCGTGGCGCTATTGGTTCAGCACTGACCTTTGATCCTACCCAACCGGTTACCGTCGATAATAATGCTTATGGAGATTATTTCACCTGGACAAACCAAAATGGTGATCCTATCCCAATTGCTCCGGCAAACCCTATGGCCTTGTTGAAACAAAATTTCAATGAATCTACGGTCTATAGATCAATAGGAAACATCAAAGTTGATTATGCTCTTCCTTTTGTAGATAACCTGAATGCAGTAGTTAAAGCAGGTTATGATTACTCAGATGTAGATGACGGACAAAATAATATAATTGCAGATGCAGCCTATGCATATCAAGGTCCAAATGGTGCCAACGGGCAACGTATTGATTATACTCAGAAAAAAGAAAATGAGTTGCTGGATTTCTACCTAAAGTATAACAAAGACTTGGAGTCCATTGATAGTAAACTAGATTTGACAGCTGGGTATTCCTGGGAGCACCACTATGAAGAAGGATCAACCTATGCAACCAACTATAACACAGCGGACACCCTGGTAGTGAACCAAGACACCGATTATAAAACGGAACATTACCTAGTATCATTCTTTGGCCGTGCTAACTATACTTTTAAGGATAAATACTTGCTGACGGCTACACTCCGGCAAGATGGCACTTCTCGTTTTTCAGAAGATAATCGCTGGGGCCTCTTCCCTTCTGCAGCACTCGCTTGGAAAATCCATGAAGAATCCTTTCTAGATGATGTCGAAGAGATAAATCAACTTAAGTTGCGCCTTGGTTATGGTGTTACCGGACAGCAACGAATTAATCAGGGTAACTACCCTTATCTGCCACAGTATACGTTTAGTGAACCTACTGCTCAATATCAGTTTGGAGATACATTCATCCAGACTCTACGCCCTGAAGGATACAACCAAAACCTAAAATGGGAAGAAACAACGACCTACAATATTGGATTGGACTACGGATTATTTGATGATCGATTGTTTGGTTCCATTGAAGCTTATTATAGGGAAACAAATGATCTGTTAAACGTAATACCAGTTCCAGCTGGAACAAACTTTACCAACCGGATCCTTTCAAATATAGGTTCCATGGAAGTTAAGGGGGTTGAGTTAAACATTACCGGACGAGTATTGTCTACCGAAGACACATACTTAGAAGTTGGCTTAAACGCTTCACGTAATGTTGATAAGATTACCAAACTCACCACCGTTAACTCAGAAGATTATATCGGTGTTGAAACAGGTGGCATTTCCGGAGGAGTTGGTAATACGGTTCAAATTCACAGCGTAGGACATCCACGAAGTTCATTCTATGTGTATGAGCAAGTTTATGATGAGAATGGAAATCCAATTGAGGGAGTCTACGTAGACCGAAATGAAGATGGTAAAATAACTGCGGAGGACAAATACCGCTATAAAAACCCCTCTCCTGACGTTACACTTGGACTGTCTTCACGGTTTGAATATAAAAACTGGGATGCATCATTCTCAGCCAGAGCCAATATTGGTAACTACATATACAACAATGTAGCATCTACCAATACAATGTACAGTTCAATGTATAACTCACAGGGATATCTTAGTAACGCTATTACTGATATCAAAGAATTACAGTTCAACAATGCACAGTTTCATTCAGATCATTACGTAGAAAATGCATCATTCTTGCGAATGGATAATATCTCTGTTGGCTATACCTTTGGTGATATTTTTGATCAAGTTCAGTCAATGAGAGTTTCTGCGACTGTCCAAAATGCTTTTGTCATATCCAATTACAGCGGACTTGACCCCGAGGTTTTCAATGGCATAGATAATAATATCTATCCCCGCCCTCGCACCTTCATTCTCGGACTAAGTCTGAATTTTTAATTGAAATTATTTAAACCAGAAGATTATGTTTAAACCAAATAAAATACTGGCGATCGTATTAATCGCTTTGATGACTGTTGCTATTACGTCATGTGTGGATGATCTAAATACTTCACCACTTGACGATGATGTAGTAACATCTGAGTCTGTGTATGAAAGTCCCAGTGATTACAAAAAGGTACTGGCCAAGCTCTATGCCGGCTTTGCCACCACGGGACAGCAAGGACCTGCAGGAAATGCTGATATTCAAGGCATTGATGAAGGGTTCTCAAGTTATGTACGCCAATTGTGGGTGCACCAAGAAATTCCAACCGACGAAGCCGTAGTAGCATGGCAAGATCCTGGTCTACCCTCATTTAATTTTCAAGAATGGACAGCCTCTAATGATTTTGTGATGGGACTTTACAGCAGAATCTATTACGAAATTTCATTGGCTAACGAATTTATTCGTAATGCCAAAGGCAACGAAAACACAGAAGTACAGGGTTATATGGCTGAGGCTCGATTCATTCGTGCACTGAGTTATTGGCACGCCCTCGATTTTTATGGAGGCGGCGTTCCCTTTGTTACCGAAGAAGACGGTGTAGGTGCTTACTTACCTGAACCCTCTTCTGCTGAAGAGCTCTTCAATTTTATTGAGAGTGAGCTTAAAGCAATAGAGTCTGAGTTACCTGCTCCCAAGCAAAATGAATATGCAAGAGCAGATCAAGCTGCCGTATGGACCTTACTCACCAAGTTATATCTGAATGCTGAGGTCTATACCGGAGAAGCTCACTACAATGAGGCCGTTACATATGCTGACAAAATTATTAATGATGGTAGTTATACCTTAGAGAATAATTATGGAGATCTCTTTAAAGCGGATAACCATACTGCCAATGGTATTATATTTCCCATTGCTTTTGATGGGGTAAATATTAAAACCTATGGCGGTACTACCTTTATTACGCATGCTGCAGTCGGTGGTAATATGAATCCCGCTGAATTTGGAATCGACGGAGGATGGTCTGGACATCGCGTTACCCCTGAATTTGCAAATAAACTTGAAAAAACAGGGCTTAAAACTAATAACCCGGATAACGATAATGAAATATTCGTGCCCGGTGGGTACCAATCATCGAGTGGTTATGGCTCTGATTGGACCCCAGAAGATTCTTCTCCCCTAGTTTCTGATAGCAATAATGATATTTATACTGGCTTAGTTTACTTCAAAAGTGCTGGTAATGAGTTCAAATTTGCTAGTGATAATTCTTGGTCACAAAATTGGGGAGATAATGAAGGTGATGGTACCTTGGAGGCAAATGGTGGTAACATTACAAATACTAGTTCCGGGTTGCATCATATTACTGTCAATTTAAATGACATGACCTACCAGGTAGAACATATCGACAACAGAAATACGTTATTTACTGATGGACAAGATAAAGAGATCACAAATGTAAAAACTGATATAAGTGACTTCTCTAAAGGCTATACCATTACTAAATGGAAAAATATTACCTCCACCGGACAAGCAGGTTCTGATGAAGAATTTGTAGATATCGATTATCCAATGTTCAGATTGGCTGATGTTTATCTTATGTATGCTGAAGCAACACTGAGAGGTGGAAGTGGAAGCGTAAGCAAAGCGCTTAACTTAGTTAATGATATCCGAGAAAGAGCGTTCGAGAATAGTTCTATGAACATTAGTTCTTCTGAATTAACACTAGACTTTATTCTGGATGAACGAGCGCGCGAGCTTTATTGGGAAGGTCACCGACGAACTGACCTAGTGCGGTATGATCTTTTTACTACAGGAGATTACGTATGGGCCGGCAAAGGCAAAGATGCTAACGGGACGGCGACAAATGATAATTTCCGTCTTTTCCCTATCCCTGCTTCTGACGTGAATTCCAATACAAACCTAACTCAGAATCCGGGTTACTAATCCAATTTAATTATAAAACTGTAGAATGATGAAAAAACTAACATTATTAGTTCTATCGATCTTTAGTATCGTTATGTTCAGCTCCTGTGATAAAGGTCAGTTGGGGCCGGTGGCAAACACTACTGATCCTGAGGCACCTTCTATCACTTCTCCGAGTTCGGGAGAGAGTTATACTTTAAGTCGTAACCAAGCTGATACGGCTACTGTTATGACTTTAAAATGGCTAAAACCTGATTATGGATTTACTTCTGCTCCTACTTATGATATACAACTTGATGTGGCCGGTAACAACTTCTCTGATGCCACAGAAGTTGCCAGTATTCAGGATACGGCTTACTCAATAGCAGTAGGCGATCTTAACAAGATGCTCTTGTCAAAAAATCTTGCAGGAGGGCAGGCTCATAGTATTGAGATTAGAGTATTAGCAACGATCAGTGACTCAGTTCAAACTACTGTCTCAAGTCCTGTAGCTTTATCGATTACTCCATTCCAAACAGACTTCCCTCCTATCTATATGATTGGAACTGCTGTTAGCGCTTGGGATCCGGGCCAGGCTGTTATAGTTCCAAGTACCGAACCTAATGTTTATTCGACATTAGCTGAATTTACGAATGGCGAAGCATTCCGTTTCTTTGGACAGGAAGACTGGGGACCCGATAGCTGGAATTATCCATATTTCTCAACGGTAGATAATTTATTTGTTAATGCCAACGATAATGACAGCAACTTCCAGTTTACTGGTCAAACCGGCTGGTATAAAGTTACAGTAAATATGGATGATAAGTCTGTATCCCTTGAAGCAGCTGATGAACCTATAATGTATATGACTGGCTCCGGCATTGGTGGCTGGAACGAGCCTGGTACCGGTGAAAGTGTTAAAATGACTTATGTGCAGGATGGAGTTTTTGAGGCAACTACTGAGTTTAATAAGGATGGTGCTTTTAGATTCTTTGCTCAAGCTGGATGGGGTCCTACAAGCTATAACTATCCTTATTTCTCAGATAATGATGGTACTATTGATGAACTCCTTATCAATGCTGAAGATGGTGATAAAAACTTCCAATTTACGGGTGAAACCAAGAACTACTATGTCAAAGTAAATATCAATGACTATATAGTTGAAATGGAAGCAAAATAGTAAATCCAATTCAGCTCGAATTCCTAACTTATTTAAAACCCACTCATCTCGGTGATGGGTGGGTTTTTTAATACCTAACCAATAATCGGTTTGCAGATAACTATGAAACGCCTGCTCTCTACCCTATTATTTTTACTTTTTTCTGTCTCACTACTGCAAGGACAAGTAGTAACCGCTGATCCCGAATTTCCAAGGGTCGACCAATCGGTAACGATTTATTTTTACGCTACAAAGGGTGATCAGGGCCTTAAAGGACATATCGGTGACGTATATGCACATACTGGAATCTCTACTGATCAAAACGCCAACCAAGCCTGGAAGTGCGTAAAAAACAGTTGGCCAACAAACGAAAATTTCACCGGCAATCGTAGCGATACAAAACTAACCCGTGTTGAAGGCACTAACAACCAGTACAAGCTTAAAATAAACGACATCAGGGCATACTACCAAGACACAAGTACTAGTTGTTCACTGGCAGAAGATGAGACCATCGAGTCAATGAATTTTGTATTTCGTAACAGTGACGGTTCTAAAGAAGGTAAAGCGGCTGATGGTAAAGATATCTTTGTTAAAGTATATGAAAATAGTTTGAACGTAAAATTTCTGCAACCAACCGATAATCCTTCTTTTATAGCAAGCGACAGCAGCCTGGCAATTAAGGGTATTTCATCCAGCGAACAAACCACAGAGCTTGCACTTTTTATTGACGGCAAAAAAGAGCGTTCAGTATCAAATGATACTTTAAGCTATACCTTTACTCCATCCACCGCTGGTACCTTTACGATGAAGTTAGCAGCCACCGATGGCTCACTCAGTGATACGCTTTCACAACAACTGGTAGTAAATCCACAAATTAATGAACAGGCTCGACCGGCAGGATTACAAGATGGTATTACCTATGTTGATGCTAATACTGTACGCCTATCTTTATTTGCACCCAATAAAGAGTTTGTATATGTAATCGGGGATTTTAATGATAATGATTGGCAGCCCCAAGCCAAATACTTCATGAACCGGGAAACAGTCAATGCCGACAGTACGTACTATTGGATTGAATTAAACGGGCTTACTGCAGGCAAAGAATATGCTTTCCAATATTTTGTAGATGGAGAAATACGTGTAGCGGATCCCTATTCTGAAAAGATATTGGATCCATACAACGATAAGTATATCGACAGTCAAACGTATCCTAATCTAAAATCATATCCACAAGGAAAAACAGAAAAAATTGCAGGGGTTCTTCAACCGGGTAAAACAGCTTTTAATTGGCAACACAATAATTACGACCGTCCGGATAAAGAAAATTTAGTTACCTACGAGTTGCTAATTCGGGATTTCACTGCTAATCATAATTTTGCCACCCTTACTGATTCTCTCGATTACCTGGACAGTCTGGGGGTCAATGCTATTGAATTAATGCCAATAATGGAGTTTGATGCTAACAGCAGTTGGGGATATAACCCCACCTTCCATTTGGCCACGGATAAATATTACGGCCCCGCTGAAGACCTAAAAGCATTCATTGATGAGGCCCACAGTCGGGGAATAGCTGTAATATTGGATATGGTGCTCAATCATGCCTGGGGCCCCTCTCCCCTCGCTCGTCTTTGGAATGACGGTGATTTTGGAAAGCCAACGACCGAAAACCCGTACTTAAACCGAGAACCCAAACACAATTTTAATGTAGGGTACGATTTCAACCACGAGAGTCAGGCTACACGATATTTTGTTGATCGTGTGAACAAATATTGGCTTGAGGAGTTTAATTTTGACGGTTTTCGTTTTGACCTTTCAAAAGGGTTTACACAGAAAAATACGCTGGGTAACACTAATGCCATGAGCCAATATGACGCATCGCGTATTTCCATCCTCAAACGGATGGCTGATAAAATATGGGCTGTTGATGATTCGGCCTATGTTATCCTGGAACACTTTGCCCAAAGTAGCGAAGAGCAAGAACTATCTAATTACGGTATGATGCTTTGGGGCAATGCCAACCATAATTATGCAGAAGCAACAATGGGATATCACAGTGGGGGGAAAAGTAATTTTTCTCATGTTTCGGCAGATGGACGGGGATGGTCAAAGCCACACCTGGTTGGTTATATGGAAAGCCATGATGAAGAGCGACTCATGTATAAAAACCTTACCTCCGGAAACATTAGCTCTGATGAGTTTTACGATGTTAAAACAGTTAAAACAGGTTTGGAACGCAATAAAATGGCCGCGGCTTTCTTCCTTACAATTCCCGGGCCTAAATTAATCTGGCAGTTTGGAGAGCTAGGATACGACATCAGCATTAATAAAAATGGACGTACCGGCGAAAAACCTATCAAATGGAGCTACTACTCTGATAAAGAACGTAAGAAACTATATGATACCTACAAGGCCTTGATTCGCCTCCGCAATACACATCCTGCCTTCACTTCCTCAGATTCACAGCTGTCACTGGATGTAGGTAATGCTGTAAAGAAAATTGGGATCAGTCATCCAGATATGGAAGCAACGATCATAGGAAATTTCGATGTAACAAGTCAGGATATAAAACCCGGCTTTGCCAGCAGCGGTAAGTGGTACCGCTTTTTCAGAGGTGATTCTGTTAATATCTCTAATACTGATACCACCCTGACGCTTGCACCGGGAGAATTCTATATTTACACTGATAAAAAAATAAAATCTCCGGATAATGATCTAATTTCACTGGTTCCCTCGAGTATAGACGTTCAAATTTCAAAGTCATTTAGCGGGACCTCCTCATCCCAAGATTATAGACTGGTGGCATTACCGGGACAAGTAAATAAATCACTATCCAATGCATTAAATGGTGATGCAGATGTTGATTGGCAAGCTTTTTGGGATAACGGGAAACCCAATGACTACTTGGTAAAATATGATGACAGTTCTACTTTTACCTTGAAATCGGGTAACGGATTCTGGGTAACCAGTAAACGAAATTTCACTTTCGACCAAACTGTTGCTACTGTAGCACTCAATGGCAATAGTCAAGCTTCTATTCCACTGCATGAGGGATGGAATATTATTTCAAACCCACTGCATGTTGATATAGAATGGAGTAAAGTCTCTACCGCCAATGGTGGTGGCCTACAACCCATATGGGCATTTGACGGATCTTACAGCCAGTCTGCTAATTTTACTTCGGCTCGTTCCGGGGAGGCCTATTACTTTTATAATGATCAGGGTATTAACAATCTTCTTATCCCCTATGAAGAGACCTCATCCAAGAGTAAAACCGAGACGAATACAACCGAACTTCAATTAATTACCGAAGTTAATGGTGATACAACTTCCAAAAGCAGCCTGGTGATCACTGATTCCAACGAAAGTACGCATGCTGATATAATAGCTCCACCCTCAGGATTTGAAGGGGCATCTCTTCGTTTTGTCGGCGAAAATGAAGATGTATCGCGAGCTAGTTCATTCGCTCAAATCTATTGCAGCCCGAATCATCAGGGATATAAGATAGATCTTATCTTATCTGCCACACCTGGAAAAACAGTAACTATCAGAGCTAATGGCTGGCAAAATAGCGGAGCTAATCAACTTGTATTGCTAAATCCCCAAACCGGCCGCAAGTACAATCTGGCCAATAGTGATAGCATAACGTTGACAGTTGATAATGAACAAACTCCTTTACTACTGCTAACCGGTGACAGCCGTTATATCAATGAACAGCAGGATAACTTTTTGCCTAAACAGGTTGAAATCACTCCTAATTATCCGAACCCATTTAATCCATCTACTACCCTGCAGTATAAGTTACCCAAACAGATGAAGGTTAGGGTTCAGGTATATAATATCTTGGGGCGACGTGTTAGCACCTTGATCAACAATGAAGTTCGAGAAGCCGGTATTCATACCATTAGGTTTGATGCCAGCCGCCAATCCAGCGGTATTTATTTTGCCGTGTTTGAGATTGGAGATCGTCGATTTGTCCAAAAAATGATGTTAATTAAATAGAATTGAACTTAATGAAACGTAAATATCTACTCCCTGTATTAATACTTGCTCTGTGTGGACATCTATCACTTGTGTCTTGTAGTAGTTCATCCACAGGACCTGACAATAAGGACAATACGAATACTCCTTCTGCACCGACCAATCTGAGCGGTCTCTCGGGGGATCAGGAAATTAAGTTAAACTGGGATTCCAATAGTGAAGACGATCTGGGCGGTTATAATCTTTACAGGTCGACCAGCAGTTTTTCAGAAATATCAGGAATGGATCCTGTTAATGGTGGAAGTTTGATTTCAAACGCCACTTTTACCGATAACAAACTTGAAAATGGAACAACCTACTATTACCGGCTTACCGCTGTTAATAATGACGGTGAAGAAAGTAACCTTTCCACAGAACTGGAGATTACTCCCTTTTCAAATCCCCCCGACCGGCCATAAATAGAATGTGTAGAGATTTAGTATGGGTTACAAAAGGTAATTGGAGTCATCTCATATATATTACTACTGAAATGGGCAAAATAATCTCACTGGCTAAAAGGGAAAAAGGAGATTTATCAATCGGCTTTAAAAACTAATAGCAAATAATTGAAACCCTATCATGAGTATCTGGTGTGACAAAATAGATGGGGATTCATTTGTCCTAATTAAGGGCTAATGAACATCGTTTTAAGAAGTTAATTCACTGTTTTAAACTACAGAAGATGATAAATGTAACTTTCAAAGCACCATAAAATACCTCAAGATCTTACAGCAGGGCTATCATTATTCTTATTAAATTTTAGAATATTAGGAAGCAGAAACTCACATCCCGATTCTGGTCATATTTACTTCCGCAATTAAATCTCACAATTATGAAATTGAATATTCGCTTTTTGGCATTATCACTGATACTAGTTCTCTGTACTAGTTTCGTCAGAGCACAAGATTATCAGATTGAACGTGTAGAACCGCTTCATTGGTGGGTGGGGATGGAGAACCCCGAGGTACAACTTATGATGTACGGCAACAATATCAGCAACCTTAATCCAGATATCGATTATAAGGGTATCAATATTAAGCGTGTACAAAAAGTAGAAAATAATAACTACCTTTTTATTTATCTGAATATTGCCCCCGACACCAAAGCTGGCTCCTTTGAAATCCACCTGAATAGCAAAAATAAAGAGATACTCAGTTATGAGTATGAACTAAAAGAACGGGAAAAAGAATCGGCTTACCGCAAGGGTTTTAACTCCTCTGATGTTATTTATCTGCTAACCCCAGACCGCTTTGCCAACGGAAATCCAGATAACGATAGCGTAGAAGGATATGCTGACAAAAAGAATCGCAGTGATGATTACGGCCGCCACGGTGGTGATATCCAAGGTATTATTGATCACCTAGATTATATCGAACAAATGGGCTTTACTGCCCTGTGGCTCAATCCAGTACTGGAAAATGCTATGTCCGAAAGTTCCTACCACGGCTATGCTACTACCGACTATTATAAAGTAGATCCCCGTTTCGGAAATAATGAACTGTACAAGAAACTGAGCAAAGAAGCAGAGAAACGTGATATCAAGTTGATTATGGATATGATCATGAATCACTCAGGGGCTAATCATTGGTGGATGAAGGATCTACCCACTCAAGATTGGGTGCACTATCCCTCAGAATATCAAAATACCAATCATCGGCGTACTACTCTCCATGATCCCTACGCATCAGAAATTGACAAAAAAGTATTCACCGATGGCTGGTTTGTAAAGGCCATGCCTGACCTAAACCAGAGCAACCCGCTTTTAGCCGACTACTTGATCTACAACAGTCTCTGGTGGATTGAATATGCCGGTCTCCGTGGAATTCGCCACGACACCCACCCCTATGCCGGCGAAAAGTTTATGGCCGAATGGGGTTGTCGTATTATGGAGGAGTACCCCAATTTCAATATTGTAGGCGAAGAATGGGGGGTGAATCCGCTTATTCTTTCAAAATGGCAGCGCGGCAGTAAACTGCCTACTGATTTTAAATCTTGCCTGCCAAGCTTAATGGATTTCCCACTTCAGGTTTCGCTAATAGAGTCACTTGTTGAGGAAGAGAACTGGGACAGCGGCTTTATTGATGTCTATGAGACCCTAACTTTTGATTACGCCTACCCTGACCCTGATAATTTGGTAATCTTCCCTGATAATCATGATATGGACCGTTTTTACAGACAGGTGAACAATGACTATGACCTCTATAAAATGGGGCTCACGTATATAATGACGATGAGGGGAATTCCCCAATTTTACTATGGTACTGAGCTACTAATGAGTAATGATAAAGGCGGTGACCACGGAGAAATTAGAGAAGACTTCCCGGGTGGTTGGAACTCCGATGATAAAAACGGTTTCACCGGCGCAGGACTTTCTGAAAAACAACAAGAAGCAAAGAGATTTGTAAAAAAGCTTCTTAACTGGCGTAAAGACAAGTCGGTAATTCATGAAGGACAGCTAATGCAATATACTCCAAACCACGATGGTCTTTATATTTACTTCCGATATAATGAGCAGCAGACAGTAATGATTATCCTCAATAAGAATGAAAAAGCGATGAAGATCAATACTGATCGTTACTATGAACGACTAGATGGCTTCAGCAAAGGAACCGATGTTACGACCGGCAAAACGTATTCTATGAATAATCTAACGGTTCCCCAAAGGTCTGCACTAATTCTAGAGCTTGAATAGTTCATTTGACATATAGCCATCACAATTTTGGGAGCCATGTGATGGCTTATATGTCCCATCCTATTTTCACAGTAAAGCTCCCGAATGAGAATGGAACCAGAGCTTTATCCTATTTCTGCTGCTTCCATATCCTCAGCAGCTTTATCGTCAACAAATACCATCATGGCTGCTGCTATAGTCAAAGAAACGCCTCCGGCAATAAGGGCATAGATAGCCTCGCCTCCAAAAAAGTTGCGCAACATCGTTCCCAATATACTTGCAGCTACAATCTGGGGAATCACAATAAAGAAATTAAACAGACCCATATATACCCCCATTTTAGTAGACGGAATTGCCCCCGATAGAATTGCATAAGGCATTGCAAGGATACTACCCCAAGCCAATCCAATACCCAACATCGGTACAACTAACATCATCGGATCAGAAACAAAGTAAATACCCGCAAGACTAACCCCACCAATTAAGAGCGAAGCGGCATGTACAATTTTACGACTTGACCACTTAGCAAGCTTTGGTAAAGCAAATGCAATAAGTGCCGCAAAGCCGTTATAAATGGCAAAGCAAATGCCTACCCAGTCTGCCCCTTCATTATAAAGCATCGAAGTGGTGTCACTGGTCCCATAAATATGGGATGTTACCGCTGCTGTGGTATATATCCACATGGCAAAAAGAGCAAACCAAGAAAAGAACTGCACAAAAGATAACTGTACCATGGTGGTCGGCATGCTCAGAAAATCAGAAACCACAACCACCAAGCCGTGGTCCTCCATACCTGCTTTCTGCATTAAACCGGCAATAGTCATAACTGCTCCAAAAACAGCGACCCCAATGCTGAATATGAATAACTCTTTCTCAAAGCCAGCGCCATTTATGTAATAAGTAAGCCCCAAACCAAAAGCCATAAGAGCAGAACCAATCACGAACTTCTTCTTTAGACCTCCCAGTGATTCCGTCGCCTTTGCTGCATCAATCAAGGAATCACTGGCTGATTCGTCTTTAACAAATCGATCAAATTTTTCAGGCGGATATTCCTCCGTCTTCAAAACGGTCCAAAGTACAGACCCCAAAAAAGTAAGGCCCCCAATATAAAAGGACCACTTTACTGCCGAGGGGATCTCTCCTGCTGCCGCTGTATTTGAGAGCCCTATCCAATTAGTCATAATGTAAGGAAGTGCTGATGCTATTACCGCACCGGTGCCAATAAAGAAGGTCTGCATAGCAAATCCCTTAGTATGCTGATCTTCGGGCAACATATCACCTACAAAAGCGCGAAATGGCTCCATCGAAACATTTATCGAGGCATCCATAATCCAGAGCATTCCCGCCGCAATCCATAAGTAGGGGGAATTGGGCATAATAAAGAGCGCGAGAGAGGCAAAAATTGCCCCAAAAAGAAAGTAAGGGCGGCGCCTTCCAAGACTATTCCAGGTTTTATCACTCATATGCCCGATTATTGGTTGTACCACCAGCCCTGTAACCGGGGCAGCGATCCATAATATCGGGATATCATCCACACTTGCCCCGAGCGTTTCAAAAATTCGACTTACATTGGCATTCTGCAAGGCGAACCCAAACTGAATACCGAGAAATCCAAAACTCATATTCCAGATTTCCCAAAAGGTTAATTTAGGCTTGGTACTCTGTTTATTCATAGGGTCAATACTTAGTTAAAAATACTATCACATATCAAAGCTAATTATATATTACGCATAACTTTATGACACATCTATTACGCGTTTACTCATCGTTCAAGTATAACAAACTGATGGGCTTTTAATGATACCTCATTGTTGTTAAGGGTTTCGATATCACCAGTAAATACATTGGTATACTCTTTTTCACTGTCGAAGTCAGGCAAAGTAATTTCCTGCTTTTTATCACTGAAATTAAGAACCACAACGACTTCTTGATCCCCCTTCAGACGTTTATAAGCATACACTCGTTTTGATGGAGTCGTCTCCAGATGTTCAAAATGCCCACCGTACTGACCATTCCAAAGTGCAGCATTCCGATCCTTCAATCCAAATAGCGTCTTGTAAAACGATTCATATTCATATCCATCCCAATTAATGGGATCTTTTTTGAAAAATTCCAGGCGCTTGTCCAGCCCCGTTTCCTGTCCACTATATACAAGTGGCATTCCTTCAATGGTAGCGGCCATCACAGCAAAGTTCTTGAAGTTGTCTCCAAACAACTCTTCATCCGTACCATTCCATGAATTTTCATCGTGATTAGAAGTAAAGTACAGTCGGTAGGCGTGATCTGGAAAAAGGGTATCCTGTTTAGCCATATAATCAGAGATTGCATCCAGAGATTTATCCCCTTTGGCAATATCTGTTGTGAGGTGGAAGTATTCCCAGCTATATGTTGCATCAAACCAGGGATGCATTTCAGGAGTATTCCATTCCGCCAGCCAAAAAATATCCTCTTTTGCTTTATCTACTTCAGGCACTGCTTTTTTCCAAAAAGCTAATGGGATATCGTGGCCGGCATGATCAACACGATAGCCATCTATATTTGCTTCTTCGATCCAATATTTCATCTTTTCTATCATCTTATCCCAAAGCTCCTTATTCTCATAGTTGAGCTGAGCTATATCAGTCCAATCTGCTTCATAGGTAATAGCTCCAGTAGAATCTTTCATATAATATTCAGGATGTTCTTTCACCCACGGATGATCCCAAGCTGTATGGTTTGGTACCCAATCAATAATAAGCTTCATGTCCTGCTTATGAGCTGCCGTTACCAATTCAACAAAATCTTGCTTGGTCCCAAAGTTGGGGTTTACTGCGGTATAATCTTTAATAGAATAATAACTGCCCAATTCTCCTTTACGTTTTTCTTCTCCAATAGGATGAATAGGCATGAGCCACAGTATATCAACCCCCATATTTTTGAGGCGAGGTAATTCTTCCTTAAATGCGTTAAAAGTCCCCTCTTGGGTATACTGTCGAATATTCACCTCATACATATTCGCATTCTTGGTCCACTCGGGATGCTCAACCAGTTTCTTATTTTGAGGATTCTTGTCATTATTTTGAGCAGATTGGCTACATCCTATTCCTGCTGTTAATAATGCAAGTACTACAATCCCGACTTGAAAATAATTGGAGATTCTATTTACACTTTTATGCATAGTATTCTTGTTTGATGTTTTATAATAAGATTAAGCAACCGCTTTCTTTCGAGTCAGCTGTAATGGGTTATCAGGTGTTATTTGATATTGTTCATCATATACGTAGCATTTGACGGCCTCCCCATCTTCACAGGTGATTTCAATCTCCTCATCTGCTACCCTAACCTTCATTCTTCGTCCCTTATAAAGTATTTTAAAAGAGTAGGCTGTCCATTTATCTGGAAGAGTAGGTGAAAAGTATAATTCACCTTCTTTAGCACGCTTGCCGGCGAATCCTTCAACAATAGCCATCCACGTTCCGGCCATACTGGTGATATGTAATCCTTGGTGAACTTCTTCATTGTAATCGTCAAGATCGAGCCGTGCCGTACGCAAATAAAATTCATAAGCCTTATCACGATAACCCAGCTTCGAAGCCATTATAGCATGAATACATGGCGATAATGAAGATTCATGAACCGTTCGAGGCTCATAAAAGTCAAAATTTCGTTGCAACGTTTCTTCATCAAAATGATCTTCAAAGAAATAGAGTCCCTGCACTACATCTCCCTGTTTAATAAAACAAGAACGTAGAATACGATCCCATGACCAGTATTGGTTTAAAGGGCGTTCGTCATCATCCAAGTCCTGAACAGTACGCTGTTCTTTGTCAAGATAATTATCCTGTTGTAAGAATATACCGCGTTCCTCATCTTCCGGGAGATAGACATTGTCCATGATCTCTTTCCAACGAGTAGTTTCCTCTTCAGAGTAATTGGTTTTCCTCTTTATCTCTTTAAAGCGCTTTGGGTACTGCGATTGAACTTTTGCAATACTTTCTAAGGTGTATTGCATTGTCCAGCAACCGATGTATGTGGTATACCAGTTATTATTGACATTATTTTCATACTCATTAGGACCCGTGACCCCCAACATTACAAATTTGTCTCGTTTTTCGGAGTAATTAAAACGCTGACTCCAAAACCGTGAAATGGCAATAAGTACTTCCAAGCCAGCATCACTCAGGTAAGCCTCATCTCCCGTATGCTGGATATAATTATAAATGGCATAAGCCATTGCCCCATTTCGATGAATCTCTTCAAAAGTAATCTCCCACTCGTTGTGACACTCCTCTCCGTTCATCGTTACCATGGGATATAAGGCTGCTCCATCTGTAAAACCAAGCTTTTCAGCATTTTCAATGGCCTCAGAAAGTTGTTGATAGCGATATAGCAACAGGTTTCGTGCCACCTCATTTGGTGCCGTATTTAGATAAAAAGGCAAACAATAGGCTTCCGTATCCCAATAAGTACAACCACCATACTTTTCTCCGGTAAATCCTTTTGGACCAATATTCAATCGTTTATCCTCACCTGTATAGGTTTGATAAAGCTGGAAAATATTGAACCTGATCCCTTGTTGGGCTTTATCATCTCCTTCAATAAGAACATCACTGCCGTCCCAAATTTCTGACCAGCGCTGCGTATGTTCATATAATAATTTTGGAAACCCTAGCGCTGCAGTATCTTTTATCAATGCACCTACGTGAGACTTTAATTGTTCTTTTTTGTGATTTAATGAAGAAGCTACTGCCGCAATCTTATGTAGCGTTACCTCATCCCCTTCCGTAACTGATATTGAGTACTCCTCAGAAACCTCCATCGGGATAACTTCAGTTTCAGTATTTATATTGAGGTCTTGACCATTTTTTTGGAGCTTATTTGTCATACCGGCACAGACATGGAAATCCAGCTTTTTTGTACGTGTTGTTACCAATCCGCCTTCTTCAAAACTAGTCTGCTCAACTTCTGACCAAAAATGTTCATCATAATTAGCATCTTCATTTCGAACATCCCCATTTATGTATGGCTTAATGGTGATTTCTCCATTAAAATTAAGGGCTTCTATATTATATTCTATTGCACCTATCTCCTTGCGAGCCATACTAATAAATCGCATTACCTCAACCTTTATCTTATCTCCGGTTGGTAGTTCTGCAATAAAAAGCCGCTGTAGATAGCCCTTCTTCATATTCAACACCCGTTTGAAAGCGCTTACATCGCATTCAAAAATATCGAGTGGTTCCCCATTTATTTCAATATCAATACCGATCCAGTTTACCGAATTCAATACCTTGGCAAAATACTCTGGATAACCGTTTTTCCACCAACCTACCTTCGTCTTATCCGGATAGTAAATACCACCGATATAACTCCCTTGAAGAGAATCTCCACTGTAGCATTCCTCAAAGTTGGCACGCTGTCCCATATGGCCATTTCCCAAACTAAAAATACTTTCAGAAGAACGCTGGTGCTCCGGATTAAAGCCCGTTTCTACTATTTTCCATTTATCAACTTCTAAATACTGGTTCATATCATCCTTATTTTATACTGATAATATTCAAAGTGTTTAGTTCAATTTCTCTAATAGATCTTTGGGCGACATATCCACAAAAGAATCAACAACAAGATCCGCCTCACCTAGTACTTCTTCACCCCCTACTCCCACACATACCATATTGGCTCTTTTAGCAGCTTCTACCCCCGATTCAGCATCCTCAAAAACAATGCATTCTTCGGATTCCGAACCTACTGCGCGGGCTCCTTTTAAAAAAACTTCCGGATTAGGCTTGGTCTTTTTCACCTTTGTTCCATCAATTATTGCATCAAAGGTTTCAGTTAACTGCAAATAATCGAGTATATATTGCGCATTTTTACTGGAAGAACCTATAACAAGTTTTGCCCCCATCTCTTTTAATTTATTCAGAAAAGCAGGTATCCCATCGAGTATATCATCAGGACTAAGCTCTGCAATATAATTTTGATACCAGCCATTCTTTTTATCCATCAAATGCTGGAACTCTTTCTCAGAAACCTGTCTTTCATCCAGATCTAAAATAATCTGCAGTGATTTTGCCCTGCTAACTCCTTTGAGTGCCTCATTATGCGATTCTTCAAACGGAATATCCAAAGAGTCTGCCAATCGTTTCCAGGATTTAAAATGAAATTGTGCAGTTTCTACAATTACACCATCTAAATCAAATATCCAGGTTTTGGGTATGTGCATATGATATCCAACAATCTTTTTAGTTCTTATTGCACCTGCATGCAAAATATGAATGTAAGCGCTTACATCACAGGTTAAAAAAATTCGTCCCCTTTAAAAAACCAAAACAACAGTGAATTAGCAATTATTTTAATTGTTTATTTCAGTAGATGAACGCAAAATAAGTTCAGGAGAGTATATTTTTTGGATAGGTCCCTCCTTACGATTCTGCATACGCTCAACCAAGTTTTTAGTAGCGAATGCCCCCATATCATGCATCGGCTGTCGGATTGTGGAAAGTCCAATGTAATTGGAGATGGTAATATCATCATAACCGATAATTGGAATATGGACACCTCGCTCCTTCATCGCTTTAATAGCTCCCACAGCCTGTATGTCTGAAGAACAAAAACAAGCCTCCGGTGGATTATCCAGGTCTAGAAGCTTAATCATCGCTTCATATCCATTTTGTTCAGAAAACCCATCCCGATACATCGAGTCCCCTGCTACAATTAAATCTTCATCAATTGATATTCCTGCCTCGCGCAGCTCCTTCTTATACCCTTCAATACGTTCTTCACCCGGCTTTGATGATTTCAAAGCACTGATCATAGCAATACGACGTAAGCCCTGCTCCAGAAAATATTGCATTGCCTGTTGAATACCCTTTTGATTATCTACACTTACAGAATCTATACCTGAATAATCTTCATCAACAAGAGTCAGAGGTACATCATAACTTTCCAGTTTCTTTAGCTGGTGATCCCGAAGGTGTGTGGAAATAAACAGGTATCCATCAGCCCACTGCCGTTTAAGAATATTCTCTACCTGTTCAAACATGTTATTACCTTCGTTCTGGATATTGAAAATATTCAGATCATAATCATAATTAGATATTTCATCCTGAATACCTGAAAGTACCTCCATGAAGAAATAGTTGGATAATACCGGCACTACCACCATAATAATATTCTTTTTCTTGCGAGCTAATCCCTGGGCATAGGCTTGCGGGTGGTATCCAAGATCGTCAGCTACTTTTAATACTTTTTTTCGGGTCTTATCAGCAATACCCTCGCTCTTATTCATGACACGAGAGACAGTAGCAATACTTACCCCTGCTTTTTTTGCGATATCGTAAATTGTACTTCCGGCCAATGGTGCAGATCTTTTAAAGTTCGTTCTGTTATTTTTCGTTATGCGTAGTTTAGAATGAAACGCGAAAATATTGAGGCTACTAAACTAAAGGCTTCCCATATTCTAAAGCAAATAGAAGATGCTCTCTTTAAAAAAATTAATTCTGTATCAACGTTTATTAGCCTTTTATGGGCTCTTCTGCTATCGTCCGTTGCAATGCTCGAGTCTTAATCAATGTTTCTTCCCATTCCCTTTGGGGATTTGAATCTGCAGTTATTGCTCCACCTGCGGCATAATATAGTTTGTCATCTTTAATGATCGCTGTTCTGATCACTACATTAAAATCGAAATCACCATTGGGACGTATATAACCTACTGCCCCAGAATAGATTCCCCGACGATATTCTTCTAACTCCTCAATCGCTTCCATAGCACTAATCTTTGGGGCTCCGGTCATAGACCCCATGGGAAAACATGCTTTAAGTATGGCTACCGGATCATCAACTGCAACCTCTGCTGTTACCGTTGACACCATTTGGTGTACAGTATCAAACGATTCGATCTCAAAAAGCTTGGGCACTTCTACGGTACCATGACGTGCAATTTTACTCAAATCATTACGCACTAGATCTACGATCATCAGGTTTTCGGCCTGTTCTTTTGGGGATTCGATCAATGCCCGCTTAAGCTGCTCATCTTCCTGGTCATTCTCTCCTCGTTGCGATGTCCCTTTAATGGGTTGAGAAAAAACGGTATTCCTCTCTTTACGAATAAACCGCTCGGGGGATTGGCAGCATACTTTAATATCTTCGAAATCCAAGTAGCTCCCAAAAGGTACCGGTCCAACTCTTTTCATCTGTTGATATAATGCAAAAGCACTACCTTTGAAGTCGGCCTTAAGTTGGTGGGAAAGATTTATTTCGTAAAAGTCACCTTCCGCAATTCGGTGCTGCGCCTCCTTAATTTTTAAAATATAATCAGCGCTGTTCAATTGAGGACGCAGATTTATAAAATTAAATAAGGAACCAGGTTTATTATTATCGCTCCTCAACTGCATATCAGATGGCAACTCCCCTTTTATCATTTCAAAATGTCCCGTTGCATGATGGTATTTAACGAGCACTTCAGGGACCATAAAAAAAAGGTCAGGAGCTCTAACAGGATCATTGTTAGCCGAGTAAAGTTCTTCAGTATGATTCTTTAAATCATATCCCAAGTAACCAAATAACCAATCAGAATGATTCTCTCGAAACTCTTGCAATGCTTTCCATGGGTTTTCATTGAAGATAGACTTCCCTTCCCCCTCAACAGATATATTTCGATCTCTGGCTTTTATTATCGCTTTAGGTTTGCCAGCTATATACGAAGATCTTCCCCATGGATGTTTTGGAGATTGGGATTCGAGCAGCAGTAATGGCCCCTGTTCAGACAAGTATTGTGTAAGCTCGTGAAGTGATGCCATCATGGGTTTTACAAAGGTTCTAAATGCTGGTCGCGATAGGTTTCAAATGCATGTTTTATCTCATTAAACATTGTGTCATCTGTAATATACGTCTTTTCATCTAGAGCTTTAACCGCTAATAATTCACGCACAGAATTACATATCCATACAGTATCAGCTTGCTTAATATGATTAAGACCAAAACTACCACGGCGTAAACTCAAAGATGAATGGTTATCAATTACTTCCATCACAATACTGCGAGTAATTCCGGGAAACAGGTCACATTCTGTTGAAGGAGTATAGACCTGCTTATTTTTTCGCCAAAAGATATTGGCAATGGTGGTCTCAGATATATCTCGATCCAACGTCAGCATTAGGGCATCACTACCTTTCTGCTGCTTGGCTTCTTTTGCAGCAAGAATATAGTTGATACCATTGGTATACTTAAATTCTGATGGCATTGATTGACTTGGAGTGCGTCTACAATCCACAGTAACAAGGTGAGGATGGGGATATACTTCTTTACACTTCGAGGCCATAACTGAAAAATGCAGGCGACCGGCTTCAGTTGTACGGTAACCGCGTTCTCCTTCTCGCCAAAACTGCAGTCGAACTACAGCATCAGAATGAAGCAGATCTTTTTTCGATAATAGCTTCGTTATAGCCTGTTTGAGATATTCTTTTGATAAATAATCTGGTATGGTAATACCCAGTGACTGAAGCCCTTTTACCGTTCTTTTATAGTGATCACTAAAGAAAAGTGTTCGCCCTGAATAAACACGAAGAGTATCAAAAACCCCTTCGCCATACATTAAACCACGAGATTTGACAGGCGCTACCGCGGTCTCTGTATCACTTAGGACCCCGTCAAAGCATATCCATTCTTTATTTGTAGCCATTGCTTAAAAGTGAACGTAAACTATCGTATTGACTTTCATTCTGGTACCCCAAAAAAACAGTCTGCAACTTGCCCTCAGGGTTGAAAATTAACTGTGCCGGTAACCCTGGAACCGACAGGTCTGAAAACTGACGGGAACCAGCAACAAAATGAAAAGGAAATTTATGTTCTGCAATAAAATCCAAGGCTTCCTTTTTTTGAAGACCTACCGCTGCTGCAATGACTTGTAGCGTATCGTTATATTGCGATTTCAATGTTGCCAACTCTTGCTGTGATTCTATTGTAGCATCAGACCAGTTGGCCCAAAAGTTCAGCACAACAAAATTCCCCTTAAAGTCTGCTATCCTAATACTGTCCGACTTTTGAACCTGTTGCCAATAGACCGTCTGTAACGAATCGTTAGAAGCTATACGTTCTTTAAATGCACTTTTTTCATTACTACGATTTTGCAAGGTGAAAAATGTAATTAATGATGCCGCCACGAGAGCAACAATCACTAAAAAAGTGTTAAAATATTTAGGATCTATTTGCATTATCTTGTTTCTCAGGTGCTAAAATTGCACCGGTTACAGGAGAAAGAGTTAGAGTTGCCTCTTCCCCATTTATTCTGATGCGTGTATCGGTTACTAAATTTTCAAAATGTTTATCTGCTGGAATATCAAAATTTGAGAGCGGAATTGATACCTTTTGTGTCTTTTCTGATCTATTAATAACCACGATACAGAACATGTTCTGATTCAAGATACGTGCATAACAAAATACATTTTGTGCATTATCAACGGCTAGTTCTTGAAATCCCCCTATCCTAAGCGAAAGGCGAGTATTTCTTATGGCCCCGAGCTTTTTGTACCACTTGAAAAGCTGGCTGTCAAAGCTATTTTCATCTACCGGACGATCTTCCCCCAATGGATGTTTTTGTTCGGGATCATACTCATACTCTGGCCAAACCATCGGTTTTCGGTCATCGGGATCATCGGCACCCCACATTCCGGCCTCTGTGCCATAATAGATCATCGGTGCCCCAACGTAAGTATATTGAAACAGGGCAATAAGGCGTTGCAGTCTACGCTCCTCAACAGTCGGTTTCCGTACCTTGAATCCTTCGTTAGGCTTGGTTTCTTCACCAAATTCCAGATCAGAATTTACAATCATGGAAGCCAGCCGAGGGGTATCATGGCTATCCATCAAGTTTTGTAAAACAAATTGGGCCTCATGCGGAAATTGACGCCGAAGTGCACGTAATTCTTTTAAGAACTCTGATGCTTTCACCGATTCATTTACCAGATATTCTATGACAGCATTAGTAAATGGATAGTTCATCGATGACTTGAACAGATCTTTACCCACCCAATCTTTAGATTTCTTGGTCCAAATTTCCCCTACCGTAAATGCTTCAGGGTTAATAGACTCAACAAGCTCATTCCACTCTTTCCAAAAATCCTTCCCTATCTCTTCAGGCACATCTAAACGCCAGCCGTCAATACCATCTGACGGATCTCCATCCCCGTCCGGATCCATCCAACGCCTGGTAATTTCAAAAATATGTTCTCTAACCGGTGCTGCCAATGTCTTTCCCTCTTCTTTGAGAGCCGGCAGACTTTTAACCCCCCACCAGCTGTCATATAAAAATTCACTATTGGGTTCTGAGGGGTCTTTAAAAGACTGTATAGCATACCAGTCTTTAAACTGTGAATGCTCCTGATGTTCTAAAATATCCCGGAAAGCCCAGAAATCAGTTCCAGTATGGTTAAAAACGCCATCTAGAATAATTTTCATACCACGCTTATGGACTTCCTTAATCAACTTAAGAAGCAACTTATCGGCAGATGTCCATTGCCAGGTAGACGAATCGCTGGGGTCTTCTGCTTTCATAATTTGGGCATCTCCCTCAGGGTCGGGTCCAAAAAATCGATCTACATGGTGATAACAACTGGCATCATACTTATGCAGAGATACCGCATCAAAAACGGGATTAAGATATATCCCTCCTATTCCCAACTCTTCCAGATAATCCAGCTTATCTAAAATGCCTTGTAAGTCGCCGCCATAACGTCGTTTATAAACACTTTTTCGAAACGTATTGCTGTATTCTTTTTCCCAAAGAGCCTGTTCATACCAATCACCTGTCCAGGGAGAAATTTCCCATCCTTCCGGCATTCCCAGCCGCTCACGAGTAGGGTCATTAGAGGGATCTCCATTGCAAAAACGTTCTGGAAATATTTGATACCAAATAACATGTTTGGCCCACTCGGGCGTAGTGTATTCTTTATCCTGCTGTTCTAACAAGGCAGCTGCTTATTTTTATTCTTGAAATACAATTAAATAGATATGATATCAGCAATACGTAGCAGCTCATCGTCCATCTTCGGATTCTGCTTTGTAGCTTTCTCAAAATCCGTGAACTTCACTTTCCGGTTCCTTACCCCTACCATTTCATTATGATGTCCATCCATAAGGGCCTCAACGGCATTAACTCCCAATCTGCTGGCCAAAACACGGTCAGCACAACTAGGCCGACCGCCCCGTTGCACATGGCCCAAGATAGTCACTTTTGTCTCATAACGATCACCAAATCGTTCTTTTACTTCATCCTCGAGATCATAGACACTTCCATTTTTATCCCCTTCGGCTACTAGCACAAGACGTGAACTTTTTTGACGTTGAGAGGTACGATCTAATGATTCGAAAAGCTGTTCTATACCTCGATCTTTTTCAGGAATAAGCACCTCTTCTGATCCAGCTGCAATACCTGAATAAACCGCAATAAAGCCGGCATCACGTCCCATAACTTCAATAAAAAACAACCGATTATGAGAAGTTGCAGTGTCTCGAATTTGGTCTACAGCATCAACAACCGTATTTACGGCCGTATCAAAACCTACTGTGAAATCAGTGCCGTAGATATCATTATCAATAGTACCAGGTATCCCTACAATCGGGAAATCGTGTTCATTTCCAAAAACCATAGCCCCATTAAAAGTACCGTCACCTCCAATAACTACAAGCCCATCAAGCTCGTGCTTCTTTACATTCTCCCATGCTTTTTGCCTGCCTTCTTTAGTTTTAAAATCCAAGCTTCGTGCCGATTTTAGTATCGTGCCACCTTGATGGATGATATGTTTCACAGAACCGGCATTCATTTTTTTGAATTTATTTTTTATCAATCCATCATACCCCTGGTAAATGCCATAAGGGGTAATTCCATAATAGACACACGTTCTTATCACGGCCCGTATCGCAGCATTCATGCCCGGGGCATCACCACCTGATGTTAACACACCAATTCTATTAAGATCAGTTTTATCAACAACCACTATTCAGAAATACTTTGTTAAAAAAAGTTTATATAAAATTCCTAACTTATTCTCTCACAAAAACTAACGCAGATCTTCTACAAGGTCTTTACATTCGTTTTTTAATTTAGAATCATCCGGAGTCAGCAATGGTTTTTTGAGTGCCACATTACATTTATCAATGGCATCTTGTTCTCGTCCCATCTCTTCATATACTTTTGCCAAATCAAGGTAATAAAGGATGTAGTCTTCATTTAAAGAGATCGCTTTTTCAATAGCTTCTGCTGCTTTTTCATTACTAGCATCTCCGGGAATTCCACCAAATAAGGTATTGGCAGCTGCTCGCTCAATCCAGCTTAAATTAGCAACTTTAAAATGCCAGCGTCCCAAGACATGCCAGGCTCCGGCATGGTTTTCATCATCCTTGAGTGCCCGATCAGCATATTTCTTTATTGCCCGCGAAGCTGCAACACGATCTTTAGCCCCGGAAATAAGAGCTTTACGGCCTTTAGCAACGGCCATCACAAAGTTGGATTGACTGTCGGTGGAATCTGCTTTCAATGCCCGTTCTGCCAAAGAAATTGCTTTGTTAAAATATTCTTTTTTTTCCGATTTCTTATCCAATCTGTTTCCCACTCTGGAGTATAAGAAACTACCTCTCCACAAAGCTTCATAATGTTCAGGCTCTTGTTCCAAAATCTTCAGGTAAGAATCCAGAGCCTTTTCTTCATTAAAGGATTCATACAGTGAATCAGCCTTAACAATCAAAGAACTATCGGCTTGTTGTGCGAATAATAAAATGGGAACAATAAATAATAACGCGATCGAAAGTATAAGTTTTCTCATATCATCTGAGTTTGTTTATTGGATACCAATCTGCCCTTTCCTACCAATGAGATATTTATTCTCCACAATTTGTTCCTGTTCTATAGGATATTTTAAATTGCGATCACTGACAGAGGTAATATATACGAAATCCCCCTTTTGGGACACCCTAATATCCGTTGAAATTTTTTGTGACAAATTTTTCCTGAAATTTCCCACGACCTGAAAATCCAGTACTTTATCCTCTTTATGTGTTACTACCAGCAATTCTAAGTTTTCGTATACCGACGCTCTCTCTAATATTATCCATCGAATAAATATCGGCTCAAAATAGGAATAACCTATAATTTCTACGTCAAAACTGGTATTAAAATGCTTCGTTACTCTCGAACATTTTGAACCGTCACTTTTCAAAAGATTTTTCTTAAACTGCAAAGGAAAGGATAATTTCGTCTTTTTTTTACACACTACAAGTGCATTGATAAATTTTTCCAAAGAATGCCTGTCACTAACTTGTGCGGCATACTCTTGTTTTTGAGTCTTACTAAACTGTTTAAATTCTTTTGAATTTAGGTACCTTTTATCGACCGGGGCCGAATCACAACCGCCAAATATTATTAATATTCCCAATATCAGGCCTACACTTCTGGCAGAGGAGATTCTCATCACTACCCTATTTGCCCTTTTCTGTTATTAAGCGCAAGAATCTCCTCATAACAATATTATTCCCCTGCCTGTTGCACAGTTTCAGTCTCTTCTTCACTGCTCTTTCCATAATTTCGTCTTACATAGTTATCCAGTATCTCTCTAAATTCTTTTCCAATATGATCACCACGCAAGGTAGAATGATGGTCCCCATCCATATAGACCGGCGCTTTTGGTTCTTCAAATGTCCCCGGAAGTGAAATTCCTATATTGGCATTTCGTGATTCACCGGGTCCATTTACTACACAACCCATTACTGCCACATTCATCTCTTCAACTCCCGGATAAACATCCCGCCAGATCGGCATCATCTCACGCAAATAGTCCTGTATTTCCTCTGCAAGCTCCTGAAAGTAGGTACTATTGGTTCGTCCGCAACCCGGACATGCAGTAACCTGCGGAACGAAATTTCGGATCCCCAGCGACTGTAGCACTTGTTGGCAAACCCTAACCTCTTCGGCACGATCTCCTCCTGGTTTAGGAGTCAAAGATACGCGAATAGTATCCCCTATTCCCTGCTGCAACAACACGGAAAGAGCTGCTGTACTTGCCACCGTTCCCTTCATGCCCATCCCAGCCTCAGTAAGCCCTACATGCAATGGATAATCCAGTAGTTCTGCAATGCGCTCGTACACATGAACCACATCTTGTACATGCGACATTTTACAACTGATAATAATCTTGTTGGAAGCCAACCCAACGCTTTCTGCCAATTCAGCGGATCGGCGGGCACTTTCCACCATCGTATCGAGCATCACCTGCTTAGAGGATTTGGGATTTGCGAGCTCATTATTGGCATCCATCTTTCTTGCCAATAACTTTTGATCCAGAGAACCCCAGTTTACACCAATACGAACTGGTTTATCGTACTTAATCGCCTGTTCAACTATGGTACAAAAATTTTCATCTCGTGTTTTTGTTCCTGTATTTCCCGGATTAATACGAAATTTTGATAAGGCTTTTGCTGCTTCGGGGTATTTTACCAACAACTTATGGCCGTTATAGTGAAAGTCTCCTACAATGGGAACGTTCACCCCATCTTGCAACAACTGCTCTTTTATGTGTGGCACCGCTTCTGCAGCAGCATCATTATTAACAGTTATACGTACGATTTCTGACCCTGACCGGTGTAAATGTTTAATCTGTTCAACCGTGGCAGCAATATCTGAGGTATCAGTATTAGTCATTGATTGTACCACAACAGGTGCTTTTCCGCCAACGGGTACATCTCCTACCATTACCTGTATTGAATCGCGTCGTTTAATATGAGACATAGTTATTTTTTTTCGTAAAGCGTCCGTTTATCACAAAAACGAAGTAAACGGGAGTAATCATTCAAATTTATAATTAGTTTTTTTTGCTGAGCTCGAAGAGTTTTTTCTTTTCCGCATCGGTAAGCCCATCATATCCTTTATCAGAAATCTTTTCGAGAATTTCATCCAGTTCAGATTGCTCAGTCTCATCAATTATCTCGACATCAGAAACCGAATACATATGATCATTTTGGGGGCGCGATTTTTTTTGCTGATAAATACTTTTCAAACGGTACCAAAGCTGTTCAACCGGTAACATCCATTTACCAAGTTCGGTACCATTATGTTGAGCTTTCATCATCAGATATCCAACTCCCGCCCCAGCCAGGTGGACAATGCGAGCTGTGCCATCAGAAGATCCCAGCAAAAGGGTGTCAATAGCTATTAAACCTGCCACAACATAGCGTGCCTGTATGGGGGGTAACAAAATTAACATAATAGGCATTGTAGGATACAGCATTGCAAAAGATACCATAATGCCATAAACAGCACCAGAAGCACCAATAACGGGATTAAACCCTAATAAAGGAGCAGCAACTATATTAAAGAGAGCACCTCCGATACCTGCCCCAAGGTATATTACAGAAAATGTGCGTGGTCCTAGTGATTCTTCAACGGCTCGCCCCATCCACCATAACCAAAGCATGTTAAAGACAAGATGGAACGTCCCTCCGTGTAAAAACATATAAGTAAAAGCACGCCATGGCTGAAACAGTGCTGTCTGCCAATCCGGATAAAAGGCAAAAGCATTTATCAGGGCATTGCTGTAAGCCGGGCTAATAATCCCCAATATTACCTGTAGTACAAATACCGCTACATTAAGCGTAATTAACGTTCGTATTGCCACAGGCAAACCACGGTAACCACGCTTTAATGAATTTCCAAATGAATCGTCATACATGCTTTAAATACCTGGTTGGCTTCAATTTTCGTGACATTAAGCCAACAGTTCGTAACTGGTTAACCTGCAATTACTATAATTTAAAAAAAAATATTATCAGTAGTAGGATTCCTGTTTTTTTAATCCCCAATACTTAATTAGAATAAAACCTACTAGCATTCCACCAAGGTGGGCAAAGTGAGCAACACCCGAGTTTGCTCTTGTAAGTCCACTGATAAGTTCGATTGCTCCAAAAATAGCTACAAAATATTTTGCTTTCATAGGGATTGGTGGGATTAAGAGCATAATTTGACGGTCTGGAAACATCATTCCGAATGCTAACAGGATACCATAAACTGCTCCTGAGGCACCCAGCGTTGGACCGCCCCCACCAACCAGCATATGAAAGAAACCGGCTCCTATACCTGTTAAAAAATAAAAGATCGTAAAGCGTCTGGTTCCCCAAAATCGTTCGATGGATTGTCCAAACATCCACAAAGCAAAAAGGTTGAAAAATATGTGTCCCATTCCTCCATGTAAAAACATATAGGTGACCGGTTGCCAAAAATGGAAATACCCAGAATCAATGGGCCAGAGCACCCCATAGTTTTGAATATATGGACCAATGACAGGAGTAAACATTCCTATAAAGACCAGTGCGTTCACGATCAGCAGATGTTTAACCGCTGGCGGAAAAACTGATAACTGGGTATTTGGGCTATATTGCGAGTTTTGGTAATTCAAGAATAGATTAAGTTAATTGCTGTTTTCTTTCATCCGAATATACGGTTCCTATGCATCAATTCTAACCATTGTATCATACAATAAGTTCTGCTGAGTCATTGTGCTAAAACCACATTTATAATTTACGAAGATAACGGCTACATGTTTTGTTTAATTATCTTTATGACAAATATCGCTTAATTCTGTGAAAAGCATTAATACCGCTTATTGCAACGCCGGGAATGCCCTGTCCCGGAAATACCGTATCCCCAGATAAAAACAATCCGGGAAAAGGTGTTTCGGCCGGCATCCAATCGGCAAGTGAACGGGCCATACTCTGTGGAATACCACCTACTCTTCCCTTTTTTCTATATACCCAATTTTGCCAGGTATAGGGAGTGGCCGAAAATTGTTCAACAATATGTTTGCTATCAAATCCAGGCAGTAGTTGATCTAGCTTATCAATAATAAATTTTGTTACGATTTCTCGACGGTTTTCATAGGCATATTTACCCTCACCAAACCAGAAGTCTGGTCGTGTATGCATTGATATATTGAGCACCCGCTTCCCTTCAGGAGCCCGTTTGTTATCTGATGGATGAGAAAATGAAACAAATATCGAATTTGAATCTATTTCTTTAGGCTTTTCATTATCATGTAAGTGAAGTTGATGGTGTAATGGCATCTTATCGGGATAAATATCTGAGGTTACAATCCCCATTGTAAAAGCGCCCCACGCCTGTTGATATTGCTTCGACTCTTCCACAAAGTAATTCCTTATGTTTCCTCTGGAAAGGCTTGGCATATTCCAAACGGGAATATTAGATAGTACTACGGGAACTTTATACGATGAATTAGCAGTATGGATATCATAGTCTCCATTTCTGTGACTAATCGACACAACAGGAGATTTTGTTTTTACCTCTCCCCCCTTTTTAAGAATGTAATCCCTGATTTCATGAATCATTTTAATTAATCCACCGGGCACATAATAATTGGAATAATTGGTATAGGTAAGTCCGGCTGCCCCGAATAAAAAAGGTGTTTCTTCAGCTGTAGACTGGGCTGTAATCATTAATTGCTCATTGATAAATTGTCGAAATTCCGGGAAGTATAAATGAAAATCCTTCATTACATCTGCCACAGATTTTAAGGCATATGGTAATACCCATAAATCTTTGGGATTATTATTACCAAATAGCGATATCAGATCTTGCCACTTTACCGGAGGGAAAAAATGGTTGTTCAGTGACACTTTCCAGATTACATCTGAAATCTTATAAGCCAATTCCCAAAAAGAAAGCTGTTGAGATCTCTGTCCAAATACTCTCACAACCTCCTCAATCCATTTCTTTTGCCCCTTGTATCGACATATCACTTCACTATTTTGGTGTACCTGCATAGCAGGCTTAATTTCTATACGGGGAATCTTGATATCGGTATGCTTTTCAAGGTATCGAAGAGGTTGATTTTTATCAAAGCCGATAAGAGTGGTAGCCCCACTTTCAAACCAATATCCTTTGCGGTAGTAAGATGAGCTACAGCCACCAAGTGCATGGGCAGCCTCCAATACCATCACCTTATACCCTTCACTTGCCAGTAAGGCAGCAGCTGTCATTCCTCCCATCCCAGAACCTGCAATGATCACGTCATAATTCGTTGATTTTCTCATAATGTGCTACAAACACAACTAACCAACAGAAAGGTTCCCCAAAAAGAAAAACCCCTGACCTTTATATTGTCAGGGGTTAAAATTCATTCTATATAAAACCAGTAACTACTTGTCATTCTTAACCATATAATCGTAGGCCAAACGAGCAAGTGATTTAACACCTAGCTTCATTCCTTTTTCCTCAATGTAAAAATCAGGGGTATGGTGTGGAGCAGCATCAGCGGGATTCATTCCTTTGGGCATACCACCTACGAAATAGTAAAAACCTGGAACCTTTTTTTGGAAAAATGAAAAATCCTCGGCACCAGTAATGGCATCAGTAAGCACCACATTTTCATTTCCAGCAATAGCTTGTAAACTGGGCACCATCTCTTCGGTAAGCTCAGGATCATTATATGTTACCGGGTATCCTTTTTGAATATCTACCTCAACAGAAGCACCCATACTTTCTGCAGTTTTAGTGGCAACATGGCGAATTTTCTCGTGTATAATCTTCTGCATTTCGGTATCAAGTGTACGTATAGTCCCGATCATTTCAGCTTTTTCAGGGATAATATTATTTCTAACCCCAGCCTGTATTTTTCCCACTGAAATTACAGCTGCCGCCTTGGTAAGTTCTGTCTGCCTACTGATAATAGATTGCAACCCTTCTATAATCTTGGCAGAAGTTACAATAGGATCTACGCCTGTCCAGGGTGTAGAGCCATGTGTTTGTTTACCATTCACGGTAATAACGAATCTGTCAGCTGCAGCCATAGTACCACGCGGTCGATAGCGAATGGTGCCTACCTCGGTTTGAGAGTTAATGTGTTGTCCGAAAATTACATCTACATCTGGATTTTTGAGTACTCCTTGTTCCACCATAAGTTCAGCACCGCCTTCTTCTCCTGGAGGAGCTCCCTCTTCAGCTGGTTGAAAAATGAACTTAACCGTTCCCCTGAGTTCTTCTTTTATATCAGTTAAAATTTTTGCCGCTCCTAGAAGCATTGCAATGTGAGTGTCATGCCCACATGCATGCATAACCCCCACTTCTTGTCCAAGATAGGTAGTCTTCTTTGTCGATTTAAAAGGGACATCGGTGCGTTCTTTCACAGGTAAAGCATCAATATCTGCGCGCAAACCTACTATTGGTCCTTTCATTCCTCCTTCAAGAACACCAACCACACCAGTATGTGCAACTCCGGTTTCCACTTTCATTCCCAAAGAACGCAGGTATTCAGCAATATAAGCAGCCGTCTCATCTTCTCTGTTAGAAAGTTCTGGGTTTTCATGGAAATGACGTCGCCATTCTATCACCTGGTCAAAAATTTGATCCGCCTGCTGGTTTATCTGTTGGTGAATCCTTTTCGTCTCGTCTTCTTGGGCAAAACTCTGAAATTGAAGCCCTAAAGACATAATAAATAATACCACAATCATTCTTTGAAAACATTTCATAATTGATACATAGCCCTTAATTAGATATTAGTTTGTCATATACTGTCGAATTATTTTCAAATCCGCAAAATGTTAACCCAAATTTTCACAGATATTCATTAAAAAAGGCGACGCCAAAAATGACGTCGCCTATTCTCACTAATGAACATATTGGTTATTTAACAAATAACATTTCCCGATAAATTGGCAGTGGCCAATAGTCATCGGCAACATGTCGCTCAAGGAAATCAACCGAATCACGAATCTTCGTCATCGCGGGTTTAACATTTTCCTTAACATGAGTTGCGCTATCGATTACCTCATCACTATCAGAGTTTAGTACGGCTTCCCGCAATTCCTCAAGTGCAGTGCCGAGGTCATTTAACCCCTTATTAACTTTTTTAAGCATGTTCTTAGATCCTTTGCTGTCAATGCCAAGCTCTTGAACACGCTCCACATTTTCTGCCAATTCATTCATATAACGAACTGCGGCAGGATAGATCATTGTTTTTGCCATCGATTCAGTGGTATCTGCTTCGATATTTAAGGTTGTTAAATATTGCTCTGCCCATATCTCCTGACGTGAGTGTATTTCGCGTTTATTTAGCACTTTGTGCTTCTCAAAAAGCGAAATATTTTTCTCATCAGTTAATTTTGGCAATGCATCAATAGTAGTTTTAAGGTTAAGTAAACCACGCTCCTCAGCTTCCTTTTCCCATTCTTCTGAATAACCATCACCGTTAAAGATGATATCTTTACATTCCCCCAATGCGTCTTGCATTACAGTACCCAGAGCATCTTCAAATGAGTTAGCTCCATCAACTTCAGCTTCCAGATTAGTGCATAATTCATCAATTGCATCTGCAACGATGGTATTTAGCACCACAATTGGGAATGAAATCGATTGACTGGAACCTACCGCACGGAACTCAAATTTATTACCGGTGAAGGCAAAAGGAGAAGTGCGATTTCTGTCACCGGCATGTTTTGGCAGTGAAGGTAATACAGGTGAACCAAGTCCTAAAAGACCACCCTGCTTTGATTCTTTTGCCACACCGTTAAGCAGCTGGGTTAATACATCTTCGAGCTGCTCACCAATATAGGCAGAAATAATGGCTGGGGGTGCTTCATTTCCTCCCAATCGATGATCATTACCGGCATGGGCAATACTGATACGAAGCAGATCTTGGTTTTCATAAACAGCCTTTAGTACAGCTGTAAAGAAGAACAGAAACTGCATATTGTCATGCGGATTATCACCGGGCTCCAGTAAGTTCATACCTTCTTTAGTAGCCATAGACCAGTTCAGGTGCTTACCGCTTCCATTAAGTCCATCAAACGGTTTTTCATGAAGCATACACTCAAGGCCATAATTTCTGGCAATACGCTTGAGTGTTATCATCATCAGCTGTTGATGATCGGCGGCAATATTGCAGGTCTCAAAAAGAGGTGCAATTTCATACTGGCTAGGAGCCACTTCATTATGTCGCGTTTTTACCGGGATCCCCAATTTATATAGTTCTTTCTCAGCTTCAAGCATAAAAGAGAGTACACGTTCCGGGATAGAACCGAAATAGTGATCATCCATCTCCTGCCCCCTGGGAGGTTTTGCTCCTACTAATGTTCGACCCGAGGTCATTAAATCAGGACGACGATAATAGAATTCCTGATCAATCAGGAAATACTCCTGCTCGGTACCTACCGTAGCAGCAACACGTTTGGTTTCAACATCAAACAGGTCAAGTGCCCTTTTGGCCTGTTTATTCAATGCTTCATTAGATCGTAATATCGGTGTTTTATGATCCAATGCTTCGCCTGTCCAAGAGGCAAAAGCAGTTGGAATACACAAGTAAGACCCATTTTCATTCTCCATAATAAAAGCCGGAGACGTTGGATCCCAAGCAGTATATCCTCGAGCTTCAAATGTCTGGCGAAGCCCTCCGTTAGGAAAACTGGATGCATCAGGCTCACCTTGAATCAGATCATTTCCAGAAAACTCAGCAATAGCCCCGCCACCTTGATTAGGGGTGATAAAACTATCATGCTTTTCTGCTGTTAAACCTGTTAATGGCTGAAACCAGTGTGTGAAATGTGTGGCTCCTTTATTCATCGCCCAATCTTTCATCGCTACGGCTACAGCATCAGCTACATCGGGATTCAACTGCTCCCCCTCGTGGATTGTCTTTTCAAGATCTTTCCAAATTGATTTGGGAAGTTGCTCCTTTAAATCTTCTTGCTGGAATATATTCTCACCGAATATTTCCGTTACATTCATGGATTCCATAGGCTCCCCATTTTTGTTGGGAGACCAGTTCCGTGCAGCAGCCAGCGTGTCGTAACGTCTAAGTGCTTTAGTCATTGAAGTAGTGTGTTCTTTATTTTTTTAAGTGATCGTTTTCGAATCGCTCTAAAGATAATTAAGATTTATATAATTGCACAAATTTTTTAATTATTTTTTTATTAAAGCATTAATTTAAAAGGTATATTATTTCATTTATTTAATTTTTTTATGTTTAGGGGGCTTAATATCAACTATCATCTAATTTAATTTTGTATAAATACAGTGATGGCTTGTTTTTTTAAGCAGAGGATTTATTACTATTATTGGACCAACAAATTATCCCCAATATTTACCCCATTTTTTACCATGCCGAACACCAATTATCTGAAATGTTGGATTCAAGCTGCGCGTCCTCAAACATTGGCTGCGGCATTTGTGCCCGTTTGTGTTGGAGCTTCCCTTGCTTATCACAATAACGCCTTTGATCTAATTCCAACTATTGTCGCATTACTTTGTGCCTTTTTAATTCAGATCGGAACTAATTTTGCTAATGATTATTTTGACTTTAAAAAAGGTGCTGACACTGAAGAACGTATTGGTTTTGAGCGGGCAACTGCTACAGGACAAATTTCTGCCAATACCATGCGTAATGCCACACTTGTTACTATGGGTCTTGCCTTTCTATTGGGGTTGTACCTTGTTTGGCATGCCGGTTGGGTAATTTTAGTAATTGGAATTCTATCATTAATATGTGGCATACTTTATACGGGCGGACCTTTCCCCTTAGGATATAATGGGTTAGGTGACCTTTTTGTATTCCTGTTTTTTGGCATTGTTGCTGTTATGGGTACCTATTATATAAATACTTTGACGTGGAGTGCTTCCTCCTTTTGGGCCTCTCTGGCTGTAGGAGCACTTTCTACCAATATATTAGTCGTTAACAATTTAAGAGATATTGAACAGGATGGTCCGGCCGGAAAAAATACCCTGGGAGTTCTCTTCGGAGAAGGGGTATTGCGGTGGGAATATTTAACTATGGTGATAATTAGCTGGGTGGTTCCCCTTTATTTTTATTACCAACTGGGATACAGTACAGTAATATTAATTCCCTATCTAAGCTTACCCATAGCAGTTATATTACTATTTCGAATTTGGACTAATAAAGATAAACGGAAACTAAATAAAACACTTGAACACACCGCTCAATTTATGGTCTTATTTGGTGTTTTATTTAGCACTGCTATTATTTTAGATGTACTATGAGTTTAACAGCTTATCAATATCACCTACCTTTCAAAAAAAAATTAGATACCAGTAGCAAAACTTTCGCCTACAGGAAAGGCATTGTACTGGTATACCAAACTAGTAGTGGAAAAAAAATATTCGGAGAAATAGCTCCTCTCCCCGGCTTTTCAAAAAACTCACTCGATAAGATCGAAACAGAACTTCAAGAACATGTTGATATAATTATTGAAACATTAAAAAGTTCATCTCCTGTCGTTGAACTCCAAAAAATGTATGATAAATTTACCTTTAGTCCCTCTCTAACCTTCGGCCTTGATACTATTGCCTATCAAACTACTGCATTAGATAAGGGAATTAATATGGCAGATATTTTATTTTCAACATACAATGAAACAGTACCAGTTAATACTTTAGGAAATTTACTGTCAGAAAACGTTTGTACTGAAGTTCATCAGTTAACCAGAAAAGGATTTAAAACAATCAAATTTAAAGTAGGTCGCAGTATTGAGACTGAATATCAGCAACTTCGGGAAATTCGTTCTACTTTTCCTGAATTAACAATTAGACTCGATGCCAATAGAGCTTGGACATTAGAAGAAGCCATTACAAACTGCAAGCTATTTTCACCCTTAGATATTGAATACCTGGAAGAGCCTTTAAAACGGGCTACTACTCAAATGTATAAGGAGCTCTTTCAGGCTACAAATTTGCCATTAGGTATCGACGAAACTATAATTAAAGATGATTTTTGGCCAGACATTTTACCATTTACATCACATGTGATTATAAAACCGATGGTATTAGGAAATTTTAAAAAAATATTTGCAACAAATACCCTTGCTAATACTCATGATAATAAAACAGTATATACCACAAGTCTGGAAAGTGGAATCGGCCGTATAGTAACTGCTCTTTTCGCCTCTGGACTGGGTAGCAACCAATCAGCACATGGCTTAACAACAGGTTCCTTACTAGATCGTGATCTTATTTACGACTCAAATAATATATTTAACGGAGTGTACCAACTCCCATTTAAGGATATTCCTTTTAGTATAGATTCACATATACTAGAACAATTATCTCAAATTAAACTATGGAAGTGAAAACGCAAACTAAAAATAAGGTCCCTACATTTTCTGCTCCCAGGGCAGAAGATCTTTTTCTTGGATCCAGTTTTGGATTACACAGTTATGGTGACCTAAAACAGTTCCAGCGTTTTTTTCTTCAATTTTTATTCGATTTTGATCACGACTTTGATAAACCGGTTGGGTTCATCTCACCTTCGACGGATACATTGGTTTTTGCCATTGCCGCCTGCTGGAACTTGGGTATTCCCTTTATTTCTTTTGATACCGAATCAACTGCTGCTGAACTAGAAACACAACTTCAACATATTGATACCGGCTTAATTTTTAGTAGTAAAGAATCACAAAAAAAACTAGACTATTCTCAGCAGATTGACATTAAGCAATTAGATTTACCTCGCTCCCTAACTGTTGATGTAAAGCTGGGATATGCAGCTGAAAATTTCATGCCATCAACAGAGCCTGAAAGTATTTTTGGTTATTTCTTTACATCCGGCACCTCAGGAACACCTAAAATAGTTCCTCTGAAACGCAGACAAATGCATTTTGCTGCTGAAGCATCGGCTCGGAATTTCAAACCAAGACTTAATCATTTTTGGTTACTTTGCCTTCCCCTCAATCATATTGGGGGTATCTCCATAATTTTGCGTTCTTTATTATATGGTTCTTCGATTTTCAGGATGAAAAGCTTTCACCCTGACATGATTCATACATTTCTCTCTGAGAATAAGCTATTCCAAGCAGCCTCGCTGGTACCCACTATGCTTAAACGGTTACTTAAGAGGAGAAACTTTCATGTACACAACAATTTTCATGCAATTTTACTTGGAGGGGGGCCAATAGACTCTCAACTAGTAAAAAGATGCAATGATCGTGGTGTACCCTTAGTACCCAGCTATGGAATGACTGAAACATGTGCCCAGATTGCAGCAAACCCGATTCTAAAACCTAAAGGCACATATGGCCCCATGAGTAGTGTTGGTAAAGTTTTTTCACCCAACAATATTCAAATCCGAGACAAAAGTGGTGCCCCTTTAGGCTTTAATAACTCGGGATCAATATGGCTTAAAGGGCCTCAAGTTTTTGATGGATATGTAAATATCCCTGATTCAAAAGTCTTTGATAGTAACGGATGGTTTAATACAGGCGACTTTGGGCACCTCAATGCCAATGATCAATTATTTATAGAAACACGCCGAACTGACCTTATCATTACGGGGGGAGAAAATGTATCTCCTTTTGAAGTGGAAAAGGTTCTTACCAATCTCGATAGTATATCTGAAGCAGCTGTAGTAGGCTTAGCTGATAAAGAGTGGGGGCAAAAGGTTGTAGCTGCAGTCGTGCCCGAAGAAAATCATTCGTTTGATGAGGGAAAAATCCAACATTCATTGAAATCTGAATTAGCCTCTTTTAAGATTCCTAAACAGATTATTCAAATCAACGAAATTCCCAAAACCAGAACAGGAAAAGTAAAAAGAAGCAAACTCCCCAAACTATTTAATAGTACGTAACTACTATAATATTAGGTTCTCACTCCCTTTTGCAGCAAAAAGCTATTGGTCTTTGTACCTTAGTCCTTTTGCTCCAATATCCGTTCGATAGTATTTGTTTTCAAAAGAGATTTTATCTACTTCATCATAAGTCTTTTTAATAGCCTTACCTAACGTATCAGCAGCACCTACTACACTCATTACCCGGCCGCCGTCGGTATAAATATGGCCATCTTCTTCTTTTGTGCCAGCATGAAATACCAATGTATCATCAGAAACATCATTAATACCCGAAATTTCTTTCCCTTTCTCGTATTCCAGAGGGTACCCATCGGAGGCTAAAACCACGCAACAACGATATAGTTTATCTATCGCTACATCTCGAGAATCGAGCTCACCATTAGAAGCTGCATACATTAAATCCAGAAAGTCAGATTCAATTGCAGGTAAAATAGCCTGACACTCGGGATCTCCTAATCGACAATTAAACTCTACCACTTTGGGTCCGTCAATTGTAATCATGAGACCACAATAAAGAATACCTTTATAAGGATGCTCATCTAATAACATTGCTGATATTGTGGGCAAGATAATCTCTTTTTCAACGCGCTGGAGCATACGACTGCCAATTACAGGAGTTGGGGCATAAGCTCCCATACCACCAGTATTCAGTCCGGTATCACCATCCCCAATTCGTTTGTGATCTTGCGCATAGTGTAGAATTTTAGCAGTCTGACCATCAGAAATAACAAAGACCGAAGCCTCCTGCCCTTCCATAAATTCTTCAACGACCAGGGTTTGGGCAGCATCTTCAAATTTATCACTCTTTTTAAGCTCATTAAGACGCTTTTCAACTTCTTGTTCTGTCTCACAGATAAAAACGCCCTTTCCACCGGCCAAACCATCTGCTTTCAGCACTACGGGATATTCCCCCTTTGATTTAATGACTCCAAGTGCTTTATCGAACTCTCTGCGGGTATAGGTTTCAAAATCGGCTGTTGGAATACGGTTTTCCTTCATAAACTCATTGGCAAACTTCTTGCTACCTTCGAGTTGAGCAGCATATTTCGACGGTCCAAAAACACTATGACCGTGTTTTTCTAGGAAATCAGTAATGCCATTGACTAACGGCTTTTCGGGCCCCACTACCGTTAGCGATATATCATGCTTCTCTATAAATTTGAGGATGGCATCAAAATCTGACAGTAACAGATCAACATTTGTCCCTAACTCTGCGGTCCCCGGATTGCCCGGCGCAATATATAGTTGGTTCAACTTATCTGATTGGGCGATGCTCCACGCCATAGTATGTTCACGTCCACCGCTTCCTAGAAGTAGTACATTCATGTGTTATTGCTGGTTTATTCTTCCTGGAAATATTTTTTATTTACAAATAATGTTTACAACAACCGACTTCAACTTCAAAACAAGTTGTTATTTCTGTTATGATGAAAGTTGATCAGCAATATCAATAATCTCAGTAAAACTATCGGCCTTTAATGAAGCTCCACCAATAAGCCCTCCATCAACATCAGGTTGTTGTAAAAGTTCCTCTGCGTTATGGGGCTTCATACTACCTCCATATAGTATTCGAATCTTTTCGGCCTTTTTCTGGCTAAACACTCCTTCAAGCACTGATCTAATCATCTTATGCATTTCTTGAGCCTGATCAGGAGTTGCTGTTTCTCCTGTGCCTATAGCCCAAATAGGTTCGTAGGCGATCACGACCTTTGCGGCATCTTTCTCTTCAACGGCTGTTAGAGCAGCCTGTATTTGCTTACGAACCCGTAACTTATGCTCATCCGCTTTTCGCTCTTTTAGAGATTCACCAACACAGATAACTATTTTCAAGTCATCGTCTAACGATTTTAGCACCTTGGCATTTACAATTTTATCTGTCTCTCCAAAGTATTCACGCCGTTCTGAATGGCCTAAAATCACATATTCACACCCAATTTCATTTAACATCTGAGTGCTTATTTCTCCGGTATAGGCTCCATTATCTTCAAAATGGACATTTTGTGCTCCCAGAGAGAGGCCTTCAATACCTTGCAATACATTGGCTGCAGCATGTAATGAGATCGAAGGCGGACATACCAAACCATCTACACCCTTGGGCAGTGACGTTGTGATTTCTTTTATACCATTAAGAAGTTCGGTTGTAGCAGATATGCCACAATTCATTTTCCAATTGCCGGCAATTAAAAAGTTCCTCATGATGCTGGTTTTTTTTCTTTTTTAATGAGTGTTCTAATACCATTAATGACGTCTTGATATTCAGTACCTACATATTTTCGGATAATTTTTCCTTTACTACTAACCAAGAAACGTGTTGGGACCAATCGAATATTGAATTTTTCTACTAACTGTTGTCTATCAAAAGACTCGGCATCGGCAACCGGCCACGGTTTAAGTCGTTCTTCAAAGAAAGCATCAATGGTAATCTGGCTTTGATTGAGTGGTAACGTTATGACCTGTAAACCAAAATTTTTATAAATACTATGAATTGCTATTGTCCGATCAAATTGGCTCTGATATAATCGATTCGACAGATCTGTTATTTCAAGGATATAAGGAGTACCCAATAAGGATTGTTGACTTATTTTTCGACCGTTATCCTCAAATGCAAAAGTTGGGATAGTATCACCCGGTGATAAATAACTTAAGTCATAACTCATAGATTTAACCCATTCTTCAGGCTGATTACTCTCAGAGAACCGTTCTTTAAATGCATCTAATTCTTTTTTTGCTGCATCAACACGAGCACTGTCATACAAAAGTTTGATGCGTTCCATGTTTATAAGCATCAATTTGTTCTTATTCTCTGTAATATCGTTTAATGTATCCAAATAGCTGAGAGCCGGGTCTAATCCTCTAGTCTTAGCGATATAGTTTTTACCAATCGTTGCCCCCACATCACTAAATTTATCTTGTTTTTGCACTGCGCGGAGACGTGCCATCATTTTATTATTATCTATCCCCTGCAGTACCTGAATTGCCCTGCGTGCCGCAAGTTCTGATGCAAAAGTACCTCGTTGTTCAGCGTAGACATCCCAATAGATATCGCTAAATTTCACGTATTCTTGCCTGAGAGTATCTCCTTTTAGCAGTCCTGCTTGTGCATAACGCTGAACTCTACTGAAGTTTTTATTAACTCGGTCATACACTTCCATCGCATTATGCTCTGTCGAGGAAATTGAAAATGACTTTTCCAAATTTGGTAACGTTCCACTAATATGGATAGAATCTCCATCAGCAAGTATTATTCCAACCCTTCCCAAATTTGTGCTGTTTCGACTTATGATAGCAGGATATCGCTGTTTCTTCTCAAATGAAACTTGCCCCGAAAATTCACCTGCTGAATCCGTAATGGCATAAAACAGGGTATCAGCATTAGTATTTGCTGAATCTTTTTTTATAACAGCCAACCCAATACCGGAGTAATCATTCGATCTCTGTACTGAGTCAGCAACTGAAAATTCAGCCGATATATGTGCCGTCTTTATGTTTGATTTTTTAGAACATGCCAATGCCATTAGCCCGATCAGGACTATCCCCAAATACCGATGTATAAAAGTTGTCATATTAAAATAGAATAGAATTTATGCAATACCCCTAATTAGTCATCCAACCGTTCACTAATGATCTCACGAACCATATTGGGATTGGCCTTTCCCTGTGAACGTTGCATCACCTGGCCAATAAAAAATCCGATTAGTCCTTTTTTTCCATCCTTATATCGTTCTACTTCATCAGGGTTCTTTTCAAGAACTTCATCAATAATCGGCTCAATAAAGCTACTATCAGAAACTTGTATCAAGTTCATCTCTTTAGCAAGTATTTCAGCTTCTTTATCTTCTTCAAGCATCGCATCAAAAATCTCAGTCATTGCTGAAGAATTTATCTTATCTCCTTCCCGAAGCTCAATAAGCCCTGCTAGTCGTTCTTCTGAAATAGAAAAGTCTTTAATCCCAATGCTTTGCTCATTAAGTACACGCAGTACTTCAGATAAAATTAGGTTTGCTACCGCTTTTGGATAATCAACATAAGAAAGCACCGTCTCGTAATAATCAGCCAGATACCGATCTTCGGTAAGCGTTTGGGCATCAGCGATGCTCATATCAAAATCATCCCGAAATCGCTTTTTTCGCACATCAGGCATTTCCGGAAGTTTTTCCTTAATTTCCCCTAACATCTCGTCGGTTACAACAACCGGTGGAATATCCGGCTCGGGAAAATAACGGTAATCATGCGCTTCTTCTTTGCTACGCATAGTCCGGGTTTCCATTTTATTAGCATCCCAGAGCAATGTCTGTTGTATAACTTCCCCACCATCTTCGATAAGTGCAATTTGCCGATCAATTTCGTATTGAATGGCCCGCTCAACATTACGAAAAGAGTTCATGTTTTTTAGCTCGGTACGAGTACCAAACTTTTCTCGACCAATAGGACGTACCGAAACATTAGCGTCACATCGGAGGCTACCCTCTTCCATATTGCCATCACAGATCTCCAGGTACTGTACAATCTGCTTAATTCGTTTCAGGTATTCATACGCTTCAGCAGGTGTTCGGATATCGGGTTCGGATACAATTTCAATCAACGGTACCCCGGCCCGATTTAAATCGATCAAGGTATGATAAGGGTCCTGATCATGAATCGATTTTCCGGCATCCTCCTCCATGTGTATACGGGTTATACCGATCCGTTTATCTTCACCATCCGTTGTAATATCTATATGCCCATCGTGGCAAATCGGTGTATCATATTGCGAAATCTGATATCCCTTAGGAAGATCTGGGTAAAAATAATTTTTCCGCGCAAATATAGACTTCCGGGCAACATCACAGTTGGTAGCCAACCCCATCTTAATAATATAACGCACTAAATTCTCGTTTAAGACAGGAAGTGTACCCGGATGTCCTAAACAAAGTGGTGAGACCTGGGTATTCGGTGATCCGCCAAATTCTGTGGATACCGGCGCAAAAGCTTTACTTTCTGTTAAAAGCTGGGCGTGGACTTCAAGCCCAATAACTGCTTCATATTTTTCGTGAACCGAACTGCTCATGTACAACTATTGATTATCAGTTAATTTTGATGGCGAAAGATATTAAACGTCTGGGACTTTTATTAATGAATATCTCAAAATTTAAGGATTTCCTCTTTGAGGAAATTTATATTGGCAAAATTTTTGATTAATCCCAATTTAATGGTGTATAACGAATTACATATTTTTGAGGAGAGCCAGCATCTTTTTTGGGGATTGGTGATTTTTGTGTGTACCTCTCTCGGCACTTACCTGCT